>CAMJPB010000002.1 GCA_946407815.1 uncultured Caryophanales bacterium | reverse complement strand
CGAGCTGGGTTCAAAACGTCGTGAGACAGTTTGGTCCCTATCTGTCGTGGGCGCAAGAAGTTTGAGTGGACCTGTCCTTAGTACGAGAGGACCGGGATGGACGTAGCAATGGTCTATCAGTTGTCACGCCAGTGGCATGGCTGAGTAGCTACCTACGGAATGGATAAACGCTGAAAGCATCTAAGCGTGAAGCCAACCACAAGATGAGACTTCTCATTCGTAAGAAGTAAGTTCCCTTGAATGTTACAAGGTTGATAGGTCAGAGATGTAAGCACAGTAATGTGTTCAGTCGACTGATACTAATAGAACGAGGACTTAATTTCATAAAATTTTTAAGATTTTAATCTGAGAAATATAAGTAATATATGGGTAAATCAATGTAACTTGACTTTAAGAACATGTAAGTGTAATATCTAGTTTTGAGAGAATAATTCTCTCACATTAAGAAAAAGGTCTGGTGACGATGGCGCGGTGGACACACCTGTTCCCATCCCGAACACAGAAGTTAAGCACCGTAGTGGCGAAGGTATCCGACTTGTCGGGGAGAATAGCGAGCCGCCGGGCTTTTTTCTTTTTCTACCCCTTTATTTGCTATATAATAAGTAGCGTATGAAAAAGATTAATTTTATATTTTTAAGATCCAAAGTTGGAAATGACTCTCGCTTTAAAGATGAAGAAAAGGCGAGATTTTTAAATGCTTTAAACGCAAATAATGACTTTATTTTTGATCCTTCAGGAGAGAGCATTTTCTTTATTGAAACCGGCGGAACTGAAGAAGAATTTAAGTCTATTTTTGAGGACTTTAAAGAGCCTTATTTATTACTCGCTACAGACGCGAATAACTCCCTTCCAGCGAGCCTAGAAATAGCGTCTTTCCTTAGAAAAAACGGCAAGAAATTTAAGCTATTCCATGGAAAACCTGAGGAAGTAAAAGAGCAGCTAAAATCGGAAGAAATCGCAAAAATTCCCGCGAAATCCCAGGGATTTTTGAAATTTAGTAAACTAAATAACATGCGTTTAGGCGTTGTTGGAAAGCCATCAAACTGGCTCATTTCTAGTGACGTCGATTATAAGGCTGCTAAAGAGAAATTTGGGGTTGAATTAATCGATATTTCAACTGAAGAATTTTTTGATCAAATCTCTAAGACAAACAAGAAAATTGACCCAATTATTTTTGAGCCACTTTTAAACGAAAAAGTTGATAGTAGGACTTTAGACGGCGCCCTTCAAATTTACTGTGCCTTACGTGATTTAATCGTGAAATATAAGCTCAATGGTTTAACCGTTCGTTGCTTTGATTTACTTTCCTCAGTTAAAAACACATCTTGCCTTGCTCTTGCGATGTTAAACAAGGATGGCTACATTGCAACATGTGAAGGTGACATTCCTGCAATGCTTTCAATGGCAATTGTTAAGAAAGCTTTCAATCAATCAAGCTTCCAAGTTAATCCAAGTTATCTCAACTTAAAAGAACGTTATGGTTATTTTGCTCACTGCACAATTCCGTTAGACATGTGCCTAAGCTACAAGTTTGACACCCATTTTGAGTCCGGAATTGGTCTTGGAATCTCAGGTCGAGTTAACCTTGGCAAAGTCACAATTTTTAAGATGAACGGAAACCTCCAAGACTATGAAATTTTTGAAGGAAACGTGGTGGAAAATCTCCATAAAAACAACCTTTGTAGAACCCAAGTTAAGGTTCAATTTAATGAATCAATTGATGAAATGTTTACATCTCCAAATGGAAACCATTTGATAATTTTCTATGGTGCACATAAGGAAGAATTAGTTAGAATTTTTTCTAACTAATTTAAAAAACTTTTTGTAATTTACTATATTATATGTTATATTTGTCGCGAGATAATTTAATTATCTCAATTTAATATGTCAATTAATAAGAAAACTTCACTAGGCAGAATAAATATTACCAACAAAGCGATTGTTTCTTTAGTTTCAGATACGATTTTAGGTTGTTATGGTATTGTTGGCATTTGTTCTAAAGATGACAAGGCTAAAATTCTTCCAAAAGAGAAGATTGATAAAGTCATTCACTTAACAGAAGAAAAAGAAGGTTATCACATTAGTTTTTGTATAGTAGTTGCCCTAGGTGTCAAAGTTACTGAAATTATACGAAGTGTCCAAAAAGAGGTTAAATACGTAATCGAGAATACATTTGATGTTCGCGTAGCGAAGGTCAATATATTCGTCCAAGACCTCAAGAAGGTAGAATAATGAAATCAATTAATGCTAAGTTATTAAAAGATATGTTGATCTCAGGTGCCAATAATCTGTACAACCATTATCCTGAGATTGATGCTTTAAACGTTTTCCCAGTTCCAGATGGCGACACTGGAATGAATATGAATTTAACTATGGCCTCTGGTGCCAAGGAAATTCAAAATAGAAGTGATAATGATGTTTTCTCTATCGCTACAGCCTTCTCGAAAGGCTTATTAATGGGTGCAAGAGGAAACTCTGGTGTTATTACTTCCCAAATCTTCAGAGGCTTTTCCCAAGCTTTGGAAGGTTCAAAGGCAATTGATGCTCCACTTTTAGGGGAAGCTTTCGCCAATGGTACCAAAGTTGCCTATAAGGCAGTTATGAGACCAGTTGAAGGTACAATTCTCACCGTTATTAGAGAAGCATCAACATCCCTTAAAAATTATGTTGAAGAAGATGGCGACGTTTTAGATTCATTTAAATATTTATTATCTGAAGCTAAAGCTTCACTTAAACATACACCTGACTTATTACCAGTTCTTAAAGAAGTTGGAGTTGTCGACTCAGGCGGTGCTGGTTTAATTAAGATTTTAGAAGGTATGCTTTCAGCATTAAACGGTAAGTTTATTGAAAAGAAAGCTATCTCAAGAGATCAAAGCACTGATAACTCCGCTCAACAAGCAGTCGAATCAGACGAATTTGGTTATTGTACAGAATTCATTCTTAGACTTGATCCTGAAAACAAAAAGCCATTTATTGAATCTAGATTCAAATCAGTTCTTTCTAACCACGGTAATTCACTTGTTGTTGTCCGTGATGATGATATTGTTAAAGTTCACGTTCATACACTTGCTCCAGGCGCAGTCTTGACCTATAGTCAATCCTTCGGTGAGTTCATTAAACTCAAGATCGAAAATATGACTGAGCAACATACCTCACTTCAAGAGAAGAAAGAGGGAGAAGAAACCCCAGCGGATGAGCCTGTTTCTGAACTTAGAGAGCCTACTAAAGAGTCTGCTCTAGTTGCAGTAGCCGCAGGCAAGGGCGTTGAAGAAGCATTTAGAGAACTTGGTGTTGATGAAATCATTACCGGTGGTCAAACAATGAACCCATCCATTAATGACATCACAAAAGCTATTACTAATACAAACGCAAAGACAGTTTATGTCTTCCCAAATAACTCAAATATTGTTATGGCTGCCTTACAGGCAAAAGATGTCTTACAAGGCGAAATTAACGTTGTAGTTGTCCAATCTAAGACAATTCCGCAAGGCGTGGCTGCAGTTTCTCAATTCTCACCAGATTTAGCTGTTAATGAAAACCTTGCTAATATGAAGGAAGTTATCGCCCATATTTCCTCTGGTGAAGTCACTTACGCAGTAAAAGATACAACCATGAATGGTGTTTCAATTAAAAAAGACGACTTTATGGCTATCGCCAATAAGAAAGTCGTGTGCTGTGAATCTAAACCTGAAAAAGCACTCTACAAGATGCTTAAGAAGATGATTCGCGAGGATAGCTATCTTGCTACAATCTTTGTTGGAGAAGCAGTTAGCGATAAAGTTCTTGCCCAACTCCAAAAGAGCTTACCAGATGAATATCCAAACGTTGAATTTGATATCCGTCGTGGTGATCAACCAGTCTACAACTACTTGGTTGGTATCGAATAAAAACTTAATTAGGCCATCTAAAAAGATGGCTTTTTTATTGAAAAATTCAAAGTCAAATATCAGCAGAGATAAACATTAAAATGTTTTTTAGTGTGATATTTATCTTTGCGTGCTACAATACACGTTGGAGGATTTAATTATGGTCAAGTTAGTTATTGATATGATGGGCGGAGATAATGGCTATGCCATTACTATTGAGGCAGTAAAGTCTTTTTTAAGCAAACACGATGATTGCGAAATTATTGCGGTTGGTGATGAAAAAGCTTTAGAGCCAATTAAAGACATTGTTTCTAAAATCATTCCTTCACAAAGCATTCTTCCTATGGAATGTGGCGTTATGCAAGCAATGAGACAAAAAGATTCTTCTTGCTACAAAGCTGTTAGTGCTGTTAACGAAGAGAAAGCGGATGGCGTTTTATCTGCGGGATCAACAGGAGCGTTCCTTTCGTTAGCCACATTAATTAACAAGAAAATTCCAGGTGTTGAACGCCCAGCCTTAATTTCACCATTCCCAACCAAAATCGCTAACAAATATGTTGTGTTACTTGACGTTGGAGCAACAAGTGATAACTCACCAGAAGATTTGTATCAATATGCAAAGCTTGGTGAGGCTTATTACCACGCTGCATATGGTGAAAAAGAGCTTAATATTAACTTAATCTGTAATGGTACTGAAGAAGGTAAAGGAAATGATCTTTCAAAGAAAGCCTACGCACTTCTTAAGCAAAACCCACACTTTAAAGGCTACATTGAAGCTAGACACGTTTTAGACGGTGAAGCTGATGTTGTTGTCTTTGATGGATTCACTGGAAACGTCTTCCTTAAAGGTGTTGAAGGTGTTGCTAAGATGATGGGTGGTATGATGAAAGAATCATTCACAAGATCACTTTCTTCAAAGATCGGTTATTTATTCGCCAGAAAGAGCTTTAAGCCAATGATTAAACTTATGGATTATAAGAGAGTTGGTGGAGCACTTTTAATCGGTGTTAACACTGTTGCAGTTAAAGCTCATGGTAATTCAGATGCTTATTCATTTGAAAATGCCTTAACTTTAACCTATACACTTGCTAAAAACAGAATGGTTGACCAAATTAAAGAAAATTTGAAATGAGAGATTTAAAAGAGTTCTTAAAACAATTTAATATCGAACCTAAGCACGAAGTGCTTTTTGAGCAAGCTTTTACTCATCCTTCATATAATGCAGATGCAAACACAAAGCACCATGACTATGAAAGATTAGAGTTTTTAGGTGACTCAGTTATTAATCTTGTTGTTGCAGAGATTTCCTTTGTTGCTCGTCCAGATTTAAATCAAGGTAGTCTTACCAAAATGAGAGCGGCTTTAGTTTCTACAAACGGCCTTTCTAACATGGCTCGTAAGTACAATCTACATGAGTATATTCGTTTAGGAAATTCATTCTCAGGCGATATTTCTAAGGCTAACCACATTCTTGAGAATGTGTTCGAAGCATTTATTGGAGCTTTATACCTTGATCAAGGCTTTAAAGTAACTAAACAAGTTTTAGTAGATATGTTTGTCAATTTAATTAAAACATTCGACATTGATGGATTAACTGATTATAAGTCCAAGCTTCAAGAAGAAATTCAAGCAGAACATAGAGAATCAGTTACTTATGAACTTATTGGAGAAAGTGGACCAGCCCATAATAAGACCTTTAGGGTTAGAGTTTTATTCGATGGAATGGAACTTGGCGTTGGTGAAGGCTCCACTAAGAAAGAAGCTGAGCAATTAGCTGCTAAATCAGCACTTGAAAAGAAAGCAGGTAAATAATGGGATTATTAAAATTTCTAAAAGAAAAGTTCTCAAAAAATAAAACCCAGGAAAATGAACAGTTCGTTAAAGGAATGGAAAAGTCCAGGGAAAATTTTGCGAAGAAACTTGATATAATCGCGAAAAAATCCAAGAAAGTTAATAAGGAATATTTTGACGAACTCGAAGAGATTTTAATTGAAGCCGATGTCGGTGTTAATTTAACAATGAAGGTTATTGAAGAAGTCATCGAAGAAAGTAGACAAAAAAGGATAACAGACTCTGATGAAATCAATGATCTTGTCATAGACAAGCTTTTCTCAGGTTATATGAGTAAAGGCGAAGTAGTTCAAAACGATGTAGTCTTCCAAAAAGAAGGCCCAACAGTTCTTTTAGTAGCAGGCGTTAATGGTGTTGGCAAAACCACAACAATTGCTAAACTTGCCTATCGTTACATTAATCAAGGCAAGAAGGTTATGCTTTGTGCCGCCGATACCTTTAGAGCAGGCGCTATTGAACAATTAAGCATTTGGGCCGAAAGACTAGGTTGCCCTATCGTAGTTGGTAAACCTAACTCAGACCCTGCTTCAGTGGCTTTTGATGGGGCTAAAAAAGCCAGAGAAAACAATATTGATCTACTTATAGTAGATACTGCTGGTAGATTACAAAATAAAATTAACCTAATGAACGAGTTATCAAAGATTTCTCGTGTTATTTCTAAAGAGATTCCAGATTCACCACACGAAGTGTTTTTGGTTATTGATGCAACTACTGGTCAAAACGGTGTTGTACAAGCCAAACAATTCTTGGATTGTATCAAACTTACTGGAATTGTTATTACTAAGATGGACGGAACCTCAAAAGGCGGAATCATTTTAGCAATTAGAGATGAACTTGGTATTCCAGTCAGATTTATTGGTCTAGGTGAGAAGATGGAAGACCTCCGTGAATTTGACCTTGAAAAATACCTCATGGGTTTATGTATTGGAGACAGTAAATGAGCGAGATAAACAAGACTTTAGAGATTAATAGACTCCTCGACATTTATGGTCGCCTTTTAACAAAACAACAATATGAAATCATGTGTGATTACTATTATTTAGACCTTTCTTTAAGCGAAATTTCTGAGCTTAGAAAGATCTCCAGAACAGCAGTTTCTGATGCGATTAAAACGGCATGTAAAAAACTCGACAAATTCGAAAAATCCCTGGGAATTTGCAGGGTTTTTGATGAAAATCGCACTGAAGAAAACTACCAAATAATTACTAAATTGGAAAGGGATTTGAAGAATGGCATTTGAGTCACTAACCGAAAAATTTAAACGCATTATTAAGTCTATCCGTGGACAGGCTCGTTTAACCGAAGCCAACATGGAAGACATGCTTAAAGAAGTTCGCATCGCCTTACTTGAAGCCGATGTTAATTTTAAAGTTGTCAAAGCATTTATTGAAAACGTAAAACAAAAAGCAATTGGTGAAGAAGTCTATACAAAACTTAATCCTTCTCAAATGGTCGTTAAAATCGTCCACGATGAACTTGTTGAGTTACTTGGATCAGACGATTCTGAACTTAAATTTGAAAATAAACAACCAACAATTATTATGATGGTCGGTCTTCAAGGTACAGGTAAAACTACATCTGCAGGTAAGCTTGCTTACCTCATGAAGAACAAGATGAACAAAAAAGTCCTTCTTGCAGCCGCTGATATTTACCGTCCAGGTGCTATTGAACAATTAGAACAATTAGGAGAACAAATTGGTGTTCCCGTTTTTTCAATGGGAAACAAAGTTTCCCCTGTTGAAATTGCTATCAAGGCAAGAGAAAAAGCATTTAATGAACATGTAGATGTTCTTATTATCGATACAGCAGGTCGTTTACAGATTGATGAAGCCTTAATGAAGGAATTAAACAACATCACTGATGCAGTTCATCCAACTGAAACATTATTACTTGTCGACGCTATGTCTGGTCAAGACGCCATTAACGTCGCTAATACATTCCATAATGCACTTAATGTTACTGGCATTATTATGTCCAAACTTGATGGTGATGCCCGTGGTGGTTCTGCTTTATCAATTAAACACTTAACTGGTATTCCAATTAAATACGCTGGTGTTGGTGAAAAGATTTCTGATTTAGACGTCTTCCATCCAGACAGAATGGCGGATAGAATCCTCGGAATGGGTGACATAGTCACCCTCGCTGAAAAAGTTAAGGATGAAATCGACGAAAAAGAAGCTAAAAAAGAAGCCGCGAAGATGATGGACGGCAAGTTCACACTTGATGATCTTCTTAAGAATATGAAGAGAATTCAACGTATGGGCTCTGTCGGTGGCTTATTAAAGTTAATTCCTGGTATGCCAACTATCACTGAAGAACAAAAAGAAGCTGGCGAAAGGGAAATGAGATCATTTGAAGCAATTATTAACTCAATGACTCCTGAAGAAAGGGCCCACCCTGAAATTCTAAAGAATTCTAGAAAAGTTAGAATTGCTAATGGATGTGGCAAAACTAATGCAGATATTAATAGACTTTTAAAGAAGTATGATCAAATGCAAGAAATGATGAAACGCATGCAACAATATAAAAAGACAGGCCGTATGCCTCCTGGAGGCTTAGGCTTACCTGGAATGGGTGGAGGATTAATGTAATGGATACCATTTTAAAACTTATCTTACCTAAAAAGGCAACTTATTATCTATTCGATACTGCCACAATTAGACAAGCTTTAGAAAAGTTCGATGCTCATAAGTTCACTGTGGTTCCTCTAATTGATAAAGATGGCCATTATGTTGGCACTTTGTCAGAAGGTGACGTTTTACGTTATATAAAAAATCATGCTTATTTCGATATTACTTTAGCTGAAAATGTTAAGGTTAAAGATATTGAGCATTATAGACCATATAGATGCTTAAAAATTGATGCCACAATTGAAGAAGTTTATGCCTTAGCATTAGACCAGAACTTCGTACCACTAATTGATGATCAAGATCATTATATTGGTATTATAAAACGTAAAGATGTGTTAATCTATTTAGGAAAGAAATAAAAGAGAAGACAAGCTATGCTTGTCTTTATTTTTGAGTTATAACTAGGGACGGTTTACTAAATGATACTTTTACATTGTCTGGAATTGATTCTGTAATAAATACATTAGAACCGATTGTTACATTGTTTCCGATTGTTACATTTCCTAAGATTGAGGCACCTGCATAAATGATGACATTTTCACCAATTGTCGGGTGTCTTTTGCATCCTTTTAACTGTGAACCACATTTAAGAGATAAAGCACCTAATGTGACACCTTGGTATAGTTTAAGGTTTTTGCCAGAAATGGTGGTCTCACCAACAACAATGCCAGTACCGTGGTCAATAAATAGTGGCGAAGCTAACTGTGCAGCAGGGTGTATATCAATTCCTGTTTTTGAGTGAGCTTCTTCTGTCATCATACGAGCGGCTAGGTTAAAACCTAATCCATATAATTCATGTGCAATTCTATATGCACAGATTGCTTTAAATCCTGGATAAGCTAAAAGAATTTCTTGTTCACTATCAGCGGCTGGGTCACTTTCCATAAAGAACTTAAGATCAGCTTCTAATTCTTTCTTTAATTTAGGGAAAGTTTGTTCAAATTTATTGAAGCTTTCTTCTTTATCATCAACGACTGAGAAAAATAATTCTTTAACAGAATCAATGTTGCTGCACTTGAATAATAAATTACCCTTAACAGCTTCTAATAGTCTTTTGATACCTTTAGAGTTAACCATAAATAGCGTTTCCTTTAGCAAGGAAGATTATAACAACATTCTTACCTTTTATTCCAATATCTTTTTATTTTTAAATGTCCTAATTTTTCAAAATCCCCGTGATTTCCTGGGAATTTTTACTAAAATCCATAGAAAAATCTGTATAATTTTTAGACTTTAATTATAGTGAAAAAAAGCGTGTTGTCTAATTAGATGATAAAAAAAGTAAGGACTGTTGCCCTTACTATTTTCTACTTTGTGAACTTTTTGCCTTTCTCAAGTGCTTGGTTCATCCACTTTGGATTTTCTTCACCTTGATCTAATTCATCAATGAGTTTTTTATCCTGTTTGGTGAGCTCATGTTTCTTGAATAAGTCAGGTCTTAGTTCTCTTGTTAATCTTAAGCTTTCTTTTCTTCTATATTTATCGATAGCTGTGTGGTTACCGGTGTAAAGAATATCTGGAACTTTTTTTCCTTCAAATTCTTTTGGTTCAGTGTATTGAGGATATTCAAGTAAACAATCATTAAATGATTCATCATCTAATGAAGTTTCTGTAATTGCTCCATCCAGTAATCTAATAACTGAATCGGCGATAGCCATCGCACCTACTTCGCCACCTGTTAGAACATAATCTCCAATTGAGATAAGTTCATCAACATAATCATTAACTCTTTCATCAATGCCTTCGTAGTGACCACAAAGCAAGACTAAATCTTCTTCTTTTGCTAATAAATTAGCACTTTGTTGATTATAAGTCTTACCTCTTGGGCTCAACATAATCTTTTTAGAGTTAGAGGAAGATACATCTTTAAGCGCATCAACGATTGGCTGACATTTCATAATTAAGCCAGCTCCTCCTCCAATAGGTGGAGTGTCTACGCGTCCATATTTATCTTTTGTGTAATCACGTATGTTAACAATTTTGATTTCTACAACTTTCTTTCCGATTGCACGCTTAATAATCGAGTTCGTTAAGAACCCGTCAAACATCTCTGGAAATAAGGTGAGAATTGTTATTTTCATAATAAGCCTTCAATGAAATTAATAATGATTTGTTTCTCTTCAAGTGAAACAGATTTTACGAATGCTTTTACGAATGGAATTAGAACATCTTTTCCATCAGTTTTGACACGTAAAGTAGCATAAGAAGTGAACTCTTCAACGGCCTTAACAACACCTATTGATTGACCGTTATCAAAGTCAACTTTCATACCAACTAAATCTGAGAAGAAATACTCATTTTTCCCGAGAATTTCCGGGTTTTTTTCGACAAAAAGGTATTTTTTATTAATCTTTTCTGCCTCTTCAATTGACGAAATTTCTTCAAAGATTAAGTTGTCACAATCACCATTTGTGCGGTGTAATTTGATGGTTAGTTCTCTTTCAATTTCGTTGTTGTCATTTAAAAGAAAAACGCGAGCACCTTTTTTGAATCTAGTGTCGCGAAAATGAGTAGAGGGATAAACTTTTACTTCGCCTTTAAGTCCAATAGTTCTGACTACTTGACCGACAGTAAGAAATTCCATGCTTATTTTGATTCTTCTTCGAATGACTCGAATTTTAAGTGAATATGTTTTCCTTCGTTTTTACCAGTAACGGCAACAACTTCTCTAAGTGCGTTAGCGACGGTGCCTTTTTTACCGATAAGTCTGGCTGTGTCTTCACCTTCTGAACAGATAAGAAGGACTATGTCCTTTTCATTGTCTGAAGGAAGTTGACGAACCATCAAAGCATCAGGATTGATTAAGAAAGGATCAACAATTGTATGAATGATCTTTTCGTAGTCCATTATTTAGCTTCCTTTTTTGCTTTGTTATATTTTTCCATTAAGCCTTTCTTTGTGAAAAGGGTACGGATTGAATCAGAAGGTTGGGCACCATTTTGAAGCCATTTTAATGCTAATTCTTCGTTGATTGTTGCTTCTGCTTCTGGTTTTGCTGGATCATAGTATCCAATTTGTTCAACATAACGACCATCTCTTGCGCTTCTTGAATCTGCGACAACGATACGGTAAATGGCGTCTTTGTGACGACCGATTCTGGTAAGTCTAATTTTAACTGACATGTTTGTAATCTCCTTTTTACCGTCATCTATTATATATAGATAAATAGAGGTGTCAAGTATTTTTACTTAACACTAGAAAAAACTTGCATCTCTTTTTAATAAAGAGTATTATCTTCCTTGCGAGTTTCAAAAACTTGCTGAGGGCGTCCCGCTTTCATAAATTGATATGAACGTACCAAAACATTACTAGTTAGAAAGGAGTAAAGACATGAACACAAATATTGTTAATGAAATTACTGCACGTCAACTTAAGAAAGACGTTCCAGAATTTAAGTCTGGTGACACTGTCTCAGTTAGCGTCAGAATTGTCGAAGGCAACAAATCACGTATCCAAGTCTTCCAAGGCGTTGTTATTAAACGCTGCGGCTCCGGTGTCAGCGAAACATTCACTGTAAGAAAAATTTCTTCAGGCGTAGGTGTTGAAAGAACATTCCCAATCAACTCACCAGCAGTTGCTGCTATCAAAGTTGAAAAACGTGGTAAAGTTCGCAGAAGTAGAATCTTCTATCTTCGTAATCGTTCTGGCAAAGCCGCTCGTATTAAAGAAATTCTTTAATAAGAAGCTTAGTATTAAACCCGATTCGTCGGGTTTTTTCTTTGTTCATTTTAGGCTCAATAAACTTTGTTTTGAATAGCTAAACCTAGTAGGCGTATAATGTAGGCATGGACAAAAACGTAGAGAATAGCAAACCGATTAAAAATCGTGCAAGATTCAAAACTTTTTTAACTATTTTTGTTATTGTTTTTTCAGTTTGCTTGCTCGTTGTTGAAGGTTTTGTCTATTACCAACGTAGCTATTTGACTCCATTCTGGGTAAACGGACAATCCATGTATCCTACCTTAAACGGGAACGCCTACGATAGCTATGGGAACAAACTTGATGAGTCAAGTGGCTCCTCTAAAGTCGGCTACATCGTTGACTACGGGGTCATGGACACTCATAAGTCCGCTCTTAACAGAATTAAACGTTTTGACATTGTCATCACCAAATACTCATCTTTAGATGAAGGCAACAAAATTAAACGTGTTGTCGGTCTTCCAGGAGAAACAATTAAGTTCGTAACCACAGGTGTTGGCCACGATTATAATGGCGATTTATACATTAACGACAAATACTACGAACAACCAATCAGCAGTGAAGTTCTTAAAAACTCTTCAGGCTACCCAGCAGGAGAAATTAAACTTGGTGAGGATGAATACTACGTTTTAGGTGATAATCGTAATCATTCTCGTGATTCACGGAGTGAAGGACCAATTAAGAAGGAATTTATTGTTGGTAAAGCAATTGCATTATGTGCGACATGTGAAGTCTTCTACGATGGCCAAAACTTGGATGTTAAAAACATTAAACATTACTTCCCGAGGTTTTTCTAAATGAAGCAAATTCACTGGTATCCAGGGCACATGAAAAAAGCCCAAATTGAGGTTCAAGAAAGACTAAAACTTGTTGATGTTATAGTCGAACTTTTGGATGCCAGAATCCCTGTTTCTTCTAGAAACGAAGTGCTTTATAAAATGACAAAAGACAAGACTCGTCTAGTTATTCTAACGAAGACTGATCTTGCAGATAAGAAAGAAACCTTAAAATGGATAAATTCCTACGAAAAACAGGGGTTTTCCGCAATTTTCGCTGATTTAAATAAGCAGTCTGATGTCAAAAATATCATTAAATCTGTCGAGAAATTAGGAGAGAATAAAAACCAAAAATACATCGCAAAAGGCATGAAACCACAACCTGTCAGAGCGATGATTATTGGCATCCCAAATGTTGGTAAATCAACCCTCATTAATAAGATCTCAGGAAGACACGCTGCTTCCGTTCAAAATAAACCAGGTCACACTAAAGCACAGCAATGGATTAAGGTCTCGAATCAATTTGAGTTACTTGACACTCCAGGGATTTTGCAACCTTCCTATAAAGATCCAAATGATGCAGTTAACCTTGCTTTAGTGGGCTCAATCAATTCAGAAATCTTACCTACAGAGAAGCTCGCTAAGATTGCCTTTAATTATATTAAAGAAAACTATCCAGACAACCTAAAAGCCCGTTTTGAATATCTCGACTTAAGTAAGGATGAAGATGAGTGCTTTAAAGAAATCGCTTACAAACGGGGGTATTTGATTAAGGGTGGTCAAGATATCGAAAAGGCCTACAAAGTCTTCCTAAACGAAGTAAAAAACGGTTTATTAGGTCAAATAACTTTTGAGAGAGTCTAGTATGGCACTTGATTACCAAGATCAATTCTATTCTAAAAAAGTAAAACTCATTGTTGGAGTCGATGAAGCTGGACGTGGCCCACTTGCGGGTCCCGTGGTCGCAGCCGCCTGTATTCTTTCGCGCGCGTATAAAAATAAGGAAATAAACGACTCAAAACAGCTTTCTGAGAAAAAAAGAGAAGAATTATTCGACATAATTACTAAAGATGCGATTGCTTATGGAGTTGGAATTGTCTCTGCTGAAGAGATTGATAAACTCAATATTTATGAAGCCACCAAGAAGGCTATGAAAGAAGCAATCGCAAATCTAAAACACGAATTTGATTTAATTTTAACTGATGCCATGCCTTTAAAAGGTTTTGACGTTGAAGTTATTCCAATAATTAAAGGTGACGCTAAAGCTTTACCAATTGCAGCAGCGAGCATAATTGCCAAAGTTACTCGTGACCGCATGATGCGTGAGCTTGGTGAAAAATATCCTGAATACGGTTTTGAAGTGCATAAAGGATATGGCACTAAAAAGCATATGGATGCCCTAAAAGAGCACGGTCCTATTGAAGGAGTTCACCGATTCTCCTATAAACCAGTCGCTAAAGTCGCTTTACATGAGATGAACCTTTTCGATCTCTAAAAAAAGTGATTTATTTATAAATCAAAAAAATTTTTTAGCCAAATTGCCTTTTTAATACGGATTAGGTATTAGGGAGGTAATTATGAATTCACGAGAAATTATAATTAGTTTAGCAATCAAATTTTCCGGAAACTGGGACGCTATTTACGAAGCGTTGGAAAGCAAAGAAACACCAGAAAAAGATGAGCTTAAAGCCTTATTAGAGTCTAATCCGCATAAGTGCTTAACTTGTCTAGACGAAGATTATCCTGAATGTTTAAGGAGAGTCTTTAAACCACCTTTTGTCTTATTTTATGAAGGAGATATTTCTTTAATAAGTGATAAGAACAATAAGGTAGCAATAGTGGGATCACGTAAATATTCAGAGTATGGAGAAGAAGTAACAAAACATTTTGCGAAAGAATTATCAAAAGACTTTGTTATTATCTCAGGACTAGCGATGGGAGTAGATGCTATCGCACAAAGAACAGCAGTTGAAAGTGGTGGAAAAACCATTGGAGTGCTCGGAAACGGTCTAGATAAGTATTATTTAAAGGATAATGAGGATTTATTTAACGAATGCAAGAAAAATCACCTCGTTTTAACCGAATATCCTGATGGAGTAGAACCAACTCCAAGAGCATTTCCAGTTAGAAATAGGATTATTGCTGGTTTATGTGACACTCTTTTAGTGACTGAAGGCAAAGTGAGCTCTGGAACAAGCATAACAGCGATGCTCATGCTACAGAAAAACGGCAATGTCTGTTGCGTTCCTACACGCATAGGTGAAGAGTCAATTTGTAACCGTCTAATTAGTCAAGGAGCTTTCCTAGTTGAGAAGCCAGAAGACATTTATTACATTGCCGATGTGCCAATCAAAAAGCCCGTTTTCGAAAAGTAAAAAATCTTAAAGAATAAATATTTCTTTAATAAAAATAGGGCTTTGACTTTCCTATTTTTCTAACCTATATTATTACGGCTTATGAAGTTGGTTATTGTTGAGTCTCCGAATAAATGTCACACCATCTCCCGCTACTTAGGAGAGGGTTACCAAGTACTTGCAACAGTTGGTCATTTAAGAGACCTTTCCACTAGTGGAAAGGGTGGTTTCGGTGTGGACATTCAAAATGACTTCAAACCAACTTACGTGGTTTCTTCTGGAAAACGCGGAACAGTCAACGAACTTAAAGAAGCAGCCCGCAAGGCAGATGATATCTACCTTGCAACCGACCCTGATCGTGAGGGTGAAGCTATCGCATGGCACTTAACCCAAATTTTAGGGTTAGATCCAAAGACAACCAAGCGTCTTGAGTTCCACGAAATTACACGTGTGTCTATTAATAATGCAATTAAGCACCCACGTACACTTGACATGAACCTTGTTGAGTCTCAAGAAACACGTCGTATCATGGATAGAATTATTGGCTTTAGACTTTCCAATATCATCCAAAAGAAAATTAAGTCACCATCTGCAGGTAGAGTTCAGTCTGCAACCCTTGAATTAATTTGTGATCACGATAAAGAAATAGCTGAATTTAAGCCAGAACCTTACTGGTCATTATCTATAGAATTAAAGAAGAATAATGCAAAAATCTCCGCGAATTTCCATAGTTTTTCGCAAATTAAGAAGATTGAGACACCTGAAGTTAACGCAGAAATTTTAAAGATACTTGAATGCGGAAAAGCGAAGGTTACTAACGTTAAAAAATCAACAAGAGTAGTGGAATCAAAACCTGCTTTTACAACCTCTACTCTTCAACAAGAAGCATTCAATACATACAAATTCTCAACCAAAAAGACATCAAGTTTAGCTCAACAACTTTACGAAGGTGTCCAAATTAAAGGTGAACATACAGGTTTAATCACATACATCCGTACTGATTCTACTTATTTATCTGATACTTTCGTCGAAAGAGCAGAGAACTTTATTAGTAAGAAATTCGGTCCAGAGTACTGTGGTAAACGTAAAGTGGTAGCAGTCGCCGGTGCTCAAAACGCTCACGAAGCTATTCGTCCAACCGCAAACCACACAACTCCAGAGTCAGTTAAACCTTACTTAACTCCTGATCAATATAAGTTATATAAGTTGATCTATGAAAGAGCATTAAGTTCCCTTATGGCTCCTAAGAAAGAAGCCGTCACTCAAATCACTTTTGATGTTAATGGAGTCACATTTAAAACCGAGAGTTCATCAGTTGTTTTTGATGGTTATACACGTCTACTTGGAGAAGAAAGTGAAGCTTCATTCTTGCCTGTTTTAAGTATGGATGAAGAACTTCCTATTAACAAAGTTAATAACGAACAAAAATTCACTGAACCTCCAGCATCATACACTGAAGCTAAAATCGTTAAATTAATGGAAGACAAAAAGATTGGTCGTCCATCTACATACGCAACAACAATCGCTACCCTTTTGAAGCGTGAATATGTTGTTTCAAAATCTGGTGTTATCACCACAACTGAACAAGGCCAAAAGACCGCTCACGTTCTTAGAAAATACTTCCCAAAATTCGTTGATGTGAAGTACACAGCTCAAATGGAAGAAACACTCGACCAAATTCAAGAAGGTGAAGTTTCTAGAACCGATGCATTAACATCTTTCTACTATCCATTTATTGAAAGTGTCGAAGACGCTTCTCAAAAAATGTACAAAGATGCTGATGAACAAACAGGCCGCACATGTCCAAAATGTGGTGCTCCTCTTGTATACAAGAAGTCCAAATTTGGTAATTTTATCGGTTGTTCTAACTTCCCAGCCTGTTCATATCGAGAAAAAGAAGAGGAAGAATTAGAAAAGACTGGTGAAATGTGTCCTGTCTGTGGTAAACCTTTGGTTTACAGAGTCGGAAAACGTGGCAAAAAGTTCGTTGCATGTTCTGGCTACCCAGATTGTAACTACATTAAAAAAGAAGAAGTTACAGTTGAAGTAGTTAAGAAATGTCCGGAATGCGGTGGAGATCTTGTTATTAGAGGATCTGGTAAAAAGAAATTCCTCGGATGTAGCAATTTCCCAAAATGTCACCACATCGAAAAATTAGACAAATGAGTAAGCAATTAGCTTACTTTTTTGTTATAATCTTCATATGCGAAAGATAAACATTGTTGGTGGAGGACTTGCAGGCGTAGAAGCTTGTTATTTTTTCTTAAAAAGAAACTACGAAGTTCACCTCTACGAAAAACGTCCATCAAAAATGACTCCAGCTCATGTAACTGGAAATTTTGGAGAACTTGTTTGCTCTAATTCTTTAAAATCAAATCGTTTAGATAATGCCTGTGGACTTCTTAAAGAAGAGATGAGACACATGGATTCTTTAACTATGAAAGTCGCAAGCGAAACAGCTGTTCCAAGTGGCAACGCTTTAAGTGTCGATAGAGACGCATTTTCTCAAAAAATCACGGGAATTCTCAGGGATTTTTCAAATTTAGTCGTTCACGAAGAGGAAATAAATGACTTCTTAGATGGCCCTACAATTATCGCTACAGGCCCACTCACAGGAGATAAATTAGCAAAGAAATTAGCCAAAACAATTGGTCAAGAATCTCTGTTTTTCTTTGATGCCAGCGCTCCAATTGTTTTAAAAGATTCAATCGATATGAACATCGCTTATAAAAAGTCTCGTTATGAGCAAGGTGATGATTCTTACATAAATTGTCCATTCTCAATTGACCAATATGAGAAGTTCTATGATGAATTAATTCATGCTGAAGTAGCTATGGTACATGATTTTGATAAGAACTATTTTGAAGGTTGCATGCCAATTGAAGTAATGGCAAAACGTGGCAAGGAAACACTCCGTTATGGCCCAATGAAACCAAAAGGTCTACAAGTCGAAGGAAGAGAAAAATTCCATGCTGTTATTCAACTTAGACAAGATAATTTAAACGGTGATTTATACAACATTGTTGGTTTCCAAACGAACTTAACTTACCCTGAACAAAAGAGAGTTTTTAGGATGATTCCAGGGCTTGAACATGCCGAATTTGTGCGCTATGGACTCATGCACAGAAATACGTATATTTGCTCGCCAATTGCATTAAATAAAGACCTCAGTTTGAAGGCTAAAAACTCAACATTTTTAGCAGGTCAATTAATTGGTGTTGAAGGCTACGTTGAGTCTGCTGCAATGGGCATTTTAGCAGCTGCTTTTGCCTACCAAAAATTAGAAGGAAAAGAAGTCGTTTATCCTTCAATTGAGACAATGTTAGGCTCACTATACAACTATGTTGTAAATGGTAATCCAGAGACATTCCAACCAATGAATGCAAACTTTGGAATTTTATATAATTCAAACAAACATAATCGTGAAGAATCAATCGAAAAATCTTTACTCTTAACAGATGAATTTTGGGCTAAAATCAATGACTGAAATTGAGAAATTTTTGGAGCACTTAAAGCTCGATCTAAATTACTCAGACAAGACGATAAAGTCGTATCAAAATGATATTGAATCTTTTAAGTTTTACCTCAATGGAGTAGGTCAAGATTTTAAAGACGCTAATCCTCAATTAATTAGGATGTATCTTTCTAATGAACTTGAGGAAGGCAAGTCAAAAGTCACCTGTTGTAGAAGAGTCGCAGCCCTAAGACATTTCTACACATTTTTAATGAAAAATAAGTACATAAAGGACAATCCTTTCTTGCTTGTGGGAGCACCTAAAAAAGAGGTTCGTTACCCAGAAGCTTTATATTTGGAGCAAATAGAGGAACTTTTTGAGAAAAATAACGATAGAGATGATGATTTAAAAGATAGAGATCAAGCTATAATTGAACTTTTTTACGCTTCTGGAGTTCGCGTTAGTGAGCTTGTGAATATAAAATTAAGCACAATCGATCTTAGAAATAGAACAATTCGAGTGTTTGGCAAGGGAAGAAAAGAGAGAATGGTTATGTTTTCAAAGTCCTGCCAAGCAACTTTACTTAATTATATTAAGAATAGTAGACCAAAGAATGGTTCTGACTACTTATTTTTGAACGCTCAAGGTCACCAACTTACTACTCGTGGAGTTGAATACATTCTTGATGAAATTCAAAACAAATGTGGCATGCAATTAGGGCTTCATCCACATCTTTTAAGACACACTTTTGCGACCCATCTTTTAGAGGGTGGTGCAGATCTTAGAGTCATCCAAGAACTTCTTGGACATGAGTCAATTAATACGACACAGGTGTACACTCACATTACTGAGGAAGCGATGAAACACCAGTTCGAAATTTCTCACCCGAGAGCGAAAAAACACGGGAATTCCTAGGGATTTTTGCAAATTTGGTCAAATAGTTTAAAAACTAATTGAGTAATAAAGTCTTCAGTGCTAATATAATGGCACTCTTTTTCTTAAGAAGAAGAGAATACACACACTATGAATTCAATTTCCGAGTCCCGTGACCACGGGGTCGAAAACGGGGGAGATTGTTAGAAGTAGTGGAGGCATAAACGAATAGGAGGCCAAAAATGGCAGAAGAAAAGAAAGTTGAAGCAGTTGCTGAAGAAAAAGCAGCTCCTTCAGAAGAAAACGTCATGGCTATGGTAATGCATGACGAAAATGCACAAATCATTACCGTTAGAAAATTACTCGAAGGTGGAGTTCACTTTGGACACCACACAAGAAAATGGAATCCAAAGATGGGCAAATACATTTATGGTGCTCGTAATGGAATCTATCTTATTGACTTAGTCAAATCAGCAGAATGCTTAAAAGAAGCATATATTGCATTAAAGAAAATCGTTGATGAAAA
This sequence comes from uncultured Caryophanales bacterium, assembly GCA_946407815.1. Lineage (GTDB taxonomy): Bacteria > Bacillota_I > Bacilli_A > RFN20 > CAG-826 > Fiminaster. The sequence continues at coordinate 68,221 of CAMJPB010000002.1, read as the reverse complement.
CGGTAAAGTCTTATTTGTCGGTGTTAAACCACAAGCAAAGGCTTTAGTTGAAGCAGAAGCACAACGTTCCGGTTCATTCTATATCACAAACAGATGGTTAGGTGGAACCTTAACCAACTTCAAGACAATTCAATCCAGAATTCGTCGTTTAAAAGAACTCGAAACAATGGAAATTGACGGCACATATGAACGTCTTCCAAAGAAAGAAGTTGCTCTTTTAAAGAAAGAACAAGAAAAACTCGCAAAGAACCTTTCTGGTATTAAAGAAATGAGAAAGATTCCTAATGCAGTCTTTGTTTGTGACCCAATGATGGAACACAACGCTGTTGCAGAAGCTCGTAAATTACACATTCCAGTCTTCGGTATTTGTGATACAAATAGTGATCCAGATATGGTTGACTATGTCCTTCCAGGAAACGATGATGCTCTTCGTTCATTAACTGTTATCGTCAAATTAATGGCAGACGCAGTTGTTGAATCAAAAGGCGGAATTACTGAAGTTGCTTACATCAAAGATGAACTTGAAGAAGCAACAATGAAAGATGCTGTCAGATTAGCAGATAAAGAAAATGCTGAAAGAATCGCAGCTATCCGTAAAGCACGTCAAGAAAAACAAGAAAGATACGAAAAGATGCAAGCTCTTCGTAAACAAAGAGAAGAATCTCGTAAAGCTGGCGAAGCCAAAGAAGCAAAAGCAGAAGAAAAACCTGCTGAAGAAGTAAAGGCAGAAGAAAAACCAGCAGAAGAAGCAAAAGCTGAAGAAAAACCAGCAAAGAAAGCTCCAGCAAAGAAAGCTGCAGCCGAAAAGAAAGAGGAAGAATAATTATGCCAAGCATGATTGAACTCATTAAAGAATTACGTGATCGTACCGGTGCAGGTATGATGGATTGCAAGAAGGCACTTGAAGCTACTGGCTCAGATGTCGACAAAGCAATCGACTGGTTAAGAGAAAAAGGCATTGCAAAAGCACAAGCCAAATCTTCCAGAATTGCTGCCGAAGGTTTAGCACACGTTGCAACCAAAGGCGACAAAGCAATCATTCTCGAAGTTAACTGTGAAACAGACTTCGTTGCTAAAGGTGAAAAATTCCACAAGCTTACAGAAGACTGTGCAGAAGAAACATTAGCCAAAGGCTACAAATCAATTGAAGAAGCCAAAACTGGTGTTGCTCAACTCTTCACAGATGCAACTGTTTCTATGGGTGAAAAACTTGACTATAGACGTTTCGAAGTTGTCGAAAAGTCAGCTGGTCAAGGTTTCGGTTCTTACGTCCACATGGGTGGTAAAATTGCAACTTTAGTTGTTCTTGAAAAAGACGATGCTGAACTTGCAAAAGGACTTGCTATGCACATTGCTGCAAACGCACCTAAATATGTTGCTCAGGAAGATATTCCTGCTGATGTTATTGCTCACGAAAAGACAATCGCATTAGAAAACATGAAAAACGATCCTAAGATGGCTGGAAAACCAGAAGCTATGCTTAATGGTATCGCAGATGGTAAAGTTAAGAAATTACTTGCTGAATCTGTCTTAGGCGCTCAAGTATATTTACTTGATGGCGAAAAAAGTGTTGCCCAAGTCTTAAAAGAAAAAGGCAATAACGTCGTTAAATTCATCCGTTACGCAGTTGGCGAAGGTATCGAAAAACGTAAAGATGACTTTGCTGCTGAAGTAATGTCACAAATTAATTAATTTGAAAGGGGCCTTATGTATTCAAGAATCTTACTTAAACTTTCTGGAGAAGCACTCTCTGGTGGTAAAAAAGACGGAATCCTTGATAGCGAGGCCCTTTTAAATACAGCAAAGGCTGTAAAAGCTATTGTTGATGCAGGTTCAGAAGTTTCAGTTGTTATTGGAGCCGGAAATATTGCCCGCGGTTCTCTTGTAGAGAAAACAGGCATCGACCGTGTCTCTGGTGATTACATGGGAATGTTAGGCACAGTTATTAACTGTATCGCCTTAAAAGAAACACTTGTCACCATTGGACAAAAGGCTGTTGTTTTATCTGCGGTTAATGTCACTTTCACCGAAACTTATACAAAGGAACTTGCCGAAAAATATCTTAAAGAAAAATACGTTGTTTTATTTGGAGCAGGCACTGGAAAACCGTACTTCACAACGGACACATGCGCCACACTTCGCGCTATTGAAACTAACTCAGATGCTATTTTAATAGCAAAAAACGGAGTTGATGGAGTATATTCCGATGATCCTCGCTACAACAAGGAAGCGTTTATGTTTAAAGAAATTACATGTTCTGAAATTATTAAACGTGACCTTAAATTTATGGATTTAAGCGCCGTAGAAATGCTCAAAGACAAAGACATCGATGTTCGTGTATTTAACATGAATGACACCGAGAATTTTGCCAGAGTAGCAAGAGGCGAAAATATTGGAACAACCATAAAGAAAGGATAAAAATTATGGACGCAATTGCATTAGAAGCAAAAGAAAGCATGAAGAAAACCATTGAAGTTTTCAAAAATGAGCTCGTTAGACTAAGAACAGGCAGAGCCTCACCAGCAATGCTTCAAGGAATTCAATGTGACTACTATGGAGACAAGATCGATATTTCTCAAATCTCATCTGTTTCATCTCCAGAGCCACGTCAACTTCTTATCAAACCTTATGATAAAGGAGACGTCAAATCTATCGTTTCTGCTATAGCAGCAGCCAATATTGGAGTTAATCCAATTAATGAAGGTGACTGCATTAGAATTACAGTTGCTCCATTAACCGAAGAAACTCGTCGTGAGCTTGTTAAAAAAGGTAAAGCAATGTGTGAAGAAGCAAAAGTTGCTATTCGTAACATTCGTCGTGATTTCGTTGACTTAGTCAAAGATAGCGATGACATGACTGAAGATCTTCAACATCAAGTCTTAGATGAAATTCAAAAAGTTACTGATGAATCCACTAAAGAACTTGAAAATATCCTTGCTGAAAAAGAAAAAGAAATTATGGCAATATAAGAGGGGCTAATGCCTCTCTTTTCTTTATTTAAAGAATTTTTTGGATTATTTTCACATATATTCTTGCGTGAGTTTTTATCGTTCGTGTATAATGAACGCACATATGAAAGAAATCTCGCTTAATAAACCTATTAATCATTTAGCCATAATTATGGACGGGAACGGTCGTTGGGCTAACGAGCGTGGTCTTTCTCGTACAGAGGGCCACAAAGAAGCTTTCAACCGTATTATTGAGATTCTTGAGTATTGTAAAGACTATGACATCAAAGTTGTCTCGCTTTACGCTTTCTCCACTGAAAACTGGAAAAGACCTCAAGCTGAGATTACTTTCTTATTTAAATATTTAGACATCTTCTTTAAGAAAGAAATGGATAGAATGATGAAAGAAGGCACCAAGGTTATGGTGTCTGGAGATGTCTCTAGACTTCCAAAGCATTCTCAAAAAACTGTCGCTAAGGCGATCGAGATGTCAAAAGACAATGAGAATTTTATTCTTAACATCTGTTTAAACTATGGCGGAAAAGAGGAATTAACTAGAGCCGCTAGACTTATCGCAGAAGAAGTTAAAGAAGGCAAATTAGCCTTAGAAGATATTAATGAGCAAGTTATGGAAAATCATTTATATACAGCTGGACTTCCTAATGTTGATTTAATGATTAGAACTAGTGGTGAAGTTAGAACTTCAAATTTCTTACCTTGGCAAATTGCCTACGCTGAATATGTTTTCACCCCAGTTAAATTCCCTGATTTTAAAAGAAAAGAATTTGTCGATTGTTTAATCGAGTTTAATAAACGTAATAGAAGATATGGAGGGCTAAATAATGAAAATAAAGACGAATAGTTTGTCTGAGTCTACTAAAAAATCATTAGTTACCAGAATCATTACTGGCATCTTTTTAGTCCTTATTTCCGTCCCTTGTATGGTTTTAGGAGGCTGGTGGTTCTTCTTCTTTGGCGTAGTTGTAACAATTTTGTCAGCCTTTGAAATTGTTAAGGCTAGTAACGTTAGAGGTTTACTTAGAATCCTTATTTACTTTGTAACGATTGTATTTACCACTGGAATTATCTATTACACAATGTTCCAGACAAACATCAATGCGATTGTTACGTCTAGTGAGAAAGTTTTTGAAAACCCTAAATTTTTACCTGAATCATTCCATGATATTCGCTTATCAATCATGCTTATAACATTTATGTTAAGCGTTTATTTCCTTATTTCGTTCGCGGTTGAGAGTTTCTCAATTGCCTATGTTTTCTACTTCTCCACGATGATTTTAGTTATTGCCATTGGAGTGCAGTCATTATTGTTCCTTCGTTATTCGCCATTTTATTACTTTGAAAAGTATTTAGTCTCGAACGGCGAGAATGAATATGTTGTTTTTAACACACTTTATAAATCCACGTCATTTAAGTATGGACAATCAATGTTCTTAATTATTTACGTTATTTTAGGTGTCATTTTTAATGACATGGGTGCATATTTCATTGGCTTATTATTTGGTAAACACAAGATGAACGAAAGAATTTCTCCTAAGAAAACTTGGGAAGGTTTCATCGGTGGTGTTGTTTTCTCAATTGTTGTTTCATCAACATTTGCGATTATAGTAGCCGCTAAAGGAAAACCAATTCTTCCAATATTTGATTTAGCTCATCTTTATTATCCAATTATCATTTCCATTTTAATTCCTTTAATTTCCGACGTTGGAGACTTCGTTTTCTCTGCAGTTAAAAGAACATTTGGAGTTAAAGATTTCTCTAACTTACTACCAGGACACGGTGGAGTACTTGATCGTATCGACTCACTCATCTTCGCCTCCGCTTTAGTGTCATGTTTAATAATATTTATTAATTTAATTCTTGGAATGGGTATCGATGGAATCAGCTTCTAAAAAAGTTCTTTTGTTAGGCGCTTCTGGTTCTATCGGCGGGCAAACCATTGATATAATCAATGAAGCAAAAGATAAGTTTATTCTTACTTCTTTTTCAGTAGGCCATAAATACGAGAAAGCAATCGAAATATTAGAAGCTTTTGATACAATCAAACACGTCTATGTGATTGATGAGGAACACGCGAAAGATATTAAGGCGAAGTTTCCAAAAGTTAAAGTCTACTCAGGGAAGAAAGGGTTAGCCAAGTTAACAAAGAAAGCTGATTACGACATGTGCGTTGATGCTTTAGTTGGTTTTTCTGGACTTGAGCCCGCTATTATTGCCCTTAAAAAGAATAAAATTCTTTGCTTAGCGAATAAAGAAGCTTTAGTTACCGGCGGAACAATTATTAATAATTTATTAATCCGCGGCAAAGGGAAGCTTTATCCGATCGATTCTGAGCATGTTGCTTTAGCAAAATGCTTATCTAAGTGTAAACCTGAGGATGTTAAACAGTTAATTATTACAGCGTCTGGTGGAGCGCTTCGTAATGTTCCTATTGAAGAGCTTGGAAGCGTAAAGGCGGAGCGTGCCTTACAGCATCCGACCTGGAAAATGGGTAATAAAATTACCATTGACTGCGCGACAATGATGAACAAAGGTTTTGAGATTATTGAAGCATTTTATCTTTATGGTTATCCTTTGGATAAAATTAAAGTTATTATGCATGACGAATCACTTGTTCACTCCGCAGTTGAGCTTAATGATGGAACCTTTTTAGTGGACTATGGAAAACCTGATATGCATAACCCAATTAAGTGGGCGATGTATGAAGGAAATGTTGATTATGAAGTGTTAAAAGTGAAGTCTCTTGAGGAACTCAAGGATTGTCATTTCCACGAGTATGATCCAAGTAGATATCCGTGCTGCGAGATTGCCAAAACAGCACTTGAAGGTGGTGTTGCTAAACTTGTTGCTCTTAACGCTGCTAATGAAGTACTCGTAAATAAATATTTACAAGACAAGATTAAATTTAGCGATATTGCCGACTTCTTAAAACAAGTAGTCGACTTAATGCCTGTGACTTCTTATATGTCACTTCCATTTATAAAAATGTTTGATAAATACGTCAGAAAGGAGACTGAACATGTGGGATAGTATAGTTTCAATTATTCTCTTCATTCTTTCTTTCAGCGCGCTTATTATCATTCACGAATTAGGCCATCTTTCAATGGCTAAACTTTTTAAAGTTTATTGTAAAGAGTATTCAATTGGGTTTGGTCCTGCTATCTTCTCTAAAAAGAGAAAAGGTGGTGAGACAAAATTCTCTATTAGAGTCGTTCCTTTAGGCGGTTACGTTTCAATGTATGGTGAAGGCGGAGAAGATGATCCAGAATTCAAAGATCTTCCACCTGAAAGATCAATTGAAGGCATTAAGAAATGGAAGAAAGCCATCATTTTAAGTGCTGGTGTAATCTTAAATGCTCTTTTAGCATTTTTGCTAATTTTTATTTCTAATGTCGCATTTCCTCTTATTTACAGTTCAAATAAAGTTATTGTTGAGGAGAGTTCGCTAATTCATGATGCAGGCGTAAATACTGGTGATCGCTTAGAATTTTACGTCCCTTCTTTTTATGAAGAAGAAGGAAATAGTGCATTTGTTTATGAGTTCATGGATAATGATAAAATTTTCCATAGCAGTTATTTTTATATCGTTGATCCAAATGTCACTTTGGCCGATTCATCTCATTATGTATTAGCATTGAGATTTAACGGTAATAAAAACGAACAAAAATTTAGTGACGGAATATTACTCTATAAAGCAGTATCTCGCGAAGAAGTCAAAGACGCATTCACATATGATACCCAGTTAGCAACAGATTTAAAAAAATGGGCACTTGAAGATGGTTCTCCTAATTATTATCCTAATTTTGAAGCGGAAGAATATGTTCCTGAAACAGATGTTAATTTTACTGCTCACCTTAAGTTTTCAGCGCGTGAGGAACTAAATCTTGTAGAAATCAACGGCGTACTTAAAAAAGAGGGTGCAAAAACAATTATCGAATATAGTGATATAGGGCTTTCGTTTGCTAAAGAAAAAATGTGGCCATCTTTTGGAAGTAGAATGCGAAATACTTTTTCAGATTTTGGGAATGCTGCTGGTGCTGTATTTAAAGGATTAAAGATTCTCTTTACTGGCGGAATTAGAAATATGTCTGGCATAGTCGGAATTTTTGACACTTCTGCATCTTTATATGCAAACTATGCTTTCTCAACTTATCTCTACTTCTGGGGTTTAATCTCAATTAACTTGGCAATCTTCAACTTGTTGCCTTTCCCTGGGCTCGATGGCTGGCAGCTACTTGTAACTGCAATTGAAGGCATTACCCGCAAAAAACTTCCTGCTAAGTTTAAAACGATCATGTCTATTATCGGATTAGTTTTACTTTTCGGCTTAATGATAGCGATAGTTGTTCTAGATATATTGAGACTGGTTGGTATTTAATATGAACGATAAGATGCGTAGATTTTTATCATCTATCGGCATTGAAAATGTCGATCGTTTTGACATGGATTTTGATATTGTTACTCGTAACGCATATAACCGTAATCAAATTGACATGCTTATCGTTAAAGATACGCCATGGACTTACGAACACTTGGAAGAATTCCAAAATCATTTAGAAACAGTCAAATATCCTTACACAATTAAGTTTTCATACACAAAGAAACCAAACGCCAGTGATGCCACCAAATTATTCGGAGATTGGCACTATTCACATTGCCGCTTTAACTCAAACTTAAAGCTCATTGGAATAAGCAATGTCATCACTGTTTATTACGATAGTGAAGAGGAAAAACAAAAGAACGAACAGACCTTTAAAGACTTCGCTTCTTTCCTTGAATTTTTAAACTACAATTTCAAGATTGAACACAAAATTCTCGAGAAAAACCAGGAAATTCCAAAAATTATTGAGGAAAAACCTGTCGAAAAAGAAATGTCCGAAGATGAGGAAAGAACCTTAAAAGCTTTCCAATCTTCAGTCACTGAAATGAGACATGAACTTGAGAAAAATCCTTATGCAAGTCAGTCTTGGAAAGACCGCATTCCATACAAAAAAGTTGATGATATTTCATCACTTAACGAAGATTCCACAAATGTTGAAATTGAAGGCCAACTTTATGGCATTGATAAACCAAAAATCATAAGAACTGGTAAAACCATGTTAACTTGTGGTCTTGGTAAAGGCGATAATGCTATTTCGCTTAAGCTCATGGAAAATGAAAATTTAACTCCAGATTTCCTTGAATCTCTTAAAAATGAGAGTTGGGCTAGAGTTAGAGGTTATGTTTCTAAAGACTACAGAAATAACTTAAACATTGATGTTAGAAGTCTTGAAGTAATTGATGGACCTTCTTTAAGAACAGATAACGAAGACGAAAAACGTGTTGAACTACATTTACACACTAAGATGAGTGCAATGGATGGTGTAACTTCAGTCGATAATTACTTTAAACTTGCTAAAAACATGGGTCATAAAGCAATCGCTATTACTGACCACGGTGTTGTCCAATCATTCCCTGATGCACAAAAGGCACAAAGCAAAACCGGCGTTAAAGCCATTTATGGCGTTGAGTTCTACATGGTAAACGACGAACTACCTTTCGCGCTTAATCCAGTCGATATTCCGCTAAATAAGGCCACTTACGTTGTATTCGACTTAGAAACAACTGGTCTTTCAACTAGATATGACAAGATTACCGAGTTTGGTGGTATTCGTTTTGAAAATGGGCAAATAGTTAAAACATTACAACTTCTTGTGAACCCAGAAAGAAAGATTCCACAAGCAGTTCAAGAAAAAACTCACATTACCGATGAAATGGTTAAAGATAAACCAACAATCGAGCAATGTATTGATCAAATCTTAGAGTTTATGGATGGTGCGATACTTGTATCGCATAACATCACATTCGACTACGGATTTATTGCAGAGACTTTAAAGAAAATGGGTAGAGAACCATTTGTTAAACCTGCAATTGATACACTTTCCTTATCGCGTTACTTATTCCCAGATGCCAGTGCTCATAGATTAGGCAACTTATCTAGAAACCTTGGCATGGATGATTATAACGATGAAGAAGCTCACCGTGCTGATTACGATGCTCGTATTTTAAATGAAGTCTGGTTAGCAATGCTCCATAGACTTCAAAAAGTTCATGGTGAAGCAATGCTTCATAGCGATTTATCTAAGATTAAATCCACAAACGCTATGCTCAAGCATATGAGACCTGCTCATGTTACTGCATTAGCCAAAAACGAGGCTGGTGTTAAAGATCTTTTTGAGCTTGTTTCATTGTCACATATTGATTACTTAGCGGACGTTCCAAAGATTCCAAAAAGAGAAATCGAAAGACTTCGTTCCAATTTAATAATTGGATCAGCCTGTCAAAATGGTGAGATCTTTGAGATTGAAAGAACTAGATCAAAAGATGATTTGTTAGATGCTATGAAGTGGTATGACTTCATTGAAGTCCAACCTGCTGATAACTACATTAACTTAATCAATAGAGGCCAAGTTTCTAACATTGAACAAGTCAAAGCTTACATCGCAGACATTGTTGAATGTGCTGATTCTTTAGGCAAAATGGTGGTGGCGACCGGGGATGTTCACTACGCTAACCCAGAAGATAAAGTTTCTCGTGATATTTATATCGCAGCTAAAGCTGTCGGTGGTAAATTCCATCCACTTCATCTTAGAGATGCATCTTTACCAAACCCAGATCAACACTTCAGAACAACAAGAGAAATGCTCGATGCTTTCTATTTCTTAAGTCCAGCTAAAGCTAAAGAAATTGTTGTTGTTAACACTAACAAAATTGCTGATTCAGTAGAGTTTATGGAACCAATTCACAATAAACTTGAAAAACCAGAAATTCCAAATTCAGACAATATGCTTAATGAAGCATGCTTCAATAAAGCAAGACAACTATATGGTGATGAAATCCCTCAAGACATTGTTGATAGACTTAACAAAGAGCTTGAAGGTATTAACGGAAACGGTTACTCCGTTACCTATTACATTGCTCACGAAATTATTCGTAGAGCGAACGAAGATGGCTACATGGTTGGCTCACGTGGATCTGTCGGTTCTTCTTTAGCAGCTTTCTTATATGATGTTACTGAAGTTAACCCACTTGCACCTCACTATAGATGTCCAAAGTGTAGACATTTTGAGTACTCCGATGATCCAAATTGCTATTCTGGATCAGACTTACCTGAAAAGAAATGTCCAGTTTGTGGTGAAAAGATGATTCATGATGGACAAGAAATTCCATTTGAAACATTCTTAGGTTTCCACGCTGAAAAGGTTCCTGATATTGACCTTAACTTCCCAAGTGATTATCAAGCTAAAGCTCATAACTTAACCAAAGATATCTTTGGTGAACATAACGTCTTTAGAGCTGGAACTATTTCCACAGTTGCTGATAAGACCGCCTTTGGTTACGTTCGTAACTATTTTGAAGCTAAAGGAGTGGACCCAAGTTCAATTCCTGGTGAGCGAGTGGCCTATATGGCATCTCACTGTACCGAAGTTAAGCGTACAACTGGTCAACACCCTGGTGGTATCGTTGTTCTTCCTAAAGGAAGAAGTATTTATGAGTTTACTCCAATTCAATACCCAGCAGATGATAAAGAAGCAGATTGGTTTACAACTCACTTAGATTATCACGCTGCTCTTGATGCTCAGTTACTTAAACTTGACCTTTTAGGTCACGTTGACCCACTTGCCTTACGTTTAATGTCATTAATGACAGGGGTGGATGTTAAGACAATTCCTTTAAACGATAAGAAAGTTATCTCACTTTTCACATCCACTAAAGCACTTAACTTAAGTGAGAATTACCTTAAGACAAAGATTGGTTCTTCTGGTTTACCAGAATATGGTACAGAAACCTGTCGTGATATTTTACTTAAAGCCAAACCAAAAACATTCGCAGAAGTTGTCGCTGTTGCAGGTTTAGCGCACGGTACTAACGTCTGGCAACATAACCAAGAAGACCTTATTAGAAACGGCACAATGGACTTACATAACTGTGTCGCTGCTCGTGACGATATTATGCGTTATTTAATCGCTCACAAAGTCGCATCTGAAGTAGCATTTGACACAATGGAAAAAGTACGTAAAGGAAAGAAAATTCCTGAGAAATATATACCAATTTTGAAAGAAGCAGGTATTCCACAGTACTACATTGATGCCTGTAACAAGATTAAATATCTTTACCCAAAAGCTCACGCTGTTGCATACGCTACAATGGCTGTTCGTGTTGGATATTTTAAAGTTTATTATCCACTTGAATTCTACGCTGTTTGGTTCTCTGCTCGTTGTGATGCTTATGATATTTATACAATGCTTGGTGGTTTTCAAAAAACCAAGGAAAGATATGAACAATTATCTAGACTTTTAAATGACCGTACCCAAAAGGTTGTTAAAAAAGACCAAGACATTCACGATATGCTTGAAGTGTGTATCGAAATGTTTGAAAGAGGATTTAAATTCGGAAACATCGATTTATATAAATCGGATGCAACTAAATTTATATGCGATAAGGAAAATGGTGCTCTAATCCCTCCATTTATCGTTATCGATGGTTTAGGCGAAGCTGCTGCGAACTCAGTGGTGGAAGCAAGAAATAATGGTGAGTTTAAGTCTAAAGAAGACTTACTTAAACGCACCAAACTAAATGGCACTAACGTTGAAGATTTAGATAGACTAGGTGTCTTAAAAGGATTAGGAGAATCTGACCAAATGTCATTATTTGAATTTGGCTTAGACTTATAATCGAGGCATAGCGCAGTTGGTAGCGCACTACGTTCGGGACGTAGGGGTCGCGAGTTCGAGCCCCGCTGCCTCGACCATTACGCGCCAGTAGCTCAATTGGATAGAGCATCTTCCTCCTAAGAAGAAGGTTGGACGTTCGATTCGTCTCTGGCGCGCCACAAATATCTTGAAATCCTACTTAATAGTAGGTATCATATTATTCGCTAACGGGCCTGTAGCTCACCTGGGAGAGCGCCTCCATGGCATGGAGGAGGTAGCCGGTTCGATCCCGGTCAGGTCCACCATGAATACTGAAATTGTCCCCAAAATTTGGACTCTATAAACTAAAGTTTGTAGACTAAATTAGGGGGCTTTTTTCATGATTTTAAAACTAGAAACTAAATTAAAAGCGGCGAAAGATCATGTTGATAACAAAATGACAATAAAAGATGTGTCAGAAAAGTATCATATTGATCGTTCAAGAATTAAATATTACAGTTCACTTTACCGCCTGCATGGAGAAAAACCATTTCAAGGTGCTGAAAGATTAACTTATACTCGAGAGTTAAAGCTTAACATGATTAAAAGATGCCTGGCAGGTGAGGCAGCATATTCGTTGTGCTTGGAACTCGGTTCAACTGATAGGAAGGTTGTTTCTGAATGGGTTGCTTTGTATAAAGCAAAAGGTGAATCTGCAATACAAACAACTGCTAGAAGAAAGAAATATTTACTGAAAAATGAACGAGATCATTTAAGAGCTCACAAAAAGATATTAAAGCGAAATGAATACCTTGAAGCGGAGAACGAAGTTTTAAAAAAATGGTATTCCCTAATTCTCCAGAGAAACGGCTCATCCGAGAAAAAATAATACTGATCCGTGAATTTAGGGAAAAATATTCTCTGGATATTCTTCTAAAGATATTAAAGTTAAATAAATCAACTTATTACTACGCTGACAAGCATTTTGATAAGAAAGAAAAAGACAATCAAGAGTTGGAACATGAAATTCTTGAGATTTTTGAAGAAAACTATCGTCATTATGGCAGGCCAAGAATTACCCTCGAACTTCAGAAAAGAGGTTTCAATGTAAATCATAAAAAAGTACAAAAACTAATGACTAAAATGGGTATAAAGGCAACTCCAAAAAGAAGGAAATATAACTCCTATCATGGTGATGTTGGAAGAATTGCACCAAATGTTTTAGCGAGAGATTTTGGAACAACAGGTCCATACCAGAAACTTGGTACTGATATAACCCAATTTATAACGCCTTTCGGAAAATTATATTTATCGCCAATAATTGATTTTCACACTAGAGAGATTCTTGCCTTTGATTTATCAAAGAATCCTGATATGCATCAGATTAAACGCATGATGAGAAAGCTTGAGGAAAAGCACGGCGACAAACTCTTAGGTGCCATCATTCATAGTGATCAAGGATATCAATATCAGCATCCACTTTATAGAAAAATGGTTACGGATTTAGGCATGGTGCAAAGTATGTCTAGAAAAGGAAATTGCTTAGACAACTCACCTACAGAAAACTTCTTCGGTAGGATGAAGACAGAAATGTACTATCCTAAAGAGTATGACTTTGATTCGCTTGAAGAAGTAGAGCAAGAAATAATCCGTTACATAGATTATTACAATAATGAGCGACTTGTTTGGAAAATTCAAAAACCACCTACAAAGTATAGAGAATCATTCTATTTAAATGTATAATGGTGGCGGGTTTATAGACAAAAAGTCCAAATTATGGGACAAGATCATACCCACTACCAGTAATGGTTAAAATACGAAAAACTCAGAAAATCCTGGGTTTTTTATTATTTCTCAATTAGATATATTGTTGTTCAGGAAAATAATGATATAATTTAACAGAGTTAATTTCCGAATCTATGCTAGTGGCTTTTATTATTTTTTGTGCTATAGGAGTTGGTTTTTGCATTTCTATGGCAATAATAACTGTATCAAAAAAGAAAAAACAAAATACATATACGAAAAAAGGCATTGAAAAAACAAAAATTTTTGAGGTTTCTTTTGTGACCCCATCTGATTTATTAGGCCCAGGAGATGATAAAAGAACATCCATTTATCTTTACGAAGATTGTGTAATTATTAAAAGAGAAAGCAGCCTGTATACTTCTTGTGAAAGGATAAAAATTTTTGATTTATCTAAAATCAGTTATCAATTTTATACACAAAATTTAAAGCAAGGGCTTGCCGCTTTATCAATAGACATTAATTCTAAAAACATTATTGATCAGACTTTTGATGATCTTAACAAAGCTACTTGGAAGTCTTCGAATTATTATTCATCAAAAATATTTTTAAAATTTCATTCTTCGGATTTCGAACAAATGCAGAATAAAGTTAAGAATATAAAAGAAGCTATTGATAATGCACTAGCGAATAAAGAGAACTCTACAGATTACTTAGAGGAAAAACACAATGCTGAAGAAATAGAGAATTCAGTATTCTCTAAAGATTTTATTCGTGAGTATGGCTGTACTCTAGATCAGTTTAAAAAGAATTTAGTTCTTATTTCTGGGTTTGATCAAATGTTAAATAGTGGCTTGCCAATAAGAAAAATGGCGTTGGTATATGATGGTAGATTAAAAAAAATTGCTGTCTGTAAAATGGGTCTTTATTCAGACAATTTAGTTAAATCAATAACGTTTTTATCAGCTGAGGAAAAATTGCTGTTTATTTCAAGGCCAGAACTTGAAGAATGTGGTAGTTATATAGATTCAATAAAGACTGCGTCTGTACAAAAATTTAAAAAATTATTTTATTCAGTTAATGCTATTGAAAGTATTAAGTTTATAAAAGCAATTTCATCATATACATATCACAAACCGGTAAACGGCTTTGATTTAGCCTTGAAGGCAGAATTTATTCATCCAATGTATGCGGTTGGCAGCGCGCTTGAGAGCGCAGAAGGTTTCACTACAGGTACTGATATTTCTGCATTTGAAATGGTGTTTTGCTTTGGACCATACGAGAAGATGTATTTTGATAAATTTTATATAAATGATAGAAGCAACAATTACAATTTTTTAAAAGGGTATTTAAAATCTAATAAATAATTTATTTGAGATTTTTAATGACTTGATGGGTTTTAGGATAATAAATATATCTTTGAGAATAAATACTTATTAAAGCCTAGTTATATTTAATTGTGTTGACAGGGAACGTAATTCTGTTGTGTATAACGAATTGAACTCTACGATATAGTCAAGCAAAGTTCACTGTCCCGATTTTGTAAGTGGTGTTGAAAACCTAGTAAAAAACACAAAAACATCATAAATTATTGATTTTAATCAATTTTTATTGATTACATTGGCGTTTTTAGGCAAAATGCAAGTGATACTAGAAAACCAACAATAGCCAAGTTCGAAATAAAAACGTGACATTGAGTTGTATTGTCCCGTTAACAAATTGGTAGCGTGTTATTATCGGAACCCTTCAGGTCCACCATGAATACCCGCTACCCATAATCCTTGGCGACAAGGAAAAAGGGTCCAAATATAGGTGAAAAACCACGAAAATCACTGGAATTTCAGTCAAAAAGGAATGAAGCTCTGAAAATTCAGGGCTTTTTATTTCATGACTTTGTTTTCTGTTATATAATTAAATCTATAGATTTTGTTCTTGTTTATGAATTTTCAAAAAAATAAAATGAAAAAAGAGATAATTAAAGACTCTTTCCGAAATATAATTGCGTTAGCAAAAGACGATAGTCTTGCAATTAGTGCCTTTATAAAGACAAACTTTTCAGTAGGCAATTGTTATGATTTTAGCTCCTTCTTCTTTGAAACCTGCATAGTTCTTAGTGGGCAGATTAGTCGTAAAATGAATTTGTATAAGATTGCAAAATCTAAACACGGAGTTTATATGTTCAAAGCCATTAAGGAATGCAAAATTCCAAATGGTATTTCAAAAAACAAGAATCAAAATTCTATGCGAATAGTACACAAAGATGATATTGTTTATATTGGAAAAGCTGAGGGCGATTCGATAATCACACGTATAAATAATCATTACAAAGGAATTTCATCATCTTTACGGTTAGCTAATAATGAAGAATTTAGAAATTCTCTTGTTCTCGTAGCATTTTTGTTAAAAAAAGAATTTGAAAATTATAGATCTCTTGTAGTTAATTTGGTTGAAAAGATGCTTCAAGAATCTGATGTAATATTAGGAAATAATAATAATTTTCATTTTGGGGAGCAGTTATGAAAAAAATGCTTTGTGAAATTTGCGGGTCTCAGTCAATAAGAAAAGAAAATGGTGTTTTCGTTTGTCAAGAGTGCGGGACAGAATACTCTATTGAAGAGGCAAAAAAACTTTTAGTAGAAGTCAAAAATTGTGATGATAAAAAAGGTGAGATTGTGCAAAAACAAAATACTGATGTTACAGGCAAAGACAAACTATTATCAGCACTATATTTGTGGGTAGCGGCTATCTCTAAATTTGGGGACATCTATTCTTGGTTAGATGTTGAACCTGATTTAATTGGTACTGATGAATTCTGGCTTTCAACAATGCCGCGTTTAATTGCGAATTCTTTAGAGTTTAAATCATCGTCAATTACTTGGGATAATTTAAACACGCAATCCTCATACTTAAAGGTGGAAAACGGAAATGAATCTTACAAAAATAGTATTAAAGAAAGTATAGCTATTTGCAAAAGATTTTATTCCTTTAACGGAACTCTTGGTGAGTATATTGAAACTTTAGTTAAGAAAAATGTTCCAGATTTGTATGAGAAAATTTCAAAGTTTTATTTAAATCGTGACCTTTTCACAAAAGAAATAACTGGTTATTTAACATTTAATACACAATATAGTATTAGCAAGAACATTTTAATAACACGGATTGCAAAAGACTTGCACATAAATCATGATGTTGAAGTTGATAGATTGTTTTATGTTAAGAAATCAGGGTACTTTGGCGATAAATATGTCATTGCACCGAGCGATTTAGTAAACGCAGATATAAAGTATTCTGATTATTGTTTTAAAGTTATTTATAACTTTATCGAAACACATAAAGCTCTTATGAGTGAATATCAAAGCTCTTACAATGAGCTTTGTTCTGCGTACAAGGATGTAAATGATTGTTGTAAGGAATTAGAAAAGCAACTCTTTGTGCCTTATAAATATAGGAGTCTTAAAACTTTACTTTCTTTAATTGATATTATAAAAGACGGAAAAGCAAACACTTGGGAAGATCTGATAAATCTTTATGACACCCAACAATATCGAAAAGATGTTTATGAAAAACTTGACGTTATAACAAACAAATTGGATATAATTCAGCAAACACTTGTTGTGGGTTTTGATACTCTTATTAACCAATTTGATAATGTCCAATCTTCTCTATCTCATATTGATGAAAAAATCTCAAAAATTGAAAATAACATCGTCAAATTAAAAAAATTCTCATTTATTACGATGCTGAGTGTCATTTAATCTCATTTTAAGAATTAATTTGTATTGCATTTATGATAATGGTAATCGAAGTGTGGTGCCCCTTTTTGTATAAAGTGTTGAAAAATGAGTAAAAATGGTAAAACCATCTAAGAACCTATATTTTTAATGCAAATTACTTTCATAATATGTTCCAGACTTCATCTTATGATTACTGGTGAAGCGCGAGTGATATATCCAACCGAAATAAAAACGGGACATTGACTTCTATTGACCCGAAAATAAAAGTGGTAGCGTGTTATTATCGGAACCCTTCAGGTCCACCATTTTGATGAAATTACCCCCATTTATTGGACAAATAGATAAGGGTTTTAAATTAGTTGCTATATATCGTTTAATTGATATAATATTGATAGGAGGTGAATTATGGAAAACATTATACCTTCATCAGATTTAAGAAATAGATATCCTGAAATTTCTAGACTTTCTAAAGAAACACATATTCCATTTTTCATTACTGTTAATGGAAGAGGCGATGGTGTTTATCTTGATCTTGATACATATAACAAGATGAAAGAAGTCTACTTGCTTAACTTATTAGCAGAGTCTGAGGAAGATGTTAAAAGCGGGCGAGTTATGTCTATCGAAGAGTCATTTGAGAAAATTAGAAAAGAATTAAATCTTAAGTGAAATACTCAGTTGTTCGCGTGGCCATATGATCAAAGAAAACAATTTAGCAATCATAGGATATTGATCAGGGATAAAAATATTGTCTTTTATAAAATCGATGAAACAAAGAAACAAGTTATTTGCGAAATAATAACGTCATCCGATGAAAATTACTTGAATCTGAAATGATGAAAAACCGGCTAGATTGCCGGTTTTTCCGTGAGAAATAAAGATTAATAACTTTTCTCAATTTTATCGCTATAAAAGAGTGGCGATTATATACGCAAAAGAAAGACCCCTCATCCGAGGATTTGGGGTCTTTGTTTGGGATTTAATTCAATTATTTATATTGTGCGCCCCAGACTGCGAATCTTCTCGCTGTACCTGAAGAAATAGTAATTGTTGCTTCAGATTCAACGCCACTTAAAGTAACTGTTTGAACAAAAGTTTCTAAGTCTGTTGCTACTAATGTAAATGGTGAATTGTTTGATAATCCATCATCAGCTGTTAAATCAATTGAAGAAGCGGAAACGGTGCCGTTTGAAATTGCAACGTTAACATTTCCTGCTCCGCCTTTCCATGCGACTGCATAGAATTTGACTTCAGTTGCGCCTTTTGGAACAGTGATTGTCATGTTTCCGTCAGCTTTGCTGGTGCCAACTTTAATACCATCGATATTATTGACTGTACATGTTGAACCGTTTGTTCCTGCTGTCATTGTTGCATCCTTATAGGATGGTGCTGGCGTGGATTCTTTAATAGCAAATAATGCCCAGTGAACTGCTTGATTATTGTTTTCGCCTTCATCAACTAAAACTGTTAAAGCGTATGTACCTGCTGCGAGTGGGTTTGATGGCGCTGCGATTGGTTGATCATTAAGAGTCCAAGTAACGATTGCATCTAATTGAGGAGAAACGGTGAATGTTAATTTGGAAACATCAAATTCGGATGATTCAAATTGTGAATCGCCATAACCTTCGTTTAACCAATGTGAGCCAGAAATACATTTTTCAACGCCATCATAGAAGAAGCGGATTGTTGGATCAACTTTTTCTGCAGGAGCTTTAATTGCGAATAATGCATAAGCTGAACCGGCATTGACAGTAGCACTTGCTTCAACTGCAACTGTTAAAGCGTATGTACCTGCTGCAAGTGGGTTTGATGGTGCTGCGATTGGTTTTTCATCAAGTGTCCATGAAACTGAAACGGTTGCTTCTGGAGAAACTGTGTAAGTTAATTTGGAAACATCAAATTCGGATGCTTCAAATTGTGAATCGCCAAAGCCTTCATTTAACCAACGTGTGCCAGAAATACATTTTTCTTGTCCATCATAGAAGAACTTGATTACAGGATCTTGTGCTGTTGGAGCCTCTTTAATTGCGAATAATGCATAAGCTGAACCGGCATTGACAGTAGCACTTGCTTCAACTGCAACTGTTAAAGCGTATGTACCTGCTGCAAGTGGGTTTGATGGTGCTGCGATTGGTTTTTCATCAAGTGTCCATGAAACTGAAACGGTTGCTTCTGGAGAAACTGTGTAAGTTAATTTGGAAACATCAAATTCGGATGCTTCAAATTGTGAATCGCCAAAGCCTTCATTTAACCAACGTGTGCCAGAAATACATTTTTCTTGTCCATCATAGAAGAACTTGATTACAGGATCTTGTGCTGTTGGAGCCTCTTTAATTGCGAATAATGCATAAGCTGAACCCGCATTAACTGTATCGCTTGCTGCGACTGAAACTGTTAAAGCGTATGTACCTGCTGCGAGTGGGTTTGATGGTGCTTCGATTGGTTGCTCGTTAAGTGTCCATGAGACTGAAACGGTTGCTTCTGGA
Source organism: uncultured Caryophanales bacterium (assembly GCA_946407815.1). GTDB lineage: Bacteria > Bacillota_I > Bacilli_A > RFN20 > CAG-826 > Fiminaster. The sequence goes on along the minus strand of CAMJPB010000002.1, from coordinate 48,620 downwards.
GTAACTGTGTAAGTTAATTTTGAAACATCAAATTCATTTGGATAGAATTGTGTATCGCCATAACCTTCGTTTAACCAACGTGTGCCAGAAATACATTTTTCTGCGCCGTCATAGAAAAACTTGATTGTTGGATCTTGTTTTTCAGGTGCTGATTCTTTGATTGCAAAGAGAGCCCATTTGACTGCTGCGTTAACTGTATCACTTGCTTCGACAGAAATTGTTAAAGCATATGTACCTGCTGCAAGTGGGTTTGATGGTGCTTCGATTGGTTGATCATTAAGAGTCCAAGTTGCTGTTGCACTTGCTTCAGGTGTAACGGTGTATGTTAATTTGCTTACATCAAATTCTGATGCATCAAATTGTGAATCGCCATAACCTTCATTTAACCAATTGGTGCCAGAAATACATTTTTCTGCGCCGTCATAGAAGAAATGGATTGCTGGATCAACTTTACCAGCTGGAGCTTCTTTAATGAAGAATAATGCCCATTTAACTGCTGCATTGACTGTATCAGATGCTTCGACAGAAATTGTTAAAGCATATGTACCAGATGCGAGTGGGTTTGATGGTGCTGCGATTGGTTGATCGTTAAGTGTCCATGAAGCTGTTGCAGTTGCTTCAGGAGTAACTGTGTAAGTTAATTTGGAAATATCAAATTCAGATGGTAAGTATTGTGTATCGCCATAACCTTCGTTTAACCAGTTACTACCGGAGATACATTTTTCTTCGCCATCATAGAAGAAACGGATTGCTGGATCAACTTTTTGACCAGTTTGACCGTTGTCATTAATTACGAAACCAGCCCATCTGAAGCCTTCGAGGTTGTGTGCACCTTCAGTAACGTTAACTGTAATGGTGTAGATACCAGGAGCAAGTGGGTTTGATGGTTTTGCAATTGGGCTACCTTCTGCTTCTTCAGGAGCATCAAGTGCCTTAAGTGTCCAGGATTCAGTATATGGAGAATCTGCTGGAGAAACTGTATAAGTAAGTTTATTGATATCGAAATCAGCTGCATCAAAGTGAGAAGCTGCAAAGCCACCGTTTAACCAGTTGGATTCTAAACATGCTTCTTCGCCATTGTAGAAGTAAGTAATTGTAGGTGCAACCTTTTCACCAGGTGATGGTGGAGTTTGACCGTTGTCATTAATTACGAAACCAGCCCATCTGAAACCAGCAAGGTTGTGTTCACCTTCGGTGACATTGACGGTAATGGTGTAGATACCAGGAGCAAGTGGATTAGCTGTTGGTTTAGCAATTGGGCTACCTTCAGCTTCTTCAGGTGCGTCTAATGCCTTAAGTGTCCAGGATTCAGTATATGGTGAACCTTGAGGAGCAACTGTATAGGTAAGTTTATTGATATCGAAATCAGCTGCATCAAAGTGAGAAGCTGCATAGCCACCGATTAACCAGTTGGATTCTAAACATGCTTCTTCGCCATTGTAGAAGTAAGTAATTGTAGGTTTAACTTTTTCACCAGGTGTTGGTGGAGTTTCGCCATTATCATTAATTACAAATCCGGCCCATTTAACTGCTGAATGTGCAACTTTTGTTTCGCTGACTGTAATAGTAACAGCGTAGATACCAGGAGCAAGTGGGTTTGCTGTTGGTTTTGCGATTGGTTCGCCTTCTGCTTCCTCAGGAGCATCAAGGGCTTTTAAGGACCAAGTTTCAGCATATGTTGCATTAGCTGGATCAACTGTATATGTAAGTTGAGTAATATCAAAGTCTGCTGCATCAAAGTGTGAAGCTGCATATCCACCAATAAGCCAATTGGATTCTAAACATGCTTGTTCACCTTTGTAGAAGAACTTAATTACTGGATCGACTGTAACAACGCCAGATGATGAATCGACTACTTCAAATCTTATTGATTTGGATGCGCTACCAATGGTGCTTGTTCTTGCGACATCAGCAACAAAGTAATATGTACCTTCTTGTTGTGGTTTTGCGCTTAAACGTGCGCCTTGAGCGTCTAAGTATGAGTAGGTGAAGTTTGCGCCCTCGACTGATGATTTTGCATAAATATTGTAATCACCATTTGCTAAATCAAATTGATGATCAACTTCGAGTGGATTGTCTTCGCCATAGAAGAATGAAATGGTAGGAACTTTTCTAATTAAGAAACTCTTAGAAGCAAGACCTGCTTTGTATTCTTCTGTCTCACTTGTTTTTGCGACTATCTTATAATCGCCAACAGATTGAGGTGCCTCAGATCCGAGTTCTTGTTGGCCCTTATAGTAAGAAATAACAGGAGTTAATGATGATGGGTTAACGCTAACTGCTGGTGCAACAAATTCACCTTCGTTATATTGTTTGCCATCTTCCATTGCGATAGTAATAGAGACGTCTTTCTTTACTACTGGCTCTGGGTCTGGGGTAGGGGTGTCTTCGCCACTAGGTTTTTGTTCACCGCCGCCGTTAATTAAATTTGAAATAGGACTAATAACGTTATTGTCAAAGAAATCTTTAACGCTTGCTAGTCCTTCTTCAAAAGTACAGCCGGTCAAAACAAGTGCCGAGAGAGCGATAGAAGCTAATAGACCTCTTCTTTTCTTAGCAATTTTCATGAATGTTTTGTCCCTCCTTCTTGAAAATACTAGATTCTTTTCCGTCATTTGAGAAAAGATGGATCTTTGTTTTATTAATATCAACAGATAGTACTTGATTGTGGCTTACTTTAATACGATCTGCTGACTTAATAACAAGTTTGAACGGATTCTCACTAAGAGATTCCATATGAAGTAAGGTTTCGCTACCTAATACTTCAGTAACGCCGACTTTCATTTCGAAGTCGCCTTTATCTTTAATTGCAATATCTTCTGAACGAATTCCTAATATTGCTTGATGTTCATTTCCGTCTAAATATTCTTCTTGTAATGGTCTAAGTTCTTTTAGTGGTGCACTGATCTTGTGGTTATCATCAATAGTAATTTCTAAGTTACTACTTACTTTCTTTATTATAACCTCCAAGAAGTTCATTTGTGGAGTACCTAAAAACCCTGCGACAAATCTATTCGATGGATAGTCATATAAATTTGTTGGAGAATCGATTTGTTGAATAACACCTTCACGTAAAACAACAATTCTTGTACCCATTGACATAGCTTCAACTTGGTCGTGAGTAACATAGATAAATGGAGTGTTAAGTTTTTCGTAAAGATTGATAATCTCAACACGCATTTGTGCTCTAAGTTTAGCGTCTAAGTTAGAAAGTGGTTCATCAAGTAAGAAGATTTTTGGAGTTCTAACAATAGCACGTCCTAACGCAACTCTTTGACGTTGGCCGCCACTCATAGCTTTGGGTTTTCTATCGAGTAAGTTTTCAATGTCTAAGATTTTAGCGGCTTCTTCAACGCGGCTATCGATAACTTCTTTATCAAGATGAGCGTATTTAAATAAAGGAACTTCAGTAGTTTCGTAATGCTTTAAGTCAGTATTGGCCTTCTCAAGTTTTGCCTTAAATGTATTTAAATTATTCTCATCATAAAGATTTAATAATCTTTCGTTTCTATTTTTGAGGTTTTCTTTTTCTTTTTCATCTGTGGATTTTTCAAGAGTCTTATTGTTCTCTTCAATCTCAAATTTCATTGACTCAAGTTTCTCAATTTTCTTATTTAGTCTACCAATTTCAGCCTTAATTGCCTTAATAAGCTTGTGGTCAATTCCTGAAACTTGTTTACCTTCTTTATCAAGAAGTGGCGTAGGAACTTTCATGTTCTTTAAACCAAATGACATATTTTCTCTTGCTGTCATATGAGGATAAAGGGCGTAGTTTTGGAAGACCATTGCAATGTTACGATATTTTGGTTCGACTCCGTTCATGAGTTCGTCGTCAATATAAATATTGCCTTTAGTATTTTCTTCTAGACCAGCGATCATTCTTAAAGTGGTGGACTTACCACAACCAGAAGGACCAATAAAGACGATAAATTCTTTATCTTTGATGTCTAAAGAGAAATCACTAACGGCAATAACATCTTTTGCCTTTTTACCATGACCTGGGAATACTTTATAAACGTTTTCTAATCGTAACATCGACATAATTTTCTTCCTCTTACTTTCTACTCTTCACAAGATCAAATATGTATTTAACACCTATTGAAGAAGTGCCATAAATAACTGCTTTATTTCCTAACTCAGAATACGAAATATCAAGCTCTCTAACTTTAGAAACACAGGTTTCTTTAATACGTTTTAAATATTCTTCTCCAAAGTTCTCAACTCTTCCAGAGATGATAACTTTAGAGATATCTAAAACTTCTGTAATTTGAAGGAGAGAAGAACCAACAATTTCAGCAGAATCTAAGACTAATTTCTTAATTTCTTTGTTCTTTTTAAATTCTTCAAAGAGTTCATCTCTATTTGCTTTGTGACCAAGAATTTTTGAAGCCTTGTCTAATAAGATTCTTATTGAAACAAATTCATCTATTGCTTTGAAATCTTTGCCATCAAAATATTTGATTAAACCAAATTCACCAGCGTATCCAACGTCTCCTCCATAGAAAGCGTTATCAATGATTAAACCGCCTCCAATACCGTAGTCGATATTAAAATATAAACCATTCTTACAGTTTTTAAGCCCGCCATTATGGAGCTCGCCTAAACTCATAACGTTATTATCGTTTGCGAGAATTACTGGAACGTTAGGGAATTGTTTATCAAACATTCTTTGAATAACGTGTTCTTCAGTGAATAATTCTTGATCAAATTGAATTGATAAAGTAAGGTCTCCAGTCTTGGAATTAACGCGTCCTGGCAAAGTTATAACTATAACTTTTAAAGGAGTGTTATTTTTGTTCTCACTAAGGAGTAATTTTGAAGCCTCTAAAACAAGCTCATACATTGCTTGGCGGTTATAGTTTTCAACTAATAAATCGCTCTCTGCAATAACTTCTTCTTTGCAGTTTATTAAAGAGACTGAAGCGTGTAAATTTGAAATGTTAACACCAAGAATAAGTCCATATTCAGGGTTAATTTCAAAATTGATACGTTTTCTTCCAATTCCACTTATTGAAGTGGTGGTTTCTTGTCTAATCGCGCCTTGTTCAAGTAAATCTTTAATAATTGAAGATACTGTTGCATTACTTAAAGAAAGCTTATCAGCAAGCTCGGTGCCACTATATGGACGCTCTCTTAAAAGAGATAACACGAGTTCGTTATTAATTTCTCTTGAAAATGTTTGGTTTTTTCCTAAGTCACTCATTATGCTGCAAATCCTATTAATCCAAAGATACTTCCGTTATATGAAACACCTAGCATTTTGCCATCATTCTTACCACAGAAACGACCGGTAATCAATGAAGCAGTGCTATAATCTGTGCCTTCAGCATTCTTAACATCAGAATTGATGAATGAAACATTTTCAATGACACCAGCTGCGCCAATCATACCAGCGAATGCGCCGTTCCATGAGTTAGCGTGGACTGAAATATTGTCAAAGACAATGTCATAAACTTCACCTGAGAATGAACCGAAGAAACCAACACCATATTTACTCTTACGATATGGATCAGATTTTTGAGCAGCGGTGAGAGTAAGATATTTTTCGTTATCAGTAATGACGGCGTTTTTAATCTTATGACCAAAGCCATAAATCTTACCTGTAAATGAACGGTATTCACCAAATTCTTCAATTTCATAACCAATTGAGTTAATTTGAGCGCCACCAAAGTCAATATCGTTAGTAAGGTAAAAAACCTTATCGTAGTTATTTGCGTAACGTGTTGGCATATAATCAACGATGTTGAAGTAATTTTCAAAATCAGCTGCGCTAGAAAGTGCAATTGCGTTTGTTGGCATGTTATTTACTGTGTATCTATTATGTGAAATGTAGCATGCATAGAAACGGTAAACATCGCCATTTGCTAAAGCAAGTTTAAAGCCAACAGTGGTATTTGGTTTTTCTTTAATTAATTCTTTATTAATTGTGGCAACACTTCCACTTATTGAATATTGGACTTCTTGCCCATCTAAGTATAACTTAGCGCCACTTAAATTAATGCCACTAAGGTTATAAGTTAAGTTATTTGTATCATCGCTATAAATGACTTGAACTGGTGCTGATAAGTAGTTAGGAACAGCGATAGTTAATGTAACTGAATCAGTCATTCCGCTACTAGTAGCGATAAGATCAAAAGTTAAATCAGAGTTATTTGCAGCTTCTTCAGAAAGAACTAATTGTTGTCCTTCAATTGAAACGCCTTTAAGTGCCTTAGAAGTTGACCATCTAACGTTTTGATTTGCTCCTGCTGGAGAAACAACTGCAGAAAGATTATATCTTTCACCTGGTTCAACGTGATTATTAACAAAGTTATTATTAATTGCAATTGATTCAGTTGCATCAAAGAACTTAAGTTCAACTTTGTCTTCTAAATATAATCCTGATTCATCAATAATGGCTTTAACGTTAACGACTGGTTTTGATGAAGTAGAAGATATAATCTTAGATCCGCTAACAACTGTATTTGCATCATCGCTTGTTACGACAACTTTAGATTCAAATTCCGCTTGTAAATCGGTTGGGAAAATCTTAACTTCGTAGTCAATTTCTTCACCCTTAACAAATTCGGTGTCGTTTGTGACTAAGTCAATGTTAAATGGATAGTAGAAAACGATATCGTTCTTAAGAACTGGATAAGAATCACCAGAAATATCCCAGTATTTTGCATCTAAAACCATTTCGCTCTTATGAGCAATTAAGTCAGCTTTTGTATCAAATAAGACGCAGTTTTCTGGATCCATACCAGTTGTAAATGCTTCGTAACCTTCTTTAGTTGCATAGCAATTTTTAATGGTACCTTCATTTAAGCCAACGAATGCGCCGATTTGGGATTCACCCTTAACTTCACCTAAAGCGTAGCAAGATTCGATTGTTCCAGAGTTTCTGCCAACGAAACCGCCAACGATACGATAACTTGTTCCGCCATAGTCATTGGAAACGTTAACATCTGTCCAACAGTTAATGATCTTACCTTCGTTAAATCCAGCGATTGCACCAGCAAATGATGCGGTGGTGTTATCGTTAGAAGAAACTAAACCAAGGTTTTTAACTGTGCCAAGGTTATAAATATAACCAAATAAACCAGAGTTAAATCCTAATGTATCTTTTCTATTTACTTGGTAACCGGAGATGATATGACCATTTCCGTCAAATGTTCCCTTAAATGTTTCGTTAAAGGCTGTTCCATCTGTAACATCGTGATAAATGCCAATTGGAGTCCAACCTTTGCCATCTTCGTAGCCTTTTCCGCCTGGTGATAAGTAATCAGTTAAATCAATGTCGTTACCAAGTACATAATAACCAGAAAGATTTTCGATTGAATCGTTAATTGCAACGATATCTTCAACGGTCTTAACAATCTTATTTGCAATGATAACGGTCACGTTAATCATGTTCTTATTGGTGACAATTGTTAAGATGTTCTCGCCAAGTGAGAATGACTCTAATGCTTCTTTCTTCACTGTTAAGCGTGATTTAGTAGCATCGAAAACATAGTTTTCACTACCTAAAACGTGTCGTGAAGAAATAAGATTTCTAACCTCTTTAGTTGCAATATCAGAATCAGAGAAGTCTAAATTAAAGCAAAGTGCTGATTTGTTACTTTGTTCACTGATTTGTTTATCGTTAAGAGCTTTAACTAAGTGGTTTTTACCAACTTTGAATGTCTTTTCGTTTGTTGCACCATTAGATGAAATAACAACTGTAAATTGTGTGCCATCAGTTGCCGCATTAGTTAATTTAACTTGACCAGTTGTTGCGTTAATAGAAACGCCTTCAACTCTTTGTTTTAATGAATAAGCGATAGCGGAGTTTGTGCTACTAGTAGCATAAATGATGTTTCCGTCACAAATATATTCGGATAATTCAACGAATGATAATGTTGGAACTTCAACTTCGCTAAGTAAGTTTAAAACGACTGGATCAGCAATGTAGCCATTAGCTGTAGCAGTGTAAAGAACTTGAGTGTTATTTGGGATAGCAGAATATGTAATCTTACCTGATTTAGCGTCCAAATTAACGCCGTCTAGAGCTAAATCTACAAATGAATAAGTGACGTCTTTGGCTTTTTGGGAGATTGTTACTGTATCGCCTGAATGAATCTCATATTCGTCTTTTTCAAATGAAATTGGTCCAACATAGTCCTTGTTAAATAAGTTACAAGCACTGAGTGATGGAACTGCAAGTAGTGATGAAAATAGTAAAACTTTGAATTTTCTCATCCTTTTAAACCTCCCGCGTTGGTTGATTCGATAATCTTCTTTTGGAAGATAAGATAAATTAATAAAACTGGAATAATCGAAATAATCATGGATGCAAAGATTTGAGGATAATTGCCTCCGCTCTTTGTTTGAATCATATCTAGACCTACAGCAAGTGTAGTCATTCCTCTAGGTAAGAATAGACGTGGTGTAGAATAGTCGTTCCAATAACCAATAGCCTGTAAAACAGCACAGGCGATTAAGGAACCTTTGACCTGTGGAAGAACTACTTTAAAGAAAGTTTTAAATCTTCCACAGCCATCTACTGAAGCAGCTTCAAGGTATGAATTTGAGACACTTGAGAATGCGCTATAAAGGAGAATAAAGTTAAAACCAAATGCTCCTGAATATAGGAATAAAACACCAATAATAGCATTATCTCCATCAAGATGGAGAGTTTGCATCATTTGAACTTGAGCTGGAAGTGTACCAACAATAGGAACAACCATTGTAAAGATGGCGACTGCGTAGATAACGCCGCGACCAATAAACTTAAATTTGGAAATAATATAAGCCGCACATGCAGAGAAGAATAAATTAATAACAGTGCCTAAAGTAGTCATAAGAACTGACATAAGGAACATACTTCCGATTGTTTGGCCATCAATTTCAAACTTGATAACTTCAATAAAGTTCTTTCCATACAAAGCTTCAGGAAGTCTAAATGGATTTAAGTCAAAGTCTTGGCTAGTTCTAAATGATGAAACTAGCATCCATAAGAATGGAAAAAGAAGGCTAATGCCATAAATAATAAAGACTGAGAAAACAACCCATTTAATGACATGGTAGCCAACATCCTTCTTCTTTTGGATGTATTGATCACCTTGATACGCTCTAGTTAAATCTTCCATAAATTAGTAGTCAACTCCATCAAATTTCTTAGAAAGGAACTTACGGGTCATAAGAATAACCGGAGCCCAAATAAGTGATAACATTAAACCAAATGCACTGGCTTTGCCAAAGGCAGAGCCATCACCAGATGCATCAAGGAATATTGACATAGAAATTGTATAAGCCGCTGCATTATCAGCATTTGTAAGTAAGAGTGGTTGTAAGTAAAGAGTTAAAACGTTAGTCATTCCAATAACTACTAAAGTAACAACTGTTGGCCAAATACATGGAATGACAACGTGAATAAACTCTTTAAAGTAGCCAGCATGATCAAGTTCAGCGGATTCAAATAACTCCTTTGGAATTCTTCCAATTGCACCTGAAATAAGGATGATGTTGTAACCAAGACCAGCCCAAATAAGGTACATAATAATCATGAATTCGGTGTAAGGAGCTTTCGCAAAGAATGATGCTGGGAAGCCAATCGCCCTCATGACGTTATATAAATAACCAATATTTCCGTCAAAAGATGCCTTGTATGCGAACGTAAGAGCAACAACAGGAATGATATTAGGAAGGAAGAAGATTGCTCTCAACACGTTCGATATAGGCATCTTTTTGTGAAGGAAATATGAAAAAATAAGTGACAAAGGTAGGGAAATAAAGACTGTAATGATGCCGATTGCTAAAGAGTTTAGTAATACTAAACCGGTATCATTAATCCAAGTAACTCCAGAGTTATGATAGTTGGAGTGGAATAAGTTATCAAAGTAGGATGCAAAGTTTCCAAAACCCCAAGTAACGTCACCATAAATATCGGTAACTTGGAAAGCGTTTAAGATACTCTTAATGTTGACAAAAGACCAAGTCAAAACGAATTGTAAAACTGGGTAAGCGAGCATGAGGATAATGAAAATATAATCTCTTTTCCTCCTAGACATGTGTGGCTTATAGGAGGAATGGACTCGCGAAAGTTTATTAATGTTAAGCTCAGTCAAGTTTTCCATTAGAATCCTCTTACCAAACTAAATTCATCAAGAACTAAATGATTATCTGCTTTATCGCTAAAGTAGGTTTGAATTTGGATTGAATAAGTTCCTTCAGGTGGAACTAAGGCTTCTGTGTATTCTTTAAATGTATCGCCGCTAACTTTAATAGTTTTGGTTTCGATAACTCCTTGAGTTACATCACGGAATCTGATAATAACTCTAGCGTCGTTAGCGTTTGTTTTGCCATAGAATGATAAGTTGTATGTTTGACCTTCGTAAACAGAATCAACAACAGCCGAAGCGTAGCCACCTTCTTTAAGGTAAAGGGCACCAGTTTGGCCTAAGCCTTCGTCGTCAGAAATGTAGCAAATATTTTCGACTGGGACTGCATCATAGCCGTTTAATTTGTTGAAGAACCAACCTTTATTGGTTTTATCTTCTAAATTAACTAAGGCGTCAAAGTCACCATTTGCGATCATGTTTGGATTCTCCAAAATTATTGGAGATGAAGGATATTGACTTCTCTCAGCAGAGTTAACTGAGACGTTAGGATTCCATTCTTCAAATGGTTGATTAAGGTAAGGAATATATTTAACCCAATCAACAACCATGTAATCTGTTTCAAATAATGATTCGCCAACGAATGCAGCGTTATTTGGGAACCAGTTACCTAACCAAAGTTTAGATTGAAGTGTTGGAACAAATAAATCATTAATAGCGGTGATATGACCATCACAGAAATAAATGATTACTGATGGATCTGTGTACCAGTCAAACCCAAATGTATGGAATTTGCCATCAGCTAAGTTAATGGTTTTACCATTTGTGATGTCTCTAACAACGATATCTTTTGAGATATTCATTGATTCTGTGACGTAGTTTGTATTTAAAACGTTTTTAAATGAAATTTGGCTTCTAGTTTTGCCACCTGGAAGTTCGATATCGATTTCGTGGTTATCGTTTTCAGTATAAATTTCAGATGGTCTATTAGTGAATGTCCAGAAAGCGGTGCAAGCGCCAAGTCTTGTTAAAGGTTTCATCTTTACTTCGTAATGACCTGGGCCTACTAAGAATTTAGAAATAATACAAGATCCGGTATTTCTACCATCTTTAAGGGCTCCTAAGCCTTTAACTTCGTTTTTGGCGTAATAAAAACCATTGCCTCTTAAAATTAAATGCCCATCTTCAGTATAGAAGACATTGTCTGGAACGACACCTCCATTACCATAACCCCATGCACCTGCGCCAATTTGCCAGGCGTCATAGTCAACTCCATTGGTGAAGTCATCAAAGAAGGCGTGTTCGTTATCTAACTTAACTGTGCTTAAAGTTTCAGGTTTATCTCCTTCAACATAATCACTGTAAGTCTTAACTACAGCTTTATCTCCGCACGAAACTAGAGATAAAGCAAAAATGGATAGGCACAAAAGGGACCTATATTTATTATTTCTGTATGCGTTTTTCATACTACTATTATATTTTTTTCTTTCGCAAAAAGGAACAAATTTTTACTTTATGAAAAAATGATTAGTATCTCTGGCACATTTTTCTACATGTTTTCGCACGTGTTTTCTTTATTTAATAGCTCGTATATATGCTTGAAGTGGTGATTTATGTAAAAAGATAAAACAAACTTTACCATAATTAGAAATTTTAGTTTATAATAGATTTACAAGTTATTTTACTTTCTAAAAAAAGGAGAGAAACATGAAAACAAAAAATCGCCTTCTCACTACAATGACAGCTCTTTTAGCAAGTCTTGCAGTTGCAGGATGTTCCCCAGCTGGTTCAAATAAGAACACACTCAACGTTATTGCCCTTAATTTAGGTTATGGCAGAGAGTGGATTGATGAAGCAGTTAAAGTTTGGGAAGAAGAAAACCCAGATTACAAAATTAATCTTAACGCTTCTCCAGATGCACGTAGCTTAGTTACAAGCTCCATGTCAAAGAGCAATAGCGATGATGACGTATATATTTCTAATGGTACCGATTGGCGTAGATATGCTGGTCAAGGTAAGTTATTAGAACTTGATGATTTACTTCAAGAAACAGTTGATGGAATGAAGGTTATTGATAAAATCAATCCTGAATACGCTCAATCAATTTATTTTGAAAGACCAAACGCAGGTAAACATACATATCGTCTTCCATGGATGAGTGACGTTGGTGGTATTTTCTATAATGCAAAGATGTTTGAAGATAACGGTTGGGCTGTTCCAACAACAACTGATGAACTCTTAGCTTTATGCCAAAATATCATTGATAATCCAGTTTATGTTGATCCATTAGATCCAACTTCACCAAGAGTTTATCCATTCGCATACACCGGCGAAAACACTGACTACTTTGATTACTTAGTTTATACATGGTGGGGCCAAATCGTTGGTGCAGACGCCATTAATGAATTCAAAAACTATGGTAGAGAAGATTCTGGTAAATTTAATGCAACAACAAACGCAACTTATGCTGGATTAAAACAAGCAACAGATGTTTGGTACCAAATCTTTGGTAACGCAGCATATTCTGATCCAGAAGATGTTACAAGAGACAACCACACAGCACAAAAGAACTTTATGCAAGGTAAAGCTGCTATGATGATTTCTGGTAACTGGCTCTATAACGAAATGCTTAATTACAACACAAATCACAACTTACCAAGCAACTTTGTATTAAAAATCATGGATTCTCCAAAGATCGTTCCAACAGCTGAAAGCTGCTCATACGTCATTGGTGAAGACCAATACATTGCTGTTCCTGCAACCACAAAGAAAGCTGATTTAGCTAAGTCATTTATTAAAACACTTATTTCTGATAAAGTTTTGAAGATTTTCTTTGAAAAAGCACATGGTATGATGGCTTATAAGTTATCGTCTGGTACTTATCAAACAACTAATACTTATATGCAATCATTACTCGATTATCGTTCACACCTTACTAAAACTTTCACAAACTATTCATCATCACCTTTATTCTTGAATAACTTTGTTGATTTCTGGGGTGCCTCAAGTGGTAGACCGTTCCTTCAGCTTATCAAGAAGACTTATCACAATATTGATGAAGCTTTCACCGAAATTTATAGCAATGTCGAAAGACAATGGGGCACATGGGTCAGCGAAAGCCGCATGTAATTTAAAATTTTTAAATAAGGATTAATAAAATTATTAAAGTATGGAAGATAAAGATATAAAGCTTTTATATGGCAAAATTAAGCGCCAATTGAAGGAACAAAATGGTAAATTACCATCCAATTGTTACTTCCTTTCTAAGGACTCTGTTTTGGCCTTGCCTAATCCTTATGGAGATGCAAGACAACCTCAAACACGGGATGGCTTAACTTTATGGACTTATTCTTCTGGCTATATCACAATTGTTGATTCTAATTTTTCAATAATTCCAATGACCTTAGAAGGTAAAGAACCATACATTGCTTTCTTTGGTGGAATATTAAATAAAAAAGGAAAATACGATTATTTTTCACTAACAGGCGTAAGTGATACTGAATTTGGAAGAGAAAAAGTAGAAAGATATATTGTTTTTAATCCGACAAGTACTTTGTACTTAAGAGTGGTTAATCGTGTTCTGTTCTCTTTAGAAATTTCCCTTAATAAAGCTAGAGAAGTTATCTTAAAATTAAATGCTTTAAATCTTTCTAATAAAGAAGTTGATGTTTATTTATCTAACTACATTAATCCTTTGTTAACTCACTCAAATTATGAGAGTGAAGAAACTAAATGGTTTAGAAGATCAACTATAAATAAAGATGGTGCAACTATTTATTCTGTCGAAGATCTTTCCAGGGAAATACACCTTCATAATTACTTAGTAATTAAACGAGATGGTTGTGGAGTAAATCATACCACAAGCACCAGGATGCTTTATGTGGGTGATAAAAACGGACAGCTTTCAACTTCTTCATGCCTAAAAAACGGAAAGTTTGAAGTCGAAAAAGAATGTTCTCAATTTATTGACATGGCTGTCTATGGCGATATTAATAAGAAACATCTTCTTCCAAAAGAAAACTTTAGTATCGCTATTAAAATGACTTCTGCATTTGATGAGCAATCATGTCACAATTTGGAAAAGGCACCATTTTCTATAGAAAATGTTAATCAAGACTTTTCTGAACTGAGAAACGACTATCAAAAAGAGTTTGTGAAAAATAAGAATAAACTAGTTCTCAACTTAAAAGGACTTCATGATGCTGGAGTTAGTGACGAAATTTTTAACAATTTTGTTTACCAAGTCATGAGACAAGTAGATTATTGCTCAAAAACAAAGAACTCTTCAGTTATGATGCTTGGAGTTAGAGACGTTGCTCAAATGCTTGAAGCGATGTGCATGTGGAATCCTAGATTCGTAAAAGAAAAACTTCTATATGTTTTAAATTATGTTTATGAAGATGAATTAGGTAGAGTTCCACGTCAAGCAGGCACATTTGATAAAGAAGGAATAGCGTTAGTCGATTCACGTCTATTTATTGATCAAGGTCAATGGTTAATTACGACTCTTTATAAATATCTCTGTTTTACAGAGGATTATAAGATTTTAGATGAAAAATGTGGCTACGTTACCTATGTTAATGAAAGACAAGTTAAACGATCAGAACATAAATCATCTGTTTTTGAACACTTAAAAAATATTATTGATTACCTTTGCTCCAATATTGATCCTGATACTAAATGTTTAAGAACTCTATTTGGAGATTGGAACGATGCAGTTGATGGATTAGGTAGAAGTGAAAATCCTAATGTTGAGTACGGAAATGGTGTTTCAGTTATGGCATCTTTCCATCTTTATAAAAATCTTTATGAGTTTATTCAAATCGCCAAAACAAGGGGTTTTGATACTTCAAGATACGAGCAAATTTGCGAAGAACTTGCCGAAGGAATTAAGAAATATGCAGTTGTTACCAAAGGTAATGAGAAGAGAATTGTCCATGGTTGGGGTGAGAATCGTTCATTTTACGTTGGTTCATTTAATGATGTTGATGGAGTTTCGCGCCATTCATCCACAAGTAATTCTTTCTATATAATTTCTGATTTCCATAAAGTTGATCCAAGTTTAATTCCACATGTTTTAAATGCATTTGATTGTCTTAAATCCGATTATGGTTATAAAACTTTTGATGTCTACTTTGATCGTCTTAACGCTACAAAAGTTGGAAGAATTGTGAACTTACCAAAAGGTACAGCGGAAAATGCTGCAACTTATATTCATGCTGCAATGTTTATCTTTAAAGCATTAAGCATGATTAAAGAATCTGATTTAGCCTACAAAGAATTACTTAGACTTATTCCAATTACTCATAAATCAATTTCAACTTCTCCATTTGTAATGCCAAACTCTTATGGTTATAACAAAGAGTTAGGAATTGATGGACAATCCATGAACGATTGGTACACAGGAAGCTCTAATACTCTTCTTAAAGGACTTGTTGAATCATTTATCGGCGTAGAACCTTTATTTGAAAACAAGATTAAGGTTAGCCCTAACAAGCTTCCAATGGATGAAGTCTCACTTGAATTAAGCGCTAAAAATAGACGAATTAAATATCATCAAATTAGTAAAGAAAATAATAAGAACTTATCAATTATGGTAAACGGAAAACCTCTAAATTCTGAGATCATAAATTTAGATGAAATTCCTGAAAAAACCATAGAAATTCAAGTGATTTACTAATTATCAATACATTAAAAAAGTCCAGGATTTCCTGGGCTTTTTAGTAGTTTTAAGCAACTTTTCTAACTACTCCAAGAGTTGTGAACCCAACTACTGAAGTAAGTAAGAGAATAAGTCCTGTTAGTTTAGTATTTCCGCCACAAATTGGGGTTGAACCTTTATCCTCTTCTTCCTCATCTTTTTGATCAGGAATTTGTTTAACAGTTATATCAAATGATGCTGTTTTATCAATGTAGGTAACTGTAACTGTTTTAATACCAGGTGTAGCGGTACTTGGTTTATAAATATCGTAATTTGTAATTAATTTGCTGGTGCTATCACTGTACATGGCTTTTACGCTCATTCCAGAGAAATCTAATTCTTCACCAACGAAGTATTCAGTTTTAAATTCACCTTCAATAACGATTTGAGTTAATGTTGCAGAGCTTTGTCCCTCTTCGTCGACTGTTATTTTAAATGTCGCAGAGATTTCTCCAACACTAACGGTAACTGTTTTTTGTCCAGGTGTGCTTGTATCAACTGAACTTACGCTAAAGTCAGTAATGGTCTTTTTGGAGCCGTCACTATAAGTGCCGGTAACCACTAAACCTGTTAAATCAAGTGGTTCGCCAATCTTGTATGTTGTTTTATTTGGGCCTGTTAAAGAGATTGAAACTAAAATAACATCATCAATTGGCTGGCTGTTATTTGTGAATGCAAGTTCCATATTATCTAAATAAAGTTCAGATGTAGTGGTGTTTACTTTGTAAACAGTGTAGAAAGTACCAGTTGGAACTTCAAAAATATATTTTGTATTTGTCCATGAATCTTTTTGAGGTAAGACTAATGGTTGAGTTTTAATTAATGAACCGTTTTTGCTATAGAAAGAGAATGAAACTGTACCTGCGCCTTTGTAGAAGGTGGAGTATTCATACTTAAAATCTTTATAAGTTGAGTCAATGTTATAAGTAATAGATGAATTTGTACTTAATTTTAAACCGCCGCTATTAGGATCACCCGCGTGATCAAATCCATTATATAAACGCGTTGTGCCTGTAGTCTCGTAGCCTCTTGCTTGCATGCTATCAGTTTTACTGATAGAGTGGAAAGAACCATTACTTAGCCAGTTATATTTATCAAATGGATTTCCACCAATATTGTAATTGGTTGATGTATTTCCGCATCCTCCAGCATTACCTTGCGATTTAGCAAGTTGGTTTTTAAATGGAGAATACTTAAAATAATCAATTTCCATGAAACATTCATCAAAATTAGGAATGCCAACGAATCCAGGGTTATTTGGAAGCCAGCAACCGAGCCATAATCTTGAAGCAAGATATGGAAGTTGTGAGTTTATTGTGTGTGTCGCTAGTAAAACTGAATCGATATAATAACGAATTTGTTGATGTGATTCAGAATAATACCAATCAAATGCATAAGTATGATATTCGCCATCATTAAGAAAGAAATTCAATGTCTTATGAGTTTGTTGGAAGTTTGACTCACCAATATAATTGGTGAAGATTACTTCATCGTAGGAGTTGTTCCCATAGTTATCCTTAAATGGAAATTCAATATCAATTTCGTGGTTGTTGCCTTGACCATCTTCAGTGTAGGTCCAGAAAGCATTACAAACGCCAACGTTATAAGCGGCTTTAAAGCGGGTTTCGTATCTACCAGGTCTTGCTGCTTGTTTTAAAACTAAAGCGCCACCTGAAATAGGACCTCCAACTCCGTCAATTGTAGGAGTTTGGACGTGTTGGTTACCTAAACATCTTATAATGACTTTGTCGTTTGCTGTATCTAAATAGACGTTTCGTGCATCAACGCCTTTGTTATCGTATCCGCCCCATTTACGATGCGAAATGACCCAGTTTGTGTTCAAAGAAGTACCAGAAAAATCATCATAAATGATATTGGCTTGATCGATAGATTCGTTATCTAAAAGTGCGACTTTTGACATATCTGTTTCTACATTAGCGGCAGAAGCAGAAATGGTGGAATTTTGGGAAAATACTGCAGAAAAACCGGCGAAAATCAACATTGCAGCAGGAATAGCTAGTAATAATAATCGTTTATTTTTCATAAATAAAATCTTATACAATTTTTTCGCCCATCTCAACGGCAACTATATCTTGGACGGTTTTAATGTAGTCTTTAAGTTCCTCCACCAATCTATTAGCAGTGTTTTGATCTTTGAATTCAGCAAACACTCTAAAAGCTGGTTCTGTACCACTTAATCTAAGTAGTAACCATTGTCTTTCAGCAAATAAGAATTTCATGTTACGACCAAAGACTTTAACTTCGTCATAATCTACTGAAAGTTTAGGTTTATTGTCTCTCATATATTCAAGAACTCTATTTGCATCAACGTTTAATGTAATAAAGTCTTCTGAGAAGTTGTAATCATAATGAACACTTTCTTTAAGTTCACTAATGATTTGGCTAACGGGTTTATTAAGTTTAATAACCATTTCGAGGAAAAGTGCCCCAGAGAATGTTGCATCTTTACCATAAATGTAACCCTTCATTGTTAAGCCACCACTAGATTCGCCGCCCAATAAAGCATTGTAATCTCTCATACCTTGAGTGATGTTTTTAAATCCAACATCAACTTCGTGGCATTCAAGACCAAGTTTTTCTGCTACTAAATCAACTAAAATTGAAGTAGCACAGTTTTTAACGATGTCACCTGTATAACCTCTTTCGGTGATAAGATAATTGTAAATAGATGCTAAAATTTCGTTAGCGGAAACATAGTTTCCCTTTTCATCAATAATGCCTAAACGATCGCCGTCTGAGTCGGTCGCCATACCTAAGTCATAACCTTGGTTAACGACAGTTTCAGAGAATTCACCAATAAGTGCTTCTTTTGTAGGATTTGGTAAGTTAAATCCAAAGAACGCATCGTGGTCTTCGTTCATAATGACGAATTGATAAATATGGAGTTTTTCTGCTAAAGGTTTTATTCCAATAACGCCAACTCCGTTCATGTTGTTATACAAAACTCTAAGTTTATTTTTAACGACTGTTGGATCAATAAATGATTTGATGTGTGATAAATAGCTACCTAAATTATCGTAGTCTTCAAGAAGTCCTTTGTTACGAGAAAGTCTTTCGTTCAAGATGTGAACTTCTTTAACTTCATTAATCTTCTTCTCTAAAAGAGAAGTAAATGCTACATCTGCGTCAAATCCTTCTGATGTAAATACTTTAATACCATTGAAATAGTATGGGTTATGTGATGCGGTAATCATAACTCCATAGAAGTTATGCATATCACGTGTGGATGACATAACTGTTGGAGTAGGAACAGTATGAGTAAATAATAAAGTCTTAATTCCGTTTGCATTTAAAACTTCGCAGAACCACTTGGCTGCAAAGTCTGATAAGAAGCGGTTATCATAGCCTACGATAATTGGGCTGTCTTTTTGTTTGTTTTCAATAACGATATTTGCTAAAGCTTGCGCGACAAGCTGGATATTCTCTTTGTTGAAATCGTCTCCGATGACTCCACGAAATCCGCCTGTTCCAAATTGTACTTTTTTACTCATAATTCTATTTTTTCACTTTCCGAAAAAACTCTACTAATATATTAGCATCCATGCAAAAGAAAATAAAGATTTTATCTAATAATTTTTAGGAAAGTAAAAAAAGTGATGGTTTTTAGTCACCAATCACTTCTGAAATTTCTTGTTTTAAATCCTCAACGAAGGACAATGCAAATTCCTTAACTGATAGATTTGGATTTTTAAGTAGTGGTCTTAAATCAATCCCGTAGCTAATCATCTTGAATGAGTCAACTGAGTGAGATTGGAAGTAAGTTGCATTTTGATATCTTCTACCAATACTTGCTTTGGTGTAGGCTTTTCCGCCTGCAATTTGAGATTCGAATACATCAAGAATCTTCTTTTGGAGTCTCTCGTTTCTAGAAACATCAAATCCAATCTTTCTATCATCTGAGATCCAGTCTAGACCTCTCCAGACTTCACAACCATAGAAGAGCTTTGGTTGTTCTTCCTTTGGAAGACTTCTTAAAGCTTGGATAACTTTTAGGACAACTCCTATGTGTGTTGGATGTTTATCTAAAACTGAGTGAGTGTAGATGACTTGTGGTTTCAATTCTTTAATAATGCTGACATAATCATCAACGATATCTTTGTTATTTCTGTCTTTCACTTCTTTTGAAGTGTAGTTGAGCATATATAAGGAATTGTATTTGCCAATTTCTGCCGCAGCTTGTTGTTCTTTAATACGAACTGCTTTCATTTCTTCGTCAGTATAATCTTTAAATTTTCCAGTACGTGCTGATCCTCCGCCATCGGTGGTTTCAACTAAAGCAAATGAAAATTTCTTTGAATAGTAGCCTTTTAAAATTCCATGAATTGCCATGATTTCACAATCATCTTGATGAGCGCAAATGCAAAGGTACTTAACAGGATTTGCGTTTCTTTTTTTTGGTAAATAAATTGAGCCTTTATTAAGTTTCATAACTACACCCTAATACTATGTATTAAATTTGATAAATTCTGAGTTTTTTGCGATAAACATGACTTAGTTTACAGGTAAAACTCTATTTATAAATTAGCACTCTCAAACGCGAAAATAAAGATAAGAATAATGTTAACTTTAAACTTTGAAACTAGTATTATAATACTTAAATTATGTACCCTAATTTATTTGGTATTTCTGGCTTCACAATGAACCTTATGATTGTTCTTGGTTTTTTAGTTGGAGGGGTAGTAACTTTTCTTTATTTACGAAGACATAAATTGACAAAAGGTAACTATATTGATTTATCAATAACTGTTCTTGCATCAATTGTTGCAGCATTTGTTTTCGCGTTACTATTCGAGAATCTGTACGAAAGTATTAAGCACGCTGTTAATGGTGAACCACAAAAATGGACTTGGAGTTTAACTTTCTATGGCGGTTTATTTGGTGGTGTTGTCGTATTTGCCTTAATGTATAAATTTTTCTACCTCAGAAATAACAAACCAATTTTAAGCGAACTACTTGTGATTGTTCCTGGCGCCCTTTCTTTAGGACATGCTTTTGGTAGACTCGGCTGTTTCCTAAATGGATGTTGCTATGGAAAAGAGACAGATTCATGGTTGGGAATGATGTTTCCAGGGCACTCTCATAAGGTAATTCCAACACAGTTAATTGAGATGGCATTTTTGCTAATTTTATCGGGAATTCTCATATATTTTGCGTTTAAAAAGGATTGCAAATGGACTCTAATTATCTACTTATTATCCTATTCAATTTTTAGATTTTTGATCGAATTTATTAGAGGAGATGAAAGAGGACAATTATCGTTCTTGTCTCCATCTCAAATTTGGTCCATTCTAATCTTTATAATCGCAATTATCCTATTAGTAAGAGCGATTAAAGCGAAACAAAAAAACTACTAAAAATCTACTAAAAAACCCAGAAATCTACAGGAATTCCTGGGTTTTTTCATATTTTGTCAATTTTATTCTAGATACATTTCTCTAAACTTTTCGACGTCAACTTTGAGAACCTTTTCGATGTAGTTTATGACGCCTCCATACTTCTCGTTCATGACTCTAATTGCTTCATTGAGGTATTCAATTTTTGCAGAGAATACTTCGAGTAAATCTTTTTTGTATTGCTCGTTGTAGAACGGACGATCTTTAACAAAGTTAATGAGATTATCTTTTCTTTTATCCATTGCAACATTGGACAAAAGGTAATCTTTGATTTTATCTTCTTCACTGACACCTAATGCAGATTCTATCAAGTAAGCGCCGATACCAACACGGTCTTTACCTTGAGAGCAGTGGAAATAAGTAACTGGATTTCCATCTTTCATCAATATTTTAAACAAGTTTGCGTATGCTTGCTGAGCTTCTTCAGTGTCGATAAGCTCGTTATAAGTTCTCATTAAATGTTGAAATCCTGTATCACCTTGATTCATAAACCATAATAGGTTACCGTCGTCATAAACGATCTCTTCCTTTTTATGCTCGTGTTCAAAGGTTGTGAAATTATGGACTTTCACGCCTTCAAAGAAGTAATCAGGACGATTAACAAATTCACTTCTGCTTCTAAAGTCAATTATGTCAGTTAAATGGAAAGAATTTACAATTTCAATATCTTCTTCAGAGACCTTTTCTAAAGAACCGCCACGAAAAATACGGCCATATTTTATGGTCTTTCCTTCGTGACCAACTAATCCGCCTAAATCACGGATGTTTTTTTGTTTAGATAATTCGTAAATTTTCATTAAACTAACTGAAAATTAAAAAACCGACTAAGTCGGTATTTTTAATTAAAACTTCTTTCCTTTTCCTTCTAAAACAAGTTTACGTGAACCATTTTCGATCTTGTAAACTTCGTAAGAAGGTTTTTGAAGGCGACGGCCTTTGTTATCATGAAATTGCTCGGTTGCAGCAATTTGGTTCATCATACTTTCACCATATTCAACAGCTTTTTCTAAAACATAAAATGCTTCTTCAATAACTTCGACATGTCCATCAGGATATGAAATCATTAATTCAAATTTTTCGCTTGCCATAAGGTTCTCCTTTTGATGTCTTTATTTTAATAAACAGTGTCTTTTACTTCAAGTTTTATCTAATCAGAAAAATCGGTGTCCTGAATAATATAGAATGAATATTCAGGATATTTTGCTTTTAATGTGTTAACTAATTCGGCAATTTTAACTTGTGGTTTTTCACACTTAAAATCAAAGATTAAATCGAATGTAATAAGCATTTTTTCTTCATCAACATAAAAGCCATGCATTTGATTAATTTGTTCTTCTTTCTCTATAAGAGAACAAACAAAATCTTTAATTTCTTTTACCTTTGGATTTGCTTCATTTGTAGCATAAATTCCAACGGTTAAAATGGTGCCAGTTTCAGCGTAAACTTTTGTGGTAATATTACGCGTTAATAAGTGGATTTCTGTCGCAGTTAAATTATCATCAACTTCAATGTGAATAGAAGCAATAGATTTACCTGCTCCATAATTATTAATAATTAAATCGTAGGCACCTTTAACTTCTGGGAATGAACCTACTAAATGTTTGATTAGATCAATTTCATCTTGGCTAGCTCTTTCGCCAATAATTAAGGAAGCTCCATCACGGAGAACTTCTAAAGAAGTTCTAAGAATGAATATACCAATTATAATACCGATATAACCTTCGATATTAAACTTCCAAATGAGTGATGTAATGATTCCAACAACAGTTGCAAGTGAAAGTAAAACATCGAATAATGCATCCTTTCCGCTTGCTTTAAGTGGCTCAGAGTTAACGGATTTTCCGACCTTCATATAGTAAAGGCCAACGAAAAGTTTTACAAAAACTGCTAAACCAATAACAACTAGTGAAACAACACTATATTCGACAGCAGGTTTTTCAATTAAAGCCTTTATTGATTCATAAATGGCCATACCGCCTGCTACTAAAATAATAATTCCGATGATTAAACTTACTAAATATTCAACACGTCCATGACCATAAGGATGTTTCTTGTCCGGTTTTCTACCTGCAAGTTTGGTTCCAATAATGGTAATTGCACTACTTAAGGAGTCCGTTAAGTTGTTAATTGCGTCGGTAATAAGGGAAATTGAGTGCGCGATTAAACCAATTGTCGCTTTTGCGCCAACAAGTAAAAGGTTCGCACCAATACCGATTATAGAGGTTTGTATAATCTTCTTATCTCTATTCATAAATTATAAAAATATACGGGATTTCCCGGTTATTTTGCTAATTCTTCCTTAATTTTTTCCTCAAAAGATTTAGGATTTTCTGTAGGTTCAAATCGACCTACAAACTCACCATTTTTGTTAATAAGGAACTTAGTGAAATTCCATTTAACTTTTTTAAGTTTTCCTGCATCGTTTTGCTTACAAAGATAGACAAATAATGGATCTGCATTATTTCCGTTTACATCAATTTTCTTAAAACGTGGGAATTCTGTTCCAAAATGAAGTGAGCAGAAAGTATTAATTTCTTCATCACTACCTGGAGCTTGTTTAAAGAATTGATTGCATGGGAAGTCTAAAATTTCAAAGCCTTCGCCTCTATATTTTTCATAAAGTTCTTCAAGTTCTGTATATTGTTTTGTAAAACCACATCTTGTAGCAGTGTTAACAATTAAAAGAACTTTTCCTTTATATTGAGAGAGTGAAATGTCTTCACCTTTTTGATTTTTTACTGAAAATTCATATACCGACATAGTTTTTACTCCTTACGCATAAATAATTTACTAAATTAAAGAAAATAACAAGTAAAATGCATTTATTTTTGTATAATGTAAAACATATGAGGAAAAATTCTGATATTAAAATTATCTTCACTGATGTCGATTGGACTATTCTAAATCATGGTCATGGGAAACATGTTTATGATAAAAGAAGTCTGAGAGCTTTGGCAAAAGCCCAGAAGAACGGCGTTAAAGTTTTTGTCAATACCGCAAGACCCCATGAAAGTTTAAAAATAACGGGATTTTTCGATGAATTTAAACCTGATGGAATGATTTTATCTAACGGCGCAGTCATTATTGTAGATGACAAAGTAATTCATCACGATTCAATGGATCCTAAACTTTTGCATCACATTTGTGATGTTGCAAAGAAAAGAGACATCGTTATTCAGTTTGTTTCAGAGTATGAACGTTGGATAAGTCAACCTGTTAATGATGATGCTCAACATTACTTTGATGTTTTCTTTGAAAAGATTCCTGAAATTCGTGGTTATAATGACGAAAATGTTTCTGGAGTCTTGCTTTTCTGCCAAAAAGATCAAGATGAAGACATTAAAAAAGAGATTAATTATCCTGGATTAGATGTTTTTAGATTATTCCCATACGCAATTGATATTAGACAACACCAAATCCAAAAATCAGATGGTATAGAAATTGTTCTTGATTATTATAAATTAAATAAGGATAACGCTTTAGCACTTGGAGATGACATTCAAGATGTCTCAATGTTTAAAGTTTGTAAATATTCTGCAGCAATGGGAAATGGTAACGAAGAAGCTAAAAAACATGCTTCATTTGTGACTTATCACATTGATTCGCATGGAGTTAAAAAAGCCTTGAAACACTTCAAGGTTATATAATATATAAACTATCTATTTTTAAGTAAGAGTCGAGTGATGATGTTTTCGCAGCACTCTTCAATTTGATTTACAACGTTATCAAAATCCCCGGTGTACCAAGGATCATCAATTATTGAAACTGAATCTGAATAATTTGTGATAATTTGGCACTTATTTTGAAGAGGACCAAATAATCTTTCTAAATAGGATTTGTTTAAATTATCCATATAGAAAATATAATCAGCTTTATTTAGTTCATCTAAAGTGATTCTTTTCGCATGATGTTCATAAAACGGTATTTCTTTGTTATACAAAGCTCTTTTCATAGGAGGATAAATATCATTACCAATTTCTTCAAGTGATGTCGCTCTTGAAATAACAAAAAAATCTTCCTCTAATTTATATTTTAGAAGAAGATGTTTCATAATCCACTCTGCCCCTGGAGATCTACAGATGTTCCCGTGGCAAACGAAGATAATAGTTTTCATTAAACAAATAAGAATATGATGATTAATACAAAGCAAATGTATTGAGCAGTGATAAATAAATCTGCCATAACACGCCATGCACTAACGCCAAAGTCTCTATTTAATCTTCCATATTTGACAATTGCCATAATGGAGAGGATTATCCAAACTGTTGTTGTAAAGAAGAATGCTACAAAGTAGGTCTTATTGCCCATGAAAGCTTGAACGAAGTTTAAGCCATTATCTTTCATAGCATGATAAAACTTCAAATAAAATAGTAAATCGAGTAGTACAACTATTGTTGCACAGATGAGGCAAACTGCCGCGTGTCTTCTTCTTTGTCCGTATGTCATATGTATTATTTTATTTACTTCTTTGATTAAAATCAATATCATATTTGCTATGGACTGCAAGAAAAGAGAATTATTCGTCGTCGCGGGAGCTATTGTCAAAGACAAAAAAGTCTTCGCCGCTCAACGTGGTGCTAAAGGAAAAACTGCGTTCAAATGGGAATTTCCTGGTGGAAAGATTAATCCAGGAGAGACTCCTGAACAAGCTTTAGCAAGAGAACTTGTTGAAGAACTTTCCATTAATGTTGATGTTCATGAATTAATTTATTCTGTTGTCGATGAATATGAAGATGTAATTCTTCACATCGATACTTATAGATGTACTTTAGTTTCTGGCACTCCAACTTTATCTGAGCACATTGCTATGCAATGGTCTGATAAAGAAGAGCTAGATAAATTAGAATTCTCACCTGCAGACGATCCAGTTCTGGCCAAGATTAAAAAGCTGTATCTGTAATTTTTTGCAGCGGTGGCGAAATTGGTAAACGCGTAGGCCTCAGAAACCTATCCTTAGGGTTGAGAGTTCAAGTCTCTCCCGCTGCACCATAATATTGAAAAAAGAAAAAAGATTATATAAAATAATCCCGCTGCCCAAGTGGTGAAATTGGTAGACGCAACGGACTCAAAATCCGTCGGAGAAATCCATACCGGTTCGATCCCGGTCTTGGGCACCATTTAAGATAAGAGTTGATTTCAACTCTTTTTTCTTTAAAATTAATAGTAATTGTATGAAAAATATTGGTCCATTTAAGTTATACACAAAGAAACCAAATGATATAAATTATGGTGAAATTTACACGATGGAAGCAAAACTTCCTATTTTGTATTCTCCAAAAAGAATCGTTCGTGTTTATTTGCCAGAAGGATTTGATAACAAGAAAAAATATCCCGTTTTATTTATGTCTGATGGACAAAATATTGTTGATAAATACACTTCAGCTTTTGGGGCGTGGGACATTGATATTCATGAGCATAACCTTTTTAAAAAAGGCCATAGATCATTTATCGTAGTTGGAATTGATTGTCCAATCGATCCTTCTCACAGAGCTTTAGAGTACTCTTTTCCTTTTATTAAAATGGATGATAAAGAGGAAGGTTCTGAACTCAATAAGTTGAACTTAGAGTTTGAATCACACCTTTTATTTAAATACATCGCTACTGAATTACTTCCGTTAGTTAGAAAACATTTCCCAATCTCTGATAAAAGAGAAGACGTAGGCGCTGGTGGAAGTTCAATGGGAGGAGTCTTCTCATTCTCGCTTCTTTCTTCTTATCCAGATATTTTTGGATTTGCTTTAATTTTCTCCCCGGGTTTCTTTTTGTATCCTGAAAATGAGGAAGAAAAATATCTTAATTCATGTGCTGAAAAGTTAAGAAATCACAAAATGTATTTCTACTCTGGTAATGTTGGTTTCGAATCGAAGTTCTTAAAAAGAACTGTTGAGTTTTATGATTACTTTAAATCACGTGGGTTTGGCGAAAATGAGATTTATCTCGATGTTGATTTAGATGGCGAACATAATGAGTCAACTTGGTCAAAACATTTTGAGGAGGCTATTAAATTTTGCCTTCCTAAACAATAAGAAATATTGATATTCAATGATTTTATAAATAAAATATAATGCGATTTCAAAAATGAAAATTAGAAAAATTCCATTATTAACATTAGCACCCTTAATGCTCTCATCTTGCTCGACATACGTGTCTAGCTATAAAGCTTTTATGCTAGTTAGATCAAACACAAATGAACATTCATACGTTAGTTTTGATGAACTTGAAGGAACTCTTGTTTTCAAAATGAAAAAGAAAACACCTGGAGAAGGAGACATTGTATTTAACGCTTCTTTAGGTGAAGGAAAAGTTACTGTTACTTACGACATTTATAATGTCCAATCTAATTTATTTGTGATTAACGGTGGCGAAATTATAAGTAACCATTTTGGTTATGTTGAGTCCAGTCATCGTGTTTATATCATATTAAAAACTGAAGGAAAATGTTTAGACGGAAAGTTTGATTTTACTTTTTCTAATTAAGGAGGCTAACTATGGCATTTCAAATTTTTACAGACACAGCAAGTGATTTACCAAGAAATCTAAGAGAAGAGAACAATATTGAATACTTCCCAATGACAATTTTTGTTAATGGTGTAGAAAAGAAAGCGGATCTAAATTTTGAAGAATTTTCTATTGAAGAAATGTATGGTTGGGTGAGAGATCCTAACTGTGTTATTAAGACTAGTTTAATTACAGTAGGTCAATTTATTGACTTCTTAACTCCGTGGTTAGAAAAAGGGATCGATGTTTTATACATTGCTTGTACTTCTGTATTAAGCGGCACAATTAACTGTTTCAGACTTGCCGCAGAACAATTACAAGAAAAATATCCTAATAGAAAAATTGTTGGAATGGACTCCACAAGAGCAGGCATGACTTTAGGTTTAATGGTTCTTGATGCTGCTAAAATGCAACAAGAAGGTAAATCATTAGAAGAAATTCATGAATATCTTGAAAGAGAAAAACAACATTATAGATTATGTGGAACTCTTGAAACATTAACCTACTTAAAAAGAGCAGGTAGAGTTTCTGGTGCAGCTGCATTCTTTGCAAATATGCTTGGTATTAGACCAATTATTGTCGGTGACACAAAAGGTCATAACTATGTTATTGGCAAAGTTAAAGGCACAAGAACAGCATTTGAAAGATTATTTGAAATTGTTAAAGATACAGTTGAGGGACAAGATCATCCTGTTATCTATTTAGGACAAGGAATCTATCCTCAAGCAGTGGAATATTTCACAAAGAGATTTGAGGAAGAACTCCATGCTACTGTTATTCAATATCGTATTGGACCAATCATTGGTATTTCATGTGGTCCTCAAACTGTTCATATTGTAACAAAAGGTAAAGAGATGACATTAACCTCTCCTGAGGAATAAAACAATGGTTGAAATTAGAGAAGTAAAAACCAAAAAAGAAATAAAACAATTCATAGAATTGCCTCTTAATATGTATAAGGGTAATCCTTATTTTGTTCCGCCTTTATACATGTCAGAAAAGGTTATTTTTAAGAAGGAAAATCCATACACTTCTTCCTGTGACACTGTCTATTATCTTGCTTATAAAGATGGCAAAGTAGTTGGTAGAATTTCTGGAATCATTCAAAGAGACGCAAACGAAAAATGGAACCGTAAAAGAGTTCGTTTTACACGTTTCGACTCAATTGATGACTTTGAAGTATCAGAAGCATTATTCAATGCTGTTGAAAAATGGGGTAAAGAAAAAGGTATGACTGAAGCATGCGGTCCTTTAGGTTTTAACGACCTTGAAAGAGAAGGATTGTTGGTTGAAGGTTTCGATGAACTGGCTACTTTTGAAGAACAATATAACTATGATTACTATGAAAAATTAGTTTTACATCATGGTTTTGAGCCCGAAGTTGAGTGGGTGGAAAAACAGGTTAGACTTCCAAAGGATCCTGCAGAAATTGATAAAATCAATAGAATTAGTGCACTTGTAATGAAGAAATACAAGCTTCATTATGTTGAAGAAAAGAACATTGGTGCTTTTATTAAAAAGCACAGAGAAGAATTCTTCAAACTTTATGATGCAACATATGCTGATCTTTACGGAACTTGTAAAATTAGAAGAGAAGTTGAAGATGATATTTTATCTGGATTCAAGCTTTTATTAACAAAAGAGAACATTATTTCTATCTACAATGATAAAAATGAAATGGTTTGTTACGGTCTTTACCTTCCATCAATCGCAAAAGCTGTCCAACCATCTGGTGGAAGAATTACAATTCCAACACTCTTCAAGATCTTAAAGGCAAGAAAGAAATCAGATATCATCGATCTCGCTATTGTAGGTGTTAGAGCAGACTATAAAAACTGCGGTGTGCCTGCGATGTTGTTAACAAAAGCAGTTGAAGCGTTGCAACAAGGAAGATGCGAGTATTATGAAACCAATTTACAACTCGTCACAAACCTTGATATACAGACTTTATTTAGTAGATTTGACTGTCGACTTCATAAGCGCAGAAAAGCATACATAAAATCAATCTAAATTTCAAAAATTCTCAGGAATTCCTGGGGATTTTTAATATTTTTCGAAATTTCTTAGCAAATTTTTAGTAGAAATTTAGTAATTTTGTATATCTTTTATTAAGATATCGTGTATACTTATCGCTATGTCATGGGCATTTATCTTAATCTCAACACTCGCTTGGGGCATTGCCGAGATTTTTTACAAGAAAGGTAATCTTGAGAAGGAAAAATATTCCCACTTAAAGACAACAGTTCTTGTTGGTTTTTTCATGGGCATTTATGCTCTTGTTATTCTTTTTACTCAAGGCATTGACCTTAAGTTATTTCCTAAAAACTTTTTAATCTATTTACCGGTTGCACTTTGCTATATCGTTTCGATGGTTTGCTCTTATTTTGGAGTACGTTTTATTGAAGAATCAATTTCAGATCCAATTGAGAACTCCTCTGTAGCAATTGTTGCGATTCTATCGGCTATTTTCTTACATGAAACGTATGAAATACCTGCAATAGTTTCAATTGTAATTATCATAATTGGACTTGTTGCTGTTAGTTTCTTTGATAAAAAAGGAAAAGGAGCAAGACATCAAAAGTTTGGAAAGAAATTAGCAATTCTCGCAATCGCTATGCCTTTCTGTTATATGCTTCTTGATGCAGCAGGAACTTTCTTAGATATTTTCTACACTGAAGATGTTGCTTCAACTTTACTTGTTGGAGTGACTGAAGAAACAATTGAACACACAGCAAATTGTGCTTATGAATTAACATTCTTTTTAGTCTCAATTGGTATTCTTGTTTTCCTTAAGATTAAAAAGGTAAAATTCTTTGATTTAGGCGAAAATTCCCAGGAAAAAGCGGGGTTTTTCAATAAAATCCTTAATCAAAAGTGGAAGATTTTAGCGGCTGTTTTCGAGACAATCGGACAAGCAACTTACTTATTCGCGCTCTCAGATGGAGGCGCAATCGCTGCCGTTTTATTAGGAGCGGGCACAGTCATAACATCACTCATTTTGTCTCGCATTTTCTTAAAAGAAAAACTTACTTGGATTCAAAATGTTTTTATTGGAATTATTATGTGCGGAATTATAATGGGAGCCATTTTTGGATTATAAGCAATAAATTATAAAATAATTGACCGATTATATAAAAATTATTAAAATTAGTTGAATTTGAAAGAAACGAGGAAATTATTATGGCAATTGAAGCAGGAGATTTCAGAACAGGTCTTACACTCCTTATTGATGGAGATCCATGGGTAGTTTTAGACTTCATGCACGTTAAACCAGGTAAAGGTGCTGCTATCTTAAAAACAAAGATGAAAAACCTTAAAACCGGATCAACACAAGAAAGAAACTTTAACGCATCCACAAAATTTGACCCAGCTGAAATCATTAGAAAGACTGTCCAATATTCATATAACACTGGTGATACTTATGTTTTCATGGATATGGAATCATTTGAACAATTTGAATTAGGCGAAGACAGAATCGGTGACAACAAATACTTCTTATTAGATGGTATGGATGTCAGTATTGTCTTCTTTGAAGGCAAAGTCTTAGACTTAGTCCTCCCAGATAAAGTTGAAATGGAAGTTGCAGAAACAGCTCCAGCAGTTGCAAATGCATCAGCCACAGCAACAAAAGATGCTGTTACAAACACTGGACTTAGATTACGTGTTCCAATGTTCATTAAAGAAGGCGAACACATTCTTGTCTCAACAGCAGACGGCAAATATTCATCAAGAGCTTAGTTTAAGCTCTTTTTTCTAATTATGGGAAAAGTCGCATTAGTAACTGGTGGTGCTAAAGGTATTGGCGCAGCCATTGTACGTGAACTAGCAGATAATAAAGTTGATTTAGTGATCAACTATTTAACTTCTGAAACAGAAGCTTTAGCTTTATCTAAAGAAGTTAAAGAAAAGTATTCTGTTAAGGTTTTAACATGCAAATGCGACATTTCAGACGAAAAACAAGTTGATGAAATGGTTAGAACCATCGAAAAAGAATTCGGTGGAGTTGATATTTTGATTAATAATGCTGCAATTGATTTATCAAGTATGTGGCACGAAAAGAAATCTGAAGACTTCAAAAGAACTTTAGATGTGAACGTTGTAGGTGCTTATAACGTAGCAAGACGTGTTTATAAACACATGCTTAATAAAAAGTGGGGCAGAATTGTAAACATTAGTTCTACTAATGGAATTAATACTTATTACCCAATGTGTCTTGAATATGATGCATCTAAAGCTGCTCTAATTTCATTAACACACAACTTATCAATTGAGTTTGCTCCTTATGTAACCGTAAATGCTATTGCTCCAGGCTTTATTGGAACAGAATCAGAACTTGAAGGTTATGATGAGGAATTCTTAAAAAGTGAGCAAGAAAAGATTCTTGTGGGCAGATATGGAAAACCTGAAGAAGTCGCAAAACTTGTCGGTTTCTTAGTGAGCGATGATGCAGGCTACATCAACAATTCAGTAATAAGAATTGATGGTGGACAATACGGAGCTTAAAACATAGTATTAAAAAGAGGCAAATTAAATTGCCTCTTTTATTTTGCTTAATGCAAGCATGATGCCTAATTGACCATATTCTTGGGTTAATCCACCTTGCATATAAAGTGTATATGGCGGAATAACTGGAGCATCAGCACTTAATTCAATTGTTGATCCTTGAGTGAATGAACCAGATGCCATAACTTCATCAAACGGATAACCAGGCATTGGTGCAGGCATAACTCTTACAAATGAATCAATTGGAGATGAAGCTTGTAAACCTTGAGTAAATGCTACTAAATTCTCTTTTGTTTTAAGTTCAACTGTTTGAATAATATCAGTTCTAAATTCGTCATATTTTGGAGAGACTTTATCAAAGCCTAACTTTTCAAGCATATATGCTGAGAAAACAGCAGTTTTGAGAGCACTTCTTACAGCGTTTGGTGCCATGAAAATTCCTTTTAAAAAGGAATTATTTTGGTTAAAGTTCGCTCCTTGATCTTTGGCTATGCCAGGAGCGGTTAAACGTTCTGCAACCATGTAAATAAGGTCTTTTTTACCTGCCACATAACCACCTGTAGAAGCAACGCCTCCACCTAAATTTTTCATAAGTGAACCAACAACAATATCAGCTCCGACATCGCCTGGTTCTTTGTCCTCGACAAGCTCGCCATAACAGTTATCGACCATGATGATAACGTCTTTGTTAACCTTTCTAATTTCTTTGATGATGTTCTCAATTTGAGAGATAGTTAAAGATTTTCTATCTGAATAGCCTCTTGAGCGTTGAATTTCAACAAGCTTAACATCATTCTTAGCAAGTCTAGAAACAATAGCGTTTGTATCGAATTCTGAATTGACTAAGTCAATTTGTTCGTATTTAACTCCATGTGCTTTTAATGATTGACTTGAATCACCAATAATACCAACCATTTCTTGGAGTGAATCATATGGTTTCCCGGAGATTGAAATCATCGTGTCTCCGTGTTTAAGTAATGCAGAGAATGCTAAATATAAAGCATTAGTGCCACTCATGATTTGAGGTCTGACTAAAGCATCTTCAGTGCCTAAAACTGAGGCAAAGATTTTTTCGAGTTTATCTCTTCCGGTATCATAGTTACCATAACCATTGATATCCGCAAAATCTGTATAAGAAACCTTGTTCTCGATAAACGCAGATAAGACTTTATTTGAGTTCGCTAAACAAACTTTATCGATAGCATCAAAAGTAGCTTTTAACTCAATATTGGCCTTATTTGCAAGCTCAAGAATTTCAGGGTTAATTTGGTCTAAAATCATGCTAATTCTCCGGTTTTTCCTGGGAATTTTCGTCTTTTTCTTCCTCTTCAAGATCGTCTAATAATCCTGGAATTGGATGATAGAAATGATAGATAGCTTGGAAAGTATAAATCACTGTAATATAAGAGAAAGCAACGCCTATCATGTAGATGTAGAAGTTCTCATCAACAGGTTTTGCGATAAGTGAAATTAAATCGAATGTGATGATAAAAATCACTAATGGAAGAACAAGTGCTTTGTCTAGTAATGAGACTTTTGCTCTTCTTTTCTTGGAGCAAACTGCCCAAACAAAGTCTGTAATTCCCCAAGCACTTCCAGCAAGGGTAATGTAATTGAAGATAATTCTACGGGTTTCGTTATAACCCATTACTTTAGTAAACTTAAGGATTGCGAATACTAAAAAGACAACTGCAAATAATGCTAATTCGCCGGAATAAATTAATTTATATTTTGTTTCTTTGTCTAACTTTTTCATGTCAACTATCATAATATTTTATATTAATGTTCGCAAGAAAGATAAAAATAATTATAATGTTTAGTATTAGTAGGTGACCACATATGAAGATGGGCAAAATTTATAAGATTGTTAAGTTAGTGGCTTTTGTCACTATGGGTGTTTTAGTTTTAGTTTTTAATAAAGCAATTATGAGCAATGAAGGCGCAATTCTTAATGGATTAGTCGGTGCTGTCATTGCTATTTATGGTTTAGAAGGTGTAATTCTTCCGATTGTCACAAGAAAAGTTAAACAAGAAAGAATCGAAATGCTCAACGGTACAATCAACATTTTGATTGCCATTGTTATGATTTTTCTCTTAGAAAAACATCCAGATGAACTTAGAATCGTATGTGTTTTATGGTCTGTATGGTCAATCATGAGAGAAGGCATAGAAATCTTTGATAAAGGTTACGTTGGTATTAAAAATCACCCAGTCACATCTATGATCAACTTTGCTGAATCTTTCGTTGTAATCCTATTCTCAATTGAACTTATATGTGCAAAAGATTTCCATGAACTTGAACATCATGCACATTCGCACGTCATTTTGTTAGGAATTGAACTTATCATCGAAGTCATTTGGGTTTATATGGGTGACTTTGAATCTAAAATTTTAAAAGAAAATTCGTAGAAAACATAATAAAGAAGAGAAAGAAGCCCTTCTCGAACAACAAGAAGAGCAAAAGCACGAGTAAATGACAAGAAAAGAACAAGCAATTCAATATTTCAAAGAAGGCTATAACTGTTCTCAAGCGGTTGTTTTAACTTTTAAAGATATTCTTAAAATTGATCCAAATGAGTTGTGTAAAATCGCATCTCCTTTTGGTGGTGGAATATCACGAATGAGAGAGACTTGTGGTGCTGTTACAGGGATGGTTTTAGTGCTCGGAAATTTAATTGGATACGAAACACCTGAAACTGGTGAAAAAAAGCATGAATTGTACAAAAATACCCAGGAAATCCTGAGAATTTTTGAAAATAGATACGGATCTTTAACGTGTGGAAAACTACTAAAAATCTCCCAAATACACGACGATCCAAAGCCTACCCCTCGTGATCATTTGTTCTTTTTAAATAGACCTTGCCCAGAGCTTATTGGTGGTGCCGCAGAAATCCTAGAAGAATACCTTAAATCAAAAGGAATGCTTTAAATGAAGAAGAGAAAATTTCTTCTAGTTTTTGTGTCTTCGCTTCTATTATCCGGGTGTGAGTTTTTAGATAATATTTTCGGACCACATAGTACTGTTGATCCTTCCCAAAAAACTGAGGATGTCGATGACCCTCCAATTGTTGAAGATGACAATAAAGTTGGAGAGTTTTATGGTGGTCTTGTAAATGACCAATTTCACTCTGGATATGAGTTCTCTGCTTCTAGTGAACCAATTAATAAACCAACTACAGGTGAAGGCGAAATTAAAATCTATTCTTTCAATGATTTTCATGGTGCTATTCTCGAAACAGATGATGAACCAGGTTTGAAAGCTTTTGCTTCTTACTATAAAGAGAAAAGTAAGGAAGATAACACATTAATTTTTGACCAGGGTGACACTTGGCAAGGTTCTTTAGAATCTAACTATTGTTATGGCGAAATAATTCAAGATGTTTTCAACTTCGCAAATATTTCGTTAAGGACCGTTGGCAATCATGATTTTGACTGGGGGCTTGAACGTCTTAAAGAAGTCACTAGTAGAAGATTGGATGAAGACTACATTCCAGCACTAGCTGCAAATGTTTATGACTATGAAAATGGTGTAACTGGCACTACTCAACAAGGTCAATTCGGCAAAGAATATGCAACTTTTCTTTTAGAAAACGGCATTAAAGTTGGTGTTGTTGGAGTAATTGGTCAATTAACATCATCAATTTGTTCAAATCGAATTGAAACAGTCAATTTCACAAGTCCTTTATCAAAAATTAAGGAAATGTCTGATTATTTAAGAGTAAAGAAAAACTGTGACATTGTAATTGCATCAACCCACAACGCTGTTGGTTATTTTTATGATAAAGATTTAACTAGTATTTCTCCTGTTTCAAATAAAAGATATGTTGATTTAGTTTTAGGTGGTCACGAACACACTAGAGATTATTATGAAGACCATGGTGTCGTATTCTCTCAGAGTGATTCGAATGGAAAATCATCTGCAATTACAACCTTAACTTATGATTTTGAAAATGACTGTTTAAAAGAAGAAACTGACTACCAAATTGTTGAACGTTCTGACTACTATTATTACTCCACAAATGTCGATCCAACAATCGATAAAATGGTAGACGATTATTTAGAAACTGTCGAGTCAATTGGTGATGAAGTATTGAGCACTCACTTTAGTGGTTACTATAATACTAGCAGACTTGCCACACTAATGTCGGAGGCGATTTTTGAAAAGGTCAGAGGCTTAGGAATTGACGTAGATTATTCAGTTACCAACAACGCTCGTGAAAGTTTTTATGGCAATGTTTTTACATATCGAGATTTATATAGATGTTTCCCATTTGATAATGAAATAGTGCTTATGGAAGTTAGTAAAGACGGGAATCATGAAGGATATCGCCCAAGTAAGTATGGAGCGGTGGATCCAAATAAAGATATTTACAACATTGCAGCGATTGACTATGTCGCTTTACATCAAAATTCCTATCGAGAATATGATAATTATCCTGATTCCGTTGTTCGCTCTAGAACAATGTTAAAAGGTCAAAATGATACGATGATCACATATCGAGATATTTTAAGAGAATTTTTGCTTGATAATCCTAATCGTGATTTTGCCGCTTCGAACATAAACTAAACTTTTTATAAATAAGTCTTGAAATAAAGACGTGATTATTTTAATATTATGTTCGCCCTTTGCCGTCGTAGCTCAGCCGGTAGAGCAACTGTCTCGTAATCAGTAGGTCGGGAGTTCGATTCTCTCCGGCGGCACCATTAAAAACCTCAGCTTTGGATGTTTAGCTCAGCTGGGAGAGCATCTGTTTGACGTACAGAAGGTCACAGGTTCGAGCCCTGTAGCATCCACCATTTAAAAAGAATACTCCGAAATGGAGTTTTTTCTTTAGATGGATGCTACTTATTAGGGCTCGTAAAATATAATACTCCTATTGGAGTTTTTTATTTTTTAATATATAATAACGTCATGCATCAGTAGTTTAGTGGCAGAACCCTAGCTTCCCAAGCTAGTTATGGGGGTTCGATTCCCCTCTGATGCTCCAAGGTTGTTATGAAAAAGAGTAAATTATTCATTTTAGGTTTATTGGCTCCAGCAATGGTCGCTTTGTCTGGATGTATTTTTGATCCAATTTTGCCAGACGATCAAATTGTTATTACGCCACCAAAAATTGAATTAGTTTCTTCTATGAAGATAAATTTAAGAAAACGTACAGAAAAGAAACTTAATCCTGTTTTATCAAATACTGAGATTAAGAATCCTTCTTACAACTTCTCAAGTTCAAATACCGCTATTGCTACTGTGAGCACTGATGGAACAGTTAGAGCCATTGCTCCAGGTAAATGTTTCATTTATGTTTCATTACAATCCGACACAAGCGTTAAAACAACAGTGGAATTAACAGTCACAAATGATGAAGCAGGCGAGTATGACTACACACTCATGTTTTACATGTGTGGTTCTGATTTAGAATATGATCCGGACGCAAAAAGACCTGAAGATCATGGTTTTTTCACACAGGATATCCAAGAAATTTTAAGCGTTCATGATATGCCTGATTCTATAAGAATTATTATTGAAACTGGTGGTACTAAGAAATGGCAGATGCCAAGTTCATATTTAGAAGGTGCTACAAAGATTTCTTCCACAAATTTACAAAGATGGGAAGTGAATAATTCAACGAATAAGTTAACTCTCGTTGAAACTTTGCCAGGCAACTACATGGCAAAAGAATCTTCTTTTGAAGAGTTCTTAAACTGGGGCTTAGATGATTATGAAGCTGACCAAATGGGTGTTATTATTTCTGGACACGGTGGCGGAATTGCTGGTTGCGCTTATGATGATAACTACACTTATACCTATGGTAAAGATCAAGTTTTCCCTTACACTTTAAGAACTCAGGATGTTGCTAAAGCCGCTAAGAGTGCATTAGATAATTCGACAAAGTCGAAGTTTACTTGGATTGGCTATGACTGTTGCTTAATGCAATGTGCTGATATTGCTTCCGTTAATGCTGATTATTTTGAATACATGGTTGCATCTCAAGAACTAGAAAACGCTATTGGTTGGAATCACGATATTTACTTGCCTTATCTTAAGGCTGATTCAAAGATTTCGCCTAATGATTTCTTACCACAAATTTGTAAAGCTTATCTTAAAGATAAACATAGTAGTGCAGAGCCTGCAGATGAAGCATGTCTACAAACATTATCAGCTTTAGACTTATCTAAAATGAGTGGATTCACAACTGCATTTAACTCGTTAAGCACAAAAATTGGAACAACAAAATTGTCTTATGAAATTGTAAAATCAGCATTCAAATCATCATATAACGCCTTTGGAGATTACATGTATGGGTTATGTGATTTCTCATCATTATTAACAAGATTAAACGCACTAACTTATGACACTAGTGCCGTTGAATCTGCTTTAGCAGAGTTAGTAATTTCTAACGAATGTTGTAGTAATTATTCAGTTAAGCCATGTGGAGTTAATGCTTTCTTCCCAGAATGTTTGGATGACGAATACATTCTCCAGGTTGGTAAAGAGGATTATTCAAATGTCTTATCTACCAAGTTTACCGTTTGGCAACAAATGTGTGTGCTTCACGGTGACTTTGGTTGGTGATCCATATAGGAGGTACGAAAATGGATAAAAATATAAAATTTGAAGATATTAAGCCAAAGAAGGTTTCGCTTAATAAAATCACCGAAAAATTAGAAGGTTTTACAAGTGAGCTTAGTAAAACTAAGGATCCAAAAGAAGCACTCAAAGTTATTAAAGCTTTAGAGAAGTACATGGATAAGTTTGCGAACAACTCCACAGTTATTAGCATTCGCTATTCTTTGAATACCACAGACAAGTACATTACAAAACTCCAAGATCATTTAGATGAAATCTCACCAATGATTTCTAATGAAATCAATAAGTTCAATAAAGTTCTTGTTAAACATCCATGTAGAAAAGAATTAGAGGAGAAATTAACACCTTACTATTTCCAAATGATTGACAATTCTCTCAAGTCATTTGATGAAAAAATCATTCCTGAATTAATTGAAATCAACAAACTCTCATCTCAATACGACAAGATTATGGGAAGCGCCAAAATCGAGTTTAGAGGTGAAGTTTATAACCTTCCACAAATGGGTAAATTTGCTCAATCCAAGGATAGAGAAACCCGTCGTGAAGCTTCAATTTCTGTCGACAAATTCTTTCAAGAAAAAGAGCAAGAAATTGGCGAAATCTACGGGAAATTGGTACTTTTACGTGATCAAGCTGCTAAGAAACTCGGCTTCAAAGATTACACTGAACTTGGCTACTTAAGCCTTGGTAGAGTTGACTATGATGCAAAGATGGTTGAAGGCTATCGTAAACAAATCGCAGATGAAGTCGTTCCTATTTGCCAAAAGCTTTACAAAGAGCAAGCTGCAAGAATCGGAATTCCTTTCTCTCAAATGAAATCTTACGACTACAATTTGTCATTCTTAAGCGGTAATCCAACACCAAAAGGCGATGCAAAACACTTAGTTGAAGAAGCCACAAAAATGTATGACGAAATGTCACCAGAATCCAGTGAATTCTTCCGTTTTATGAAAGAACATCACTTACTCGATTTAGAAGCAAGAGCAGGCAAACAACCTGGTGGTTATATGACCTTCCTCCCAATTCAAAAATTCCCATTCATTTTTGCTAACTTCAATGGCACAGAACATGACGTGAATGTCTTAACCCACGAAGTGGGACACGCATTCCAAGGATATTTAAGTAGAAATATTAAACCTGGAGATTTCCGTTCTCCAACACTTGAATCTTGTGAAATTCACTCAATGTCTATGGAGTTCTTTGCATGGCCATGGATGAACTTATTCTTTGAGGAAGATGCTGAAAAGTATCGCTATTCACACTTAGCAGATTCA
This sequence comes from uncultured Caryophanales bacterium, assembly GCA_946407815.1. GTDB lineage: Bacteria > Bacillota_I > Bacilli_A > RFN20 > CAG-826 > Fiminaster. Next base: position 8,565 of record CAMJPB010000002.1, on the reverse strand, counting down.
ATTGAATTCTTACCTTATGGAATTACAATCGATGAGTTCCAACACTGGGTCTATAAACACCCAACTGCAACACATGAAGAAAGATGTGCTGCTTACAAAGAAATTGAGTCAAGATACACACCTCACAAGAAGTATGATCCAGAGATGAAAGTCTGCGAAAAAGGTGGATGGTGGTTAAGACAAAGCCATATCTTTGGAGTTCCTTTCTACTACATCGATTACACTTTAGCCCAAGTTTGTGCATTCCAATTCTTAGTTGAAATGACCAGAAATAGAGAAAAAGCTTGGAAAAAATACGTGAAATTATGTAAGTTAGGTGGTCGTTATCCATTCGTTACATTGCTTGGAAAAGCTCATCTTAGAAATCCATTTGAAGATGGCAATATCCACAAGGTTATGACACCACTCAAAGGAATCCTTAAATCATTTGATTTATCCAAGATTAAATAAAGAAAGGCCTTAAGGCCTTTTTCTTTTAGCGTATTAATTCAAGAATATAGAACTGTTTTATTTATAAAATAATTTTTGCTATAATTTCAATTGACTTTTTAAAGGAGAAAAACTCTATGTACGAACCAATTAGTAATTCATGGCATTTTAACTCCATTTTATTGTGGGTTGACTTTGCTATCTCTTTAGTACTTATTATCATAATGCTTGTAGTGGTTATTAAAGCTACAAAACGCTTAAGTTTTTCAGTTGTCGCAAGTCTAATTTCAATTGGAAGCTTAGTTGCTTGGTTCTTTGGCTTATCTTTACTATGGGCTTTATCACTCGTGATAATGGCGGCTTATATGTGTGTTACACTTATTCAAAATCAAAACGAACTCAAAGAGTTCTTTGGAGCACCATTTCACAGTAAGAAACAAGCTAAAAATGCTCAAAAAGTTTACGATAGACACGCTGTTTGTCAAAAAGTTGCCATTGCAGTCGAAACTTTATCTAGATCAAAAACAGGTGCTTTAATCACCTTTGAGAAAAATATTCCACTTAGTGATGTTTGTAAAACTGGTACATTTTTAAATGCTCCTGTCACTCCTGAACTTTTAGTTACAATTTTCTATCCAGGAACAAGACTTCACGATGGTGCAGTTGTTATTAGAAGAGACCAAATCTTAGCAGCATCAGTTTATTACACTCCTACAACAAAACCTTTAACAGGTAAATTTGGCTCAAGACATAGAGCTGCTATTGGGATCTCAGAATTTACAGATTCAGTTACAGTTATTGTTTCTGAAGAAACAGGCCGTGTATCTTTAGCATATCATGGCGAACTTATTAGTGTGGCTCCAGATAGTTTCTTAAGAACTATTGAAGAATATTTATTTAGCGAAGAAAAAAGCGGAAACGAGGAAAAATAATTATGGGCAAATACTTTGGAACTGATGGTGCTCGTGGCGTTGCTGGAAAACAAATTACTGGCACACTTGCATACAAAATCGGTCGTTTTATTGGCCAATTTCCGAATGGAAAGAAGAACAAAATTTTAATCGCTAGAGACACTCGTATCTCAGGTAAATTACTTGGTGATGCAGTCGGTGTTGGAGTTGTTTCAAGTGGTTCTGATGTCTATGACATTGGAGTTTCAACAACTCCATCAGTTTCTTACTTAGTAAGAAAACATGGTTTTGATTATGGTGTTATGATTTCAGCATCACATAACCCATATTATGATAACGGTATTAAAGTATTTAATGCCGAAGGTGAAAAACTTGAAGCTGAAATCGAAGACAAAATTGAAGAATATATCGATAATCCTAATGATGATCTTCCACTTATGACAAACGACCAAATTGGTCGTCATGTCCCATGTGATGAACTTCTTGAAGAATATATCGATTTCTTAGTAAAGAAGGCTGACTCAAGAGTTAAAAACCTTAAGGTTTACATTGACTGCTCAAATGGTTCATCTTCAAAAATTGCACCTGAAGTCTTAAAAAGACTCGGTGTTAACTTTACAGTCGTTGCTCATGAACCAAATGGTTTAAACATTAATGATCACTGTGGTTCCACAAAAATTGAGAACAACGCAGAAGCTGTAAAAGAAGGCAAATATGACTTAGCATTCGCATTCGATGGTGACGCTGATAGATGTTTAGCAATGACAAATGAAGGTGTTGTTATTGATGGCGATCAACTCATTTATTTGAACGCTATGAACATGCGCAAAAACGGAAAATTATCGGGAAATACCGTAGTTATTACTGTTATGAGCAACCTCGGACTTAAGAAAGCTTTAGCCGCTGAAGGCCTTGATTATCATGAAACAGCAGTCGGTGATAAGTACGTTCAAATGGACATGAAAGCCAATCATCTTTCAATCGGTGGTGAGCAATCAGGTCACATCATTTTCTTAGATGACTTAAATACAGGTGATGGAGTATTAACAATGATTCACACCTTAAACGTTGTTGCAAGTGAAGGTAAATCACTCCAAGAACTCGTTAAGAATCTTAAGATTTATCCACAAAGCTTAAAGAATGTTGTTGTTACAAATAAGGAAGCTGTCTTATCCAATGCTGGTTTCAAAGAAAAGATTAAAGAAATCGAAGCTTCTTTAGAAGGCAACGGTAGAATCTTAGTCCGTCCATCCGGAACAGAGCCAAAAATTCGTGTTATGTGCGAAGCACCTACACAAGAACAATGTGATGAAATTACTTCAACTTTAGCAAGCTATGTTGAAGACATCTCTCAATAAATAATAAGTGACATATTTATATAATAAATAGGAGGAAAAATATGCCAACACCACATAATGAAGCCAAAAAAGGAGAAATCGCAAAGGTTGTATTAATGCCTGGCGATCCAAACAGAGCAAAATGGATTGTCGAAAATTTCTTACACGACTATAAACTTGTTAATCAAGTTCGTGGTCAATTTTGCTACACAGGATTAACCAAGAATAATAAGAGAATTTCTGTTATGTCCCATGGAATGGGAAATCCTTCAATTGGTATTTATTCTTATGAATTATTCACAGAATATGATGTTGACGTCATTATTCGTATTGGAACCTGTGGTTCTTACCAAGAATACGTTGATTTCTTTGATGTAATCATTGGTGAATCAACATGCTCTGATTCCAATTACGGAGCTCAACTTGGTCATCCAATTTCTTATGAACCAAAAGCTTCTAAAGAACTTGTTGATGCCGCAAAAGAAGTTTTAACAGCAAAAGGTTATCCATTCCACGTTGGTATGGTTTTTGCCGCAGACGTTTTCTATGACTTCAAGAAAGACATTTGGAAAGAATATGCTAAACGTGGCGTATTAGCAGTCGAAATGGAATCTTATGCTTTATACATCAACGCAGAATACCTTGGTAAAAAAGCAATGACAATGCTTACAGTTACTGACCACTTCCTTAAGGAAGGTAGACTAACTCCTGAACAAAGACAAACTGGTCTTCGTAACATGGTTGATTCTGCAATCGAAGTCGCAGAAAGATTTGTTAAATAAATATTTATATGTTTATAGCTCTAGTTATTCTACTTGTTCTTTTCATTATAGCGTTCACTTTGTTTTTGATTTGGACAAGAAGAATGAGTCAAGAGACATTTATAAAACATTGTCAAAAAAAAGTTAAAAGAATTGCAAAAAGAAATGACTTACTTTCAATTCCTGATTTAAGCATCAGTAATTACGAAAGTGAGAAGATGCTTGTTAACCACGTCATCTTCGGGAAAAAGTACATTTATCTTATCTCGGATTTTATGCTTAAGGGCTTCGTTTCTGGAGAGGCAAATGATAATTCCTGGGTTTACTATAACAACATTAAAAAAACCACGCATTATCTCAGCAATTTAAATATGTTTTCTGACAAAAATATACGGGATTTCTCGGGGATTTTGGGAATTTCCTCCGATCCAATCGTATCAATTTGTTTAATCCCAAATGAGTGTGATTTTAAGATAAAAAGTAGTGAAGATCCTAAGAAAATTATCGTTCATTACGCATCACTTGCTAGAAAAATTAAGCAGTTTGAAAAACAGGAGATCGGATCATTAGATAAGACACAGATTTATGAGCAATACAAAACAATCGAAAACAAAAACAATGTCGAAAGAGCCTAACAAAATTACGCTTAAAAGTGCATGGGCTGAAACTAAAAAAGCACACAATGGTTTTTCAATGCACTTGTTTTATTTTGCTATTTTTACTATTGCCTCAATTGCTCTTGCTTATCTTTCCCCATTTTCATTAATCTTTACTATTCCAGTAGTTGTTATTCCATCTTATTTTGCCTTTTCATCTGTTAATGCAGTTAAAGGTGCTAAGCATGGAGAAGACGCTTCATTCTTCATTTTATTTAAAGCATATTTTAGCCAATTTTTCTTTGGTGGATATCGCATATTAATTGGAGTTTTGAAGTCTCTTTTAACTTATACTTTATCTAACACTTTAATCTTTTCTATTTATGAATTTGCTTATTTAAGCAAAAATGGTGAATATAACGCGATTATTTCTAAGTTGCAGTCAACTGGAGATATTGCCACAGCTTACGAAGAGATAACGACATTTTTGAACAATAATGTTGAGCTTCAAAAAGCCTTTATTTTAATCTCTACAATTTGTGTGTTCCTTGCAGTTATAGCGTTCCTTCAACACATCGCAAAACACTCACCAAAAATGAGAAGAAATCTTTTCTCATCAAGACCATTCCCAATCCGTCAATACGCATTTGTTGATCGTCAAGTAAGAAGAGAAAATAGAAAATTTTTATTTTCAACTTACATTAGAACTTGCTGGTTTATTCAATTATTAATTGTTTTAGCAGGTGCTGGTGGAATTGTTTTAAGTTATTTCTTCTTAAAAGAATTTAATATTTCGCAATCAATTGCTATTTCTTTATTCATGATGTTTATTGTGACTCTTCCATTTATGAACTATATAAGCAAAGTTCAGGATTTAGTTTTTATCCATTTAATGAACGATTATGAAGAGACTTTCGCTAGATTAACTCTTGAAATGATTAGTAAATACAAAGATAAAATCGGCATCGCTGAAGAAGATGCTAAGAAGATTGAAGAGTTATTAAGTACAGATAAACTTGATAAAATAGATCCTCCAGATGATGAGGAAAATGAATAGAAAAATATAAAAAAATCCACGATTTCCCGTGGATTTTTACTTTCTAATGGAGCAGCTGGCGGGAATCGGACCCGTATAGCCACCTTGGCAAGGTGGTGTTCTACCACTGAACTACAGCTGCATTTCAGCGTGATTATTATATAAAAAGTGATATAATACTTCAAGTAAAAATTTAAATTATGAAAACATACGAAGATTTAGCAAATTATATATTCCCAGAAATCAGTGAAACGATAGCTGATTTAGAAAAGAAATACCCTGCCAGAAAATTACCAGAAGGAGCTGAAGTAACTCGTTTTGCGCCATCTCCAACTGGATTTCTTCATTTAGGCTCTTTATTTACCTCTTTGGTGGCACATAAAGTTGCTAAAGATACAAAAGGTGTTTTTTATCTTAGACTTGAAGACACAGATACCAAACGTGAAGTAGAAGGTAGTGGTGACGAACTTGTTAGACAATTATCGTATTTTGGCATTGATCCAAAGGAAGGCTATCTCGGACATGATGTTGGAGATTATGGACCATATAAACAAAGTGAACGTGCTTATATTTATAAAGTTTGTATCAAAGAACTCATGAAAAAAGGTAGAGCTTATCCATGTTTCTGCTCCGCTGAACAACTTGAAGAAACTCGTCAAATCCAAGAAGCCATGAAAGAAATTCCTGGCTATTATGGAGATTATGCTATTTGTAGAACGAATACTCCTGATGAAGCTATCGAAAGAATTGAAGCTGGAGAACCTTATGTTATCCGTTTCAAATCAATGGGAAATCATAATAATAAAATTACTTTCCACGATGAAGTTCGTGGTGATATTTCAATTGCAGAAAATGACATGGACATCGTTATTTTAAAGAGTGATGGACTTCCAACTTATCACTTTGCTCACGCAGTTGATGATCACTTTATGCACACCACAACAGTTATCCGTGGTGAAGAATGGATTTCAAGTGCTCCAATTCATATTGAATTATTCGAAACTTTAGGATTTGAACGTCCAAAATATGCTCATTTACCAGTTATCATGAAACTTGATAACGGAAATAAACGTAAACTTTCTAAAAGAAAAGACCCAGAAGCTTCAGTTTCTCACTTTATTGAAGAAGGTTTCCCAAAAGAAGCTTTACTTGTCTATTTAATGAGCATTGCAAACTCCAACTTTGAGGAATGGACTGCTCAAAATAATTCATATAATTTAGATGAATTCACCTTCTCATTTGATAAGATGAGCTTAGACGGCGTCTTATTTGACCAAGATAAGCTTAATTTCTTTTCAAAAGAAATCATCGCAAGAATGAGCGCAGAAGAGGTTTATAACCGAGTTCACGAATGGGCAGAAGGCACATTTAAAGAAAGACTTGAAGCTTATAAAGAGACATCAATTGCAGCATTAAATATTGAACGTGGTGGAGAAAAAGCCCGTAAAGATTATGCTTGCTATAAAGATGTTTATCCAATTATTTCTTTATTTTATAAAGAAGATAATGAAAAAGAGTTCAACGAAGTTGGCTTAACATTTAATCCAAATATTGCTCCAAGTGTAATTAAAGAAGTTCTTGAAGACTTCATGAAAACAAACGATTATTCTCTTGGAAATGATGTTTGGTTCTCAACAGTTAAAGAACTTGGCGCACGTCACAAGTTCGCAGAATCGGGAAAGATCTTCAAACAAAATCCTGAAGCTTATGTTGGTCACGTTGGCGATGTTGCTGAAATTATTAGACTTGCAGTTACAAACAGAAAGAATTCTCCAAATCTTCACGATGTTCTTGTGATTTTAGGAAAACAAGAAGTTGACAGAAGAATTGAGCGTGCCTTAAAATCATTACACTAATAGCAAACAAAAAGTTTGTTATTACCTGGCCCCATGGTCAAGCGGCTAAGACGCAACCCTCTCAAGGTTGAATCCTGGGTTCGATTCCCAGTAGGGTCACCAAACGTGATACTAACAAGTTTTGAGACTTCAAAACTTGTTTTATTTTATTAATAAAATAAAAAAAATTAGCACCCTAATTTGAGTGCTTTTTGAACCATTCATCTTCAACTTCTTGAGGAGTTCTATCATCTAGAGATCGATGAATTCTTTTATTGTTATAAAAGTAAAAATATTTTGTTAAATATTCTCTAATGCCTCGTGAGTTTACGTATTTATTAATATTAATATTAACTTCCTCTCTTCTTAATATAGAATAGAATCCTTCCATTGCAGCATTATCATTTGGTGAACCGGGATACGAAAATGATTGTTTTATGCCTAAAACTTTTAATGTATTCATAAAATTATGAGTGGTAAATTCTAGGCCTTGATCGCTATGAAACATCAATCCTACCGGTTCGTTTCTTATTTCAAAAGCCTCTTTTATTGCATTAATAGTGAGGTTATCGCTTTTTCTATGTGATACTCTCCATGAAAGAACCTTCCTTGCAAACAAATCAAGGATGACACAGAGATAATATTTTACCCCGCTTAGATTGATTTCTAGTAAATCACTCACCCAGACTTTGTTCGGTTCTTGCTGATCAAACTGTCTATTTAAAAGGTTTCTAAAGTAGTTGCATCTTTCTCTAATTACCTGTGGTTTCGGTCTTTTCATGACGTTTTGTTTAATTAGATTATTAGATTTCATGAGTTGACTTATTTTTCGTGCTGAAGTAATAATTCCCTTTTTCCTTAAAACTGCATTGATTTTATCGACTCCATAAATTTTATTCGATTCTTCAAAAACGATTTTAATTTCTTTTAATAAACTTTCGTCTTTAATCTCATATGTAGTTTTCTCAACTTTATTATTAATAAAATTGAAATATGTTCCTTTGCTTAAATGAATAACTCTACACACCTCACAATAATTATATTCATTATATTGTTCCAAAAACGTTTTCGTTGCTTCTTCCTTTTCTTTTACAGAAGCATTAATTCCTATTCCGATATTTCTCCATATATAAATTTCTCTTTTTAACTTCTCGTTTTCATTAATTAGTGTTGCTTTTTTGATCATTTTTATTTTCCTTCCTTTTCTTAATTTTAACTAATTGTGTTTACATAAAGCGTGAAGCGTAAAAAAGATATCAAAGCCTATTGCTGACATCGATACCCACAAAATAAGTAGGCATAAATAAAACCTCCTTTTTGGATAGTTACTTTGGGCAATTCGCTTTGCCTCCCTAACGTAATATCTAAAATAGAAGGTCAATATCTCATCCTGCAAAAAAACGCTTAATAGGTAAGCCGGTCCTCAGTATGAAAATCAGACCGTCTAGCAGTAGTAAAATTTAAGAGGTCTCGCGACTATCTTTATTATTTATATATTACCAAGGAAGAAAAAGCGACTCCTAGCGGTCGATCAAGAATGCATCCCTTGGATACATATATTGTTAATGAGATTCATAATTATAGGATTAGAAATCATCATCTACTTCCAGGTAATCATCATCTACATCCAGGTAATCATCATCTACATCCAGGTAATCAT
>CAMJPB010000001.1 GCA_946407815.1 uncultured Caryophanales bacterium | reverse complement strand
AGGATTATAGATAAGATCAATCAAATCTTTGGTCGAATTCTATAATACAAGGTAACCAGTATGAGTGATTTTCTTAAGTATCAAAGTGCGATCAAAGCAATTAAAGACGCTATTTTAATAAGCCAATATGAATCAGTAGTTTCAATCAACGAGAAACAACTCTATTTAGATTTTTCAGTTGGTAAGTTTATTTCAGATAATACAAGAAACGGAAACTGGGGAACCGATGCTCTTAGTATTATTAGTGAACAATTACAAAAAGAACTCCCTGGATTAAGAGGTTTTAAAGCCAGCAATATGAAAAACATGAGACAGTTTTATGAAGAGTGGTCTCAATATCTAGTTTTAAAGAAACTAAACTATGGAAATTCAAATTCGCCAGACGCGTCTGGCGAAATTACAATCTCAGATTGTAATTTTAAAATAGATGACAACTTTATGAAAAACTTCTTATCAATTAGTTTCTCTAATCATTGCCTAATTATAAGAATGGTTAAGTCAATAGAAGAAAGAGTTTATTATGTCAATCAGAGCGCAAAAAATCATCTATCTTATAGACGGTTAGAAGAAGTAATTGAATCAGATGACTTTCATCACAGAGGAAAACTTTCAAATAATTTCGGAATTACAATTAAAGATGGAAGAACGGCATCAAAGGCATTAGAGGCATTTACTGATCAAATATTATTACCCGCTGTATCAATTGAGGAGTTGAATTGTAGAGATATTAATGATGTTGATGAAAAAGTCTTAGAAAACGCAATCGTTCATAATATTAAAAACTTTATACTTACATTTGGTGATGGTTTCGCGTTTATTCGAAATCAGTTCCATCTTAGCGCTTTTGGTGAAGACCGATACGCCGATTTGTTGTTTTATAACAGAAATTTGAATTGTTTGGTTGATGTAGAACTTAAGCGAGGAAAGTTTAAAGACGGATATTTAGGCCAGCTTAATAATTATCTAATGTTGCTAGACAAGACCGAAAAGAAAGAACATGAAAACAACTCCATTGGAATAATTTTATGCAAGGATATGAATAAAGCGTATGTTGACTATGTTCTCGGTGGTTACAAAACTCCTATGGGTGTCGCAACATATAAAACTTCAAAAGATATGTCGGAAAAATTGAGAAAAGCATTGCCGGATATTAACGATTTACAAAAGTTATTGGAGTCGCCGGATATTGAAAAAATTTAAGGAGAAAAATTATGTCGAGAATGTGTGGTTTCAAATTTTATAAAATTGAAAACGGAAAATTACATAGCACTAAAGCTGTGTGTGTATTTCGTGGTAATGAAACTAGTTTGGAAAACAACTTAACAATTTATGGTTTTAGTAAAATTACCGATATCTTTCTTGAAGCGTTTAATGATGTAAGTCTCCCATTACCCATAGAAGAATTAAAACCAGAAGATAAATATTTTCCTAATTTTGTTTTTAATCATCCTGAATTAGATGGTTATGTATTACATTATGAAAAAGATGACCCGAGGAGCAATTATTACGGGGGATGGTTTGATAAATTTTTCTATAAAGATTTTAAAAATTTTAAGGAATATATTTTTGGAGAATATAACTCAATTAAAGCAGAAGAAAAAACAACTCTTTCAGAAAAACATCTAGAGCTAATAAAAGGGTATTTTGATTATATTTCTGAACTTACAAAAATTGATCCCGAACTTGTTGTGACGGCATTTGCATTATAAAAAACAAAATCAAAGATATTTGTTCCGATTTAAGACTTAAAAGTGAATCATTTGTATTGATATTGTTTACTAGACACAAATTAGTCGCATCACAAACATTGAAGAAAAAGTTCTGAACTTAAGAGAAACCATTACAAGTGAATAGAAGTGTTAAAATTCGGGGCAATTCAATAATCGCAGGTTAGATGTGCTCAATTGAATTGCCTATTAGGTAGCAAGACAAAATTTGTAAGAAAAGATGCACAAGAATTGCGAGTTTATCTAAAAATGTGAAATAATATTAAAAAGAGGGAAAGGTAGCTATTATGAAATTTTATAAATGTAAACATTGTGGCAAGATTATTGCAATTGTTAATGAGAAGGCTGTTCCCACATTTTGTTGTGGTGAGCCAATGAGTGAGCTTATTCCTAATACTGAAGATGGTGCTCACGAAAAACATATTCCTATTTTTAAAGTTGAAGGCAATATTCTTCATGTTGAAGTTGGAGAAGTTTTACATCCAATGTTAGACGCTCACTATATTGAATGGATTGCAATTCAAACAAACTTAGGAAATCAACGTAAAGTACTTAAACCAGGTGATGAGCCAAAGGCAGACTTTGCATTACTTCCAGGCGAAAAAGTCTTGAAGGTAATGGAACACTGTAACCTTCATGGTTTATACAAAGCAGAATAACATCTCGAAAGGGATGTTTTTCTTTTGATAACATATAAAAAAGTGCTTTCAAAGAAAGCATAAAAATTTTTTAGCCAATTTTCATTTTTTACCCGTATTAGGTAATAGGGGGTAAATTATGAAATCCACTCAAATTATTAAATTTAAAGATGGAGATTTTTCTCTTGATGTAAATGTATCGCCAGAAGAAGAAACCGCTTGGCTAACAAAAGAAGATATCGCACTACTGTATGGCAGGGACAGAACGGTCATATCCAGACACATTTCTAACATCTTTAAAGAAAGCGAATTAGACGAAAGTACTTCCGTGCATTTTTTGCACATAAGTCCCGGTTCATCCAGTCCAAAACACAGGCCGCCTCAGTACTATAATCTCGATGTAATTATTGCTGTTGGATATAGAATCAAGTCCAATCGAGGGCTGTTATTAAGAACCTTTGTAAACGATTATTTTATGTCGTTATGTGACGTTCAAGTTTATGATTATTCAAGGAGCATTATTTATAATAATGGAGAGATATCTTTATCCGTTAATATAGCTCCAGAAGAAGACACTGTTTATCTTAACGAAATGCAAATTGGAATCTTATTTGGAACGAGCAGACAGAATATAAATTTACATATCCAAAACATTACAAAAGATGGGGAATTACCAATAAATTCAGTTCGCAAGGATTACTTGCATACTGCCCAGGATGGAAAGAAATATAGTGTCGCTTTTTATAACCTAGATATGATTTTAGCGATTGGTTACAGAGCGAGGAGTAAACAGGCAATCGACTTCAGAAAATGGGCATCAAGTATTCTTAAACAATTTATTACAAAAGGTTATGCAATATCCGATAAAAGATGCTTAGAGTGCAAAAACAGTATTTTGGATTTACAAGTTAAATATCTTGAGCTAGAAGCAAAACAAAATAGTTCAATAATTTTTAAGCCCGGTGATCAACTTAATGCTTTTTGGGGCGTTCAAAAATTCCTACAATCCGCTAAAAAGGAAATTCTTATTATTGATAATTACTTCGGGCATGCATTTGATGAAGTGCTCGGTGAGATTAACGTTGATAAAGCAATCATTACAAATGTAAATAACTCAAAAATAGACACATGTAAAAACTATAAAGTTATCAAAAACAACATTTTTCATGATCGATTTATCATCGTTGACGACTACTGTTATCACTTTGGTTCTTCTATTGAAGATGTTGGCAAGAACATTTCGGTGGGCCAAAGAATTAATGAGATTACCATTGTTAACTTTTTGAAAACATTTAGGAGTTAGTAGATTATGGCAAAGAAAACTCAAAAAATAGATAAAATAGACAAGCTTTTCGTGGATGCTCAAAAGAAGCTATCTAATTCCGCATGCTCTATCAAAAAGATGAAGGAATTTCTTTATAAGAAAGGCGGAACTAAAAAAGAAATAGATGAAGTCATTGCTAAACTTAAAAAATATTCTTTTATAAATGAAGAAGAAATAGTGAATAACGTTATATCTTATGCGGACGCTAAGCACTATGGATATAACCGCATAATTACAATGCTAAAACAACGCGAAATTTCTTCTTCATTAATAATGAAAGTACAAAAAGACGAAGCAAGAGAGCAAGAAGAATCCAAAAAGGCCTTAAACAGGCTCAAGAAGCGCTATAAAAATAAAAACACGTTTAATCTTAAGCGAAGCGTATATTCGGGGCTTATACGCTATGGATTTGATGAAAACATTGTCTCTATAAGAGCAAGTGAAGTGAGTAATTCACCTCAAGAAGAAGTAAATATGTTAATATTAGAATATAATAAGTTACTTTCGAGTTATTCTCGAAAAAATAATGGTAAAATAGATAAGTCAAAAATAAGTAAGAGTTTACTTAGTAAAGGATATAACTTAAACGATATTAAGAAAGTATTAGAGGTGGAATAAACACATGAAATGGATTAAAGATTTTGTAGATGGTGATCACATTGTTGGACAACTTTTAGTGGTGTCCGCAAATAAAGGCACAACCGATAAAGGTCTTTCATATCTTAACATTACATTCCAAGATAAAAGCGGAACTATTGAAGCTAAGAAATGGGATGTAAGCGAAGCTGATATGAAAGTTTTAGTCCCTGGAGCGGTCGTAATTGTCGATGGATTAGTTAATTTATATAAAAATCAACCACAACTTAAAGTCGTGGGAGTTTCTAAAGTAGATCCAAGCGAAGTCGTTATGGCGAACTTTGCCAGAGTTTCTCCAATTCCTTTAGAAGAACTCAAAGCAAGATTAGATAGGTATCTAAACAGCTTTAATGATAAGGATGTTGAGAAAGTTACTAGAGCTGTAATTTCTCATTTCTATGAAAAATACACAACTTATCCAGGCGCTGTAAAAGTTCACCATGAATTTGGTTCTGGAATTTTACATCACTCCCTTTTTATGGCGGATGTCGCCGACGCAATTGCTAAAATTTACACCCAAGTTGATAGAGATATCTTAGTGGCAGGCGCCCTTCTCCATGATATTGGAAAAACGATTGAATATGAAAACCCAGTAGCCCCAGTTCAAACAGTGGAAGGTAAACTTTGCGGTCATATCGCTATCGGATATGCTGAATTTAAACGCATCGTAGATGAGCTCGATATTAAATCTGAAGTTCCATTGCTCTTAGAGCATATGATTTTATCTCATCACGGTTCCTTGGAGTTTGGTTCACCTGTTATGCCATCTACTAGAGAAGCATTGCTCTTATCAGAGATTGATATGCTTGACTCTCGTCAAATGATCCTTGATAAATCATTAGCGACTGTTAATGATGGTGAATTCACTCCTAGACTTTGGATGATGGATGACACAAGTTTCTATAAGCCAAAGAAAAGATAATCAAGTAGAAAAAAAGCGAATTAGAGTTCGCTTTTTATTATGTTTAGATGGCTTTCTTAATTTCGTCCGCTAAGGCAGGAAGAGATAAATCTGATAAGTTTGGATTTTCTTTCATTTCAATGCGGAAGCCTTCGTTTGCGATATAACGCGGAATAACGTGCACGTGGAAGTGGAAAACACTTTGGCCGGCCTCTTTATTAACGTTAGTTAAAATGTTGACTCCTTTGGCCCCTAAAATGGACATTTGGGCTTGTCCAATACGTTGGGCAACGTCCATAACCTTGTGCATTTCTTCTTTTTCAGCGCTTAAGAAATTCGCGTAATGTTTCTTAGAGATAACAAGAGTGTGACCTGGAGTTACTTGGGAAATATCTAAGAAGGCTAATACGTCGTCATCTTCATAGACTTTATGAGAAGGAATAATACCTTCTGCTATTTTACAAAAAATACAATCTTTATTTTCCATAATACTTATTCCTTTAATAATAAAGGGAGGCGCAGATGCCTCCCTAGATTAATAATTTTTATTCTTCGAACATATCTAAATCTGGATATTCAGCCTTGAGATAATCATATAATGATGAATCGAAGAAGGTGAATTCGTATTTATTTAGATATTCAGTGTAAGCATCCTTAATGTAAGAATCTTTTGTTCCAAGAATCTTTGCAACTTGTCTTGCGATTTGTTCAATCTTGACAGTGTCGACTTTGTCTTCGCTTGTCTTATAAGCAGAAGCAGATTCTTTATTTAACTTAGCAGTTGAAGGAGCTTCAAGAACTTCACAGATGTAGAATGCTTTAGCATCTCTATCGTGATAGACATAGTTGTAGTGGTCATTATCAGGTGCGTTATATGATAATGCGTTTGTAGGAAGAACGAGTTTCTTACCATAGACGTTTCTCATGTATGGAAGTCTGGTAAGTTTATCGTTGTTCTTATCGCCATCGATATATTCGTAGGCACCCATTGTGTCATCTGCAACAGTTTCCTTAATTAAGGAACCATCATCAAGTGAGTTAGAAACTCTGATGTTGAATAAACGATCTCTTAATGCACTTGGGAGTTCACTTAAGCCACCGTTTTTGACGTACCAACCATCGGTTGTGTAGTCTTCTTTCATAAGAGAGACAACTTTTTGGAGTAAGCCATATTGTTTTGATTTACCATCAGAGGTAAATGAATCTAATGCAGCTTTGTTTTCACTTGTTGCAAATCTACCTTGTTCTTCGCCTTTAATAGCTTTTTGATATTCAACAAGGATTTGACCAATCTTGGATTGTTTGAAGTAATTTCCTGCTGGAATAATGACAAAGTCACCAAGTTTGTAGTTTGTATCACTTGCGACAATTGCATCATCAAGTTCGCCTTCTGTTTGAGAAGCGGATAAGATGGCGTATGCATCATCAGTGTTTTCGAGTCTATCGAAGAGTCTTGCGTCTTGATTGCTTGATGCCTTGAATCCTTTATATGCGTCTGCTAAGACATCATATTTTCCAGAATCATTTGCATCAACTTCAATCTTTAATGCTGCAAATTTTTCCATGAGTGTTTCAGCAAATTTGAAACCATCATCATAAGAAATCTTTACATATTGGACATTACGAGCATATGCACGGCCAAGTGAGTTGTAGTTATTAGCGTAGATGTAGTCTTCGACTAACTTATTGGTTAAGATGTCTGGATAGACTTTTTCTTGGACATAACCACGTTGTCCGTCAGCGGCAAGGAGATATGCTTCTGTATTTAATGCATAAAATGCATTGTCTTTTGTTAATTCTTTAGTGACATAGAATGTCTTGAAATCACTTTCGTCAACTTTACCAAGATCATAAAGTTCATAGAGGTGAGCATTGTATAATTTCTTTTCAGAGAATCTACCTTGGTCATCATTATATGAACCAGAGGTGATTTCGTTATAGAAATATTCAGAAACTCTTTGTGCGACATCTTCTGTGAAGTCGTTGTATCTTTGAACTCTGTTGGTGTCGTTTTCATCACCAAAGTATTCTTTGTGATTATTTAAGAATGCGTCACGTTTTGCTTCGCTTTCTCCAGATTCTAAGAATTCTTTGAATGAACCGAATTTCTTTTCAGCGATTTCTTTTAAGATTTTATTTACAACTTTAGCGTTTCTTTCAGTTGCAATTGAGTCATATAAAGTACCAATGTTGTTGTCATCGAAGACTTTTTCACTGTCATAGGAGACGATTGGATCTTTATAGTTGGCTGGTGCTGCGGAGATTGGGTCACAAGATGCGAGGATAAATCCAGCGGATAATGCGAGAATACAGCCTAAGAATTTTTTAGTTGTGTGCTTTTCCATCGTTGAAGAATCCTCCTTCCTTGTTAAATGCGTCAGCAACAGTGGTGTTTTCCCAGTATTGTTGACCGCCGCCAGCTTTAATAGCTTGTGGGCAATTTGCGACTTCAGCTTGATCTTCTGCGCTTAATGTTGCCCAACCCTTGATTTCATCAAGTTTTTGTGAGTCATCATCAGCATAGTCGAAGAATTCGACACAGAGTTCGTTCATGAGTTTTGCACGTTCTGCGTTTTGTCTTCTTAATTTATCAAGATAATCATTCCAAGTCTTTGTCCATGATTCATCTCTTTCTTCGTTCTTCTTTGTGATGGATGTTTCGATCCATTTCATTAAAGCAGCGTTGAGTTTTGAATCATTGATCTTAACGTTTTCTTCTTGCATATATTTTAAGAAAATATATTTTTGAAGTTTTTCAGAATCATATGATTTGAGCTTTGAGGCAAATTCTTCAGCTCTTTCTTTGTTTTCTGTAACATCGTTATTTAAGAAGTTAACGTATGTTGGGAGTTGTTTTCCTCTTAAGGATTCAACTTCGTAGTCAGCAGCATATGTTGGATAGAAATCCTTTTGTGCTGGATAGTAAATGGTGTAGTAGTCTTGTAACGAAACGCCATTTAAGACTTTTGCATCGCCAGTGCCATCAAATGGTGAACGGTTAACGACCATTAAGTGGATTTCGTTCTTATCACCAGAAGCTGCACGGACTGCAACGATTGGCTTTGTTGCATCGCCATCAGCACAAAGAACAAGTTTTCCGTCACCAAAAGCATCTTTATAGTTTGCTCCGGTACCTTCAATGAAGAAGATGGCATGTCTATTTAAGTACTTGTTATAAATAACGTTTCTTGGGAAGACAAGGGTTGAACCATCCATAACGGTTCTACCATCTACGGTTTCCTTATCTGCAACAGCTTTAAGTTCGGCGATTTTGTCGAATGAAACTGTTGGAAGTTCGGTTGTGCCAAATGTTTTGGCAACAATGTCTCTATAATCGGCCTCGAAATCTGAAGCATCTATTCTTGTTTCAGAAACGTCTGTTCCTTTATAGAATTGTTCATATGCATAAATACCAAGTTTGAACTCATTAATAAATGAGGTGTCGTAATCCATGATTCCTAAATCACCCTTCTTGTCCTTGGATCCTGGATCTTTGGAGTAGTTGGTTGCGATTTTTGCGAATGATTGATTTCCTAATCCTAATTCATTAATAACGTCATAGATATTGTTTGCATTGGACTTGGAGATAGTTCCGTTGTAGTAATTTGTATCGGAAGAATCATCTAATTCAACGAGAATGTGGGAAACGTGATATGGGAGCATATCTTTGAGGTAACCTGTCCAGAATTGGCTTCCAGCAAGTTGAACATCAGCTTTACCCATCTTGATATCTTCAATCTTATAGGTATAGAAGTTGTTCTCAAATGTTTCCTTTTGAAGTTCTTCGATATACTTTTGCTTTAATTCGTCTCTATCTTTGACGCCTTTGCTTTCAAGAATTGCTTCGAATTCCTTTTTATATCTTGTGTTGTTTGCGTCAGCATTAGCTTGTGCTGTATCTTCATCGTTGGATACCTTTTCTTCTGCATCACGTTCGATGATGGTGTTTTGTGCTGCGCCTAAGACCTTATTTTGTCCTTGATAATTGACAGTTTCGCGGTCTTTTGTGAAGTAGTTTTTGACGATGACGGAATAGATGGTGTCAAAAATTGCTTGATACTTGGATGAGTCATCATAATACTCACCAAGAATTTCATCAGCAGTAATTGAACCTGGAACGCCATCGACAGTGTAAGACAATAAAACTCCGTCATTTGAAGACTTGACTGGATCACAGCCAGCGAGAACGCCAACTGAGAGTAAGCAAGAGATCAAACCAAGAGAGAGTTTAGATTTCTTCATATTGACTTTGCCTCCTTTTCAAATAGTGCGAGAAAATTATATTCTCTTGTATCTATAAATACAACAAAGATTTACCAAAATGAGCATAGACAAGTCTATAAGTGAGGTAAAAATACTTATTTTGGAAAATCAATCAAAAACTTTGTTTTTGGAATATTTTTTATCATTTCATTTGCAAGCACTCTTTTTCTTAATATAAAATATGGCTTGCTCGAAGGGGAGAAAAACGTCTATGTCAAAGCTAAAAATTGAGAACTTATATGTTAATGTAAATGATAAAGAAATCCTAAAAGGATTATCTATCGAATTTTCAAGCAATGAAACCATAGCGTTACTCGGCCCAAACGGTAACGGAAAATCGACCCTTCTTCAGACCATTATGGGCAACCCAAATTACACTATTAAAAGTGGTAATATTTGGTTTGATGATAAAGATGTTACAAAATTGTCAGTTGATGAACGTTCAAAACTTGGACTTTTCTTAGGAATGCAATATCCAAGTGAGGTTCCAGGCGTTAATAATTCAGACTTTTTGAAGTCTTCTCTTAATGCTCACAGAGAAAAACCAATCTCATTATTTGAATTTTATAAATTAATGGATAATGCGTATAAAAAGATGCACATTCCATTCGAAATGGCTAACAGAAATCTCAATGAAGGATTTTCTGGCGGCGAAAAGAAGAAAAACGAAATTCTTCAAATGTTAGTGCTTAATCCAGAAATCGTTATGTTAGACGAAATTGACTCTGGTTTGGACGTTGATGCAATTCAAATTGTCGCGAACGTAATTAAAGAAGAACAAACAAAGCGCGGCTTCTTAATTGTTTCTCACTATGCAAAACTTTACGATCTCATCAATATCGATAAAGCAGTTGTTCTTGTTGATGGTAAAGTGGCAAAAGTTGGAGACAAATCATTAATTAAGAAGATTGACGAACAAGGTTATGAATGGTTGAAAGCTGAAGGCGTTGAGTTTAAAAAAGATGAATCAATGAACTCAGTTTCAATTGGAACATGTGCTACAAAAGAAGCACTTAAAGAGGTTAAATGAGCTGTAAAAATATAATATTAAAAGAAAGAGAAAATAAAGTGATTGAACTCACTGATTTTTCTGACTTAAATATTGAACTTTTAGAAGGCTCAAATCTTACTTTAAAGTTGGCAAATTTTGCTGAAAATTCAGACATTAAAATTTACGGAAAAGTTGGAAAATATGCGGGAATTTCCGTGGTTTTTGCAGATTTTTCTAAAAATTCTACCAAAATTTCTAGCCAAATTGATTTGGTGGAAGAAGGTGCGAATTGCGAGTGGCATTTAGCAACTTTAGCAAACAAAAAAGACAACAAAATTTTTGATATTTCTTTCAAACATTTAGTGGGTAAAACAACCTCAATTATGGACAATTACGGAGTTTCTCGTGATGAGTCAAAAATTGTCTTCTCAGGTGTGTCTCACATTACTGAAGGAGCCAAGGGTTCTAACGCTAAACAAAATGCCAAAATCATTGTTTTTGATAAGGACGCTGAAGGTGTTGCCTCACCAATTTTAAAGATTGACGAGAACGAAGTTCAAGCAAGCCATGGTGCAGTTGTTGGCCAGCTTAACTCTGATCATATGTTCTATTTAATGTCTCGCGGACTTACACATGACGAAGCAAGAACGCTTATTACTTTAGGTTATCTTAAACCTGTTTCTAATAAATTTTCTGAAGCAACTCAATCATTGATTGAAGAAGCTATTAAGGAGGCAATGTAATGTTTGATCCTTATAAAATAAGAAAAGATTTCCCAATGTATTCAAATAAAACTAAGATGCAAGGTCATGACTTAGTGTTTTTAGATAATGCTTCTACAACCTTCAAACCTCAATCTGTTATTGATGCGATGAATTACTACAATGAACACGAGACATCAAATTCACATCGTGGTGATTATGATACGATGTATCATGTCGATACAACAATTGAAGAGACAAGAAAAAATGTTGCTAAGTTTATTAATGCTGATCCAGAAGAAATTGTTTTCACATCTGGAGACACAGAAGCACTTAACTTAGTTGCATTTGGTTATTTCAAGAAACATTTAAAAGCTGGTGATGAAATTCTTATTACAGTTGCAGAGCATGCATCCAACACTCTCCCTTGGTTCAAACTTCAGGAAGAAATCGGATGCAAGGTTAAGTTCATTCCTTTAACTGAAGAAGGAAGATTAACTGTTGAGAATGTTAAGAAGTCCATCAGCGAAAAAACAAGAGTAATTTCTATTGCAAATGTCACTAATGTTTTGGGCTTCTACACAGACCTAAAACCTATCTGTGATTTAGCACATTTTAGTAGAATTTTAGTAGTTTGTGATGGGGCTCAATCAGTACCTCATATGAAGACCGATGTTAAGCAAAATTCCGTGGATTTCCTGGCTTTTTCGGGTCATAAGATGCTCGGACCAACCGGCGTTGGAGTGCTTTATGGCAAGAAAGAATTGTTAAAAGATACTGATCCAATTTTTTATGGTGGAGGAATGAATGAAACCTTCAATAAAGAAGGTGAATATGAACTTCATCAAGCACCTGCAAAATTAGAGGCAGGAACCAAGAATATTCAAGGTATTTATGGTCTTAATGCTGCTATTAATTACATCAATAATATCGGCATTGAAAACATTGAGAAATATGAGCGTGACCTTCGCAAATACGCGATTGAAAAGATGAAAGAAATTAAAGATATCATTATCTATAATGAAAATGCTGAGTCAGGAATAATTTCTTTTAATATTAAAGGCGTATTTGCTCAGGATTTAGCGACCCTTTTAAATTCAAAAGGTATCGCATGTAGAAGCGGTAATCACTGCGCAAAGAATTTGCATTACCAAATTAACGAAATTGCTACAGTTAGAGCGTCACTTTATTTTTATAACACCAAAGAAGATGTTGATGCTTTAGTGGATGCACTTAAAGAAGGAGGAAATTTCTTAGATGCCTATTTTGCTTAATCCTCAAATGATGAGACAGGTCATTATGGACCATTATGAAAATCCTCAATACAAGAAAACTCCTGCTAACGTAGAGAGTTTTGAGAAAGTTCACATGCATTCATCTAACTGTATTGATGATATTAATGTCTACGCTTTAGTTGAAGATAACTTAGTTAAAGAAGCGTATTGGGATGGAGTTGCGTGTACTATTTCAACTTCATCTACCGACATTATGTGTGGACTTATGATTGGTAAGTCTTGGGATGATGCTAAGTACATTATTGATCAATATCTCCACATGATTCATGAAGAACCTTATGATGATTCAGTTCTTGATGAAGCAATTGTATTTATGAACACATCAAAACAAGCAGCCCGAATCAAATGTGCAACCATAGGTTGGGATGCAATGGACGAAATAATTTGTAAACATCACCATCATGAAAAATAAGTTACCAGAAACAGAATATAAATACGGATTTAAAGATAAAGACACTTCCATTATTACAACCGGAAAAGGATTAACTGAAGAAGTTGTTAGAGAAATCTCTAAACTTAAAAACGAACCGGAGTGGATGCTTGAATTTAGACTTAAATCTTACAAGGCATTTAAAGAACTTCCTATGCCTTCTTTTGGTCCTGACTTATCTTTCTTAGATTTTGATTCTTATACCTACTTTACTAGAAATGCGAATAAAGTAGAGAAAGATTGGGATCAAGTTCCTGAGACAATTAAAAATACATTTAAGAAACTTGGTATTCCAGAAGCTGAACAAAAGTATCTTTCTGGTGTTACAACCCAATACGAATCTGAAGCTGTTTATCACAACATGCTTAAAGAAGTTGAAGATAAGGGTGTTATTTTCCTTTCAACTGACCAAGCAGTTCAAATGTGTCCTGATATAGTGAGAAAGTATTTTAATACTGTTGTGCCATATCGCGACAATAAATTCTCAGCCTTAAACGGTGCAGTTTGGTCTGGTGGTTCATTTATCTATGTTCCAAAAGGCGTTAAATTAGATAAACCACTTCAATCTTACTTTAGAATCAATAACGAAAAATCAGGTCAATTTGAAAGAACCTTAATTATTGTTGATGAAGGCGCTGATGTGCACTATGTCGAAGGCTGCACTGCCCCGATATATTCGCAAGATTCCTTGCACGCGGCAGTAGTTGAAATTGTCGTATTGAAAGATGCACATTGTAGATATTCAACTGTCCAAAACTGGTCCACTAACATCGTTAACTTAGTCACTAAACGTGCGAGAGTTATGGAAAATGGACATATGGAGTGGATTGATGGTAACGTTGGTTCTCAAACAAATATGAAATATCCAGCCTGTATTTTAGCGGGTCAAGGGGCAAAGGGAACCTGCATTTCGATCGCAGTAGCCGGCAAAGGCCAGTACCAAGATGCTGGTGCTAGAATGATCCATTTATCTTCTAATACATCATCCACGATTATTTCAAAATCAATTGTTAGAAATGGCGGTGTTGCCAACTACCGTGGTTCAGTTAAGCATTATAAAGGTGCACTTAACTGTAAATCACACGTCGAATGTGACACCTTGATTTTAGATGACATTTCTAAGTCAGATACAATCCCTACAAATTTAGTGCAAAACAACACTTCATTTATTGAACATGAAGCAACAGTTTCAAAAGTGAATGAAGATCAACTTTTCTATCTTATGAGTAGAGGTATTTCTAGAAAAGATGCAGTCCAAATGATTATTATGGGCTTTATTGAGCCATTCTCTAAAGAGCTTCCAATGGAATATGCAGTTGAACTTAATCAACTCATTAAGATGGATATGGAAGGAAGCGTTGGTTAGACTATGAAAGCTTATGATGTGATTGTAGTTGGCGGCGGACACGCGGGTGTTGAAGCATGTGCTGCTTGTGCACATATGGGTTTAAGCACACTTTTAATCACATTAAATAAAAAGATGATTTCAAATATGCCTTGTAATCCTTCAATTGGAGGAAGCGCGAAAGGCGTAGTTGTTAGAGAAATAGATGCATTAGGCGGGATGATGGGAATTGCAGCCGATCACGAGTACCTTCAAATGAAGATGCTTAATACCGGTAAAGGACCTGGCGTGCAATGTTTAAGAGCTCAAGAAGATAAGTTCAATTATCCTGCTTATATGCAAAAATTGTTGGAAAATACCGGGAATTTAGAGATTTTAGAGGCTGAAGTTACTGGCATCAAACACGATGGAGAAATCGTTAATGGAGTTATTTTAAAAGATGGCTCTACAATCAGTTCTAAAGCTGTTGTTATCTCAACCGGAACTTATATGGAAGGTGCGATTCTTAGGGGTCACAAATCAGTTAGCGGTGGTCCAGATGGAGAAAAACCTTCTATTGGTTTAAGCAAGTCTTTACAAGACATGGGCTTAGAAATTTTTAGACTTAAAACTGGTACTCCTCCAAGAATTAAAAAGAGTTCAATTGACTTCTCAAAAGCCACTCCTCAGTACGGCATGGAAGGAAATTATGCTTTCTCATACTTAACTACAGAATTTAAACCACTTAAAGATCAAGTTTTATGTTGGTTAATATACACAAACGAGAACACTCATAAGTTAATTACAGATAATTTGGACAAAACTGCGACCTATAATGGTCTTCAAACTGGTGTTGGACCTCGTTATTGTCCTTCTATTGAGTCTAAAGTAATGACTTTTAGAGACAAAAAACGTCATCAACTCTTCCTAGAACCAGAATTTGCCGATGGAGAATCCATCTACTTACAAGGTTTCTCAACTGCGATGGATGAGGAAATGCAAGAAAAGATGGTTCATTCACTTGAAGGAATGGAACACGCTGAGTTTTTGAAATATGCTTATGCAATCGAGTACGATGCATTAGTGCCTACTCAATATGATTTAACTCTGAAAGTTAAGAAATACAAGGGCTTATATGGCGCAGGTCAAATATGCGGAACTTCAGGTTATGAAGAAGCAGCCGGTTTAGGCCTTGTCGCCGGGATTAATGCTGCCCTTTACGTTCAAGGTAAAGAACCTTTCATTTTAAAGAGAAACGAATCATACATTGGAGTTATGATTGATGACATTGTTACTAAAGGGACACTTGAGCCTTATCGACTTTTGTCTTCGAGAGCAGAGTATAGACTATTGCTCCGTCATGACAATGCCGATGTGCGTTTAACTCCTTATGGATACAAGCTTGGATTGATCTCGGAAGAGCGTTATAAAAAGTTCGTGGAAAAGAACGAAAATGTTGAAAAAGCCCGGGAAATCCTGAGTAAAAATCATTTAGGTGCCTCCAAAAGAGTGAACGATTATTTATCTCAAAGAGGGTTAGAAACACTCAAAGCTGGAGTCAGCGGAAGTGAGTTTTTAAAACGCCCTGAAATTCATTATGAGCATATTTGTGACCTCATCCCAGAGATCAAGGAAATACCTTTAGACTACATTGGTATTGCACAGTTTGAGATTTCAGTTAAATATGAAGGTTACATTAAACGTGAGCTTTCTGAAGCAAACTCATTTGCGAAATTTGAAAACTACATTATTCCGGAAAATATTGATTACCTTAACATGCACGGTTTAGCGTTGGAAGCTAGACAAAAATTAGATAAAATTAGACCAAGAACTGTTGGACAGGCTGGAAGAATTTCTGGTATTAATCCTGCCGATATTTCAATTCTTATTTTAAACTTAAAGAGACTTACAAAATGAAACTATTAGAAGAGTTTGGTTTATCTAATAATAAAATTTCTAAATTTGAAAGATATTTAGATCTTCTTTTAGAGTGGAATGAGAAGTTTAATTTAACTGCGATTACCGACAAAGACGAGATTGAAGAGAAACACTTTATCGATTCAATTGAGTTAGTGAAATATTTTGATTTAAAAAACAAAACTTTACTTGATGTTGGATCAGGCGCTGGTTTTCCTGGTATCCCTTTAGCAATTGTTGAACCAAGTCTTCAAATTACTTTACTTGAATCAAACGGCAAAAGAGTCCGTTTCTTGAATGAAGTTGTGAAAGAACTGGAGCTCAAAAATGTTTCGATTATTCAAGGTAGAGCAGAAGAACTCGGAACTCGTGAGAAGTACGATATTGTCACCGCGAGAGCAGTTAAAGAATTGAATGTTCTTCTTGAGATTTGTTTCTATCTTGTGAAGGTTGGTGGACTCTTCATTGCCTATAAATCTAGCGGTGTTGATGAAGAGATTTCTAACGCGAAAAGAGCATTCAAACTACTCCAAATTGACGAATATAAAAAGTTCGATTATTGCTTACCAAAATCCAAAAATTCCCGTGTTTTCCTGGGGATTTTGAAGAAAAACAAGACTCAGAAGAAATATCCAAGAGTCTATGGAGAAATAATTAAACAACCTTTGTAAAGTTGTGTTATAATATTTATGTTTCAGGGCAGGGTGTAATTCCCGACCGGCGGTAAACTCCGCGAGCCAATCGGCTGATCTAGTGAGATTCTAGAAGCGACAGTAAAGTCTGGATGAAAGAAACTATTTCATGTTATTTGCCTTGGAACACGAGGCATTTTTTTATGAATTACAAAACACTTATCTTCGGAATCTTAATCGTAATCTTTATTTTCGTGTTCCTAAAAGCGTATTTTAATGAGAAGCAACATTCAAAATACAAATTCGGAACAAAACAAATGGTTAGAGTGGCGGTATTTGGAGCGCTCTCTGGAATCTTTTATATTTTTATTAAGTTCCCAGTTCCATTTTTACCACCTTTCTTAGAATTCCATTTTGATGAGATTCCAGCATTTATCGCATCCTTTGCTTATGGCCCAATTAGCGGTTTATTAGTTTTACTAATCAAGACCTTAATTAAGCTTCCATTCACAAGCACTTTAGGGGTTGGAGAATTATCAGATTTAATTTACTCTGCTGCATTTATTATTCCTGCTGCAATTGTTTACAAGAAACATCGTAATTTTGGCGGTGTTTTTGTAGGTTTAGCGATTGGAACTATGTTCCAATTAAGCGTATCACTTTTATCAAACATTTATTTGATGATTCCTTTCTACATGAAAGTGATGGAATTCCCAGAACAAGCAATTCTTGGAATGTGTCAAGCCGCAAATCCAAATATTACTAATATTGGCTGGTCATATGGCTTACTAGCAGTTCTTCCATTTAATGCAATTAAAGATGGTGCAGTTATTTTGCTAACTTTATTTACTTACAAATCCGTTCATAGATTTATTGATAAACTACAAGACTAGGTTTTAAAATAATCTTAAGGGGAAAATTATGGCAAATAAAACAATCGAAAATATTTGCACAAGAGTTTCTTGTCGCGAATATAATGAAAAGAAAGTTTCTTTAAAGAAACTTGAACAAATCTTAGAAGCTGGAAAGATGGCACCAAGTGCAATGAACCGCCAAATCGCTTCTATCACAGCCGTTAGATCAAAATCAAAAGTCGAGCAACTTCGTGCATTAAGTTTAGAAGTCGCTAATAGAGATTGCATGTATGGAGCAAATACAATTGTCTTAGTCCATGGACCAAGAGATGATAAATTTACCGCTCAAGATTGTTCATGCGTCTTAGAAAATATCTTTATTGCAGCAAACGCATTAAAGATTCAATCTTGTTGGATTAACCAATTTGATGATTTATTCGAAACCGCAAAAGGAAAGAAGATTAAAGCTAAACTTGGAATCCCAGAAGACCATCGAATTGTTGGTTCTGCAGCCCTTGGATTTGCAAAACATCCTGAGGCATTAGCGTCTAAACCAAGAAAAGATGATTTTATAACTATAAAATAAGCAAGAAAAAAGCCGCCTTAACTGGTGGCTTTTCAGATCGATTTTAATTACTCAACGTCGATTGCGCCGAATGGGCATTCGAATCCGAGTTCACCTTCGCATTCTGCGACAGCTTTTGCGTGACCGTCTTCATCAAATTCGAAGACTTCTGGACGTGAACCGACACAGAGACCGCAAGATGCGCAGAGTTCTGGATTAACTTTAACTTTTGGCATGGTTTTTCCTCCGCTGGAAATTATTATATAAAAAAGAATATTGTTTCGCAATAATACGCAAAAAATACTACGATATTAATGTGGTTATGTGTTAACATATCACCATTAAACTAATAAGTATGACAAGAGTTGAAAAGTATCGCCAATATCGTGAAGACATTTCGAATATGAAGTTTGAAACTTTTAGTCAAAAAGGCGAAGTTGCTAAGCAAATTGGTAAGATGCATTCAAACCGTGACTCATATAAGTTGAATTACGATCAAGTCATGATTATCCAAGATGAACTTGATAGTGGAGACGTTGACTTTAAAAGAAAAAGAATTATTGGTTTAACAAAATATGAAATATTTTACTATTCAATAGCATTACTCTTTATAGTTGCTATAATAGTATCATTGATTTTTGTTGGAATAAAACTTTGGGGGTAATTTATGAAAAAAGTTGTTATCGCAATTGATGGCCCAGCCGCTGCTGGAAAATCAACAGTTTCTAAGGCTGTTGCTAAGAAGTTAGGTTATACCTACATTGATACAGGAGCTATGTATCGTGCTTTTACCGAATATTGTTTACGTAAAGGTGTGGACTGTGAAAATGAAGCAGAATGTGTCAAATTAATTCCTGAAGTTGAAATTACACTTTATCCAGATGGCAAAGTTATGTGCTCTGGTAAAGATGTTACAAGAGAAATTCGTGAACCTAGGGTTTCAGGTAACGTAAGTTACATTGCATCCTATAAAGAAATCCGTTTAGCAATGGTTGATCTTCAAAGAAAGATGGCAGATAAAGTTTCTGTCGTTATGGATGGTAGAGATATCGGTACCTATGTTCTTCCAAATGCTGACGTTAAAATTTTCCAAATCGCATCAGTTGAAGAAAGAGCAAAACGTCGTTATCTTGAGAATCAAGAAAAAGGCATTCCATGCACTTACGAAGAGATTGTTGCAGACGTTGAAAAACGTGACAGAATCGATTCAAGTAGAGCATTTGCTCCACTTAAACCAGCTGAAGATTCAATTGAATTAGACACATCTAAAATGACTATTGAAGAGTCAGTTCAAGCTGTTTTAGACATCATCAAAGAAAAGGTTGGAGAATAATGGCTTTAGGGGTTGTTGCAATTGTCGGAAGTCCTAACGTAGGGAAATCTACGATTTTTAATCGTATCGTTGGACATAGACGTGCAATTGTTGATGACCAACCGGGCGTTACAAGAGACCGTTTATACGAAACTGCAGAGTGGTTAGATAGATCTTTTAGACTTATCGATACAGGCGGAATTGAACTTGCTGATAGACCATTCCAAGAACAAATTAGAGTTCAAACTCAACTCGCTATAGATGAAGCTGATGTCATCATTTTTGTAGCGGATGGCAAGAAGGGCATTTCTAAGGATGATAGATTCATTGCGAAGATGCTTTTCAAAACTAAAAAACCAATCATCTTAGCAGTTAATAAAATTGATAACCAAGACATGCTTTTAACATTAGGTGAGTTTTACTCACTTGGTTTAGGAGAACCTATCGCTACATCCGGCGAACATGGTATTGGTATAGGCGACATATTAGATAAGATTGTTAAGGTCTTACCAAAGGTTGAAGATGAGGTTTATGAAGACGCAATCACCTTCTCTATTATCGGTAGACCAAACGTCGGAAAATCCTCATTAGTTAATGCTATTTTAAAGAAGGAAAGAGTTATTGTTTCCAACGTAGTTGGAACCACAAGAGATTCAATCGACACAAGACTTACTAGAGACGGTAAAGATTATGTTGTTATTGATACTGCAGGTTTAAAGAAACGTGGCAAGATTTACGAATCTGTTGATAAATACTCAATGTTAAGAGCTTTAGCAGCGGTGGATAGAAGTGAAATTGTTCTTCTAGTTATCGATGCTGCTGAAGGCATCATTGAGCAAGATAAACATGTCGTTAGTTATGCTATCGAGAAGAAAAAAGCTGTTATCATCGTTGTTAATAAGTGGGATTTAATCAAGAGAGAACAAAACACACAAAGCGATTTTGAAAAGGAAATTAGAAAGCAATTCCAATTCCTTGAATACGCTCCAATTGTTTTCGTTTCAGCTAAAACAACATCAAAAGTCGATAATATTTTCGATAAAATCAACATGGTTCATGAAGCATATGATACTCATATTTCAACTTCATTACTGAACCAAGTTGTCCAAGATGCTCAAATGATGAACGAAGCGCCTGATTTTAATGGTGGTAGATTGAAAATCTACTTCGCTAATCAGGCTAACAGTTGCCCTCCAACTTTTGTCCTTTTCGTTAATAAGCCAAAATATGCTCATTTCTCATATTTAAGATATATAGAAAATAGATTAAGAAGTTCATTTAATTTAGATGGAACTCCTATCGAAATTGTTCTTAGAGAAAGAGTTTAGTTTACTAAAAGAAAATTATTTGATATATTATTTGCTATTCCGGGAGAAACGAATATGAATAAAGCAGAATTAGTTCTAGCTGTCTCCGAGAAGACAGACTATCCAAAACAAGACGTTGAGATGATTGTTGATGATGTTTTAGATCTTATCGAACAATCCATTATCCAAGGAGAAGAAGTCAAAATTTCTAATTTTGGTGTCTTCTATAAAAAAGAAAGACTCCCAAGAAAAGGCACAAACCCTTCCAGTGGAGCACCAATCGTTATTCCTGCAAACAACACAGCAGGATTTAGACCTTCTAAGTCGTTAAAGGCAAAACTTAATAAATAAGTATAGAGGTGCTCATTGAGCACCTTTTATTTAACATATGAACAATAAATTATTCGAATTCTTAAATTATAAATTTAAAGAGAACGGCTTCTCTATTTTTGAAGTAGGTGGAAGTGTTCGTGATGAACTTTTAGGACTCGAGGTTTATGATTTTGATTTTGCAACCGATGCAACTCCAGAAGAAATGGTGAAGTTTTTACCAGACATCAATGATACATTTGCGAAATATGGTTGTATAAAATACAAAGGTGAGTTTGGAAGAGCAGAAATTACTACTTTTAGAATTGAAGAAAAGTATGATGATTTTCGTCATCCTGCCAAAATTAAGTTTGTTAAAAGTTTAGAGGATGATTATAGAAGAAGAGACTTCACTATAAATGCTATTTATAAAGACTATGATGGGAAGCTTTATGATCCTTCAAATGGTCTTGAAGATCTAAAAAACAAGACTGTTAGATTTATTGGCGATCCTCAAAAAAGAATTGAAGAAGATCCCCTTCGCATCTTAAGAGCAAAAAGATTTGCAGCTAAACTTGGATTTAAAATTGAAGAAAAAACGCAAAAAGCTATCGATGAATTCTCATATTTATTAGAAAAGCTAAATCCAGAAAAGATTAAAGAAGAAGAAAGAAAGTTTAAATAATTATTTAATTATTTGATAAACTAATATAGAATACTAACACAATATGTCAAACACACAGATGGACGCGATTGACTATCGCTATTTACTTATCGAATACTACAAAAAGCTCAGATTATCTGAGAGTGAGCTTTCTGTAATTTTGATGATCGACCATCTTCTCCAACAAAAGAACACATTAATCACTCCTGATCTTCTTTCATTAAAAATGAATTTAGACGTTAAAGAGATTGATAAGATTTTCGTTGTTCTTATTGAAAGAGGTTTACTTATTTTTGACACAGGTAAAAAGATTAAAGTTTCTTTGAAACCTCTTCAAAAGAAATTACTTGAAACCTTTACAAAGGAAATGGCTGCCGATACTGAAAATCACACCAATAAGGAAAAGGCAGAATCCATTGAAGCAGTTCAAAAAACATTTGAAAAAGATTTTAAAGCATCAATGTCTCCTCTTGAACTTCAAATGATTACTGAGTGGATTGATCACGGTTATTCAAAAGACACTATTATTGATGCAATGCGTGAATGTCTTTCCAAAGGAAAGAAAACATTTAGATCAATTGATAAATTATTACTACAATGGCAAGCTAGAGATGATATTCAAAAAGCTGGCGTCAGTGCAGTAAGTGATAAATGGGATAAGAATATTGAAGAAACATTAAAGATTGCTAAGGCAAAATGGATCGATGATTAGTCCTGAAATTCTCTTCTCATATTTGGATGAAAAATATCCAGACGCACATTGTGAATTAATCTATAAGAAAGATTATGAACTTTTAATAGCAGTTATGCTTTCGGCGCAGACAACAGATAAGTCTGTTAACCAAGCGACTGCTGTTTTATTTAATAAATACAAAACGGTAGAAGAACTTGCAAAAGCAAGTTTTGATGACGTTGCATTCATTATTCGCCACCTTGGAATGTATCAAGTAAAGGCAAACAATGCTATTAAGATTGCTCAAATTCTTGTAAAAGAACATGGTGGTAAAGTGCCGCGTGATCCGGAAGCACTCCTCGCAATGCCGGGAGTCGGAAACAAAACTAAGAACTGTGTTCTTGGTGAACTTTATAACGAGCCACTTCTCGCAGTCGATACGCACATGCAGCGCGTCGCGAAACGCTTGGGCATTGCGGAAGAGAAAGATAATCCTGAAAAGATTGAACAGAAGTATATGAAGTTTATCCCTAGAGAAAGGGTCGTTAAAACTAACCATCAAATCATTTGGTTTGGCCGTTATTTTTGTAAAGCAATGTCACCTGAATGCGCTAACTGTAAAATTAGGCAATATTGCAAAAATCATTAGGAAATCCCATAGATTTTGTCGATAACTTCTAAATAATTTAGTCTGGGCGCAAAGCCCTTTTTTATTTGATGGCCGTGCTTTAAAAACTCATCGTAAGGGATCGATTTTCTTTCCCCGTGTTCGTAGAAATCAATGACATAAGAGGCGTCTAGCAAATAGACTTCTTCAAGTTTTGCAAATTCAATTATGAAAAATGCTATTCCTTGATGCTTAAGTACATTTTTTAAATGTTCAATTTGGTGAACTGAGATGTTTGATAGTGGGAAAGAGGTAGTCTTTATAGTCGATTTTGCTTCAAAATCAATGTACTTACCTTTATAAACCCCGTTGTAGTCAGTTGTGGATTGCTTTTCAAAGTAAGCATTAGTGATAATTGCGCCTTTAGAG
Source organism: uncultured Caryophanales bacterium (assembly GCA_946407815.1). Lineage (GTDB taxonomy): Bacteria > Bacillota_I > Bacilli_A > RFN20 > CAG-826 > Fiminaster. Next base: position 624,835 of record CAMJPB010000001.1, on the reverse strand, counting down.
TAGTCAACCTTAACAACATTAATTGGAGTCGGTCTTTTTGTGATTAGACATAGACTGTTGTTCCTATAGTAGTCGTTACTTAAGTTGATGTCTTCCTCTAAATCCATTCCTCGATTTCCATGCTTAAAAGAGGTCGATTTGACCGAGATTTTACGAGAATTTTTAGGTTTTTTGTTAAAATTTAGTCCGTTTGAATATTTGATCATTTCAGAGAGTTTCTGACATATGATTCGAATTCTTCTGCTGAGACGTTTTCTTGTTTTGCTAATTTTTCAATAGCCAAATGAATAGGTTCAGGAAGATGACGATACATGCCAAGAGTTTTGCGATATTCATTGACTACGATTTCTGTATTTTTGATAAATGCATCATAGAGATACACTAAATTTAATGTATCTGCTAATGCATTGTGCTGTGTTCCTTTAAATTCGATGTTAAAAACTTTTAAGAAATTTGCTAAAGACAAATTGTTGTTATTTTCGTCTTTCACGTATTGGCTTAAGAATTCTGCAATATCAAACTGATGTTTAATAACAGTCTCTACGTCTTCCTTATTTACGTCTAAGTTATGAGCGAGAGATTGAGCCATAATGCGGAAGTCGTGATTGCCGAAAGCAACAAATAAACACTTTGAGAAATAAAGTCCCATGTACTTTTTGAGTTTTTGCATCGCAACTCTAAATGGAACTCCGTTTTCTTTAACGTCTTTTTCAGTAATTCCAGTTAAATCAGTAACGACTTTGCCGATACGTGATTTTGGCTTTACCAAAGTGTATAAGCCTTTATGGATTTTCTTGATAGAACCATCTCTTTTGATGTCAACTTTGACGGCGCCTATAGCGATCATTTCATGAGAAAATTGAGTGCCTTCTAAGTCGATGAAACAAAGAGATTTTCTTCCTTTTAAAATCTTTTCTAAAGCTTTCATAGCGGGTTTAATTATAATCATTAAAAGATTGTTTGTAAAAAACAAATTGTCATTACGAGTAATTTTAATTATAATTAAAAGGCATTTTATTATGGCAGCTAAATTAAATTACGATGCAAAAGAGATACTAAACATTAAGTTTAGTCCAAAAGAAAAAGGCTACGATCCACTTGAGGTCGACCAGATTTTCGACAATATAATCAGAGATTATGAAACTCTTACATCTCAGCTTAAAGATGCAGCCATTATAAATGACAAACAAAAAGAAACAATTGATGAACTTAAAGAAGAGCTAGATAAGGTTAATCTTGAACTTGCTTCCTTAAAGAAACAATTCGCTTCTTTGAAGAAAAAGAGCTCGATTAACGATGATAACTACAAGTTAGTCACCAAAGTCGCAGCTTACGAAAGAGTCCTTCATAGAAAGGGCATCGATCTTAAAAAAGCACTTTCCGACCCGGATAATTGCTAGCATAGCTAGAGGAAAGTCCATGCTCGCACAGGCTGTGATGTCTGTAGTGATTGCGCTAGCGGAAAAAATAACGCTAGGCACGTAGGAGTACGTGACGGCAGAACTAGTCTAAAACTTCGGTCATGATGATGTTCTCTAAGGTGCCACAGAGACGAGTAAGCGGAAACGCAGAAATGAAACGTTGGTAAACCCCACAAGCGAGAAACCCAAATTTTGGTAGGGGAGGTCAAGCGGGAGAATCGAATTCCAATTGGCACGGGCAACCGTAGATAAATTATTATCCTAGACAAAACATGGCTTACAGGGTCGGAGACTCACTAAAAGGAGATTGAAAAATGAATTTACCTAACAAAATCACAATTAGCAGAATCGTACTCATTTTTGTCATGATTATTGCTATGTTTGTTTTGGCATTTATTCCAGATTTAACCGTGATTTCGCTAGGAAATTCAGGAATTAACCTCATTTATTTAATCTTCACAATTGTCTTTATTATTGCAGCATTTACTGACATGTTAGATGGCAAGATTGCCAGAAAATGTAACCTTGTCACAGATCTTGGGAAATTCCTTGATCCAATCGCTGATAAGTTACTAAATGACGCAATGATGATTTTCTTACTTGTCCCACAAGTGTATGCACCAGAACAGCGTAAGGACCCAGTGATGTTAACTGTGCTCGCAATCTGCGTCGTTCTTATGATCGCAAGAGACTTAATTGTTGATGCATTAAGACTTGTTGCAGTTAAGAAAAATATTGTTATTGCAGCAAACATCTTTGGCAAAGCCAAAACTGTACTCCAAATGATTGCAATTCCAATGCTTTTGCTTAACGATTGGCCATTTAGTTATTTTGATTCTAGCTGGCCTCAAGCACTTCAAATTTCAAACTGGTTCTTCTACCTTGCAACAGCAATGTCTGTTATAAGTGGAGTTATCTATATTTACCAAAACAGAAACGTATTTAAGGAATTTTCAAAGTAATGGAAAAGTTACTTCAAGAACTCAAAAATAAAGGCTTAACTCTTGGCTCTGTTGAGTCAATGACTGGAGGCCTTTTTTCGGCAAAATTCACGGAAATTCCTGGGAGTTCTGCTGTTTTTAAGGGTGGAATCGTAACCTATTCATGTGAAGAAAAAATTAACATTGTCGGTGTTAAAAAAGAGACTATCGAAAAATATGGAGTAGTGTCCGAACAAGTCGCAATTGAAATGGCAGAAAAAGGAAGGCAACTACTCAATGTTGATATTTGTGTATCGGTGACTGGTAATGCTGGTCCTACTACTGAACCGGGAGGCAAACCTGTCGGATGTTTCTATGTCGGAATTTCGACCAAAAATGGAACAACTGCTGAGGTTTACCAAAAAAGCGGAAAAAGAAGTGAAATAAGAAATAGTGCTGTTCTCGCTATGCGAGACTTAGTTCATTTAAAAAATAATTAAAAAATTTTAGCACATTTGGCCAAAAAACCCGGATTAGGTAATAGGGGGAAAAGTTATGAAAAAAAATTCTAACACTAACGAACTTGATGAAGTTTTATCTGAAATTGAGAAAAGTTTTGGCAAAGGCTCCATCATGAAGTTGGGACAACGTCCTCAAGTGAATGAAGATGTTATCCCATCCGGTAGCCTATTACTTAACCAGGCACTTGGTATAGGTGGCTACCCACGCGGCCGTATTATCGAAATTTACGGTCCTGAGAGCAGTGGAAAGACCACTCTCGCACTCCACGCAATCGCGGAAGCACAAAAGAAAGGTGGAAGAGCAGCGTTTGTTGACGCAGAGCACTCCATCGATCCAATTTATGCTAGAAACTTGGGCGTAAATATTGACGATTTAATTCTTTCGCAACCAGACTGTGGCGAACAAGCTCTTGAAATTGTTGAGAAACTTGCCTTCTCTGGAGCATTTGATTTAATCGTCGTTGACTCAGTTGCAGCATTAGTTCCTCAAGCTGAGCTTGAAGGCGAAATGATTGATTCAACTGTTGGATTACAAGCTAGACTTATGTCTAAGGCTATGAGAAAACTCGCAGGTATTCTAAACACACATAGCTGTACAGTTATCTTCATTAATCAATTAAGAGACAAAGTCGGTGTTATGTATGGAAATCCAGAAACAACTACTGGTGGCAAAGCATTAAAGTTTTATGCATCAATCAGAATTGATATTAGACGTTCTGAAGCAATTGGAACTGGAACAAACATCCAAGGTAACACTGTCAAAATCAAAATTGTTAAAAACAAAGTCGCTCCACCTTATAAACAGTGCATGGTGGACATTATCTATGGAAAAGGCATTTCTAAATATGGCGAGCTTATTGATTTAGGCGTCCAGTTTGAACTTGTTAAAAAGAGTGGCAACTGGTATGAATATGATGGAAATCGTATTGCCAACGGCAAAGAAAATGCTAAGGCCTATTTGGAAGGTCATCCAGAGATTTCTGATGAACTTGAAAAGAAAATACTCGATCGTTTAAGTGCCCAAAACGAAGAATAGTTCCTTAAATCCTAAAAATAAATTTTCAGTTTTATTTATAAAGCAACTTCTATATAATGATGTTGTACTTTTTAGACAAAGTACTTATTACCATTAATACATTTTCGGTCATTGACCGTGAAAATATATAATTAATCTACCCCAGCGTAGTTTTAGGTAATAATCTCATTTATCGGTTGATTATATCTTTAGATATAGATTGGCCTTATTTATATAGTTAGGAGTTAACAAAAAATGACTGTAATCGACGTTTTAATAGCTGTTATTGCTTTAATCGTGGGTTTCGCTATTGGCTTTTTCTTACTCAAGTTTTTGCCAATCATGAAAGCCAAAGAGGCAAGCAAGAAAGCAGAAAAAATTATTCGCGATGCTGAAATTAGAGCAGAGCAAATTAAGAAAAACGCACAAATCGATGGCAAACAAACTGTCATTGAAATGAAACAAGAAGCTGAAAAAGATATTCGTGAAAGAAAACAGGAATATGCAAATCTTGAAAACAAACTTAATCAACGTGAACAAAACATTGATCGTAGAGATGCAAACTTACTTACAAAGGAAAATGCTCTTGAACAAAAGAACGATCAATTAAATAGACGTTTGCAAGAATGTGACAAGAAGGAAAAACTTCTTCAAGAAAAAATTGACTCAATCATAGTTGAACTTGAAAAAGTTGGTCAACTTTCAGTTAAGGAAGCTAGGGACCAAATCTTTGAAAGAGTCGAAAGCAAGATGTCTAAAGAAATTGCTTCTTACATGAAAAACAAAGAAGAAGAAGCAAAAAGCGAAGCCGAATCAAAAGCAAAAGAAATGCTTGGTATCGCTATTTCTAGATACGCTCAAGAAGAAATTCAAGAAAGAGCCGTTTCAGTTGTACCTCTTCCATCAGATGAAATGAAAGGAAGAATTATTGGCCGTGAAGGACGTAATATTCGTACAATGGAACAACTTTTAGGTGTCGACTTAATTATTGATGATACACCAGAAGTTATCACTGTTAGCTGCTTCAATCCTATTAGAAGATACGTTGCTACTAAGTCTTTGGACTTATTAATTAAAGATGGACGTATCCAACCAGGTAGAATTGAAGAAATTGTTGCTAAGGTTCAAGAAGAAGTTGATGCTGATATTCAAAAAGCTGGTGAAGAAGCTGCCTTTAAACTTGGTCTTCCAAAGATCAATAAGGAACTTATTACCTATATCGGTAAATTGAAATATCGTACATCATACGGACAAAACGCACTTGATCACTCAATTGAAACGGCCTACTTAGCAGGCATTATGGCCGCTGAGCTTGGCTTAGATCAAAATCTTGCTAAACGTGCAGGTTTATTGCACGACATTGGTAAAGCTGTTGACTTTGAACAAGACGGAAGCCACGTTGAACTTGGCGCAAGACTTGCTAAGAAGTTTGGCGAACCAGATGTTGTTATCAATTCAATTGAATCTCACCATGGTGATGTTCCACAAAACTGTTTAATTGCATATCTTGTTCAAGCTGCCGATACTTTATCTGCTGCTAGACCAGGTGCACGTAGTGAAACACTTGAAAACTACATCAAACGTATCGAACAACTCGAAACCATTTGTAAAGGATTCGATGGTGTTTATCAATGCTACGCAATGCAATCAGGCCGTGAAGTTCGTGTCATGGTAATCCCTGATAAAGTTGATGATCTTGCCGCATTTAAGATGGCACGTGACATTCGTGAAAAGATTGAAAATGAGATGACCTATCCTGGTCAAATCAAGGTATCTGTTATTCGTGAATATAGAGCTGTTGAAACAGCAAAATAATCGCGATTTCCCGGAGATTTCCGGATAGAAAGAGTCTCTATGAAAGTTTTATTTTTAGGAGATATTGTCGGTAAAGTTGGCCGACGCACTGTTAAAAACAATTTAGAAAAGCTTGTAAAAAAATACCAAGTTGATTTTATTATTGCCAATGGCGAAAACACAACACATGGAAAAGGTCTAATTGAAAAGCATTACTATGAGCTTCTCGATATGGGAGTTGACTGCATTACTTTAGGTAATCACTATTTGTCTAAAGATTCTCTTCTTACCTATATTGAAGACGCAGATGCTTTAATTAGACCTTTAAATCTTTCTCAAAGAATTGGTGGAGAAGGATCACGTTTATTTGAAGTAAACGGCATTAAGATTCGTGTCACAAACATCTTAGGCACAGCCTTTATGAAGGAAGAAGTTTCTTCACCATATTACTCATTAAAATCATTAATTGATTCTTTAGAATCAGAAGACTCAATTCACATTGTTGATTACCACGCAGAAGCGACAGGTGAGAAGATGTGTTTTGGTTATGCCTTTGATGGGCTTGTGAGCGCAGTTTTAGGAACTCACACACATGTTCAAACTAACGATGCAAAAATTCTTAAGAACGGCACAGCATTTATTTCTGATGTTGGGATGTGTGGTGCTGCAAACGGAGTTTTAGGTTTTGAAAAAGATTCCGTCATGAGAGTAACTATGTTTGGCGAAAAAGGCCGTTTTGGTTTCGATGATGAAGATCAAGGACTACTTAATGGCGTGGTCATAGATTTCGACGATTTAACACATAAAGCACGTGAAATCATCACTGTTAAAGTATTGGAAGAAAAATAATGGCAAAGAAGTGTGTTTATAACTCATTACCAGATTCAAATCTCGAGAGAAGAAGAAACCTCTCGTTTGATTTTATGTATGAAAATTTTGATGTACCAAAGCATTTAGCGGAGTACGCAAAAGGAAGAAAATTCTACATCTATACTTATGGTTGCCAAGCCAATCATAGAGATGAGGAAGTTATGGCTGGTTTACTCGAAAAAGCCGGTTTTTCCCAGGTATTTTCAGAAAATGAGGCCGATTTAATCATCCTAAATACATGTGCTGTTAGAGAAAACGCCGAGCAAAAAGTTTATGGCAAAATTGGTGACCTAGTTCACTTAAAAAGACGTAAAGAAGATTTGCTCATTGCGGTCTGTGGCTGCATGGTTCAACAAAAGCACATTATCGAGTTTTTAGTCGACAAATTCAAACACGTTGATTTGATTTTTGGCACCCATAATTTAACATCACTTTTAGACATGCTTAACGAAGTGATTACAAAGCATATTCGTTTAGTTGATGTAAAATCAATTCCAGGTGATATTGTAGAAAATCTTCCAAGCGTTAGAGAATCTAAATTTAAAGCATTCGTTAACATCTCTTATGGTTGCGATAAATTCTGTACTTATTGTATCGTTCCTTACACTCGTGGCAAGGAGCGTTCAAGAAAGATGGAAGATATTTTGAACGAAGTTCAAGAACTTAAAGATAATCACTATAAAGAAGTCACATTGTTAGGTCAAAACGTTAATGCTTATGGTAAAGATTTTAACGACGGGACCACATTTGCGAAGCTTCTTGAAGAAGTCGCAAAAATCGGTATTCCAAGAGTTAGATTTTTAACCTCACATCCTTGGGATTTCACATCAGACATTATTGATGTTATTGGCAAGTACGACAACATCATGAAATACATTCATTTACCTGTTCAATCTGGATCAGATGAGATCCTCCGTTTAATGGGTAGAAGATACACAAGAGAACAATATTTAGCCTTAGCTAAAGAGATAAAAACAAAGATTCCAAATGTTGCTTTAACAACCGATATTATTGTTGGTTTCCCAAATGAATCATATGAGCAATTCTTAGATACCGTTTCGCTCTGCAGAGAAGTCCATTATGATTCTGCTTTTACGTTTATTTATTCACCAAGAAACAATACTCCTGCAGCTAAGATTAAGGACAACGTTCCTGCTAGCGAAAAGAGCAAACGTTTCAAAGAATTGGTGAAAGCTCTCGAAGAAGACATTATGAAATATTCTGAAGACATGGTTGGAAAAACTTATGATGTTCTTGTTGAAGGAATCTCAGAAAAAAATCCCGACATGCTTTCAGGTTATACAGAGAAGAATAAACTCGTCCACTTCAAGGGCCCAATTAGCCTTGTAGGTGAGATTGTTAAAGTTAAAATTCTTGAATCACACACTTACTCCATGATTGGAGAATTAGTTAATGAATAACATTGATGAACTTATTAGTTCATTGAAAGATGAACTTTTTAACGAAGATTGTGTTAAAGAGTATTTTTACTATAAAAATCTCGTTGAAAAAGATGTCTCTTTAAAAGAACTTGATGAGCAAGTTAGATTCCATCAAAAAGAGATGTGCAAAAACAAAGACAACAACGAGATTTATTTCAAAGAAAAAGCAATTTATGAGGATTTAAAAAGTCAATTAGACAACAATCCTATTTTGATAAATTATCAAATCGCAAAAGACGAAGTATTTTCACTTTTAGTAGATATTAAACATATCCTAAGCTAAAATAATCTTTATGATTATTGTCATTACAGGACCCACATGTATGGGCAAGTCTGAGACCGCATTAGAAGTTGCGAAACTTTTTAATGCTGAAATCGTTAATGGTGATGCTTTTCAAGTTTATAAAGAGATGGAAATTGGAGTAGCTAAACCTCCAAAAGAATACTTTTCTGTTGTGCAGCATCACTTATTTTCATTTGTTGATGTTGACCAAGAATATTCAATTGCAGACTACCAAAAAGACTTAAGAAAAACTGTAGACGAGATAATATCTCGTGGTAAAAATGTTGTCATTGTTGGTGGGTCTGGTTTATACATTCGTTCTTCACTTTATGATTACGAATTTGCAGAACTTCCAAAGGTTGATATGAGTAAGTACGAGGCAATGAGTAGCGAAGAGTTATTTGAAGAACTTAAGAAGATTGATCCTAAACAAGCTGTAATTATTCATATGAATAATAGAAAGCGTGTTCTTAGAGCAATTGAAATCTATCTTTCTCAAGGTAAAACAAAGACTGAAGTTATTGAAGAACAACAGCATAAACTCGTTTATGATGCAAAATTCTTTGTTAGAGATATGGATAGAGATTTTCTCTATAACGCTATAAATCAACGCGTCGATAAGATGGTTGAAGCCGGACTTTTAGATGAAGTTAAATCACTCGTTGAAAAGTATGGAGAAGACTGCCAATCACTCCAAGCGATTGGTTATAAAGAGTTAATTCCAGTCTTAAAAAACGAGATTTCATTAGACGAAGGTATTGAGCAAATTAAGAAAAATTCAAGAAACTACGCTAAGCGCCAAGTCACATATATTAAGCATCAATTTCCTGTGATATTTTACAAAAATACCCGGGATTTACTGGAGATTTTGAAAAAATGAGCGATTATTTAGCAAGATCAAAACAACTCTTAGGAGAGGAAAAAATCAAGGCTTTAGAAGATAAAGCAATTTTAGTTATCGGCGTTGGTGGAGTTGGCGGAACCGCACTTGAAGCTTTAGCAAGATCTGGTTTTAAGAAGTTTGTTTTAATCGACTTCGACAAGGTTGATATTTCTAATTTGAACAGACAGATTTTATTTACAAGCGAAGATGTTGGAAAAGACAAAGTCTTTGCTGCAAAAGATAGACTTCTTAAAATCAATAAAGATTTTGAAGTAAAAACAATCCAGGCAAGAATCGGAGAACAAGCTTTAGAGGAACTTGGAATTGGTGATGTTGATTTTATTGTAGATGCAATTGATTTTGTTGAAGGTAAATTATCAATTTACAAATTTGCTTTGGAACATCACATTCCGTTCATTAGTTCTTTAGGAATGGGCAATAGAATTGATCCTGAAAAAGTCACAATTACAAATTTGAACAAAACTGAAAACGATCCTTTAGCAAAGAAACTACGTTATGAAGCAAGAACTAGAGGTTTGAGTCTAAAAGATATTCCTGTTGTGTTTTCAAAGGAAGAGCCTTTGATAAAATCTCCAAAACCAGCTTCAATGATTATGGTTCCTTCAACAGCTGGACTTTTAATTGCGAAATATGTTTTAAACACTATTTTATAGTGATATAATTATATTAACGAGGTAAAGAATTATGATGAAAGTTATTACTGAGATTGCAAAAACCGCTAACATCGATGAAAAGTATGTCGATATGTATGGTAAATATAAAGCAAAGATTGATTTATCAATCATGGATGAACTTAAAGACAAGAAAGATGGAAAACTTGTTTTAGTTACAGCCATTACTCCAACAAAAACTGGTGAAGGCAAGACCACAATGTCTATCGCTTTAACCGAAGGTTTTGCTAAAGTTGGCACCAAATGTATGCTCGCATTAAGAGAGCCTTCTCTTGGCCCTGTTTTTGGTCTTAAAGGCGGTGCAACAGGTGGCGGACTTGCATCAATTCAACCAAAAGATGACATCAATCTCCACTTTACTGGCGATATGCATGCTTTAACCTCGTCAATTAATTTAATTGCCGCTGTTATTGATAACCATATTTTCCAAGGAAATGAATTAAATATCGATCCATCAAAGATCGTTTGGACTCGTGCTTTAGACATGAATGATAGAGCGCTTCGTAGTGTTACTGTCATGCAAGATGAAAAGAAGGGTCAACCAAGACACGATGGATTTGTTATTACAGTTGCATCAGAAATGATGGCAATTATGTGTCTTGCAAAAGACCCAGATGACTTTAGAAATAGAGTCAACAACATAATTGTTGCTTATACATTTGATGACAAGCCAGTTTACTTAAGAGAACTTCGTATTTCTAACGCGATTATGAAATTAATGCGTGAAGCTCTTAAACCAAACCTTGTCCAAACAGAAGAAAACAATCCAACACTTGTTCATGGTGGTCCATTCGCAAATATTGCTCATGGTTGTAACTCTGTTATCGCAATGAAGCTAGCATTAAAACTTGGCGATGTTGTCGTTACAGAGGCTGGCTTCGGTGCTGACTTAGGTGCAGAGAAATTCTTAGATATTTGTTGTCCAACTGGTGGCTTTACACCTGATGGAGTTGTCATGGTTGCTACAATTCGTGCTCTTAAGGAGCATGGCGGTGTGCCATTTGAAGATTTGAGGATTCCAAATGTTGAAGCATTAAAAGCTGGCGTTGGAAACTTAAAACTTCACCTTGAGAACATTCAAAAATACGGATTACCAGTTGTTGTTGCAATCAACCACTTTGCCGATGATTCTCAAGAAGAAATTGATTGGCTCACTAAGTGGTGTAAAGAAAACAATTACTCAGTTAGCTTTGTTGATGGCTTTGCCAAAGGTGGTGAAGGTTCAATCGATTTAGCTAATAAAGTTAATGAAATGCTTGCAACTAAGCCTTCAAAATATCACAAACTTTATGACTACAATCTTCCTGTTAAAGAAAAGATTGAGACAGTTTGTAGAGAAATTTATAGAGCAGGTGAAGTCAAGTTTAGCGATCTTGCTCTTGAGCAAATTGATCGTTTTGAAAAACTTGGTTATGATAAGACCGCCGTTTGTATGGCAAAAACTCCGCTTTCAATTACGGATGATCCAAAAGTATTTGGTGCTCCCATCGGATGCACAATTAACATTCGTGAAGTTAAATTATCAGCAGGTGCAAACTTTATCGTTGCATTAACTGGCAAAGTTATGACAATGCCTGGTTTACCTAAGGTACCAGCCGCCGTCAAAATGGAAGATGAATAATGAAAGACTTAGATTATAAGTTAGGCGATATCGTTGAATTGAAAAAGCCACATCCGTGTTCAACTAGATGCACTAAATTCAAGATTGTTAGAGTTGGTGCAGATTTAAAGATTGAATGTCTTGGCTGCGGTAACGTTTTACTTATTTCTAGAGACTCCTTTAACAAAAGTTTAAAAAGAGTTATCAAAGATAACTAAATAACAAATTTAAAAATTTTTAGCCAAAACTGACTTTTAACCCGTATTAGGTAATAGGGGGAACAATGTCAGTTTTTGTTTTGGAGGGCATTAGAAAAGTATTCAACGTGAACAAAAATGAGCACGTTGTTTTAAACGATATTAATTTAACCTTTCCGGACAAAGGACTTGTTTCAATCGTTGGTAAATCAGGATCTGGAAAATCAACACTACTTAATATTTTGATGGGAATTGAAAAACCAACAAAAGGGAAAGTGTTATTTAAAGGGAGGAACATTGCTAAATTTAATGATCGGCAATTTTCTAAGTTTCATTTATGTGGCGTTTCAACAATTTTTCAGCACTACAATTTGTTTGATAATTTAACAGCAATTGATAACGTGATGATCCCATTAAAAATGAAGGGTTATTCTGCATCCAAAGCTAAGCGATTAGCGCACCAAGAATTTATTAAACTCGGAATAGAAGATTTAGAGAAAAGAAAGGTTGTAAATTTATCTGGTGGAGAGAAGCAAAGAATCGCAATTATTAGGGCAATTGTCACGACTCCAGAAGTTATTCTTTGTGATGAGCCAACTGGAGCACTAGATACTAAAAATTCTCGTGAAATCCTGGGGATTTTGAAGAATTTATCGAAACAAATACTGATCGTTATGGTTTCTCATAATAAGGAATTGGTTGAGGAATTTTCGGATAAAATTATACAAATCAAAGACGGTCAAATAGCTGGAAATGATAGTTCACAAACTATAGTAAAAGAACCTAATAAAGAGACGCGAAAACTTAAATATAAATCGGGTTGGTCGAATAAGTTTTTGTCCACGAATTTAAAGAAAAATTTCGGAAAGAATTTGTTCTCGATTTTTGCATGTTCTATAGGGTTTGCTTCTGTGTTTTTATGTGTGGGTTTTTTAGTTGGATCAGAACGGTCTTATGAGGAAGCTATGGCGAGAAACTTATCAATTGGAACCGCATCAGTTTCTAAGATAGAAGCTGTTGAGATAACTAATTCATCTTTGACTTATCAAAAAACCGTAAGACCCGATATTTATGAAATTGATAAAGAGTTTGAAGAATTCACAACGCTACGTGTAGAAGAAAACCTTTCTTATTTTATAAGCAGCAACGCAACTTGCTTGTTTAACGGCGAGAGTTACACGAATTTTCAAATGGTTCCATTATTTGATTTATCTTTAATAAGCTACGGTTCAGATTTATTAGTGAATGGTCATGCTGGAAATGACAATTTTGAAGAAGTAATTGTGAATGAAGAATTTGTTGAACTTGTCGGGAACGTTTTAAATAAGAACTTTGTTCTTAAAAATACAGCAACCACAAACTATAAGACGTTCGATGATGACAATCCTTTTATTAAAGATCAATTAATAATCGAAAAACCATTGAAGGTAGTTGGTGTAGTTAAAGAGTTTCCTTTTCTTAACAGCCCTAAGATTTATTATTCGTATAAAGGCGCTAAGACTTTCCTAAAGAATCAGTTTATGGAAAACCTTTCCTATTATCTCGGTTACACGTATTCGTTTTATGATTACTTACGAGATGCTAATAATGACGACCCAGTAACTTCGTATTCGTCGTTAATATTTCTTGGTGACCTATCAGAGAGCACGAGTTTCTTCGAAATGATTAAAAATCTAAACAATGAAACTATCGAAGTTACATCAACAGCGGCCGAGATTAAAGAAACGTATGTGACATTTATTTCCTCTTTCTCAAAAACTTTGTTTTTATTTTCTATTATTGCGTTTATTGGAATTAATTTTATTCTCGGGATGATTTCACTTTCTTCGTTTTTAGAGAATAGAAAAAATGCAGCAATCATGACTTGTTTAGGAGCAAGAAACTCTTCAATCTATCAAATCCATTTGTTTGAGAACTTTGTAATCATCGCGCTCTCATTTTGGTCATCACTTATTCTTTCTTATTTCTCTCAAAAACTACTCAACCCGTATATTTCAGAAAAGTTTGCATTGTCGGGTCTTATAAAAATACCATTTGAGAGTTTCTTTGGAGTGCCGTTTGGCTTGATCATTCTTTTCACTATGGTAGTCGTAATTTGTTCGACTATTTTTACCATTGTCCCTATGACATTTTATAGGCATGGATTTTTGACTGAAGAATTGAGGGATGAATGATGATCAAAATTGATAAATTGACAAAAATCTTTGGGAAAAGAGCCATATTTTCGAATTTTTCACATTCTTTTCCAAGCAAGGGCTTTATTGCTTTGATAGGGTCTTCAGGCTCCGGAAAATCCACTTTATTAAATATGATTTCGGGTGTTGATAATGACTACAAAGGAACTATAAAAGTTGATGGAAAAGAAATCCAAAAACTATCTGGACAAGCAATCGCTGATTTTAGATTAAAGAATATTGGTTACGTATTTCAAAACTTCAGTTTATTGAACCTCGATACAGTTTTTAATAATGTGCTTTTGCCTTTAGAAACATGTTATAAGTCAAAAAGGTTTATTCAGCACAAAAGAGTTAATGATGCTTTACAGACAGTTGGAGTTAAAGAGCTCGCTAAAACGAGAGTGAACAAACTCTCTGGTGGAGAGAAACAAAGAGTCGCAATCGCGAGAGCTTTAATAAATGATCCAAAGGTAATTCTTTGTGATGAACCAACTGGAGCCTTAGATGAAAAGAACGCAGACATTATATTTAAACTTTTAAAGAAACTTTCTAAGAGCACGCTGGTTATTGTTGCAACTCACGATGTTGATTCAATTAAAGAAATCGCTGATTCAATTTTAGAAATCAAAGATGGGAAAGTAATAATAACAAATCCACAGAAAGTTGAGGAAAAAGGAGCGACAAATCAACTTATTGGTAAAGGCAAAGAAAAGTTCAAACCACGCGTTCCGCTTAGTTTTAAAATTCGTTTTGGATTTCAAAAATTGAAGGCGAAAAAGTTTAGAAGTTTAATCACAAATTTGATGCTATCTTTAGCGTTAACAGGAGTGGGATTAACTTTGATAATAACTGAGTCAGTTTCTTCAAAGGTGGAGAGTGCATTCAATGCGATCTTAAACAGGAATTACGTTATTATCAGCAATAAAAACGAGAACGAAAATTCATTCACTACAACTTATTCAACATCTCTTTCTAATGTTTTAAAAATACACGACAAGTATCGTTATTTGCTAGATGGTGTTGGAGTTAATTATTTGGTGAATTTTGAAGACTTCTTTAAAGACAAAAATGAATTTTATGTTGAGTCTTCAAACAAGAAAATACCTTTAGAAAGTTTATCTACAAGAAGCATTAACGACTTTAGATGGTTAGAAGAAGATGAACCAAAAATTTTCTATCCTTATGCCTATGATTTGCTAGATGACGACCAAGTTGTCTTGGGTTTAAGTTATGAGGACATGGTAAATCTTTGTTATAAGCTTCAAATCCAAAGAAATTTCAGTTCATTAGGCCACTTCATTTATGAAAAAGATTTAACTCTAACTCTGAATGTTGCGAATGATTACTGGCAGTACGATGACGAACAAATTTTCTCAATAGCTGCTGTTTGTGAATCAAGTTCAAGCTGTATTTATCACACGAACTTACTTTGGAACGAAATTGTTTTTGAAGAAATGATGAGACTTCCTTCAGATGACGATGAAACTCACGAATACCCTTGGGAAATATATAAAATATATTATTTAAAAACAAAAGAAGACCCATCTGTATTTTTAAACTCTTCAATTTATGACGATTATTTGTTTGATTACGTATTTGAAAGGGCTAATTATCAATACAATCCTGAATTGTGCAAGTCCCTTGATGTTTGTAACGAGAAAAGACTATATGTTTATTCAGTAGACAAAATTGGAATTCTTGGTTCAATAATCAAAGATTATCAGAGTGTAAACCAAGGATTTAAAAACTACTATTTTACATCTGATTATGGATACGCCTCCTACGCTTCAAATCTATTCTCGGGTTTTTCAAAGAATCTATTTGTTTCGTATGATCCAAATTTAGTTGATGAGGCGAGCGATGCAGACACAAACTTGACTGAAGATAATGGTGTTGCACTTAATCTCCCGGATGGAGTTATCCAAGGAAATTATCTTTTAACTTTAAGTGATGGAATTAGATTTTCGACCGACGCATCCAAGTTGATCGCTGGAAGAGCGCCTTCAAATATTAACGAAATTGCTATCTCAAGAGGGCTCGCAAATCAGTTAGATTCAAAAGGCCAAAATTTAGGAAAATACCTGGAATTTTCCGGGGAAATTGAAGAATTCTACGATTCTGATGGCCACATTCAAAAGACTTATGGAAGGGCTAAAGCGCTGGTTGTTGGAGTGGTGGATGAAGAGAAGAATTATCTTTATCAAAATGCCGATTGGACAATTGAATTCTTTAGGGACAAGCTAGGGGTTTCAAGTTTTTATTTAATTCCGAAAGCAATTGTTATGGAATTCAAAACTCAAGGTGTGGCTAAAACGGCGATGGAGGATCTTAAAAAGATTATTTCAGGTTACAAAATTGAGTCACCAATTGAAGAGTTGAAAACGAATATTGATACGACACTTGAGTACGCAAACACAATTTTGAAAGCATTTTCTATTTTAGCGGGCGTAATCTCAATTTTGCTTCTTGGGACAACGATGATGCTAAATATTATTGAAAGCAAGAATGACATTAGGTTGTTCAGTTTACTCGGAATAAAACGTCGCGATATTAATTCATGTTTTGTTGTAGAATCTTTGGTACAAGGCTTACTTTCGTTCCTTGTTAGTTCTTTTGAACTAATAATTGTAGATTTCGTCATGTCTTACATGCTTGGCAACACACTGGGTATTGGCTTTAATTTCTCATTTAATAGCAAACCAATCTTAGTCATTTTAGGGGGTGCATTATTCGTGCCGCTAGTCGTTTCTAACATCTTGCTTTTGATACTAAACAGAAGACATTTGATTAAGCGCAAATGAGGAACAACACGAAAAGTATTTTATATTTAAAAAAATATGATATGATATCGCTAATACTTATCTACTTATCTGAAAGGAATCTTATGAAGGGTAAAGTCATTAGATTCAACAAGAAGAAGGGGTTCGGATTTATTAAGTCATCAGACGATAAAGATGTATTTTTCCACTATTCTTCGCTCGTTATGGAAGGTTTTAAGGATATCGCAGTAGATTCCGAAGTCGAATTCGATGTTGAAGAAACCTCAAAGGGTTTAAGAGCCTCAAACGTCAAAAAAATTGGCTAATTAGCTGTCGTTATATAATTATGTCAAGCCATTTGATGGCTTTTTTCTTTACTAATTTTTTCCCTAATATATAATATTAACCTACGGAGGTAGTAAAATGTCACTTAAAGCAGGAATTGTCGGATTACCAAACGTTGGAAAATCAACACTTTTTAATGCGATTACAAACTCACATGTTGAGGCTGCAAACTACCCATTTGCAACTATTTCTCCAAACACTGGTGTCGTTAACGTTCCTGATGAAAGATTAGACTTTTTAACCGACCTTTTTAAACCTAGAAAAAGAATTCCTGCATCATTTGAATTTTATGATATTGCAGGTCTTGTTCGTGGAGCCTCCAAAGGAGAAGGGCTAGGAAACCAATTCCTTGGTCATATTCGTGAGTGCGACGCAATTGTAGAAGTCGTTCGTTGTTTTGACTCAAACGAGATTATTCACGTTGAAGAGTCTGTTGATCCAAAACGTGACATCGAAACAATTAATCTTGAGCTTGCTATGGCCGATTTGGCAACCGTTGAAAAACGTATTGCGTCAATCGGGAATAAAGCAAGAGTTCAAAAAGATAAAGAATCAGTGTACGAGATGTCTATTTTGACACCTCTACAAGAAATGCTTTCTCAAGGTGAACCTGCGAGAAAGGTTTCTTTGAAACCTGAAGATTATGAGTTTGCGTTTAAACAATATCATTTGTTAACACTCAAACCAATTATCTACGTCGCAAACGTCTCTGATTCTGATTATCAAGACTTAAGTAACTGCCATTACCTTAAGGTAGTGGAAGAAATCGCTGAAGCAGAAAAGGCTCAAGTTATTCCTTTTTCATGCGAGATTGAATATGAACTCTCATCTTTACCAGTCGAAGAAAGAAAAGAGTTCTTAGCGACTCTAGGAGCGACTGAGTCTGGTCTTGATAAAGTAATCAAAGCAGTTTATAAATTATTAAATTTATCGACCTTCTTTACATGCGGAGAAGATGAATGTAGAGCCTGGACATTCACGAATGGAATGTTAGCGCCTCAATGCGCTGGAATCATCCACAGTGATTTTGAAAGAGGATTTATCAAGGCTGAAATTTATAGTTTTGAAGACATTCATGAATATAAGTCAGAAGTCGCTTTAAAAGAGGCTGGTAAATTAAGAATTGAAGGCAAGAATTACGTTATGCAAGATGGTGATTGCGTATTCTTTAAATTTAACGTGTAAGGAGAAACTATGTTTAGAGTAGGATTTTCTGAAGACATTCACAAAAAAGTAGAAGGAAGAAAACTTGTTTTAGCAGGTATTGAATTTCCGGGTGAAGTAGGCTTACTTGGTCACAGCGATGCAGACGTTGTTTGTCACGCTGTTGCAGAGTCTATTTTAGGAGCCTTAGCTTTAGGTGATTTAGGAAAGCATTTTCCTGACAATGATCCAAAATTTGCCGGGATTTCCTCATTATTTTTGCTTGATGAGGTCGTTAAGATGATGAAAAACGAAGGTTACAAAGTCTCAAATATTGATGTTCAAGTTGCATGTCATTCTCCAAAATTAGCAGACAAAATCCTTCCAATGAGAGAGTCTCTTGCAAAGCACTTAAATACAAAAGTAGTTAATGTCTCTATCAAAGCTTGTTCTTACAATGGAGTTGGTCCTATTGGAAACGATGAAGCAATCAAAGCCTCCTCATACGTTTTACTTGAGAAATAAATTTCTCCTTGTATCAGCAAAAACTTGTTTATATAATAAAACCTTAAAAAATTATGAATATTGAAGAAACACTAAAGATTAAAATACAAGATTCACTTGTAAGTGAAGGAATCCTTTTAGATACAAAAGATATCATTATTGAAAGTTCTAAAACTCCTGAACACGGTGATTATGCCTCAAATGTTGCTTTAAAATTTGCAGGTCGTTTTGGAATGGCTCCAAGAGCTTTAGCAGAAAGGATCGCAAATAACATTGATAAAGAGATTGTTGAAAAAGTTGAAATCGCAGGTCCTGGATTTGTTAACTTCTTTATTAAAAAGAACGCTATTAATTCAGTTGTAGCCCAAGTAATTGCAGCTGGTGATAACTTCGGTAGAGGCAAAAATAAAGGCAAAAAGATTAATGTTGAATTCGTTTCAGCAAACCCAACTGGTGATCTTCACTTAGGTCATGCTCGTTGCGCTGCTGTCGGTGATTCAATTTGTAGACTCTATGAATTTGCAGGTTATGAAGTTACTCGTGAGTTCTACGTTAACAATGCTGGTAACCAAATTCACACACTTGGTTTATCACTTGATGTCCGTGTTAGACAACAACTTGGAGAGAAAATCGAACTACCAGAAGACTCCTATCACGCGAGCGATATTATAGACATTGCTAAGTTATACTTAGAGAAACATAATAATGAGTATAAAGTTGGCGATGAAGAATCATTCAAAAAGCTCCAAAAATTCGGAATGGATGAAGAGCTTGAAAAGATCAAAAGAGATCTTGAATTATTCAGAGTTAAATTTGATATTTATTCCTTTGAAACAGATGTTCGTGCTAATAACCACGTCCAAGATGTTTTAGAGAACAAATATAGCAAGTACACCTATCAGCAAGATAGTGCCACTTTCTTAAGAACAACAGACTTCTTAGATGACAAAGATAGAGCAGTTGTTAAATCAGATGGTTCATACACTTATTTGATGCCAGACATTGCCTATCACTTAATCAAGTTATCAAGAGGTTACGATAATCTTATTGATGTTCTTGGCGCAGATCACCACGGTTATATTAACCGTATGAAATCTGCCTTAATGATGCAAGGTTATTCCAAAGAAACTCTTGAAGTTGAACTTGTTCAAGTCGTTAGACTCATTAAAGATGGAAAAGAAGTCAAGATGAGTAAACGTACTGGTGCTGGTGTTACTTTAAGAGAATTATGTGAAGAAGTTGGTGTTGATTCAGTTAGATACTTCTTCGCCGCTCGTGCAGCATCAAGTCACTTAGACTTTGATCTTGATTTAGCATTAGAACAAAGTTCCTCAAACCCAGTTTATTATGCTCAATATGCACATGCTCGTCTTAGCTCAGTTTTAGAGTCCGCAAGCGACATCAAAATTGATGAAACTGCAGCCAATTTAAAAGAAGAGTCTGAAGGCGAATTACTCAAAAAACTCATGGAATTCCCGCATATTATTGAAGTTTCAGCTTCTAAAAGAGCGCCTCACATGGTCGCAACTTACATTCAAGAATTAGCGACCTTGGTTCACTCATTCTACACAAATTGTAAGATGATTGACCGCGCAAATTTAGAGGTTACTTCATCCCGTTTAGCTTTAGCAAAAGCTGCCAAAATTGTTATTAAAAACGCACTAGGCGTTCTTGGAGTTAGCGCTCCAAATAAAATGTAAAGAAAGAAGGTACATATATGAACGACAAATCTTTACTAGATTATGGCTTTGATGTTTTATCAGCATCAAAAGATCCTATTAAGTTTATTGATTTATTCAATAAATCTCTTGAACTTAGTGGATTACAACTTTCAGATAATGAATTAAAAGCTAGAATGTCAAAATTCTACACCCAACTTTCACTTGATGGACGTTTTATCACTTTAACTGATAACTATTGGGATTTACGTTCACGTCATGTTTTTGAAAAAGTTCACCTCGATATGATTGATGCATATTCTGATGAAGAAGAAGAAACAGACGAGGAAGAAGAGAAATTACTCCGTGAAGAACTTGGTGAACAAATCGAAGAACCAGATGAAGAAAGCGATGATCTCGACTTTGATAAACCAGTTCAAGATGCAGATGATGAGGGTGATGATTTCTAATGAAGAAAGATTTTAAAGATATCTTTAAACTCATTAAGAAATACGATACCATCACAATTTTTGGTCACATCAATCCTGATGGTGACTGTTATGGTTCAAGTTTAGCCTTACGTGAGTTGCTTAGACTTAACTTTCCAAAGAAGAAAGTCTTTTCTCTTGCAGGTACATTACCACAACTTGAACAAAGACTTGCAAAGCAAGATGTTGTCGAAGATGATGAGATTATTAAAAATAGTTTGGCTATTTTAGTGGATGTTTCTGAAACCGAAAGAGTTTCTGATCAAAGAGTCACTCTTGCGAAGCAAATCATTAAAATTGATCACCACATCGAATCTAAACCATTCTATGGAATTAAGTGGGTCGACGAGGGAGCAATCGCCTGCTGTCAGCAAATTGCTGAAATGGCATTCGCTTATAAACTAAAAATGAACAAGCTCATCGCAGAGCTTTTGTACTTAGGTATTTGTACTGACTCAGGTAGATTTAGATATGCTCCAACTAACTCAAAAACACATAGAATAATAGCTAAGCTGTTAGACTTAGGTGTTGAGACTGATTCAATATTTAAGATTTTATATCTTTCAGATGAAGCCTACGTTAAATATCAAGCTTTGCTTGTTTCTAAATTTAAACGTAGTGAGCACAATGTCGTGTACTGCTTTGCTGATGTAAACGATTATGGCCAATTCGGACTTAAGTTTGATCAAATTTCAAAAAACGTTAACGTTATTGGAAACATTAGAGGTTGTCCAATTTGGGTATTATTCACACGTTCACCAGAGAACTTCATTCGTGTTGAATTTAGATCTCACAAAGTCAATGTACAACAAGTTGCCCAAAAATATGGTGGCGGTGGTCACCTTCATGCAGCTGGTGCACGTTTAGAGAATCAAAGTGATTTCACTTTGTGCGAGCAAATCGTAAAAGATTTAGACGATGCCGTAGTAGCACAACAAGGAAAATAAGATTATGTACGAACGTGAGTTAAGTGTTGCATTAAAAGCAGTAAATTCAGTTCGTGATTTAATTTTAGAAATCTACAATTCCTCTGATTTTGGAATTGAAATTAAGGAAGATAATTCGCCTGTAACAAAGGCAGATAAAGCCGCAGACATAAAGATCCGCGAGATCTTGTCTGAGGCTTTTCCTTTATATGCCCTTCTTACAGAAGAATCTGTAGATGACAAGTCTAGATTAAATAACGACTATGTTTGGATTGTTGACCCAATTGATGGGACAAAAGATTTTGTCGCGAAAAATGGTGAATTTACTGTGAATATTGGGCTTTCCTATAAGCACGAAGCAGTCTTAGGTGTCATCTTAGTGCCTGTAACAGGTGAGATTTATTATGCTACTAAAGGCGCTGGCTCATACTATCTTAAAAATAAAGATGCTGAGCCCGTGAAAATTCACTGTAATGATAAGACAACAGATGTCACAACTTTAGTGTCAAATTTCCATAGCAATCAAACTGAAATGGATATGATTGCAAAACATTCTGACGTTATAAAACACCAAAGAAAGTTAGGTGCAACCCTTAAGGGTTGTGTTATCGCTAAGGGCGAAGCGGAAATGTCATACCGCTTTTCCTCTAATACGAAAGAGTGGGACACATGCGCCATGCAAATTATCGTAGAAGAAGCCGGTGGTCTCTTACTTAAATTTGATGGGACTCCGATTCGCTATAACCGCGAAGACGTTTATAACAAAGATGGCTATATTATTTGTAATCGAAAAGAAAATTTCTTATTATAAATATGAGGATAAATTTATGAAATTTAAAAAACTTTTACTTGTTATTCCAGCCTTAGCATTAACAGGTTGTGATTTCGATTTCTTTGGTTTATTTAGAAAAGAACTCGTTATTCCTAACGTTGATGTTGAAGCACTTCAAATTAATTTGCCAAACCTTCCAACAAGAAATGTTGGCGCGATTAAAGCTGATGGCGATTACGACGTAATCGATTTATACGAATTATCAGATTTCCATGGTGCGGTTAATTATGAGCAGCACTCAAACGGAGATTACATTGGTTTACCAAAACTTGCCTCATATTTTGAAGGCAAGAGAAGCGAAAACCCAGGCGGAACTGTCTTACTCTCCTCTGGAGATATGTTCCAAGGTTCTGCTGAATCTAACTTAACTCGTGGTTATATGGTTAACTACTGCATGCAATATATGGGATTTGATGCTATGGCAGTTGGCAACCACGAATTTGACTGGACTGATGAATGGTTACAAAAGAATGCTGAGCTTAAATATAACACCTCATCAATGCCATTTTTAGGCGCAAACATTATGAAGAATGGTGCGAGACCTTCATTTATTCAAGAGTACACAGTTGTTAATCGTGGTGAATACAAAATTGGCGTTATCGGCACAATGGGTGCTGATCTAGAATATTCTATTCTAAAGAGCGCAATTGCGGGCTATGAGTTCGTTGCATATGCTGATTTAGTGAGCAACCTTGCCGCCACCTTAAAAGCAAGCCAAGGTTGTGATGCGGTTGTCTTACTTTGTCATGATAGAACCACAAGTATTGAAAGTGTTACAGGCGTTGATGCCGTTTTCGCTGGTCACGCTCACGTTGACGCTCAAACTTCATCAACAGCCCAATCAGTCCCAACGTTAGCAACTAAAAACTATGGACAATCAGTTGCCCATATCGCCTTAAAATTTGATAGAAATACAAAGGCTTTATCTTTATATAAACCTAACGATATTACTTCAATGTCTATAGTTGCCGCATCATTAAGTGATGATGCAGGTATTAAAAACATTATGGATCAATACGCACCTGCTATTAACCAAATTAAAGAAATTAAATTAGGTACATGCGATAACGAATTAAAATATGATAAAGCATTAAAGAATCTTTGTACTTTAACAATGTATGAAAATGCTGTTGAGTTCGCCACAAAGAACGCATCATATAACATTGATCCAACAAAGATTGTTGCAGCATTCCAAAACCATAAAGGTGGAATTAGAGACAACATTCAAAAAGGAACAATCACCTATGGTGATGTCTACCGTTCATTCCCATTTGATAATGAGCTTGTTCTCTTTGCAATTAAAGGACAAGAACTCAGAAATAGAATTTCGAATGTTGAACAGTACGGTATTTATAGAACTTTCAAAGAAAAGACCGACTTAACTCCAGAAGAAACATATTATTGTGTCACTACAGATTATCTTGCCACAACAGATGACTTCGGAGGATTAAAGGTTCTTGAAGATAGCGATCTTATTAGAACTGGTGGAATTCTTAGAGACGAAATCGCCCACAAGGTCTATAAACTTAAGAGCATTAAGAATGCTG
This sequence comes from uncultured Caryophanales bacterium, assembly GCA_946407815.1. GTDB lineage: Bacteria > Bacillota_I > Bacilli_A > RFN20 > CAG-826 > Fiminaster. The sequence goes on along the minus strand of CAMJPB010000001.1, from coordinate 600,818 downwards.
ATTACGAAAAAGGTGATTATCACTTCCGCGCTCTTTAATTAAAAATTAAAAGGATCTCAGTAATTGTTGAGATCCTTTTTATTTTTTCTCAGGCATTTCACTTGCGAGCTTAACTCCGATAACGCCGGGAACTTCTTCTTGTAATATAATTTCAATTCCGTCAGAAATGGTGGTGTCAATCATGATACAGTCTTGGCAAGCACCCTTCATGTTGATGTAGACAATTCCATCGATAAAATCGACAAATTCAACGTCCCCACCATCTCGGTTGATAAATGGACGAATTTTGTCTAATGTTTCTTGAATTAATTTAATGGTGTCTTCCATAAGCATTTATATTATATATATTTCATTTATTAAATCAATAAATGTATAATAGGCGTGTATGAGAAAGAAAAAGATAAGCGAGTTTAGATTAACTGTTTCGCATTATAAAATACTTCAAACTGTTAATGAACTTAACAAAGTAAAAAAGTATCCAACAGCGAAAGGTGTTAATAACATCTTGCAAGGAAAACTTGATCCAGAAACTCGTAAATACATTGATTTAAAAACATTTGGCACATTGCTTTCTTACCCAGGTAGACGTTTATGTTCTTATATTCTAAATATGGTAAGAAGAGGTTACTTGTCTTATATTTACGATAAAGTCTCAGATGATATGTATCTAAGATTAACTGAAAAGGGTGAGATTGAAGTTTATAACTTTGAAAGAAAACATAAAACTCAGTACACCAAAAAAGAGCCACATAGAAAGGCTCAAATTGTTGAAATAAAATAAAAGTCTTCGCGATTAACGAAGACTTTTTAATTCAATTTTAATTACTTATGTAAGTAATTGTATTTTGGTCCTTTGCTAGATGCTGTAGGATGTTTAACTTCATCCTTCATGACTTTGAAGGTTCTATAACCCATAAGTAAGCCAGCAATAACAATGAATGCACCAAGAAGATAAGGAACCCAGAACATTAAAGAGTATTCACCGTTCTTTGCAGGTAAGAATGCAGGATAAGCTTTTAATCCTGCTGCAGAAATTGTGAAGAATAAGATTGAAATAGTAATTAATGCTAAGGATGTAAGAAGTGATACAAATGAAGATTTCTTTGAGAAGAGAAGTCCTGGAACACAAAGGATTAACATAACAAAGATAGCAATTCCTTGTGCTGATGCAGAACCAATATAAGTATCAAGATATGGATTCTTCACAGTTCCAAACATCCATTGGTAACCATTAAGTTTATATGTATAACCTAATTTTGGTGATAAATAACCATAATGGGCAAATTGTCCTGGAAGTGCGAGGAACACAAATGATAAAAGAACGATTGCTAAAGCAAATACAATGATTTTATTTTCTTTCATAAATGCAAGAGCTTTTCCAACAAATTTCATTTTCTTATCTCCTTTTACTAGTAAGTTTGGTTGAGGCGACAGGGATCGAACCTGTGAAGTGGCGAGTTCAGAGCCCGCTGCCTTACCGCTTGGCTACGCCTCAATTTTTGGTATTTAAATTAAAAGGCGGCGTAAATTGGTGCCCGGGACCGGACTTGAACCGGTATGAGTTATTCACTCGAGGGATTTTAAGTCCCTTGCGTCTACCAATTTCGCCACCTGGGCATACAATGGTCTCCCGTAGACGATTCGAACGTCCGACCCCTTGATTAAAAGTCGAGTGCTCTAGCCAACTGAGCTAACGGGAGATGATGCATCTTTTTTACAAAATGCTTTTCTATTATATACACGTGAGAATATATAGGCAAATACTTTTTACAAAAAAGTGCTGATAGATATAAAAAAAGACACCGATTTGGTGCTTTTTCTTGGTTGGGGTGGCTGGGATCGGACCAGCGAATGCAAGAGTCAAAGTCTTGTGCCTTACCACTTGGCTACACCCCAAGAAAGTGGTGGGTGAGGACAGATTTGAACTGCCGAACCCTCAGGAATTGATTTACAGTCAACCGCGTTTGGCCACTTCGCTACTCACCCACATTCACGTTTATCTGGTGGATGTTAAGAGGCTCGAACTCCTGACCCCCGCCGTGTAAAGGCGATGCTCTCCCAACTGAGCTAAACATCCACGTTTACACTTAAAACGTGCTTATAAAATATATCATTATGATATAAGTTAGTCAAATAAAATTAATAACCTTTTTTACCAAGGAGATGGAACATATTCTTTTTATAGATTTCGACTCCTGGTTGGTTAAATGGATTTACTTTTAGTAAATACGCTGACATTGCACATGTCTTCATGAAGAAGTAGAAAAGGAAACCGAGTTCTTTTTCTTGTAACTTTTCAATATCTAAAACAACATTTGGAACTTTTGCTGTAACTGCATGTGCTTCAAGGGTTCCTTTGAATGCTTGTTCAGAAACAAAAGACATATTTTTACCAGCAAGGTAATTAAGTTCATCTAAATCTTCATCTGCTTTTGGAATAGCAATTTCGTGATTTGGATGTTTGATATCTAAAATAGTTTCAAATAACACTGGTGATCCATCTTGAATGAATTGTCCTAATGAATGTAAATCGGTGGAGAAAGTTGCTGAACATGGGAATAACCCATTATGTTCTTTACCTTCTGATTCGCCGAATAATTGTTTGAACCATTCACCAATAGAAACGAGTCTTGGTTCATAAGTAACGAATAATTCATCAGCATATTTTTCACGATATAAAGCATCACGAATTACAGCGTACTTATAAGCAGAATTCTCGGAAATTCCTGGGGATTTTAAAGATTTTTCAGCTTCTCTAGCACCTTCAATTAACTCCTTAATATCGATGCCAGCACAGGCAATTGGGAATAAACCAACAGCTGAGAAAACGGAGAAACGGCCACCAATATCTGACGGCAAAACGAATCTAACATAGCCTTCTTGTTGTGAAAGTTTAAGTAAGGCGCCTTTTTCTTTATCGGTTGTAGCAAAAATTGCCTTTGCAGCTTCTTTTTTACCTACTTTTTGCTCTAAAAGATTCTTTAGAATCCTGAAAGCAATTGAAGTTTCAGTGGTGGTGCCACTTTTGGAGATAACATTGATAGCAAATTTCTTACCTTCAAGATGTTCAATGACTTCATGTAAATAATCTGATGAGAAAGATTGACCAACGAAAATAATTTCAGGCTTTTTGTCTGAGTGTAAACCATTGATTGCTTCGATTGCTGCACGTGCTCCTAAATAGGATCCACCGATGCCGCAAACAAGCAAAATATCATAGTTTTTCCTGACAATTTCCGCATAATTTTGGATTTCATCTAAATCTGAATCTTTAATGCTTGTAGGATAATTTAACCAACCTAAATAGTCATTACCAGGTCCGGTTTTCTCCTCAATCATTTTGTTGATTTCAGCAACTTGTTTTTCATAGGAAGCATAATCAATTTTTCTTCCTAAATGTTCATCATTAACTTTAATCATGTTTTTCACCTTTCTCATTAGCGATCCAATCACTAAGTTTTTCTTTAAGAGCGGTGTAGTCAATAAATTCAGGATCAATTTTCACTTTTTTAACACCGTTCTTGTGGTATTCTTCTTTTTCTTCTTCGGTAATCTTGGACATTGAAAGTTTTAAAAAGCCGTCACCTTCAATTCCAATAACTTTAACTTGATAGGTTTTTCCAATACGAAGATATTTATGTATGTTTCTAATGAATACATTAGCAACTTCCGAAATATGTAAGAGACCCTTTTTGCCATCACTAAAAATCATGATTGCACCAAAATCACGAATATTAATAATCGTGCCTTCAATGATTTCTCCGATTTGATACTCTTTCATTACTTTAATAATCCTTCAAGATATATTATATCTTCAATAGTAGTAATCTTATGGAATTTCTTATCACCTTTAACGAGCTTAACTTTGTTACCAAGTTTAAGAATTAATGAGCAATCATCAGTTGCGTCTTTTTCTTCAACTTCATGAGCCTTCTTAAGAAGACCACATTTGAATCCTTGAGGAGTTTGGATTTGAGCAAGAGTTTTTCTATCAACGAATTCAACAACTTCATCCTTTTCATTTTTAACTGCAATTGTGTCAATTGCTTCTAAATAAGCGGTGGACGCGCCACATTCTGATGCTGCCTTAGCAACATCATCAATAATTCTTTCGTCGACAAGTGGACGTGCTCCATCATGGATGATGACAATGTCGTTTTCCGCTAAAGAAAGGGCCTTTAAGGCGTTATCAACAGACTCCTGTCTAGTTGCTCCGCCCATGATAATTTTAGCGTTGTAAAGATTTTCTTTAACGTACTTTTCAATTTCGGATTTGTTGTCGTTATTGACTGCAATAATAAGTTCGTTAACGGCTTTATGTTTTGCGAATGCATCGATGGCGTAAGTAAAAACTGGTTTGCCATTTAAAAGGCATAACTGTTTATTTTTAGGCCCACCAAAACGAGTGGATAGACCAGCCATCAAAACAACCGCAACTAGTTTTTCCATTCGATTCCTAATTTCTCTGCTAAGTCTTTAGATTGAGCTTTTAGTGATGATTCAGCAGCTACTGTTTGGATGATTGATTGAATAACTTTTTCAAGGTCGCTGCCCTTTGAATAATCAGCCTTAACACAGACGTTTGTTCTCTTTTCTGCAAGGAGCTTTCTAAGAGCTTTTTCATCTTTATCGCTATAAATAGCGATTGAATGTCCGTTATTGTTTTGGACAAGTTGCATACAAGGAATGTCTGTCATTCCATCACCAAGATAAATCATGTTGGTGTATGGGATTCTGATATTCTCTACTTTCGTATTAATTGTGGTGTCATCTGTTAAGTCAAATGAACCTTTTCTAATACGATAAATAAATTGAGTTTTCATGGTGTAGTTAATGGCTAATTTTGGCCACACAGGTTCTTTTGTTTCCGGATCGAAATAGAATTCACATCCGAACATATATTTGAAGTTTTTAGCAATTGAACAACCCTCTAAAATTTCCTTTGTTCCAGAGGAAATAATGTAGTGCTCAATTTCGACTCCAAGTTCTTTTCCGTATGCATTGATACGATCGAACCAAGTGGTAACGCCACTGAAGTACTCAATTTTTCTACCCATTTCATTAAGGGTTTCTCTTGTGAGTTTAATGCCTTTGTCTTTGCATAACTTAACCATTGTGTACATGTATGAAAGAATTCTTTCAACTCCGGTAGCAGCTTGGAATTTTCCTGTTTCGCCCCAGAATTCACTTGGTGTCATACCTAAAGCAGGGATGAAACCATAGTCTTGCATGTCACTTTTGGATAACGTTTTATCAAAGTCATACATAAGTGCAATAATTGGCTTTTCGGTTTTATTCATATTGGTTACCTCGCGTATAACATTATCAAATGTTAAATATAAAGTCAATTTTGAGCAATTGGCATAATTCTATTTGCCAATTACGTTATGTGTATTTGTATGAAAAAAGAGAGGCATAGCCTCTCTGTTCTTTTGCGAATGGTGCAGTGAATGAGAATCGAACTCACACAGGTCACCCTATACGCCCCTCAAACGTACGCGTCTACCAGTTCCGCCATCACTGCAGCGATAAATAATATACTCTTAAACTTTGTTTCTAACAAGTGAAAAATTAGATTGAGAACAATAAAGCAGCTATTGAGAAATAAATAACTAAGCTAGAAACATCAACGATTGTTGTTAATAAAGGTTGTGAAACAATGGCTGGGTCTTTCTTAATTGCAGCGGCGCCCATTGGAAGCATAACAGCAACCATTTTTGAGATGAAAATAGCAATAGCTAAAGTACCAGCAACCAAGCCTGATGTTTTAAATGTAGCAGTAGCAAATTCAGCAGTCCAACAGTTACCAGCCCAGATAGAAGCATCGCCTCTACTAACAATTCCAGTGTATTGTTCAAGTGAGAACCAAATGAAACCAAAAACACCGATGCATAAGGCAATAATTAATGCTGAAAGAGCTTCTTTTCTAATGATCTTCCAGAACTCTTTTGGACTAAATTCTTGCAAAGCAAGACCACGAATCATAAGAGCGATTGTTTGACCTCCTGCGTTACCTCCGGTATCCATGATAACTGGAATGAATGCAGCAAGGATTGGAAGAGCATCTAATCTAGCTTCAAATCTTGATAAAACAAGTGAGGAAAATGTTCCTAAAATGAGTAAAACAACGATCCAAGGAACACATTTTTTGACCATTGAAAAAGTTGAAGTTTGAAGATATGAATCTTCTAGTGGCGTAACCATTTGTAACTTGGAAATATCTTCCGTTTGTTCTTCTTCGATAACGTCCATGACATCGTCTACGGTGACAATACCAACGAGGCGTCCATCGTTATTTAAAACGGCAACAGCGTTTAAGTCATAACGTTTAACAACGTTTGCAACTAATTCTTGGTCATCATTAACATTGACTGTGTTAAAGTCTTTGTTCATGATTTCGTTAATCTTTTTCTCGCCATCAGCAAAGATTAAATCATCTAAGTCGACAGTACCAACTAAGGTGCGTTGTCTGTCCATAACGAAAACGGTATAAATAGTTTCTTTATTTTTACCTGTTTTTCTAATTAATTTAATAGCTTCATCACAAGTAACATCATCAAGTAAAACGACAAACTCGGTGGTCATGATTGAACCAGCGGTCGCGTCTTTATAATTTAAAAGACGGTTAATGTTTGCACGTTTTTCTTTCGGAACGTTCTTTAAAACTCTGGTAACAACGTTAGCAGGCAACTCTTCAAGATCATCGACGATGTCATCGGTGAATTGAGATTCAAGAATCTCTGCAAGTTGATCATCAGAAAGTAATTTGATGATTTCTTCCTTGATATCAGCAGGAAGATCGGTGAAGAATTCAGCTGTATATTTGGAGTTTACAGTTTTCAAAATGAAAACAATCTTTTTTACATCCTCCATATCAGCACATGCTTCGGCGATATCGATTTCAGGAATCACTTCAAAAACATGTCGAAGTTCTTTGACATTTTTGGTATCGATTAATCGTTCAATTTGTTGCGTTGAAATTAACTCGTTTTCCATTTTTGAAGCTACCTTTCGTGTTAAGTTTACATTCTTTATATAAAGAAAGGCAAGCAAAAACTTTTTAATAGTGATACAATACTTTCGCAAAGGATATATGAATATATGAAGAAAATATTAGTAGAAACAAGCGCAAGACACATTCACGTTACTCAAGAAACCCTTGAAAAATTATGTGGTAAAGGCGCTCAATTAGAAGTTAAAGCAGTGCTTTCACAACCAGGACAATTCTGTTCTACAACAAAATTAAGCATCGTTGGTCCAAAAAATACAATTAACGGTGTTTCAATTCTTGGCCCATGCAGAAAAGCTAACCAAGTTGAAGTTTCTGCAACTGATGCAAGAACACTTGGTTTACCAGGCGTTGTCAGAGAGTCTGGCGACATCGCAGGTACACCAGGCGTTAAAATTGTCGGACCTTGTGGTGAAGTTGAACTCGCAGAAGGTTTAATGGTTGCAAAACGTCACATTCACATGACACCAGCAGATGCAAAAGAATTCGGTGTTGAAAACGGACAAATCGTTAAAGTCGCAACAGGCGGTGAAGGTCGTAAGGTTGTATTTGATGATGTTGTTATTAGAGTTAGAGATGACTTTGCTCTTGCCATGCATATCGATACAGATGAATCAAATGCTGCAATGTGTGGTATGAAATGCGAAGGCGAAATCATTAAATAAAAAGATAAAGGTAATTTGCTAAAATTTACGAAAATTCTCGGGAAATCCCGGGGATTTTTTAAAATTTTTCTACTAAAAAACTACTAATTTTCTACTTTTGAGAAAAAACTTAATATTGAACATATTGTTATTTGTGTGTAGTATATCGTTACTTTCTTATCAAGAACCACGTAATAAGGAATGCAAGAACGTGGTAGCAACTCTCAAAAATGAGTAAGTGCTCTTCCTTAGCAGAGGCCCACCCTCTGAGCGATAAGATGGAAACCACTAGACAAGATAGTGACTTTCCTTAGGTGGGAAGTCACTTTTATTTATATTTAAGGAAAACGCGTATGGAAAAAAGAAATTTGTTTACTTCAGAATCTGTCTCAGAAGGACATCCTGATAAGGTTTGCGACCAAATCGCAGATACAATTTTGGATGAATGTCTAAAAGTTGATCCTAGTTCAAGAGTAGCTTGCGAAGTTTTCGTTACAACTGATTACGTTTTAATCGGTGGTGAAATTACATCAAAAGCCCGTCCAAATTATGACAAGATTGCTCGTGATGTTATTAGAGATATTGGTTATACCAAGGATGAGTATGGATTTAATGCTGATACAGTAAAAATTGATGTAAAGGTAAAAGAACAATCTGCTGATATTGCAATGGGTGTTGACGCCAAAAAACCTGAAGAAGTTGGTGCAGGAGACCAAGGAATTATGTTTGGCTATGCAACTGATGAAAATGAAGGTTATATGCCACTTCCAATTGTCATCGCTCATAAGCTTGTTCGTGTCGCAACAAACATGAGAAAATCTGGCGAGTTTAAACACGCAAGACCAGACATGAAATCTCAAGTTACAGTCGATTATACTGACCGTAAAAATCCTGTTGTTCAGACTGTTTTAATGTCAATTCAACACGACCCAGATATTGATATGGACAAATTCAAAGAATTTGTTAAAAACAGTATTATGGTTCCAGTTGTTGCATCATTCGGATTAAATTCTGACTTTGAAGTTTTGATTAATCCAACCGGCAAATTCGTTATTGGTGGTCCAGCTGGAGACACTGGTGTTACTGGTAGAAAAATTATTGTCGATACTTATGGGGGAGCAGGTCATCATGGTGGTGGCGCTTTCTCAGGAAAAGATCCAACAAAAGTCGACCGTTCAGCCTCCTACATGGCACGTTACATCGCTAAAAACCTTGTGGCAGCAGGCGTGATGGAAAGATGTGAAATCCAAATTGCCTATGCAATCGGAAGAAGTGAACCAGTTTCCGTTTATGTTGACTCATTTGGCACTTCAAAAGTTGATGAAGAAAAGGTTGTTGATGTCATTTACAAAGTCTTTGATTTAAGACCTGGAATGATTATTAAAAATTTCTCACTCACAAAACCTACATTTGAGTATCACAAATTGACAAATTATGGCCATTTTGGTCGACCAGATCTAGATATTCCTTGGGAAAAGCTCGATAAAGTTGATGAAATCAAAAAATTAATTAAGTAAGAGAGAATTTCTTCTCTCTTTCTTTTTGCTTTCCTCTTTAATTATTTTTAATAATTTGCGATAATATAATTGTAATTAGCTACACATAACTAATTTTGAAAGGAGAACTTGTTATGAAGTACCAAATTATTGGTAAGAACATAACAGTAACGGAAGCAATTAAAACCGCAGTTGAGAAAAAGCTTTCCCGACTCGAAAAGTATTTCGTTATTAATGAAGATGTTTCTTGCCGCGTAGTCGTCAGATCCTACCACGTTGGAGCAAAGGTTGAGATTACAATCTTTACCCAATACATGGATTTAAGAGCTGAGGTTTCTAATGACGACCTTTATGCAGCTGTTGACCTTGCAATCGATAAGCTTGAAGGTCAAATGAGAAAACTAAAAACAAGAATGGATCGTTCTAATGGCAAAATGTCATTAGGCAAGGCATTAGCCTTAGATTATCTCGAAGATATGGAACAAACATCCGATGAAGAAGATGAAATTGTCCGTATCAAGACAAAGTATTTAGAGCCAATGACAGTTGAAGAAGCTGTCGCTAGAATGGAAGCAATCGATCACCCATTCTTCCTCTATTTAGATGAAGAAGATGACAAAATCTCCGTTGTCTACAAACGTGAAGATGGTGGTTATGGAATCTTCCAAGCAGAGAACGAACTCAAATAAGAAATTGTCTAAAATCTTAAAGAGGGGATTTAATCCTCTCTTTTCTTTTGCTTGTAAATAGTTGACATTTATCATAAGATAATGTCGTGCGATTTTAATATCGTAGCTGAGATTCAAATAGTAGTTAGAAAGGATATAATTATGAATAATTATACAGCCGCAATTGCAAGCTTCATTAGATTCGACGTTGTCACATTCAACACACTTGAATATGCAATGAAAAAAGACAAATATGAAGTCGAAGCATATAAAGCAAGAAAAGAAATTATTAAAACAGAAATCACTCAAAACACTCCACTTAAGAACTGTTTAGAGAACTCTGGAGAAGCAGGTAAAAACTTACTTGATAAAATCAATGAGCTCTTAAATGATGTTTATTCTGAAGAATCAACAATCGTTAAACTTTCTCAAGATGGTGTTGAATTAAGAGTCGACTATTCTCAAGCAATCAAAATCTTTGAACTTGTTCTTCCAATCCATGAAGAAGTTCGTAAGATTATTGCCGCTCATGTTGCAGCAGCACAAAAAGATAACAAGTATGATGAACCAACATTCCCAGATGTTCTTAATAAGGAAGAATACTTCTATCGTGGACTTGTTAATATGTTAATGTTAGAAGAACTTGATCATCAATTTGCTGAATACAACAAAGCAAGACAAGAAGCAAAAGGTGCTATCACAGCCCAATCCAACTTCATCCAAAACGATATTAATCGTTTAGTTAAACAATTCCATTTCGTTAGAGAAAATGCAGTCGCAAGAAGTGCAGAATATTACGAAGTAATTGACCCACTCTTTGCATTAATCGAGATGACTGGTGGTCGTAGAGATCTTCCAGCAGGCAAGAACTTCGGAGATATGTTTATCTCAGTTAAGAAGATTGCTAGAGAACACACTGCAAAATGGGAAGGTGAATGGAAACCTGTCTATGAAGCATTTATGAAACACTTCACTGAAGAAGTTCAAAAAATGCAACAAAATCAAGGCGGTGCACAAGCTTAATTAGCTTAGGAGAATCCTATGAAAAAAGTTACAACAAAAGAATTTATTTGGTACCTAGTTTGTGGTTTCATCGCATTCCTTGGACTTGTTTGTATTATCTTTGGAATCATCGGTTATCACATGGCTGGTGACGGCAACTTCATTGAAGAATTTGAAGAAGCAATTCATTTTGAATTAAGATACCTCGGATTAATCTTATTAGGTGCTTCCGTTGTCTTATCAATCATTGTCTTACTCTTCAATGCTAAGAGAGCCGACAGAGAAGTTGAAAAGAAGGTTCGTAGAGAGCAAAGAATTGCAGCACAAAACAGCAAAACTATCGAAGTTAAACAAGCTGTTCAAGTGGTCGAAGAAGCTCCTGCAGCAGAACCTACTAAATAATTACGAAGTAATTATGTGAGAATGTGCCAGACGGCACATTTTCTTTTGCTTTCATCAAAATCTAAAAATATGCAAATTTTGCACTTTTACTTTACTTTTTTATATAAAGATATACTATGTATACGTATACGAGGTGCAAATATGACATTAAAAGAAACTCGCAAAAATTGCAAATTAACACAAGAAGAAGCCGCTAAAATTGTTGGGACATCTTTAAGAACATACGTTTCTTATGAAAACGACGAAGAAAAGGCTGATCATTTAAAGCTCACAAGAATGATTGAAATTTTAAGAGAGTGGGCCGCAAAAGACACATCAATCTTAAAAGATAAGGTTTTATTAATCACTGGTGGTACTGGTTCATTTGGTCACGCGGTTGTTGATAGATTCTTAAATACAGAAATTAAAGAAATCAGAATTCTTTCTCGTGACGAAAAGAAACAAGACGACATGAGAAAGGCATACAACAATGAGAAACTTAAATTTTACATTGGTGATGTTAGAAATCTCTCAAGTATTGTCGATGCATTCAAAGGCGTTGATTATGTTTTCTCAGCCGCAGCATTAAAACAAGTTCCGTCCTGTGAATTCTATCCAATGGAAGCTGTTAGAACTAATGTAATTGGTTCTGATAACGTAATTACAGCATGTGTTCAAAATCATGTTAAAAAAGCTATTTTCTTATCTACAGATAAAGCAGCCTATCCAATTAACGCTATGGGTATTTCAAAAGCTTTAATGGAAAAGAACGTTATCGCTCGTTCAAGACAACTTTTAAAAGATGACACAATTCTTTGCTTAACCCGTTACGGAAACGTTATGGCGTCACGTGGTTCTGTTATTCCTTTATTCTTACAACAAATCCATGAAGGAAAACCAATCACAATCACAAATCCAGAAATGACAAGATTCATGATGACTCTTGATGATGCTGTTGACTTAGTTCTTTATGCATTTGAACATGGTGAACAAGGCGATTTATTCGTCCAAAAAGCACCAGCTGCAACAATTGATGTTTTAGCAAAAGCAGTTATTAACTTGACAGGTTCAAAGACAGGAATTTCCTATATAGGAACTAGACACGGTGAAAAGCTTTATGAAACATTAGTTACTCAAGAAGAAATGATTCGTGCAGAAGACATGGGTAATTTCTTTAGAGTTGCCGCTGATAACAGAAACTTAAACTATGATAAATATTTCACAAAAGGTAATAAGAAACTCAACATCGGTGAATCTTATACTTCTCACAACACTGGTAGACTTGATGTCGCTGGTATGGAAAAATTATTAAAGAAACTTGAATTATTTGGTGGACCAGTTAGACAACATGAATAAAATCCTTGTATCAGGCGCAAACGGTTTTATCGGGAAACACATGACTAAGGCTTTAGCAAAAGCTGGTTATGAAGTTTTAGCATACGATTTAGATAAAACAGAAGAAGACTTAAAAGCTTACATTCAGGAAGCTGACTTCATTGTTCATTTAGCTGGAATCAATAGACCTTTAACAATTGAAGAATTTTACGACGGAAATACCAATTTTACAAAAAAAGTGGTGGATTTCCTGGGGATTTTCGGTAAAAATACCCCAATAATCATGTCCAGTTCAACTCAAGCAGCACTAGATAACGACTATGGAAAATCCAAGAAAATGGGTGAAGATTATTTACTCAATTCTGGCCTTCCAGTTTATGTATTTAGACTTGCTAACGTTTTTGGCAAGTGGTGTAGACCAAACTACAACAGTGCAGCCGCAACATTTATGTACAATATAGCTCATGATCTTCCAATTGAAATTAGAGATCCAAATTATGTTGTCCACTATAACTACGTTGATGATATTGTAAATACATTCGTGGAATGTATAAAAGGAAATATTTCTCCTTCAAAAGAAATTCTTTCTGTCTCACCAATTCATGATTGTTCATTAGGGAACCTTGCTTCCTTATTAAAAGGATTTAAAGCTTCGGTTGAAAGTGATGAACATCTTCCAACTTTACATAGCCCATTTGAAGTTAAGCTCTTTATTTCATTCCTTGATTATTTAAAGGATGATTCCTATTCATATAATTACGCGGAAGACCAAAGAGGATACTTCGAAGAGATCTATAAAAACAAAAAATATGGGCAAATTTCCGTGAATTTTGCTTATCCAGGCATCTTAAAAGGCGGTCATTACCACACTTACAAAAATGAAATCTTCATGACAGTAGAAGGTAACTGTGTTACAAGATTAAGAAAGATTGGATCAACTGAAATTGTTGAATACAAGCAAGACGGAGACAAGTCTGTTAATGTCAATATCACTCCTTATCATACTCATGACATAAAAAATATAGGCACTAAAAACTCTAAAACTCTAATGTGGATCTCAGAGGTTTACTCAGATGACACTCCAGATACATTTAGAGAGCCTGTAGATGTGCAATAAAGTATAATACTTTGCATTAACACCTATAATGTTTTAAAATAATATCGCTTTTATAAGCGTATATTGAATGAAAGTCGATAACAAGGTTCAAGAAATAGATACTAAAAAGAAGAAAAAGAGTCGATTAATAACTCTTCTTTTAGTTATTTTGTTAAATTTAGGCATTGTCGCCTTTATTGTAATTAGAGAATTAACAAACAATAAAGGTGAGCCATCAAAATTAGAGATTTCTAGTTTAAATCCAATCTTTACTCTACTTGGTATAGTTGTTTTTGGCGCAGCTTTATTTGCTGAATACATGAAATATCGTAACCTTATTCTTTCAGGATGCGGTCGTCTTGATAGACGAGGGTCATTCCAGGTCGCTACTTACGGTAAGTACGCCGATAATATCACACCTTTAGGTGCAGGCGGTCAGCCTTTCCAAATTCACTTCTTACACAAAAGAGGATACACAGGCGGAGCCTCTACTAGTATTACGATGAGCGGTTTCTTGTCACAACAAATCGCCTTTATCGTAATTGCTGTTTTAGTTTTAATCATTTCACCATCAACAGTCGAGATTCCTTCAGCAGTTACTGCTGTTAAGGTTATGGCCTATATCGGTTTAGGCTTTTACTCATTCTTTCCATTGCTAGTTATTGCCTTTGCCCTGTTCCCAAAACCAATTAACGCTTTAATTATTGGCTTTTTGAAACTTGGGAAAAAGATGCGAATAGTCAAAGACTATGAAAAGGCTCATGACAGAACTTTAAATGGTATTAAAGAATACGTTGACTTAATTAAACAAGCTATTAGAAGACCAACATTTTTGATTCCAACAATGTTCTGGTCTTTTGTATATCAATTCGCTATTTTATCAATTCCATATTTTGCAATTAAGGCATTCGGTGGAAGCGTTGATTGGTGGACTAACTTTGTTATTACTGTTTATATTTATCTCGCAATCACAATTATTCCAACCCCAGGAAATTCTGGTGCTGCCGAGACATCATTCTTCTTAGTCTTTGGAGCTCTTCCTGCAGGTGCCTTATTCTGGGCAATGCTTTATTGGAGAGCTTTAGTTTACTATTCATGGATCATTATTGGTTTGGTAGTTGTTCTTAGAAGTTCAGTTAAAAACTCTTACATGCACAGAAAAGAAGTTCCTGCGGATAGGCCTTTAAATATTGCGCTTGTGTGTGATAACTTCTTCCCGGTTATAGATGGAGTTGTTCGAACGGTTGATCAATATGCTAGAGAATTCGTTAAAATGGGTCATCACCCAGTTGTAATCGTTCCAGATTTAGATGGTGCTGATGATTCTAATTTACCTTACGAAGTATATAGATTACCTAAATTCAAAGTTCCAGGAATCCCGTTTGATTCCGTTAAGCCTTTCTTAGGTAGAAAAGCAAAGAAATATATAGCTTCTAAGCATTTTGATGTTGTTCATATTCATTCTCCAATGATTCTGGGACAAATGATGCAGAAATATTTCAGAAGACGTAAAATCCCTGTTTTTACAACATTCCATAGTAAATACTATGATGATACTTTACATTTAACACACAGCAAGATTTTGGCATCCATAATGGTCAAATACATTTGCTATTTCTATCGTAGGGTTGATAGAGTTTGGGCTTGTAGTGCATCTACTGGTGAAACATTAAAATCATACGGCTTTAACGGGCCTATTGGTGTAATGGAAAACGGTGTTGAAA
Source organism: uncultured Caryophanales bacterium (assembly GCA_946407815.1). Lineage (GTDB taxonomy): Bacteria > Bacillota_I > Bacilli_A > RFN20 > CAG-826 > Fiminaster. Next base: position 585,463 of record CAMJPB010000001.1, on the reverse strand, counting down.
ATATGCCTGAAGGAAACGTTGAAGATTTTAAAAAAGAGGCGATGAGTCACTGCAATATTCCTTCTAATAAGCGCCTTCTATTATTTGTTGGTCAACAAATATGGCATAAGAACTTAAAACTCGTTTTAGACACCACAAAAGCTCTATGTGAAAAGGACGATAAATATCATACAATTATTGTTGGAACCGGCTATGATGAAGAAGCAATTAAAAAATATGCTTCTGAAATCGGTATAAACGATAAAGTTTCTTTCGTTGGAAAAATTAAGAGCAGAAAAGCACTATTTGGTTTATATGAACTATGCGATATCTTCTTCTTCCCATCACTTTACGACAATGCTCCACTTGTTGTTAGGGAGGCAGCATTAGCCAAACTTCCGGCATTGCTCGTAAGAGGATCAACAGCTGCTGAAATCATTGTAGATAATGAAAATGGATACTTAGCAGAGAATAATGTTGATTCAATGTGTGAGAAGATAAATGAAATATATGATTCCAATAAAATGGATGAAGTTGGAGAGCAAGCTTCTAAGACAATTCCAATCCCTTGGAGTGAAATTGCTAGAAGAGTTATTGATAGATATATTTCAGAATCTAAACATCCAGAAAATTAGGCATCAGTTGTACTGGTGCTTTTTTTAAATCTTGTCTTTTACGTATAAATGTCATAAACTTAAGACATGGAAAATTTGCACGAATTAAGAAAAAAACTTGGGTTAACCCAACAAGAAGCTGCTAATAAATTAGGAGTTTCTTTAAGAACATATCAGAGATATGAAAATGATAATTTAGTGAATGATAAAATTGTCGAAAACCTAAAAAAGAATGAATGTGTCAAATTCACGACAGAAGATTTCAAAGGTTTTAAGAATAACGGCAAAATTAAGTTATTGATTATTGTTGGAACACGTCCTGAAATTATCCGTTTAGCAGCGGTAATTAATAAATCTAGACAGTATTTTGACACTGTTCTTTGCCACACTGGCCAAAACTATGATTACAACCTTAATGGTGTCTTTTTTAAAGATTTAGGCATTGCTGATCCTGATGTCTATTTGAATGCCGTTGGAGCAGATTTAGGTCAAACAATGGGTAATATCATTGCTAGATCTTATGAATTAATGGTGGAGATTAAACCAGATGCAGTTTTAGTTTTAGGCGATACAAATTCTTGTTTATCAGTAATTGGCGCAAAACGTCTTCACATTCCAATTTTCCATATGGAAGCTGGCAATAGATGTAAAGATGAATGTTTGCCTGAAGAAACAAATAGACGCATTGTTGACATTATTTCTGATGTGAACCTCGCTTATAGCGAGCATGCTAGAAGATATTTAGCTGATTGCGGACTTCCAAAGGAAAGAACTTATGTTACAGGCTCACCAATGGCGGAGGTTTTAACAGCAAATTTAAAAGAAATTGAATCTAGTGATATCTTAGATAGACTTCATTTAGAAATAGGAAAATACATTCTACTTTCTGCTCATAGAGAAGAAAACATTGATACCGACAAGAACTTTACGTCCTTGTTTAATGCAATTAATAAGATGGCTGAAAAATATGATATGCCAATCCTTTATTCCTGCCATCCAAGAAGTAGAAAGAAACTTGTTTCTTCTGGTTTCAAATTAGATGAAAGAGTTGTTATGCATGAGCCTCTTGGTTTCCATGATTATAACAACTTACAAATGAATTCTTTCTGTGTCGTTTCTGACTCAGGCACTTTGCCAGAAGAATCAAGCTTCTATGCATCTATTAATAAACCAATTGCAGCAGTTTGCATTCGTACATCAACTGAAAGACCAGAAGCTTTAGATTCAGCATGCTTTGTTTTAGCAGGAATTGATGAAAAGAATTTGCTTCAAGCTGTTGAAGTTGCCGTTAACAATAAAGAAGGATGTAAACCAGTTGATAATTATGTAGATACTAATGTATCTGATAAAGTTATTAAACTTATTCAATCCTATGTTGGTGTAGTCAACAAAATGGTTTGGAGAAAAGACAACTAATATGGATTACGTAAAAGAGCTTCGCAAAAGAACTAATCACATGCCGCTTCTTTTAGCGCATTCAGTAGTAGTCGTTTTTAATGATAAAGGCGAAGTTCTTTTAGAAGAAAGAGCTGATGATGGTTATTTTGACTTTCCTGGTGGTGGAATAGATTTAAAAGAAAGCGGCGAAGACGCTGCTAAGAGAGAACTATTTGAAGAAACAGGTTTAATAGCAGAAGACCTTGAGTTCTTCAAAGTCTATACAGGTGAAGTTACTTATTATAAATATTTCAATGGTGATGAGATTTATGGAGTTGATCTTGTTTATCTTTGTAAAAAGTATTCAGGTGCAATAAAACCTCAACTCGAAGAGGTCAAAAATCTAAAGTTCTATAATCTAGGTTCTCTACCCACAAAGATGTCAAAAAGAAATCTAGAGATTGTGAAAGACTTACAAAAATAACGAAAATCCCCGGGAATTCCAGGGTTTTTTTCTACAAATTAGTCAAAATAAAACTACTAAAAATCTACTAATTAACTACTTGTAAGCAGTTTTTTAGCATTTTTTTCTTTACTTTTGCACCTGTCTTTATATAAAATTGTATAAATTTTAGTTCCTATGCGTATGGAACTGAATAATGTTGACCTATCGTGATAGGCTTGACATACAAATAGGAGGATTGCATTTATGGCAAAGAAAAGTTTTGCTGTACCAATCATTGCTATGTTGTCTGTTTTAGGCATGTCTGGTTGTTCTGAATTGACAAGTGCTATATCACCATCAATTGGTGAAAATGGAAACTGGGTGGTAGCTGGTACAGACACAGGTATTGCAGCACAAGGCCCTAGGGGCGAAGATGGTGCAGCACCAACTATTAGCATCAATGAAGATGGCTATTGGGTCATTAATGGAACCGCAACCAATATCTCTGCACAAGGCAAAGATGGTAAAGACGGTAATCCAGGCGAAACCCCAACAGTCAGTATCAATGATGATGGTTTCTGGGTTATTAATGGAGTCGTAACATCAATTTCTGCTCAAGGCAAAGATGGTAAAGACGGTAATCCAGGAGAGACCCCTTCAATTAGCATTAACGATGATGGTTATTGGGTAATTAACGGAACTGTAACTAATGTTTCCGCAAAAGGTTCTGATGGAGCCCCGGGTGCTCCAGGACAAACCCCAACAATTGAAATTGGTATTGATAATTGCTGGTGGATTAACGGAGTTTCAACAGGCGTCTCAGCCGTTGGTTCTGACGGAGCCCCAGGCACACCGGGTGCTCAAGGTGATCCAGGTGAGAATGGTGCAGAAGGTAAATCTGCATTTGAAATTTTCATGGAATATTACCCACATTATTCAGGCACAGAAGCTGACTGGATTAAGGGCGTTGCTGATGGAACATTAGCAGCAAATATGCCAAAAGCCGGACACAGTGGCGATTGGACCTATAATTCAGAAACAGGTAAGATTGAACGTATTTGTAGTGAATGTGGAGCACATGAAAACAAAGATGCTACATTACCAGGTTTCGTTTCTTTCGAAATCGGAGAAACAAGCGTTGATGGATTCTATGAAATTATTAATGACGCAACATATCCTTGGACCTACGATGCTGCCACTGGCACATGGAAATCAGGAAACAAGGGTGTTCATAGCAGTAGCTCAACATTAAAGATTAAGTCTTTAATTGCTGGCGCAACAGTTTCATTCCACGTTCACGCATCTGGTGAAGGTTCTAGTACCTTATATGACTACTTCAGTACCGCAACAACTATTGGTGCTTCATGTAACATTAACGGAACTAGACTCGGAACACCTTCTGGTCAAGACCGTGATGGAGAATTTACATTCGATGAAGCAAATTCCGAAGGTTCATTAAGCTTCACAAAAGATAGTTCTGGACAAGCCGGCGAAGACCAAGCTACCGTTACAGAATTAAAGATGAACGTACCACTTGATGTAGTTGATAACGATCATATGCCAAGTGTTGTAGTTGTCAATTTTGATTCATGTAATGGTGATGCCGATACACAACAAACAATTTGGAGTGGAACAGGCGTTACATTACCAACCCCAACAAGAGCTGGTTATATATTCGATGGTTGGTTCAGCGATGCAGCATGTACAGTTCCTGCACCTGCAACCTTTGATGCAAGCTGCACATTATTCGCAAAATGGGTAGTTGCTCACAAAGTTACAATCGTTGATATGTCTCCAGGTGCTGATGATATAATCATCAGTGTTGCTCATAACGGTACATTAGATATCGAAACACCAGTCGATGATGAAAAATTATTTGGTGGTTTCTTTGTCGCTCCTTCATGCGCAGCAGGATTCGAATTTGACATCACAACTCCAATTAAGAGAGACACAATTATTTATTGTAAGTGGACAGACGCACCTACCTATTGCGGAAGCTATGGCGGTTCAAATATTTATGGTTATAACTTCGGCGAAAACCGCGCAGCATCATTAACTATTACTCCAAGCGGAGTTATGAGTGGTACTTACAATGGTACTGTTTCAGGAATTGATGATGACGGTTGCTTAATTGTTACTGGCACAAACGATAAATTATATGTCATTGATGACATGATTATTGGTGTTTCAGCAATGGGTCTTGATGATGACTTCTATGCCTTTGTCAAAGGAAAACAACCTTCATCAAGTGAAAATAAATTCATCTTCAATACAGCTATTTCTAATACAGGCGCAGTCGCAAATAATAAAGGTAGAATCTTCTCTATCGACCGTGATGGCGTAGTTACAAATTACTGTATTTTCGGTGATACATTCTACAAAAATGTTTCAGTTTCATCATTAGACAATGACTTTGTCATTGGTACTGCAGCTGATACATATGGAAAAGACATTTGTGTTAAAGACGAATTCGGTAATGTTATCACAACACAAATCAAACGCTTAAGCGTTGCAGATGATTATGGTGTTTACACCGATAGTGAATCACATGTCTTAAAGGTCTATGGTGATAATTCAACAATCAGTCTCGATGGTGAAATAATCACAGCTACAAAAGATAGTTCTGGCGTCTATTCATTTGTTGAATATTCAGAAAGAAAGACAGTCACATCCTATAGAGCTTCAAGCTCATGGTATACCATGAATTATGATGCAGATAAAGGATGCTGGGTCCACGATGATTACAGTGGTTCAAGTCACGTTTATACAGACACTTCTTACACTGATCCAGATATCGTTTGGAGAAGAGAAAATAACGTATTCGTCTTTGGCGAAGATAAGGTTGCAGGTAATGCATTCGTTACATTAGTTGGTGATTCATTTGAAGTTTCTAGACCAACATTCACCGTTACAGCACACATCGGTGATGAAGCTACATCTACAACCCTTCGTGTTGGTAATGCAGTTGTCTTACCAACACCAGAAGTTCCTGCAAATCAACAATTTGAAGGATGGTATACCAATCCTCAATTTGATGGTGAACCAGTTGCTCAAATGACCACTGACGGCGATGTTTACGCAAAGATTGTCAACATCTATAAGTTAATTGTTCACAAGAATTTAACTGAACAAGATACAACTGAAACAATTATTTTCCACGCTGATGAAATCATGACACCTCCAGAAGTTACACTTGAAGGTGCTGAATTCTTAGGTTGGTTCACTGATCCATCATGTGAAACTCCATACGTTGCAGAAGCAAACGTTGAAAGCGTTGAAATTTACGCTAAATGGTTAAAAGGCAAATATGCCAACTCTGCAGCAAACTGGTTCGATTCATTCGATCCAAATGAAGAATTCATTGATGAAATTACTTGGGAAGGCGGAGTTTATGCCTGGAAGATGGACACATTAGAAATTGATGGTGTTACTTATACAGGTATGAAATCTGGTAACTACCACTCCAATACAGCTTCCACAATCAGCGTTAAATTCAAAGCAGACGCAGTCGTTTCATTCGATTGGTTCACAGCTGGTGAATCTGGATATGATTACTTAAGAATTTACAAAAATGGTAATCTCATCATTGATGGTAAAGGCAAAGCCTCATCTTCATATGGAAATCCAAATGCTACTCCATATCATGCACCTGCTACAGTCATTGTTGCAGCTGGCGATACATTGAAGTTTGCATTTACACAAGATAGTACTTATTACGAACCAGATTGTGGCTTCGTCTACAACTTAAGTATTGCTGCTCCAGCAAGTGCTAATTTAACTTTAGATCCTAACTACGAAGGCGGAACCGCAGTCGTTCACCAGGTTGGTGTCGGTTATGTTATTGACCCAGCAGATCCTGCAGCACGAGATGGATTCGCTTTTGATGGTTGGTATTTAGAAGCAACTTGTGACACACCATTTGATCCAAGTACAGTTATGACCTCAGAAGGTCTTACACTTTATGCTAAGTGGGTCGCAGCTGTAAATCTTACAGTTCACGCTGATAACGACACAGTTGTCATGGCTCTCAAACCAAATACTGCTCCAGATATGTCATCTTTTAATAAAGATGGATATATCATTCAAGGTTACTTTGCTGAAAGCACATTTGAAAATCCTGTTGATCTTTCAAACGGTATCTCAGCAGACACAGAAGTCTACATTAAATACCTTGACGCTACAGTCTTTGTTGGCAAATATGTTGGTTACAACATGATGAGTTCCACACTCGGAAAAGTTAAAACCGGATCTGACATTACTAACAGTTCATATAGAGCATCATTTAATGAATCATTAGTTGGTGAAGACTCCAAAGCAAGCGGTAAAACAATTACCGGTTATAGCGATGGCGTATTAACAACTACTGGTGGCAAAATGCTCTGTACAATTGCTGAAGATGGCACTGTATTCCTTTGTAATCATTACCAAGGATTCCGTGACACCGTTAGCATTTCTGGTAAAGACTTAATGTTCGCTGTTAACACCGGCGCTTCTTATGATGGCAGTGTTACAATTGTTAACAATCAAGGCGATTCCAACAACTGGATTGTTACAGTTACAAAAGGCGGCAAAGTTTACACAGTTAATCTTGACTTTACAGCTAATACAATGAGCATTGTCTCAGTTGCAAATGCTGAATAGTTAATATTTATATTAAAACTCAAAATTTAGCTGAGTAAAAAAAGGCCAGGTCGTAATCAAAAAGCGGCCTGGTTTTTTGATGGAATTTTCTCCAAAAAAGAGAATGAAAATTTAACATACATACGCATAGCCTAGTTCAGTATTGTTTGCAATAGTAAATAAATAATGTTATTATTTGCTCGCTATTAATACTAATAGTATTTAGGAGGAGTTATGAAAAAGTCTTGTTTGTTTAGTTCATTAATTGCGATGATGATGGTTCTTTCAGGATGTAATTTCGATTTCAAAAATATTCTCAGTATTTTTAATCGTGAACAACAAAATAATCCTACTCCTGCTCCAACTCCAAGCCCAACCCCTACTACTCCAGACACATTTGTTGACCCAACAACTGTTATCGATATAAACGACGTTGAGATTGAAGAAGAAGAGGAAGAAGATGACTTCACACATAAAACTTGTGACGTCATTGTTCATGGAAGCGTCGGTGGTGCATTTGTCGAAACACAAATTGGCCGTGCCCTCGAAGCAAACTCAAGTTATGTTTTTGCTTTCAAACCAAGCACAACTTTAGACACAAATTACACTGTTTATAGTGATGATATAACCGTTGCTCAAATCCAAAGAGAAGCAGGTTCTACTGGATTTATTATCAAAACAATTTTACAAGGTGACGCAATCATTACAGCATACGATTCAAACGAAATGCTCGTACTTAGAACCTTAATAAAAGTTAGAAATGCTAAATCACCAGAAGCCTGTGCTAAAAAGTTATTTAGCACTCCAAAATTTAGCGGTCTTTACTATGGATGCACTTTATCGTTCACATCTAAAGATCCACTAATTGGTGTTTCTACATCAGATGATGATTTTGAAAACACTTATATCGAATTTGAATGTAAAAATTGTAAAAAAACAGCCATGTTTGATGATAATTTTAATTATTACTTCTACGATATGGAGCTTAACCAAGAGACAAGCGCAACCGCAAGAACATTTACTGGAATGTATGTTTCAGTAACTCTTGATATTATCATGATTTATTATAATGACGGTCTTTATGACATGTTTTTATTTAAATAAAAGGAGGAGAAATTTATGCGTAAAAATTTCCTTAAAATCTTAGCGTTATCTGGAGTTTTTCTCACAGGCGCTATTTCACTTACTTCTTGTGACATTATGTCGATATTTAATGGAGGTAACAATAACAATGGAGGAGAAAATGTTCAAACTTCATACTCATTAAATAAAACAAGTCTTTCATTAGAAGTTGGTCAAAGTGATGTTTTAATTGTCGAAGGCATTTCTGCTAGTGACGTTGTTACATGGAGTTCAACAAATGCTGAAGTTGTTTCTGTTAATGACGGCACTGTAACTGCTAATAAAGCCGGAAGTGCAACAATTAAGGCTGTTATTGGTGATACTTTACTTCAATGCGCAGTAACAGTTACTGGCCAAGCACCTCAAGTTACATATTTACATTTAACTTACGACCCAAATGGTGGAACTGGCTCAATCATCGATGATAATGATTATGTTGCAGGTAACAAAGTCACTCTTGAAGAATGTACATTTACACCTCCAGCAGGCCAAATCTTTACTGTTTGGAATACAAAAGCAGATGGTAGTGGCACAAATTATGCTGCAAAAGGCAAAATGACAATTCTTGAAGACACCACTTTATATGCTCAATGGGTTGATCAATCAATCATCCCACCTCCACCAGTAGATACAACACACAAAATTAAAGTCAATACAGTTAACGGTGTTTCAGCTGTCCTTTCAAAATCAGAAGCTGAAGCAGGCGAAACAATTACTTTAACTGTTAGCCTTGATGATGGCGTTTCTTTAGATGGAAACCCAACATCAGCTCAAGTTACTATTGGCAAAATTTCCGAGAACGTCTTCGGATTTACAATGCCAAATGAAGACGTCTGGATTAATATTAAGATTTCCTTAAGCGGAGATGTTATTGTTACAGGCGACTTTGGAGCCATCCTTAAGGATGATGATGGAGACGGAATCTATGTTGCTGAGAACGTTGTCGTTCCAAGTGATCAAACTAGATACGGATTCAGCTATGCTGTTAAAGATAATGAAGGCGGACTTACTAGACTTGATTCAACTCAATTAGATGAAACAAGATGCGACGCTAACGTTACTTTCAACACTGGTTCAAGTTTAAATAAACTCTCAATCGCTGGCGGTTGTACATATGACTTCTACTATGACACCAACGTCAATGATTTCAATTGCTACATCGTTAGAAAATCAGTTGATGTTTTACCAAGCAATGGTGCAGGAATCTATGCCTTATTTGAAGGTAGAATGAGATCTCAAAGCACAATTCACCCACAAGGTTTAACTGGCATTCACTACGAAAAGGTTACTGATGCAACCAATTCAGAAGCTGGCTTAACCAGAATGAACGTCACTTATGATTACAAAAAGATCAGCGAGACTCGTTCATTTGCTAAAGCAACTGACAATTTAAATTCAAAAGTTTCTTATGTCTATAAAGACATCGATGAAGCTACAAACATCTATAGTGTCGTTAATACATACACAAAACGTGTCGTTAATGGCTCTCACATTGAAGGCAATAACGAAGAAGATGACCGTGTATGGAGCTTAAATCCTTATGGAGGAAAAGAAGGCGACTACTATAAACCTTTCTCTGCCAAATTAGACATCGTTCCAGATGGCTTCTATAACAACACTTCAAGAACTGAAATCACAAGTAGAGAAGCAAAAGCAAACATTAATGCTGCTGCTCACGTTGGTTCAGTCCTAGAATATGAAATTTATGAATCACATCGTGGCGATTTCGATGGAACTGCCGTCATTAATGCTGCAAATCCAGAAGGAAGTCACATCACAGTTACTTCAACACCTATGGCAGGCGGATTTAGAACTGTTGTTTCATCTCAACTTGAATACAATCACGTTGAAAGTGGTTCTACCGCAGATGTCACACAACAATTCGCAACCATTTATTCAAATGAATTCAGATTCTTAACAAATGGCGATCTTTATTCAATGGATTACAAAGCTGAATTCTATGAAAAGAATAACTGGGATTTCACAAATCACCAACCAGCTGGAACTTCAGTTACTACAACAATCAAAATTACAAATTCATACAACAAAGTTAATGAAAATGCTGCAACCTTAGGTGATTTTGATGTTAATGATTACTTCATTTCACAAATTAATTACCTCAAGTTCTATAACGACAATACCGCTGTAAGCGAAACAAGCGAGAAATCTCACGTTGCTTATGGTGATGAACTTGGTATTGTTAAATACTTAAACGAAGGTAAATATTACCCAGTTGTTAAAGAAGTACTTTATACACCTGACACCGCTTTAGACTTATGGCAATGTCAATTTGATGCAGCTGAAAACAAGCACATTATTGGTCTTAACGAATATAACCGTTTAGCCGCTATTGGTGTTGGTACAACAACAATGTCCTTCACTAACGGTACTTCTCATAGTGCATACACAAAGACAATTTCTATCGAAGTTCATGCTTCAGGTAATTATCATGGTCTTTTCGTTAATTGCACTAAACCTGGTTATGATTCTTATAATAATGAACGTGCCGATACAATCGTTGGTTATGCTGGCAAAACCATGACTTATTACATCGATGCATCAAGTAACACTGGTGCTCCAGTTTCATATTATTTCGTCTTTGAATCAAAGAATTCATTAGGACAAATTATGAACAGTGGCAAATCTGATTACTTCAGTGTTGAAAATTGTGAAATTATTCACGTTGATGATAATGATCTTGGTTTACATTCAGATTGTTACAAAGTAACAGGCCACGCCTTAACAATGAACTTCAATACCAATAAGAGTAATGCTTTAACATCCCCAGTTACAATTAAAGCTTACTTAGTTTCTGATTTCTACACACCAGGATGGGGCCCATCTACTTTAAGTATTGTTGTAAATCCAGCTTCAGATCCAATTGTTAATACAACTTGGGAAGCTGTTTATACTTGGTCAAATTCAGACGCAATTTATGAACGCGCAACTGTTGAATTTAAAGATGGCGGTTTAGGTACAATTACTGAACGTCTTTACAACACTGACGGCACTACCTTAAGAGCCACAAATATCTTCAACTTCTCATACAATGAATTAAATTCCGGAAAAATCGAATCCGTTATTACAAGCGTTAGTGTTGGTGAAAGTGGACTTCCAACAACTGCAACAAGTTATGTTGTCTACTTCGAATACTTCCCAGCATCAAATGTTGTTGGTGTTGCCCTTTACTTCACAGATAGTAATGGATATGTTAATGACATTTTCGGTCAAACATTAGAAGATGATGAAGGCTACATTTATATCGAAAATCTTGATGGATTTAGCAAGGTGGTTAGTTAAATGAAAGCAAATAAATTGTTGAAATTTATCGTAGCTTTTAGTGGAATTCTCACTTTATCTTCCTGTGATTTTTTCAACAAGAAAAATGAAGAACCAGAACCTTCACCTGAACCAACACCAAGTCCAAGTGAAGAAGAAGTTCTTACGCCTGTTGAAATTCATAATCTTTATGAAGGAATGGTGGCTTTGTACCAAACAAAGAACTACACCTTAAATATTTCTAAAAAGGAAGGAACTTCTGCTGCAAAGATATCTCAATTAAAGTTTAGAGATGAATATGTCGGATATGATGGCGATACTCTATTTGACTTTAATGGCACCGTAAACGACGGAAATGGTATTTATAGTGTTTCCTACGAAGAAGATTTTGTTACTTCCGAATATTTAGAAAAAGAAGATGGAACTAGAGCTAGATCTTTATGGGACAATAGTGTTATTTCCACAATGTATGGCGTTGGTGGTCAATACATTAAGAAAAATGTCTCTCCATCAATTTCCAACATAACAATTACCGATAAAAACTACATTATTGGTTTTGTTAAAACATTAGGTTTTGGCTCAACAGCCTTCTCAAGTATTGATTCATTAAAAGCAAAATTTGAAAATGGCGTTACTAGTTTTACTTTAGTAATTACTCTTTCTCAAACAGTAACTTACACAGTTAGTCTTGCTGATGTTGGCACTACAACTTCAGAACATTTAAAGACTTTCATGAAGAGTGAGTCTAAAGTCTTTACTCCTATCCAAGATCTTCAAGAAATGAGACGCTTAATTAAATTAGATAATTTCATTCATCAAATTTACTCAATTAGCGATGGCGAAGGTTCATACATTGGTTATGAATTCTTTACTCCTCATTATTTCATGACAAGCGGCAATAGTGACACTAATGCAGGCTATGTTTATATGGAAGTTGAACATGAGCCAGATGAAACTATCGACGTTAATATGTCTGGAATTTATATGTTTAACATTGTTAAAGATGGTAACGAATACGTCTGGCAATATTCTCCAAACGCAATTAACACAACTCCAGATATTAAAAAATGCATGCATTATCCAAGTTTTCTTAAATTATTAAGCAACCTTCAATACGTTAAAGAAGGTGAACTTAGAGGAAGTGAATACGTTTTTGAAGGCAACCAGAACGTTGCAAAATATTATTTTACCGATGAATCTTTAGTAAAAGATTTCGGAGACAATTTCTCTCTTACCTCACAATTTACTGACTGCACTCCTTTAGCAGTTTCAATGGAACTTGATTTAAGTCATGACTTAGATAAAGACAAAAACGTTGTATTCCATTATTTAATGAAATATGCTGGCGATGGAGAAACCTATGATGTAATTCTACCTCTCATGTGGTTTGGCTCTGCTAATAAAGCTCATGTAGATTCTTTATATGAGACTTTAAATAACAAGAAATCTGCTACAAATTAAAATATGAAAAAACAGTTTCTCTCCTTTTTATTTGTGCCTTTGTTTTCGCTTTCCCTCGCCTCATGCGAAAAGAAAAGTGAAGAACCTATCATCGAAGAAAAGGGATTAGAGAAGACTGTTTTTTCTTATAAATACTCTGATGTAGTTGCTAATTATTATTCTAAAAAGAGCTGCATCCCATCAATTGGAAATCCTAATTTACTCGTACTTCCTGTTTATTTTTCTGATTCAGCGGACTTTGTCCCTATAGATAAATTAAATATTGTTCGTAACGATTTAAATAAGGCCTTTTTTGGCACAGCAAGCGAAACTGGTTGGCACTCCGTTAAAAGTTTTTATGAAGTAGAATCTCGTGGGAAATGCGTTTTAAGTGGTGTAGTAGCTGAAACTTACTTTGTATCAGATTCATATTTGAACTACGGGCAAGAATCGGTAAACACCAAATTAAAGACCGAGCAACTTGTCATGAGCGCTGCCGAGAATTATTTTTCTACAACAAGTGACACTAAATCACGCTTCGATCTAGATAATAACGGCTATCTTGATGGCGTTATTCTTATTTACATTGCTCCAGATTATATGAACTTTGAGGATTCCTTAAATAAAGAAAATCTTTGGGCGTACACAAACTGTACAAATAATAATGGTGATGTTTCCTCTCCAACTGTTTGTAATTATATGTGGGCGTCTTATGACTTCATCTACTCAAAAGAAGATGCAAGTAGTAAGTTTGGAAATGCATATGCATTTGGTTCTGGCGACACAAGATTCGTATCTTTAGATACACATCGTTATATTCATGAAGTCGGTCATATGTTTGGACTTCAAGATTATTATGATTATTCTTTATATAAATATAAACCTGCCGGTGGATTTTCAATGCAAGATTATAACGTCGGTGGTCATGATCCATTTTCAACAATGGCTTTAGGTTGGACGGATCCTTATATTCCTACTGAATCAATGGATATTGAGCTTAAAAATTTCCAAACATCAAACGAGGTAATTTTACTCACCAATCATATCAATGAAGACAATTCACCATTTGATGAATATTTCTTATTAGAATTTTATTCTCCAACTGGACTTAATGAGTTAGATGCGAAAAACGCTTATTTAGGAGAATACCCAACTGCACCAAGTGCATCAGGAATTCGCTTATGGCATGTTGATGCAAGACTTATTTATGCAGAGGGCAGTTCCTTTAGCGCTAGTAATGTCACAAGCAAACCAGATATTAGTGGTTGTAAGGTTTTAGAAATGATGTCCAACTCCTATTATTCAGCTCAATCAACGTCTTATATTTCTCGTTTAGGAAGTAGTTACGCAGATTACAATATTTTGCAACTTATCCGTAATGATGAGCTTGAAACTTATAGACCGTCATCTTCAATAGATAAATATTCACTTTTCAAAAGCGGTGATTCATTTAGTGCTAGAAGATTGAAAAATCAATTCAAACAAAGTGGTAAGCTAAATAGTGGAAAAGACTTTATGTGGACATTCTCCGTTACATCTATTGGAGAAACCGCTAACATTTCGTTAAAGAAAATTGATATTTAAAAATCAAAATATTACCAAAATCCCCGGGAAATCCCCGGTTTTTTTGATGTTTTTGCCTCAAATAAAAACTACTAAAAAACTACGAAAAATTTACTAATGGGTATTTATTTATAAATAATTTTAGTAGATAATATAAGCATGGAAGGAAATGCTATCTTCAACGCAACAGTATGTACCATTGGAATTTCGATTCTTTTGATTCACATTGTTAATTTGTTGATTAAAAGAGATAGAAGAAAAGATGAGAATCGTCTACTAATCTTCTTAGTGTTTACTGCATTCCATTTTTTGGTTTATTTATCATTCACTTTTATAAAATTAATTTATACAAGTAATCCATTTATAATTGCATTCTACACGACATTCTATATTTTCAATAACATTGAAGTGTTTTTGCTTTTCCTTTACATGCTTAGCTACGTTTCATTTAAGGACAAAAACAGAAAAGTTTTATCCGTTGTAAATATTATTTTTTTCTCAGCCTTCGTGTTGTTAGATTTTATCAATATCTTCACAGGCATTTTCTTCACTGCTTCTGATGGAATTTACTTAAGAAGTAATTTAATGATTTTAGCCCAAGGTTATGAGTTCATCATTTTCAGCATTGTTATCTTTGTAACAGCATTCAACCAATTCTTAGGAAAAGGTGAGAAAATTTCATTTGCTCTTTATTGTATTCTTCCTTACTTTGCTATTGTCCTTCAAACAATCTTTAAAGGCTACGCAATTGGATATCTTTCAATCATCATTGCAATTGAAATTCTGTTCTTCTTCCTAAACGTCAAAAAGAACATCCAACTTCTTGAAGAACAAGAAAAGAATAAGGATGCCCAAATTAGGGTCATGATGAGTCAAATTCAACCTCACTTTGTTTATAATTCCTTATCTTCTATATCAACATTAATTACAATGGATCCAATCAAAGCACAAAGCGCTCTTGATGATTTTACCGAATATCTTAGACATAACATTTCCAGCTTGACTGAAACAAGATTAATTCCTTTTGAAGCGGAACTTAAACATATTCAAATTTATTTATCTCTTGAGAAATTAAGATTTAACGATCGTATTCAAGTTGAATATGATATTAAAACCAAGAACTTTAATGTCCCGCCTTTAAGTATTCAACCTTTGGTTGAAAATGCTGTTAAACACGGTGTATTAAAGAGAATTGAAGGTGGATTCATATTAATTAAAGTTTACGAAACATATGACTCATATGTTGTTGAAGTTAGAGATGATGGTGTCGGCTTCGATTTAAGCAAAGTTGATTTCACCGAAAACGAACACTTTGGTATCAATAACATTAAAACTCGTTTGAAAAATATGCACTGCGGTAGTCTTGAGATTAAATCAGCGCCAGGCAAAGGTGCAAAAGCAACAATTACATTTTATAAAAAATAATTAATAATGAAGGTTTTGTTGGTAGATGATGAAGAACTTCAGTTATTAAGACTGGAGAAGGCTTGTAAAAACGTTCTTAAAAATGCAACTTTTTTGTCTTACTCAAATTCAAAGAAGGCTTTCGAAGAGAATAAGGAAAATGATATTGATCTTGCATTTCTTGATATTGAAATGCCTGTTTTTAATGGAATTCAGCTCGCTAAAAAGTTAAAAAGTGTAAATCCATTAATTAAAATCATCTTTGTAACTGCGTATGATAACTATGCATTAGAGGCTTATAAGATTCATGCTTCTGGTTATATAACAAAGCCTGTTAATGAAAGTAAAATTGAAGAAGAGGTCGATCAGCTTAATCAAATTATTAGGCTAAAACCAACGAAGAAATTGCAAATTAAATGCTTTGGTAATTTTGAAATTTTCTATAAAGGTGACCCTGTAAAATTCTCATATCAAAAATCAAAAGAAGTTTTTGCATATCTTGTAGATAGAGAAGGTGCATTAATAACTATTAATGAAATCAATGCCGTGATGTGGGAAGAAGATCATAAATCTTATTTAAGAAACCTCATCGCAGACATCCAACAAACCTTAAAAAATATTGATTGTGAAGACATATTTGTGAAGACTTATAACGGATACGGAATAGATCCTTCTAAAGTTGATTGTGACGCCTATGAATATAAAAAAGAAAACCCACTCGCAATTAGACTATACCGCGGTGAATATATGAACCAATATTCCTGGGCTCAATTCGAAGCAGATTTCTAGATTTTTATAAAAAAAGTTCCATATTAATGGAACTTTATTTGTTAATGGCGGAGAATTGGAGATTCGAACTCCAGCGCCCCTTTCGAAGCCTACGAGCTTTCCAAGCCCGCCCCTTCAGCCGCTTGGGTAATTCTCCGGATGCGAGAAGTATTATACATTACTAAATTAAAAAAGTATAATCTAAATTATGAAAAAGATTGTCATTTCTTCTAAAGAAGCAAATCAAAGAGTGGATAAATATGTTAAGAAGTATCTTAACGAAGCTCCTTTATCTTTTATTTACAAACTTTTTAGAAAGAAAGATGTCAAGATAAATGGCCACTGGGTTAAGGAGAATTATATTCTTCAAGAAGGCGAAGAATTAACCATCTTTGTAACTGATGCTCAGATTGAAGAATTTAATAAACCAAAAGAAATAGAAAAGGCTGCCTTAAACCATGAGATTGTTTATGAAGATGAGAATATTCTCATCGTTAATAAACCTAGAGGCATATTAGTTCACGGTGATAGTGAAGAAAAGAAAGTAACTTTATCAAATGAAGTTATTAACTATTTATATTTCAAAGGTGAGTATGATCCTAAAAACGATCACGGCTTCATTCCCGGTCCTGCTCATAGACTAGACAGAAACACATCTGGTTTAGTTGTATTCGGAAAGAATTTAGTTTCACTTCAAGAGCTTGAAAATCTCTTTAAAGAAAAGGAAGATATTGTCAAAGAATATAAAGCGTTGGTGGTGGGAAATTTCACTGGAGAAAAGCACATTTCTGCCCCACTTTTAAAGGATGAAAAAACCGGTTTAGTTAGAATTTCGAAAAATGGGAAAAATGCCGAAACAATCGCAAAATCCCTGGGAAATTACGGGAATTTTTCACTTTTAAACGTCCAGATTTTAACAGGTAGAACCCATCAAATTAGAGTTCACTTAGCATCGATTGGTTATCCAGTCGTTGGGGACTCAAAATACGGTGATTTTAAGGTTAATAAAGAAGTTAAAGAGAAGTATAAATTTGAGAATCAATTCTTAACAGCTTATAAACTCTCATTTAAGAAAATAAAAGGCCACCTATCTTATCTAAGTGGCAAATCATTCGAAGTAAAACTTCCTAGTGAAGAAGAAAAGTTATTATCTAAATTAACGAAGTAATTTCTTAAGAGTGTGATAAATACCATTGTGGTCGTTGTCTTTGACAGAAACCATAGTGGTTTTTTCTTTTAAATCATGTTTGGCGTTGCTCATTAAAACGGAAGTGCCTGCAACTTCAAACATTTCAACATCATTTGTAGCATCGCCAAAGACTATAAGTCTTGATGTTGGAATTTTGTAGTATTCACAAATGCGTTTTAAGGCATTTCCTTTCGAAGTTTCTTTATAGAAAATCTCAAAGTAAGGTGAACCTGTCCAGAATCTTGCACCTAATTGAGGATACTTTTCTAGAGCACGATCAATTTCATGAGTTTCTCTATATTCGTAAGGCGTTTGGACAATACAAGTCATCGGATTCTTATTAAGAGTTTCTGCTAGCTCTCCATAATGAATATCCATTCCTTTGTACCAGAAAAACTTCTCAAGATATTCATCTTTTTTATCAACCCAAATCTCAGTGTCAGTTTCACACATTACGTTCTTGACATGTGATTTTATTTTATCAAGAGTTTCAATAATAATTTCCTTTGGAAATTCGAATTCAATTTTCGGGAACTTTTCATTGTAAGGATCAAAGACAAAAGCTCCGTTATAACAAATCATCGGAGTTCTTAGTTTGAGCTGTCTATAATAGGACAAGAGAGCCCTGGAAGGACGACCAGACGCAAGAACAATAATGTGTCCTTGTTTTGATAGTTTTTGAAGATATAAACGGGTTCTTAAAGAAATCTTCTTCTTTGAATTAAGAAGAGTTCCGTCCATATCAAAGCCAATAACTCTCGGTTCTAAAGTTTTATTCATTATTTATGGTATAAGCCAATTGCTTTTTGAACTCTTGCTAAGACTTCTGAAGCAATCTCGTTTGCACGTTTAGCGCCTCTTTCAAGGACTTTATCAACTAAGCCAGAGGCAACAATTTCTTCTTTTCTTTTTTGGAGTGGTTCAAGCTCATTTACAACAGCATCTGCAACAGCGCGTTTGAAGTCTCCATAGCCTTTACCTTCAAATTCATTTTCAATTTCTTCAAAAGATTTTCCGTTAAGTGACGATAAAATCGTCATAAGGTTAGAAATACCAGGTTGTTTTTCTGGATCGTAGTGGACATGAGCTTCCATATCAGTAACAGCAGACATGATTTTCTTTCTGATGACTGCTGGTTCATCTTTAAGGTAAATATCGCCTTTTGGATCAGACTTAGACATCTTCTTTGTTGGGTCAGATAAAGACATAATTCTAGCGCCTACTTTAGCAACTTCAGCCTTAGGCATAACAAGAACTTCACCATAACGATTATTGAAACGTTTAACTAAGTCTCTAGCGAGCTCAACGTGTTGAACTTGGTCTTCTCCAACAGGAATACGTTTTGAGTCGTATAAAACAATATCTGCAGCCATTAAAACTGGGTAGGCGAATAAGCCTAAGCCAATAGCTTCTTCTTTCATTTTTGAGGATTTATCTTTGAACTGAGTCATTCTGGAAAGTTCACCCATGTAGAGGTAGTTTTGAAGAATGATTGCAAGTTCAGAATGTGCTGGAACATCACTTTGGAGGAAAATATTAGCCTTTTCAGGATCTAAGCCTGCTGCTAAATAGAAAGCAGCAAGGTCTCTTGAGTTATCGTGTAAAACCTGTGGGTCAATTGGAAGAGTTAAAGCATGTAAATCGGCGATAAATAAAAATGATTCGCCAGAGTCTTGTAACTTAACGAATTTATTAATTGCGCCAATATAATTGCCGAGTGTTAATTGGCCAGTAGGTTTAATTCCGCTTAAAATGTGATCCATAGTCTTTTCCTCACGTAATGGCAATATTATAAGTTATCTAAATAATCGCTGTCAATTTTATTGACTTATGCCTATTTGTCTATACAATAAAAAGCATGATTAAGATTTATGTTTCTCCATCTTGTTCTTCTTGTATCAAAGTCAAGAAGTGGTTTGACGAGCAACAAATTCCATATATTGAGAAAAACATCACTGGTACAGGACTAAGCGAAAAAGAGCTTAGAGAGATGCTCGAAAAGAGTGAAAATGGTACCGATGATATCATTTCTTTACGTAGTAAAATCATTAAAGAGAAGAACATAAAACTTGATGATATGTCCGTCTCCGAAATGATTCAATTTATTAGACAAAATCCAACTGTTTTGAAACGCCCAATCATGGTAGACGATTCTCATATTCAAGTTGGATATGACACCGACGAAATGACTACATTCATTCCAAAAGCCCGTAGACTAAGAGAACCATTTGTCTGTGATGATTGCGACGACAGTGATAAGTAAAATGTTTAAGTTTTTAGCAGATCCAGTAACTAATCCATTCAACAATTGGCTTAAAGCTAACGGTATTTATGTTGCAATCGGATTTGCAACGTTACTACTAATAATTGTAATTGTGATATTTATCTTAAGCTTAAAGAAAAACCGCCAATAGGCGGTTATTTTTTAGAACCAGTGTTCTTTTAAGTCTTCAGTTGGAAGACCAATAACGTTATCTAAACTTCCTTCAATGTGGTTAACTAGATTGAATTCTTTGTCTTGAATTCCATACGCTCCAGCTTTATCCATTGGAGAACCAGAAGCGATGTAACGTTCAATTAGTTCATCACTAAGTTCATTGAAGTAAACGTAAGTTCTAACTGTTCTTGTGATCTCTTTCTCTTTTGAAATGAGAGTGTATCCAGAGATAACGACGTGCTTCTTTCCAGAAAGTTTATGGAGCATTTCGCTCGCTTTCTCTTTGGTGTGAGGTTTACCCATAATTTCGCCATCAAGAATAACAACAGTGTCACATGCTAAGACCTTGTCATCAGGGTGTTTTGCGAACACATCATAAGCTTTTAATTTGGATAATTCACCTGGCAAATCACATGCTGGAATATGAAGGACAGATTCATCAATATTTGCAGGAATTACCGTGAAATCCTGGGTAATTTTCTTAATTAGCTCTCTTCTACGAGGAGATTCTGACGCTAAAATTATCATTTATTTTCGTCCATAACCACAGGGATAACAAGTGGCTTCCTTTCTGTCTTTCTTTCAACGTAAACTTCGACTGCATGTTTAAGTGTTGATTTGATTGAAGCAAAGTTCGGTTTTGACTTCATAACTTCCAAAAGAGCGTTTTGAGCAAGATCTTCAATCTTTCGTGTTATGTTTGCATCGTCAGCGATAAACGCTCTAGTGATACACTTTGGTGGAACAATAATCTTTTGAGTTTTGGAATTAATTGCAACCGCAATAGTAATCATTCCATCTTCTCTCATGATTTCTCTATCTTTAACGACAGCTTGGTTTGTTCCAGAGACATTTTTGCTATCAATATAAACTGGATCAGCAGCATAATGTGGGCCAGTAGTAATCTTGTGCTTTGATAAAATCAAAGAATCGCCGTTTTCCATAATGAAAACGTTTTGATGTGGAACACCCAACGACTCAGCGATTTCACCATGAAGTTTGAGCATTCTATACTCACCATGAATTGGCATGAAATATTTAGGATGAATGAGGTGGAGCATAATTCTTAATTCTTGTTTTGATGGGTGTCCAGATGAGTGAACAGAATAAAGAATTGAATTAACTAAAACATTGCCACCTTTCTTAACGAGTTGATTAACAACTCTTTCAATGAAAATGCCGTTACCTGGAATAGCGCTTGATGAGAAAACAATTGTATCTCCAGGAATAATTCTTAAATCTTTGTGTTCGCCATTTGCAATACGAGAAAGTGCTGCCATAGGTTCACCCTGTGAACCTGTACAAAGGACACAAACTTCATTTAATTTGTATTCGTTAATAGCATTAATTGGAATAAATGATGTATCAGGAATTCTGATATAACCTAAATCTCTCGCCGATTCAACTGCGTGCTCCATCGAGCGACCAATAATGGCGATCTTTCTATTGTTCTCAACAGCAACCTCACAGATTTGTTGGATACGAGAAATGTTGCTAGAGAATGTAGAGAGAATTAAACGGCCAGGAGCTTGTTTAAAGATTTCTTTAATTGATTGTAAAACGTTCTTTTCGCTTGGTGTATAACCTTCAATTTCGGCGTTGGTGGAGTCGCTTAAAAGTAAATCAACTCCAGCGTCACCAATTTGAGCGATCTTTGAAAGTTCAATTTTTTGTCCAACAGGAGTTAAGTCAATTTTGAAGTCTCCAGTATGGACGATTCTTCCTTGAGAAGTGTCGACTACGATTCCATAGGAATCTGGAATGGAGTGAGTAACTTGGAAGAAAGTAACTTTAAAATCATCAACATTTACAATTGATTCTGCGTTATATTCGACGAATTTAACTTCTTCGCGGACTCTCATGTCTTCTAATTTATGTTTGATAAGTTGGATGGCAAGACGTGGTGCATAAATTACGGGAATATGTAAAGTTTGGACTAAGAAAGGAATAGCCCCAATGTGGTCTTCGTGGCCATGAGTTATAAATAAAGCTTTAACTTTTTGTCTTGAATTTTTGAGCTTTGAGTAATCAGGAATAACGTAGTCTACGCCTGGTAAATCTGCGCCCGGAAACAAAACTCCCGCGTCAATAATAGTGAGCGAGTTTTCTGATTCAATACAGTAAGTGTTCTTTCCAACTTCGCATAAACCACCTAAGGCATAAATTGAAATTGGGGATTCGCTAACAGCCATCATTGCCCTCCGAAATAATGAATTATGTTCGTTTTTTAAAAACTATTAATATTATAAAAACTAAATTTAGTTTTATCAAGTCTATAGACGGATTGCGTCTTCTTTTGTTAAGAATGGATTCTTCTTATCGATATGGTCGTAATAAAGAATTCCGTTTAAATGATCAATCTCGTGTTGTAAAACAATTGCTTCGTAACCACGAGCAGTAATAATTTCTTCTTTTTGAGTTTGAGCATTAAAAGCTCTAACTTGAATCTTGTTATGTCTATAAACATAGCCTTCGTGCTTATCATCAACAGACAAGCAGCCTTCGCCACCTGAAAGATAAACTTCTTTGACAGATTCAAGGATGATACGAGGATTAATTAAGCGGTGGTCATAGATTTTAACACCTTCGTCTGTTTCTTCTTCGAAGTAAACAACTAAGGCTTTAATGTTTCTTCCAACTTGAGGTGCGGCAAGACCAACGCCTTCTCTAATGTTGTATTTCTTTGCAATTTCTTCATTTTGAGATGCGACTAAATAATCGTGCATTTGATTCACGAAGTCGATAATCTCTGGAGTTATTTCCTTTACCTCTTCACATTTTTGTCTAAGTGAAGGGTTAGAATCTTTTACAATTTTGAAATACTTTTTCATAAATCAAATTCTATCATATATGATAATAATTTGGTATCATATTCGCATGAATCAAAATTTATTCGAAAAAACATCGAAACTCAAAGATGAAATTGAGTCCTCTGATGAAGTAAAAGAACTTGAGCGTTTGAATAAACTTTTAAACGAGGATGAAGAGGTCATGAAACTTTGTTATAGAAAAGATGTTTCGGCGACTAAATATGAAGATGCAGTTCGTTACTTTGGCGAGAATTCCAAGGAAGCAGAAGAAGCACAAAAAGCTTTATATCAAGCAAAGCTTGAGTTTGATAACAATGTACTTATAAAAGCCTATAATGAACAATACAAAAAAGTTCGTAAAATTTATGATAAAATAAACGAAGAAATTTTTAATCCTTTTAACTAATATGATTCGAATTACTGGTGGCGAAAATAGATCGAGATTATTAGAAACTCCTAAAACAACTTTAACTAAACCAACAATGGATAGAGTTAGAGAAGGAGTCTTTTCAGCATTAGGTGATGCAGTGAAGAATGCAAATGTTTTGGATTTATTCGCCGGCTCAGGTTCTTATGGATTTGAGTCTTTATCAAGAGGTGCAAAGTTTGCAACATTTATCGATTCTTCCTATGATGCAATCAAAGTTATTCGCAGAAATTCAATCAATTTAAAATGCGAAAAAATAAGCATCAAAACTGAGGATGTTTTGTCATTTTTATCGGGAAATCCTGGGAATTTTGACATAATTTTCGTTGATCCGCCTTATAAATTAGAGGTGTATGAAGAGATTGTAAAAACTGTTATTGATAAAGACATTTTGTCTAGTAATGGTATAATCGTTTTAGAAAGCGAGCGAGAACTTGAAATTGATAAATCAAAGTTCAAAAGTGTTCGACTTTACAAATACGGAATCGCAAGAGTATATATATTAAGGAAATAAATATGAAGAAAGCAGTTTACGCAGGTTCGTTCGATCCAATCACAAACGGACATATCGATATTCTTAAACGTTCACTTGAAGTCTTCGATGAAGTTATTATGCTTGTCGCAGATAACCAAGAGAAGAAATCAAGATTCTCCGTTCAAGAACGTGTCGAAATGATTAGAGAAGCTATCCAAGATATTAAGGGAGCTTCAGTAGATAGCTACCACGGTTTAACAGTGGAGTACGCTAACAAAGTTGGTGCTAAACACCTTATTAGAGGATTGCGCGCAGTCACTGACTTCGATTACGAATTCACTCTTATGGAGGCCAATAAATATATTGATCCTTCAATTGAAAGTGTATTCTTAATGTCTAACAAAGATTACTCATTCATCTCAAGTAGTTCAATTGACAGCATGCAAAAAGCTAATGTTGATATATCAAAGTTAGTTCCAGATTCAGTTATAAAAATGTACAAAAAAAGGTAATCAATTCGATTACCTTTTATTTTCAATAAAACTTAGTTATTTGATGGATTGTAGGAGAAGTCTCCAGAATGTGTCCAGCAATCATAAAGTGTTCTTGCTTTTTCATTCTTGTCTGAGCCTTCAACACCAAACATAACTTCAGTTACACCTGCATCTAATCCGCCAGATTTTGCGCTTAATTCAACTAAGAAGATTGTTGGAGTTAAGAAGTTATCTGGATCTGCAGATGAGAGAGCTTCAATATCAGATGCGTTAATCTTTTTGTTTGGTTGATAATATGCAGTTGTTTCTGCGACACCGCCTGCAAATTCAAAGAGGTCTTGGTGTCTATCGAGGTAAGAAACGAATGCGGTTTTGTTTTCTTCAGTTTCTTTGTTTTCATCATCAGTAAAGATGGTGACTAATTTGAACTTTTCAGTTGTATCAGTTGTCATGTATGAAGCATTAACATTAAGTTTTTCATCAAATGTTGCAAAACCTTCTTTTGCTTCTTCACATTTTGTGCAATCTTTTGCGACGAATGCGACAAAAAATTTGTCACCTAAATCACCAAATTCTGCTTTCATCTTGGTTTCATCGCCATTTCTCATAACATCTGCTAAAGCAGTAGCAAATTTATCGGCTTTTGAGTCACCTGCACCAACAGCTGAGACTTCAAGTGATAATCTGTATTGACTTTCATAATAAGCAGCATATGTGCTCTTTTCTTTCTTGCTAGCATTAACTGCTTTGACAATTGATGGAATTGAGAAAATAACACCAAAAATAATGCCAACAATTAATAAAGGTTGGATCCAAGCTGTTTGTTTAATCCAGTCCCAAATCTTTTTAAAGAATCTTCCGATTGCTGATAAAACTACCATAAATTTCTACCTCCGATACGAAGCGCTTGTATATTTTAGCACTATATTAATATAGACTCAATAAAAAACTTTGCAAGACATAAATGTCTAATTTCACTATATAAAAGCAGTTGCTTTATACGTAAAAACGTATAGAATATTTATGTTTCTATGAAATCGATTAAGAAAAAGTTAAATTCATTTGCTTATCAGCACATTTGGCTTAAGTACATTTTAGATTATGGTACTTCAGTAGTCGCCACACTCTTTAGTGCACTTATCTTTGTCTTTGGAATGGTCGTTTTTCTCGAGCCATCACTCACTGGTGCTGCTGAAGCAGTCACTGGTCCAGCAATGGTTTCCGGCGGTTCTTCTGGTGCTGCTCAGGTTATCAAATTAATTATCTTTAGCTTTGCTAAAATTGACGCTAAAAATGAAAGAATAGTTCTTTCGTCTTTATATTTATTAATCAATGTTCCATTAATTGTTCTTGCATTTAAAGGTGTCGGAAGAAGATTTGCTTTCTTCACATTAATGAATGTTGGATCAGTCTTCTTATTAACCAACGTTTTAAATTTCTCATTTTTAACGAGTGTTGCTGAATATGTCGGTGATAATGGCGGAATGATTGGACGTGCACTATTTGCAGGTATGTGTACTGGTTTAAGTAGTGCGATCGCGTATCGTATCGACTCATCTGCGGGCGGATTTGATATTGTCTCGTTCTACATTTCCGCAAAAAAATCAACCTTAGCAGGTAAGTATGGAATGATCATCAATGGTATTATCGTTGGCTCATTTGCTATTGTCTCAGGAATCACTGGAAACAACTTTGCAGCAGCCCTTGGTGGAGCTTTATTCTCCTTCGTATATTTATTAACAGTTATGTTAGTTATTGATGTAATCAATATTCGTAATAAGAAGGCTAAAATAGAAATCACAACAATGAACAAAGATTTGCCAAAACTTTTGATTTCAAATATTCCTCACGGAGCTTCTGTTGTGACTGCAAAAGGTGCTTTTACTGACAGTGAAAGATATGTCATCAACATGGTCGTTTCAACAACAGAAATCAAACGTTCAGTTAACATCATCAAAGAACTCGATCCTCAAAGTTTCGTAGTAGTAAATACAGTTCAAGGTGTCTATGGAAACTTCCATATGAGACCAATTAAATAATGAAAAAGAAACAAATTTTAAAATGGTTTATCCTTGCAATTGCTGTTGCGATAAACCTTTTTATTTTAATAAATGCTTTTATAAATGGTGAAGCATCTGCAAAAGAGTCAAATGTAATTGCTCATACAGCAGCAGATGTGATCAATACAATTAAACCAGAAACAATTACACCAGAAAACTTTCCAAAATTCGCTTTTGATTTAAGAAAACTTGTTGGTCATTACGGTTTATTTGCCTTTTCTGGTGGATTCTCAACTTGGGCGCTTTATCTTTTCATTAAAGACACAAAAATTGGTTATTTTTTGTGGCAATTATTGATGACTTCTGGCTTTGGATTTTTGATGGCTTTAATCAGCGAATTTACCCAGATTTTTGTCGACGGAAGAACAGGCGCTTGGGCCGATGTAGGAATTGACGTCGGAGGCTATTTTTCTGGGGTTTTCCTGGTGTTTTTGATATTTTTGCTTATCAAATCGCCTATCTTCAAAAGGCTAAATTATATGAAAAATCAGGCCGAGTAATTGACCTGGTTTTTTGTTACTTTTCATGGCGGAGGAAAGGGGATTTGAACCCCTGCTAAGCTTGCACCTACTATTGGTTTTCGAAACCAACCCCTTCAGCCTCTTGGGTATTCCTCCGCTGGAAATTATAACATAAACAAAATTAATTTTTTTACAATTTTCTATAAATCGGTCTGTTACTAAGATAAGACACCAAATCTTTGATTTTTTGCCTTATAAAAACAAACATTTATTGTATAAAACACGTAATAGAGTATAATACAAGCATGTATTTATTCGTGTCGTTTCCAACTGATATCATCTCAATAATCATGCTAGGCATCGCTGGATTTGCTATAGTCGGCCTTGTCGTAGTGATTGTTTTTTATTCTGTTTTAAACCATAAAGACGAAAAACATAACAAAGAAATTAGTGAACTTTCAAATTCTTTGAGAATATTCGTTATTGATATCGCAAACGACCAAGTTAGATATTTTAATTCCGCTCACTTAAGAGAAAGAAAAACAACTTCAATCACAACATTTTATAATCAATTTTCATCCAAAGAACGTGAAAATCTTATCAACTGGATCGGAAATCTTTTAGAAGATAATGATGAAACTCCAAGATTTATTGAACTAAGTGTTTATATCAAATCTTCAAAACAAAGTGTCACTTCTATTTTAGAAGCTCAAAAGATTGATTATAAAAAACAAGTCATCTATATCGAATCTCACTTATTACAAACTAACTTTAAGGTTAAAGGCAAAGGTGAAAAACTCGAATTTGCTAAGAAAGATTACCTCTTTAAGAGAATCTTAATGAGCAACGGAAAAGGAACAACTTTTGCATTTAACTTCTTCAATAAGAGAACCAAAACGAGTGATATTTCTCAGTTAGCATACGCTGATATTAGAGATATCATGGTCAACTTTACTGAAGAAGATGTCGTTGTCACAGAAGAAAAATTTGGTCAAATTTTAATCACAAACCTCGAAGTAAAAACTAGAGCAGAAATAAATACATTCATCGATAAAGTAAAAACTAGAATCAACAGATTCCTTTTGATCAAATCTTACTCAAATGATATTGACTACACCATAGGTGTCATTGAAAATAGTGAAAACTTTAGAGATGCCGCAACCTTAATTAAGAATGTCTTAATGGTCTCTGACTTGACTAAAGATAGTGAAAACCAAATCGCATACTTTAATGACATTAAAACACTTCTTATTGATGACCAAGGTAAGCAATTTAGAACTGACGTTCAAGAAGTTATCGAAGATAACAAACTTCGTTACTATTTCCAACCAATCTACAATGTAGATCGTGGCAGAGTTGTTGGTTATCAATCTTCAGTTGTTCCTTACGATTCATATTTCCACGAAATTGACACTTTAAAGAACTACGCTATGCGTACTGAAGATGATAAAGAGCTCTTCTCAACAATTACGAAGAACGTTATTTCTCGTTTCGTTCAAGAAAAGAACGACATGAATGTTTTGCTTTTCTTCCCTGTTTCATTCAATGAGATTAACTTTGTTAATAAATCATTAGGACACACACGTGGTGTTTCCGACGCTAATATTGTCTTAGTTTTAAAAGAAAGAGATTTAGCAGCCTTACCAGATGAATATGAAGAAGAAGCTTTGATTAACTCAATCCGTTCATTCAAATCTAAAGGTTATGCAGTTGCTCTTGAAATTGACGACGCAATCTTAACTCTTTCACCAAAACTTTATTCATCATTTGACTACTTCAACTTATCAGTTGCTACACATATTTCTAAGAAGAATGCTGGTAGAAACTTACCATCTTTCCAAGGCTTAATTGAAAAATTACTTCATTATGAAAAACCAATTGTTGCCTTAGACATTCAAAGCTGGGATATCGTTGAATTAGTTTATAGATTAGGCGTTAGTTATATTTGTAGTGACGCTATCGCACAACCTGCAGAAAACATTCTGCCACTTCAAAGAAAAATCATTAATAAGATTAAAAATCTTAAACAATAATAGGAGATGAGTTTTATGGATATTAAAAACAACTCAATTACCACACAAGAACAAGATTTTGCGCAGTGGTACACAGACGTATGTAAGAAAGCCGAATTAATGGATTATTCATCCGTTAAAGGTTTTATTATTTACCGTCCTTATGGATACGCAATTTGGGAACAAATTCAATCTTACTTAGATAAGAAATTCAAAGCTGTAGGCGTTGAAAATGTGTACATGCCTTTAGTCATTCCTTCAAGTCTTTTCCAGAAGGAAAAAGATCACATTTCAGGTTTTGCTCCTGAAACTTTAATTGCCACTAAAGGTGGTCAAGCATTGCTTGAAGATGAACTTATTATTCGTCCAACATCTGAAGTTTTGTTCTGTGAACACTATAAAAATATTATTACCTCTTACAGAGATCTTCCAAAACGCTATAACCAATGGTGTAGCGTTGTTCGTTGGGAAAAGACAACTCGTCCATTCTTAAGAGGTTCAGAATTCCTTTGGCAAGAAGGTCATACAATGTATGAAAGCGAAGAAGAAGCACGCAAAGACGCTTTAAGAATGCTTGAAATTTACGATGAAATGGGTAGAGAACTTCTCGCAGTTCCTTTTGTTAAAGGACTTAAAACAGATAAAGAAAAATTTGCTGGTGCAAAAGAAACATATTCAATTGAAGCACTTATGCCTGATGGAAAAGCACTTCAATCTGGTACAACACATTACTTTGGTGATGGTTTTGCTAAAGCATTTGGTATTTCTTTCCAAACAAAAGATCAAAAACTCTCAACTCCTCATCAAACTTCATGGGGTGTTTCAACTAGACTTTTAGGTTCAATCATCATGGTTCATGGTGATGACAATGGTTTAGTTCTCCCTCCAAGAGTTGCACCAGTTCAAGTCGTTATTGTACCAATAATGCAAAAGAATCCTGATGTAATGAAGAAGGCTCAACAATATAGAGATGTATTAGAAAAGGCTGGTATTAGAGTCAAACTTGATGATTCTGATAAATCTCCAGGATGGAAGTTTGCTGAACACGAAATGAAAGGCATTCCACTAAGAGTGGAAATTGGTCCAAGAGATGTTGCAAGCGGTGTAGCAGTTCTAGCAAAACGTAATGATGGACAAAAGTTAACAGTAAATGATGCTGATGTCGTAAAAGAAGCTTCCAGATTACTTGAAGTAATTCACGAAGAAATGTATAAGAAAGCATTTAAGTACTTACTTGAACATACAACTGAAGCTCACTCAGTTAAAGAATTAGGTGAAATTCTTGACCGTGGTGGATATGCTAAAGTCATGTGGTGTGGCGATAGAGAATGCGAAGATAAGATTAAAGAACTCTATCAAGCAACCGCAAGATGCTTACCATTCGATCAAGTTCCATTTGATGATAAATGCCTTGTCTGTGGTAAACCTGCAAAGAAAGTTGTATTCTTCGCTAGAGCATATTAAAACAGCAAAATCTCCGGGATTTCCTGGGGATTTTCTTTATGCGTGCACATTACGCTTGCATTAGAAAATGAAAGTTTATAAACTATTTGCGTTTATTTTGGAGGTTAGAAAAATGAAGAAAGATAAATTAACCACAATGCTATCCGCCACACTATTAATTGTTCTTGGCGTGTTAGTAGCTATCTTCGGTGCCGCTACTGTTTTAAATCTTTACTTTGGCATTACTGCATGTGTTGTAGGTGCAATTTTATTAGCATTTTCAATCGTGCTTATGTCAAGAAAAGAACTTGTACCACCTGCAGAAGTTATTGGCGGTGGCGCATTAGTTGCAATTGGTGTTGGCTTAATTGTTGGCAAAATTGATGCTGGTGTATTAATCGGCCTATTAGTATTCGCTGTTTTAGGCGGTGGTGCTGGATTAATCATTTATGGCATTTACTTACTAACTAAAAAAGCAAGAAATCTTGGTATCATTAATCTTATTGTTGGAGCTGCAGCTTTAACACTTGCTATCTTATTCTTAGCATTAAAAGGATTTGAACAAGTATTCTGGATCATTGTCGGTATCTTAATTGCAGTGTATGGCGTTTCTCAAATCGTCATTGCAGCACTAAAGAAATAAGTTTAAATCTAGTTTAAAAAAGAGTAGCTATGCTACTCTTTTATTTTAACTTTTTGTAGATTTCTAAGAAGTCATTTGAGAGAGGATATTTCCCAATATCTTCCTCTTTGATGAAAAATATTTTACCTTCTTTAGAAGATCTAGGTTCACCTTTGAATGACTTAGTTTTGAATAACATTGCTAGGTGTCTAACGTTATCTCCAAACTCATTCCATTCAATGTAACCTCTTGGTTCTAAGTTAGAAACTTCTAAGCCAGTCTCTTCTTTCATTTCACGGACGACTGCATCGACAATTAATTCATCATCTTCAACGTGTCCGCCTGGAAAAGTAAGTCCTGGCCAGTCTTTCTTCAAACGATTTTCTACTAGGAACGATCCATCGTCTTTATAAACCATGCACATGATTGTTAACTTTGTTATTTTTTGTGCGTGCGATTTATCTTTCTTTATAAAATCTTTGTTAATCCCGTTTTGAATCATTTTAGAAATCCAGTTTTGTTAAGTTTTTAGCGCATAAGAAACGAACAAGGAACTTTGACCCAATCCAAAGAGCAATAGCGGCGACTAGAATACCAATTTGAAGGAAATAGTTTGATTGTTCTGCTCCAATCTTAAGAGCGTCGTTAAATGCAGGAATGTAATGCGGAACAATTGTAAGTAATGCACCAACTGCGACAACTGCAATGATTGAGACAAACATATTTGCAATGATGCTCTTACCAGTTTTGTAGAACCAAGGTAAATAAATTAAGTCTAAAACTGCATAACAGATTAAATAAACTGCAGCAAGGTATAAACCTTGAGTAATATCTACAGTGACAAATGAAGTTAAAGCTTCAGTCATCTTATCTACTGGCATATTTTTAATAAAGCCAAACATTGAAAGAGATAAAATAGGGAACACTAATACTAGCTCAACGAGTTGTAAAACAGTTGTTGAACAAATTCTTGCTGTGACTACATCTTTTCTTCTAATAGGAAGATTACATGTGTAGAACAAATCGTTTGTAGTAGTGGTCTTGTTCATTCCAATAAATAAGAATGTATAGCAAGGCGCAAAGTAAACTAATGGAATGAAAGCTGGAAGGCTTGGTGTTAAACAAACCAAAGCCATAACACCCATAAAGAAGTAAGTAAGTGGGTGGACAGAAAGTCTAAATTCTTTATAAAGCAAGCGTTTCATCTTCTAAATCCCCCTTTCTTTCTTCATAAACCATAATTGTGTCTAAATCTGGCTCTTTTTGTTCAATATCCCGAGGAATTCCCGCACATTTTTCAGTTGGGATAAGGGCTGTGAACTTTCCATTTTCCTCTTTGTGAGAGATAACTAAGTCCTTGACAGCATCAAATTCTGACATAGGACCAGTAATGTATTTATAGTGGTTAATAAAGTCTTCTTTTGTCTTGGATGCGATGATTTGACCTTTTTTAATATAAACAATGTGGTCAGCGCATTTATCTAAGTCTGATGTAATGTGTGTTGAGAAAAGAATGCTTCTTTTACCTTCTTTTACAATTAGCTTAAAGAGGTCTAAAATCTCATCTCTACTGACAGGATCAATGCCTGATGTAGGTTCATCTAAGATTAATAATCTTGCGTTATGAGATAAGGCGATAGCAAGGTTATATTTAACCTTCATGCCGCTCGATAATTGTTTAATTTTTTTATCTTGATCAAGACCAAATCTTTTACAAAGTTTTTCGTAAGTTTCTTGGTTCCAATTTGGATAGAACTTACTTGTTACTTTAGTAAGAAGACTGAGTTTTGCATCTGGGAAGTAATTGATTTCACTTAAGGCAAAGGCAATTTCTTGTCTATTTTCTGCCTCATGTTCTTGCATATCTCTTCCAAAAACTTTTATTTCGCCTGAATCAATATGAATAAGTCCCATAATACCTTTTAAAGTGGTGGTCTTACCTGCCCCGTTACGGCCAATGTAGCCACAAATGGAACCTTCTTCAATAATGAAAGATACATTATCTAATTTAAATGATGGGTAAGTTTTACTCACATTTTTAACTTCTAGAATGTTCATTTGATAATTCCTTTCTCCATCAAATCGTATATTGTATCACTTTTCATTAAAGCAATACCTCTATCTTTATCTCCTAAAAAGAATAGAGTATCGCCAGGTGAGATGTTAAACATCTCTCTAGCTTCTTTAGGAACGATAATTTGACCTTTTTCACCTACTTTAACCGAAACGATAAAGCGATCTTTTTCTATTTTGTTCATTTCCTACTTTTCCTACTTTCCATACATTATTATATTCTTAATAAAGAAAAATAAAAGGGGAAGTTGCCTCCCCCGTAGAACTTTTTTAAATTTACTTACAAAGTGAATATGCATCTTCATCAACATAAACTGTAACGTCATTATGTTTTTGAAGAATTGAACATGGCATATCTTCAGTCACAGGACCTTTGATTAAGCCATAAACAGCTTTTGCTTTATTCTTACCAGTTGCAATAAGAACGATCTTTTTAGCGTTCATAATTGACTTAAGACCCATTGTAACTGCGCGTGTTGGGACTTCGCTGATATCGTTGAATAATCTTGAGTTATCTTTGATAGTTTGTTCAGTAAGTTCTGTTTCGTGTGTTAATGAATCAAATGGTGTACCTGGTTCATTGAATGCGATGTGGCCATCACTGCCAATACCAAGAATTTGAATGTCAATTCCGCCTGCTTTAGCAATCATGTCATCATATTCATTCATGAATTTCTTGTAATCGCCAACACCGAGTAAGACGTTTGTATTTTTCTTATCGATGTCAATGTGATTGAATAAGTTTTCATTCATGAAGTAACGGTATGATTGATTATGTGTGCCTTCAAGACCAACATATTCATCAAGGTTGAAGGTTGTACATTTTGCGAATGAAACTCTACCTTCTTTACAAGCTTTTGCCATATTGGCATAAACATCAAGTGGTGATGTACCTGTAGCAAGTCCTAAGACTGCATTAGGTTTTTTAAGAACTACATTAATAAAATCTTCTGCGATCATCTTTGAGATGACTTCGTTTTTATTTACAATAACTTTCATATTTATCTTTCTTCCTTCTCTACAACACAGCGTGTTGATTTAACAATTGAATTTTCTTTATAGATGCCTCTAAGCAAACTTAGAGGATAAACTTGCGTATTTTTACCGATAACGGTACCAGGATTTAAGACTGATCCACAGCCAATGTCGGCGTGGTCACCAAGGAATGCTCCGATTTTTCTTAATCCTGTTTCATGCTCTTCTTCCCCGTGAAGAATGATGTTTTTGCCATCACTTCTTAAATTGGAAAGAATGGAACCAGCGCCCATATGAGCGTAGTTACCAACGATAGAGTCTCCAACATAATTGTAATGTGGAACTTGGGCGTGTCTCATTAAGATTGCGTTCTTTAACTCTGATGAGTTACCGACAACACTTTCATCGCCAACGATTACTGAGCCTCTAATATAAGCTCCTGGTCTAATTTCGACGTGATTTCCGATGATTGTTGGTCCATTAATTGTTGCGGTTTCTGCAATTTTAACGTCTTGTCCAATTAAGACACCTTCTTTTAAAAGAGTGTATCCTTCGACTCCTTTTTCAATTAAGGAAACAATGTAGGATTGAATCTCTTTTAAAATTAGCCAAGGATTTTCCTTGGAGAATACTAATGAATCGATGATATCAATGCCACTAGGTTCGAAAAGATCTTTACATTTAATCTTGTCCATATTGCCTCCTTTTTTGAAAAAATATGCCTTAATTATTACACATGCGTTTGAATTTTAGAAAATTTTTTTAAAAAATTTGATTAAATTTACGCCATATGCGTATATGATCATTCGGTTGGATTCTTTAATAAAGAATCAATCTTAAAATTTTGGCAATAAAAAAAGCGGTTCTTTATCCCGCTGGCGGAGCAGGCGGGATTCGAACCCGCGCATCAGTAACCCGATCTAACGGTTTAGCAAACCGTCCTCTTCAGCCTCTTGAGTACTGCTCCGGCGAAAAGTATTATAGCATTATTTTTATTTTAAGAAAGCATAAACATGTTTATAATTGAGATAATGAAATATCCGATAGCAGTTTACATATTTCTTGGATTATTTTTAATTAGTTCAATCTTGCAACTTGCTTTTGCATTTATTGAGAATCAAAAATTAAGAAGAAAAGAAAAGATCTGCTGCATGTTGACACTTGGACTTGCTGCTGTTTTTGCATTTCCTGATCAACCTTTAATTTATATTGGAGCATTCCTTGGAATGCTTGGTGACTGGTGCGTTCTTAGAAGAAAGACTTTTAATATTGGTGTTGTTGCCTTCTTCCTTGGCCATTTAGCTTATATTTTTGAATGTTTGTTCATGATTGTCGGTGAGGGAAATATTAGATGGTTCCATCACGTCATATTCATCTTAACTTACGTGGTGGTGGCCCTTGCAATGTTTGCTTTTACCAACAAGGCTAAAAATCACACGACATTAAATAAGATTGCTCAGTCATTCTATTTTGCAATTCTCGCTGTATATATACCTGTATTTTCATTCGCAATTGCTCAAGTAGGCTCTTATATATTCCTATCTTTGATAGGAAGTATTATCTTTATCGTTTCAGATTCAATTTTAGTTGTTACACACTTTGGTTTAAAATTTAAAAGGTACGACTTTTACATAATGTTGACGTACCTTATTGCAGAATTCTTAATTATTGCAGGTTTTGTATTAACCCTTATTTATCATTAAATTAATTTTTTAGATTTTAAATATTCAATTAGTTGTTCCATTGCTTTGGCTCTATGAGAATACTTATTTTTTATTTCTTCAGGTGCTGTACCAAAGCATTGTTTTGCCTCATTTGAGTAGAAGATTGGATCGTAACCAAATCCGCCTTCTCCTTCAGGTTTATCTAAGATTTTACCAGGGCAAATACCTTTAAAAACGACTGGTTTATCATCAACATTAAGGAGTGTAATGACACAGGTAAAAAATGCAGATTTATCAGAAAATTCCTGTAATTTCTCGATTAATTTTAAGTTTGCAACCTGATTTCCGCCCCATGAATCTGCGAATCTTGAGGAGTGAATTCCAGGGAAATTATTTAAGGCTACAACATTAAGTCCAGAATCATCTGCAATGACAGGCATTTTGGTGAATTCTGCTAATGCTTTTGCTTTAATTAGAGAATTTTCTTCGTAAGTAGTGCCGTTTTCGTCTGGGTTTACGTTAATTCCGAGCTGTTTTGGGGAATGAACTTTAACTTCATAGCCCGAAAACATCTCTTGGTACTCTTTAATCTTATGTAAATTGTTAGATGCAACTAGTAAATCAAACATATTAAAGTAATGAAACTCCTGATGTTGCGAGAGCTAAATAAACGATGTAAGAAGACATCAATAAAAATGCGATAGAATACAAAAATATGCGTGATTTCACGTTGTTTTTGAAATATTTTGATCTAATAAAGAGGATAGAAATAAAGGTTAAAAGTAAGCAGAATGCTGTTCCAATTATGAGCATAAGTGAGTCAGAGTTGATGATGTAAAGTGGTCCTGCTTTAAATGAAAGTACATCAGCAATTGCAAGAATAATGACATTGAAGACACAACTTCCAAGAATATCTCCATAGGCAGCATTAAAGTTTTTCTTCTTACAAAGAGAGATGGTGGCGGTGACTTCTGGAAGTGATGTAGCTACTCCTAAGAATAATGAACCACCGAAAGTGTGCCCAATTGAAAAGCCATCAACGATCTTTTCGGTAACAATCGTTACTGAAATAGAAGCAGCAATTAAGATAACTGAGAAGACAGCAAGTAAAATCCAAATCTGTTTTACAGTTAATTTTGTATCAGCTTCTTCCTTGTCTTCTTTTTCTTCAGTTTTAGGAGTGCAGATTACTGATATGACATAAATGGCAATGATAACAAGTGACATTGGGTTAAACCAACCAAACAAAATCCAACCATTTTTGTCAAAGACAAAGGATGCAATTGTAACTGCCACAAGCATTAAGCCAGTAAATAAGCATGTAAGGTAATGCTGTTTTCCAACTTTGCCTTGAGTGAACTTCTTAAAGAAGAGGAAATAAACAACGCCAAAAATCATGATGTCAAAGAAATCACTTCCCATAATATTTCCTAGAACGAGGTTATTATCACCAACGATTAAAGTACCGGTAAGTGAAGTAAATAACTCTGGTAGAGAAGTAACTCCTGCTAAAAGGATGCCTCCTAATAAAGCACCTGAAACCTTTGTTTTCTTATCTAAAAGATCAACGTAGTTTGAAAGTTTTATTGATAAAAAAACAACTAGCGACGCTAGGACTACATATATTAATACCCAATAAATCGGATTCATAGTTTAACATTATAGTTAAAATATTCTTTAATTCAATCCGAAATTAAAATAAAAAAACACTGACTAAGTCAGTGATTTTTGTTAGATGGAGCAGATGGCGGGAATCGAACCCGTATAGTCAGCTTGGAAGGCTGAAGTTCTACCACTGAACTACATCTGCATCTGGCGGATCATAGGGGAGTCGAACCCCTCTCGCCTCCGTGACAGGGAGGCATCATAAACCGATAGACCAATGATCCTAATCAGCGACAAAAATAATATCACACCGATTTAATTAATTAAAGTCTTTTTTATTTAATGAATTCTTTGAGTGCTTCTAATGGCATATAGCCTAATTGTTTCTTTACAAATTGGCCATTTTTGAAAAGCATAACTGTTGGAATAGACATGACTCTAAATTGTCTTGCAAGTTCAGGAACTTCATCGACGTTAATCTTAACGATCTTAACGCCACCTTCTTTATCTAATTCCTCCAAAACTGGTGCAAGCATTTGGCATGGACCACACCAATCTGCAAAAAAATCAACAATAACGGCTTCGCCTTGGACCTCTTTTTCGAAGTCATTTGAATTTTCTAAATGTTTAATCATAATTTTTCACCTCGACATTATAATAAAGCAAAAATCAGAAAAATAATAATCAGATGCGCTGGAAAGTATAAATAGCATCCGTATTGGAACCATTTTGCGTTGTATCCACGTTTTCCGGAATAGAAAAGAATTGGAATAAAAGCAAGTATTGAATAGAACTGCCATGGTACTGAATAGAATGTTTGCATTGCGTTGTTATCAATGAAACATAGAGTAACTGTTAATATAATTAACACAATTATAGAAATGACATTTTTAGTAGTTTGTTCGTAAGTTGTTCCTATAAATGATTCAGTTCCTTTGTTTGACTTAAGGAAAATCTTCGCTAAATCATTTGCATAGAAAAATCCAATTCCAAGTAGTGGTCCAAAAATTCCATAGTCAAGACGTAAGAAATATGGGAACCATGGGACTGCATATAAGTTAGTGGCCTCGTAATTCCTGACAAACAGTGAGATGACAGACCACACAACCGGAATGATTGCAAAATAAGAAAACTTATCTTTTCTTTTTAATAAATATACGCAGACTGCTGTTAAGAATAGATCAACCATTGGTGAGATTAACGCTTCACCTTTGCTAATAAATGATGTGTAAATAATCTGGCCAATTAAGAATGCTAACGCAAGAGCGCCTAGTCGAGCTAAGTAATCTTTAATGCTTTTTGTATGAATGATTCCCTCGACCAAAAGGAATATAAATAAAGGGAACGCTAAACGACCTAAAAGTCTAAAAATATTCGCGATTTCCTGGGCATTTTCGTATTTTCCAAGGAATAAACCGACATGATCAAAGGTCATTGAAATAATGGCTATAATCTTTAAAGTAAAGCCAGTAAAAACTTTGAAATCGCGTTGTTTTTCCATTATCTAAGCATTGCAATAATGCATGAAATTGAATTGTTTAAGATATGTGGAATTACTGAACCAGCAAAACCAAAATGCTCGTATGCAAAGCTGAATGCAAAAGCAGCATATGCATAGTAAGGCAAATTGAGTAATTCGTTAAAGAAGTTTGCGTAAGTGAAATTTGAGTGAATTAATGAGAAGACAAGAATGGTTACAACATATGCAAGGACTCTTGATTTTCTCTTCATTAAAGAGAATAAACCAACTCTGTAAGTAAGTTCTTCGCAAATTGGAGCAACAAAACCAAAAATAATTAAACTCAGAACTGGATATAAACTTTGCAGGCTAACAACAGCTGTTTCATTTACGTTATCAGTGACAGGAACAGGTATTAAACTGATTAAATTGCCATAGATGAAGTTGAATCCATAAATGGAAAGCAAGCAAACTGTGCCTGCAACATATGATTGCCATTGTTTGAATGATTTCAGTTGTTTCAGAATATCTGAATAAGTTATGAATAAAAGAATTATTAATAAAATGCCATATGCTAGGCTATTTATGAGCATTTTCACTAAAGCTTCACGAACAACTAATTGTGGGGCAATCTCGTTTGCAATACTAAAAGAGTTCACAAGGAAAACCTGAACTAATAATGCGATAATTTGGAAACCGACCCAGCCAGTAAGAAAAACAATTAACTGCTTTATGGCAGGAATCATCGATGATCCATATTTCTTTTTTTCAGGTTCAATATTCCAATCCATAATTACTTTCCTATTTACATTGCTTTTATATTATATGTTCTTTTCAAAGAAAAATAGTATAATTATTTCAAATGTTCACAGTCTTAGAGAAAAACGAAATAACCTTGATAAGAGATAAATCATCATTTATAGGTATTTTGGTGCATGCTACAAGTGTTGAATCAGCTAAACAATATCTTTTAGATATTAAAAAAGAATATCCA
Source organism: uncultured Caryophanales bacterium (assembly GCA_946407815.1). Taxonomy (GTDB): domain Bacteria; phylum Bacillota_I; class Bacilli_A; order RFN20; family CAG-826; genus Fiminaster. Next base: position 545,652 of record CAMJPB010000001.1, on the reverse strand, counting down.
AAGGCAAAACATTATTGTTATGCTTATAGCATTGGCGGCGCAAAGAAATCATCTGATGATGGAGAGCCATCAGGAACAGCAGGTAGACCATTACTTGAACTTTTAGGTAAAAAGGAAATGGATGAAACTTTACTTGTTGTAGTCCGTTATTTCGGAGGCATCTTATTAGGCGCTTCAAGACTAATGTCCACCTATTTAGAAACCGGTGTTCAGGTTATTAATTCTGCAGACATCGTCGAGATTTCAAATAGGTATGGATATAAGATGACAATGTCTTACAAAGATTTTGATGAACTAAAAAGACTCGGAAAAATGTGGGGATTTTCGTTTGAAAACATCAAATATGAGGATAAAATATCTTTAGATGTTTTAGGAGATGAAGACGCAGGAGAAAGACTTGCAAACGCATTCCCACATGCAAACATTGAACTCATTGGTAGTAGAAAAGTGTATAGAAGGTAGAAGTATGATTGACAAAGAAGAATATACGTTAAGACGTAACAAATTATTTAATAAATTAGATGACAATTCGGTCACCATTCTTTTCTCAGGTGTTGGAAAGAAAAAGTCTGGCGATGAAAATTTTGAATTTGTGCCAAACAAAAACTTCTATTACTTAACTGGTATTGAGCAAGAAAACTCAATTCTTTTACTAATAAAAAATGATGGCGAAAAACTCACTTACCTCTTTGTTGATGAGAAAGATGAAAAGGTTGAAAAGTGGATTGGTTATAAGCTTTCTTTAAATCAAGCCCGCGAAATTTCAGGCGTTGAAAATGTCGCTGTTAGAACAACTTTTGAAGGCAAAATGATGGCTTTCTTTGATACCAATATTACAATGAAAGAAGGAATTTCTAAGTTTTACTTAGATTTAGAAAATGAACTTAAAATTGGTGAGTCAAAATCGACCATTACTTATAAGAAAGAATTAGAAGTTGTTCATCACTTAGATGTTCTTGACGTTAACCCAATTATCAGTGAAATGAGAAAGGTTAAATCAGAGGCAGAAATTCAATTAATTCGTGAAGCAATTTCCACAACAAATTTAGGTCTTAAACATGCATTGCTTGAAATGAAAGCAGGCAGATACGAATACAATTTAAGAAATGCTTTCGAGTTCGCAGTATTTGAGGATCAAGATGCGAAATTAGCGTTTGCTTCAATTGTTGCAACTGGCGAAAATGCTGTCATTTTACATTACCCAAGTCAAAAAGATGTTATTAAGAGTAACGATTTGGTCTTGTTCGATGTCGGTGCTGCTAGAAATTACTATGCATCAGATATTTCAAGAACTTATCCAGTTAATGGAAAGTTTAGCGAAATTCAAAAAAAGATTTATGAAATCGTTCTTAATTGTAATAAGCAAACCGCCAAATTTATGCGCCCAGGAATTACTTTAAAAGAGGCAAATGATTTTGCAAAAGAATTCCTTGCTTCTGAATGCGTTGAAAAAGGTTTACTCACTTATAAAGAAGAGATTTCAAAAGTCTATTATCACTCTGTTTCCCATTTTATGGGACTTGATACACATGACTGTGGCACAAGAGAAGATAAACTTGAACCAGGAAACGTTGTTACATGTGAGCCAGGTTTATACTTTAAAGAACTCGGAATTGGTGTAAGAATTGAAGACGATGTTTTGATTACAGAAAATGGATCTGAGGTTCTTTCAGAAGAAATCATAAAAGACGTAGACGCTATTGAAAAAATGCTGGGGACTCGTTAATGAAAAAATATATTCTTTCAATTGATCAAGGCACAACCTCAAGTAGAGCTATTCTATTTAATAAGAAGGGCGAACTTGTTGCCTCTGCCGCTAAAGAAATTTCACTTATTTATCCTCAAGAAGGTTATGTAGAAGTTGATGCTCTTGAAATATGGAGTTCTGTCGTTGATGTTATTAATAACCTTTTGATTAAGGCTAATACTCAATGGTCTGAAATCGATTCTGTCGGTATCACAAACCAACGTGAAACAACAGTCGTTTGGGATAAGAAAAGCGGTGCTCCAATTTGTAATGCAATTGTTTGGCAATCACGCCAATCACTCAAAATTTGTGAAAGTCTTTCGAAGAAAGAAACTATTATTCACAATAAAACTGGTTTATTAATCAACCCATATTTTTCTGCTTCAAAAATTAGATACATTTTAAACGAAGTTAAAGGTGCTCAAGCACGTGCTGAAAAAGGCGAATTACTCTTCGGTACAATTGACACCTGGATCATTTGGAAACTTACAAACGGTAAAACACACGCTACTGATACAACTAACGCATCCAGAACAATGTTATATAACATTACTGATTTAAAGTGGGATAAAGACTTGCTCGAAATGTTTAACATTCCTGCTAAGATGCTCCCAAAAGTTTACCCATCAAGTTATGACTATGGAAAACTTGAATACTTTGGTAAAGATGTTCATATTTTAGGCGTTATTGGTGACCAACAAGGATCATTATTTGGTCATACATGTTTCAAGCCTGGTGATTGCAAAAATACTTATGGAACCGGTTGTTTCATGTTAATGAACACAGGCGATAAACCAATTCTTTCCAATAAAGGTTTGCTTACCACAATTGCATGGACTTTAGATGGAAGAACAACTTACGCCTTAGAAGGTTCTGTCTTTATTGGTGGCGCAGCCATTCAATGGTTAAGAGACGGAATTAGAGTTATTACTCAAGCTTCAGATTGTGATGTCTTAGCATCTCAAGTTGAAGACAATGGTGGAGTTTATTTTGTTCCTGCATTTGTTGGTTTAGGAACTCCTTACTGGGATGATGAAGTTAGAGGAACGATGTTCGGTATGACAAGAGCTACAACAAGAAATCACATTGTTTTAGCAACTCTTCAAGCTATCGCATTCCAATCAAAAGATGTTTTCGATGTTATGAGTGATGAATCACAAATTCACATTAAATCTTTACAAGTCGATGGTGGTGCAACAAACTCTAACGTTTTAATGCAGTTCCAAAGCGATATTCTTCAAATTGATATTAACAAACCAAAATGCTTAGAATCTACAGCCCTTGGTGTTTGCTATATGGCCGGCTTAAAATCAGGATTTTTTAAGAGTTTATCTCACATTAAAGAATGCCACGATTTCCAAAAGAGTTTCTCTCCAAAAATGAAGCCCGAAAAAGCAAAAATTATGGCGAAATCCTGGGAAAAAGCAGTGGAAAGCGCCAGAAGATTCAAGCTTTAAAAACTACTAAATTTCTACTAAAAAATGGACACCGCGATGATGTCCATTTTTGTTTGTGAATTGATTAGTCAGCGTAGCAAGATCCGCCAATGAACTCTCTTATAAGTGAGTTACATGGGACCCATTCATCTGGCATGTTATCAAAGTACTTGAGCATACGGAGTAATCTTTCTGCTACTGGGAAGTACACTGATTCAGTTTTGACTGCTTCAAGAAGTGGTTGAGCATATTTCTTCATAACACAAAGTTCATATGGAAGCATTGAGTTATAAACAAAGTCTGCGCCTTCTTGTGTTTCGTAAATCCATTTGAATTCGCCACGACGGACACTTGGCCACATGCCAATTGTTTCTTCAGCTGAAGCACCTCTAAATTGGAAGTCACGAACCAATCTACGAAGTAAACGTAAGTCTACTGTTGAAATTGGATAGGTGTTATCAAGGTTAATTTGTGCTTGTGGAGCAATGAAGATTTTGAATTTTTGGTTACGTGGAATAAGTGCGGTCATACGATCGTTGAGGGCGTGAATACCTTCAATGATGATTGGTTCGCCTTTACCAACTTTAAGAACTCTACCAGGGACACGTGCTCCAAGTTTGAAATCAAACTTAGGAAGTTGAACTTCTTCACCATTAATTAAATCGAGCATGTTCTGGTTGAATAACTCGATATCAAGAGCTTCAATTGACTCTAAATCTGGTTTTCCATCTTCATCTTTTGGAGCTTGTGATTTTGGAAGATAGTAGTCATCCATTGAGATTCTAATTGGTTTTAAACCACGTTGCATAAGTTCGATACGAACTCTGTTAGCAAATGTTGTTTTACCAGAGCTTGATGGACCAGCGACACAAATGATCTTAATGTCGTCGTTCTTTTCGATTGTTTCACCAAGTTCGCAAAGCATTCTGTTGTGTCTTGCTTCGCATAATTGAATGAAATCAATAACGCCATCTTTGTGAATGTGCTCGTTAATTTTAACGACTGTATCAGCGTTAACTAACTTAGCCCATTCGTGTGCTTGTTTGATTGTTCTACCAAAGGTAGGAGCATCAACAAATTCTGGGATTTCGCCTCCACATTCAGCACGTGGAGTTTGAAGAATCATACCAGGAACATAAAGATTTAATTTGAAATTCTTAATGTATCCGGTTGATGGGGTCATTCTTGATGAAAGATAGTTGTAGTAACCATCACATTCATACAAGTGAACGTTAATTTCTGGACGATAAGCCAATGCTTCGAGTTTGTCCTCTAAGCCATTTTTCTTATAAAGTTCAGCTGCTTGTTTCTTGTCATAGCTATGACGAACAAGTGGGAAATCAGCATCAATAATCTTTCTCATTTCAGCTTCAACCATATCTCTCATCTTCTTATTAGAAGAAACTTCTGGATTTAAGATTTGAATGAATGTTGAACGTGAAACGTTACGAGTAAATCTGATTCTTAATTCTGGGAATAATCTTGCGAATGCCATAACTGCGATAAATCTAACAGTTGATTCGTAGATTTTTGCGGCGTCTTCATCCTTAATTGTAAGGAATTCGACGGTTGAGTCCTCGTCAATGTAATATGTAAGTTCTTTTAGTCTATTGTTGACTCTACAACAAAGAATATCTTTGTCTTCTTTCTCGAGAAGTTCGATAACTTTAACTTTTTTATCAAATGTTTTCTCTTTGCCGAGGAATTTTACTGTAAATGACATTTAATATGTATCTCCTTTCAAGGGCGTCTTTATGATACACGAGCGAGCGTATACTTTCAATAAAAATGTAAACGCTTGCATAAACTAAAAAAGGTAAAAAACTTTACAACAAAATATAATTTCAATTAAAATTATAAGCATCCTGTGTTGGCCTAGTAGAAATTGCTCGAAAGTTAACATAGAAAAATTGGTGTAAAAATTGAGCTAAAATTTGGCACCAAAAATTTGGTTAAATTACTGATTTCTTACATTTGTAAGGTTATCGACCAAAATTTAGCAAAAAATAATCCGAAAATTAATGTAAAAATTTGAACTAAAAAGTCGACATTTGTTGACTTTTTATTTTGTTATATAAATAATATTTATGCTATGAAAAAGAAACTAACAAAGTTAACTGAGTTACAAGCCTCATTTCTAATTGCCGGTATAATCTCAGCTATTTTATTGATGGCTTCTGTAGTTGGTTTGTTTTTTAAACAACCAGGTTGGATGATTGGTGTCGTTATTGGCACTGGTGTTGAGTTTCTTTTTATTTGGTTAGTTCATGTTGGTGCAACTTTAACACTCAAGGAAAATAAGACTGGGTTATTCTTTTTAACCTATGGTTTAAGAGTGATTTCTTTCGTTGGTCTTTTCGCTCTTCTTGTAATTTTACAGTACGTAGTTAAAGTGGAAGTTTTCTTTAATTCTTGTTGGGGAATGCTTATAGCATTTGCACCTGGTACATTTATCACAATTGCCACCCAATTAATGCACAAGGAAGGTAAATAATGGATAAGTATTCCGATCCAAATATTTTTAAGTCCTTCAATCCTTCAGGTGAAATCATTGTCGCTTTAGGGATTATTTTTGTGCTTATCGTTTTGGCAATTATTGTCGGCATTAAAGCAAAAAGAGCAGATCCTTTAAAACGTCCAAAAGGTCTTCTTATGATTACCGAGTGGGCAGTTGAAAAATTAGATGCTTTTACCCAAGATACAATGGGTCCTGGCTTTGAAAATTTTGGTGGACTATTCTTAGCAATTATTCCGTTTATGTTTATCGCATTTACAATCGGAATGACTGGTCTACCAACTGCGATGAATAACTTAGCAGTGCCATTATCACTTGCTTTAGTTACATTCGTATTAATTCACGTCACTTCGATTAGATTCACTAAGTGGAGATATTTTAAACGTTATATTGATCCATTCCCATTCTTCTTACCAATAAACTTACTTTCAATGTGGGCTCCACTTTTAAGTATGACTCTCCGTATGTTTGGTAATGCGATTGTTGGCTGGGTTTTAATTGGTTTAGTTAACGGTGCATTGGAAAGCTTATCTGCATCATTATTTAGCTTCATTCCTAGTGGAGTTAATTCAATATTCTTTGTTCCTGTAGTCACTCCAGTGCTACACGCTTATTTTGACTTATTCTCTGGTTTTGTTCAGACGATGGTTTTCGTGTTCTTAACAGCACTCTTCATCTCTCAAGAAAGACCAGATGATATAGAAATGAAAACAGTTACTGTTTCAAGAAAGGAGGCAATGTAATGGATTTACAAGCAGCAAAAGCCATTGGTGCAGCTATCGCTATTTTATCAGCAGGTTGTTCATCAATCGGTGAAGGACAATTAGTTGCTAAAGCAATCGAAGGTATGGCTCGTAACCCTGAGATGTATGGCAAACTTCGTTCTAGCATGATTATTGGTGCTGCCCTTGTCGAAACTTGTGGTATTTACGCACTCTTAATCTCAATTCTTATTCTTTTCGTTCTCTAATATTGGGAGGCTTTCATTATATGAAAAAGTCTAAATTTCTAGTCTTAGCCTTGTCCTCGTTAGCGCTATCTGGATGTGCGGATGCAATTCAGAAAAACGATTTCTTGGATAAGCTATTTCCAAATCCTTGGGATGCTTTAGCAGTCTTTTTAGCATTCGTTTTACTTTTAATCGTAGTATTTTTCGCAGCATACAAACCAGTTAAGAAACTCTTAAAACAAAGAGGTGACTATGTTGAAGAAAAAATTAAAACTGCCGAAGAAAGAGAAAAAGAATCTGAGAAGCTTTTAAGTAAAGCTGATGAAAATGTTAAAGCGAGCCGCAAAGAAGCAATGGAAATAGTAGAGAAGGCAAAAGAAGACGCCAATAAGGAAAGACAAGCAATTTTAGACAAAGCAAAAGAAGAGAAAGCTGAAGAAATTAAACGTACAAAAGAAGAAATTGCCCAAGAAATTGAGGCAAGTAAAGATGAAATCCACCGCGAAATTGTTTCGGTCGCGATTGATGCATCTAGTAAAGTTCTCGAAAGAGAAGTTAACAAGAAAGATAATGAAAAACTTATCGATAGTTTCATTGATGATTTAAAGGAAGGTAAGTAGTGGAAGAAGTTGCTTCTAGATATGCTGCTGCTCTAGTTAGCTTAGCTAAAGAAGAGCAAAAACTTGAGCAATACAAAATTGCTGTTTTAAGCATGAAAGAAGTATTTGATTCTAATCCTGAAGTCCTAAAGTATCTCAAATCATGTTTTGTGAAAGCCGAAGAGAAATATAATCTCGTCGAAGATCTCACAAAAGAATTTGATTTAAAGAATTTCACAAACTTCATGAAACTTCTTGTCGAGAAACACAAGATTTATCTATTTAAAGATATCGTCTCTGAAATCACTAAAGGTATTAATTTTGAGTTAGATATTTATGAAGGTTTTGTTTACTCAACTGAACCACTCGAAAATAGCAAAATTGACGAGATTTCCCAGGTAATTTCGCAAAAAATAGGTAAAAAAGTAGAGCTTAAAAACAGATTAGATTCACGTCTAATTGGTGGTGTTAAAGTTGTTGTACACGATCACGTTTTTGACGGTTCTATTAAATACAAACTCGAAACAATGAAAGAACAATTAAAAGAAAGGAGAAACGGCTAATGAACATTAAAACTTCTGAAATCTCAGCTCTTATTAAAAAGCAAATAACTGATTTCGAAAGCAAGGTTGACTCAAATGACGTAGGCACTGTTATTACCGTCGGTGATGGTGTTGCTTTGGTTTATGGTCTTGATAAAGCAATGCTAGGTGAACTAGTCGAGTTCAATCGTTCCGTCTATGGAATGGTCATGAACCTTGAAGAAGAAAATGTTGGCTGTGTCTTACTCGGAAATGACACCGAAATTAAAGAAGGTGACATTGTAAGACGTACCAAAAGAGTTGTAGAAGTTCCTGTTGGCGATGCTTTACTTGGTAGAGTTGTTAATGCTTTAGGTCAACCACTTGATGGACTTGGCGAAATTAAAACAAAAGCAACTCGTCCAGTTGAAAGAATCGCACCGGGTGTTATTTACCGTAAGTCTGTTGATACTCCACTTCAAACAGGTATTAAGGCTATCGATGCTATGATTCCTATTGGAAGAGGTCAAAGAGAACTTATCATTGGTGATAGACAAACAGGTAAAACAGCAATTGCTGTTGACACAATCATTAACCAAAAAGGACAAGGCGTAAATTGTATTTACGTAGCAATTGGACAAAAGAATTCAACTGTTGCCTCAATTGTTGATAAATTACGTAGAGCAGGTGCTATGGACTATACAACTGTTGTCTCTGCAACCGCCTCTGAACTTGCCCCACTTCTTTATCTTGCTCCATATTCAGGCATGGCTATGGCTGAAGAATGGTTGGATGCAGGTAAAGATACATTAATCATCTTTGATGATTTATCTAAACACGCCGTTGCATATCGTACACTTTCTCTTTTATTAAAGAGACCTAGTGGACGTGAAGCCTATCCAGGTGATGTTTTCTATCTACATTCACGTCTCTTGGAGCGTGCATGTAAGCTTAACGATGAACATGGTGGAGGCTCAATTACTGCTCTTCCAATCATCGAAACTCAAGCAGGCGATATTTCTGCTTATATTCCAACAAACGTTATTTCAATTACTGATGGACAAATCTTCTTAATGACAGATTTATTCAATGCAGGTCAAAGACCTGCTATCGACTCTGGTCTTTCAGTCAGCCGTGTTGGAAGTGCCGCTCAACATAAAGCTATGAAACAAGTCGCAGGTTCATTAAAGATCGAACTTGCAAACTTCCGTGAACTTCAAGCATTTGCTCAATTTGGTAGTGACTTAGACGCAGATACAAAACGCGTTCTTACTCATGGTAACGTCCTTATGGAGCTCCTTAAACAAGCTCAATACGATACCTACCCAGTTGAAAGACAAATTATTGAACTTTTCGCTGCAAAACATAGATTCTTAGATGAAGTAAAAGTTACAGAAATCAAACCTGTTTTAGAAAAACTTTACACTCATATTTCCTCTTCTCACAAAGAAGTAATTCAAGAAATCGTGAGTAAGAAAGTTATCTCTGATTCTTTAGAATCAACACTTAAAGAAATAATGAAGAAATTCTTCGAAACATTAAAGTAAAATGGCACAAGCACTTAATAAAACAAAAAGAAGAATCGCTTCGGTCAAATCCACAAAGAAAATTACTGAGGCAATGGAACTTGTTGCAACCGTCAAACTTAAAAAGTTTAAGAACAAGATGGAAGCAAATCAGTTCTTTGTAAGAGAAATTGAAAATATCATTTCTCATCTTTTTGGAGTGCTCCAAGACGAAGAAAATCCATATTTAAAAGAAGGAAAAGGCGACAAGAATCTGGTCGTTGTTATTAACTCAAATCTTGGCTTATGTGCTTCCTATAACTCTAACGTATTTAACTTTGTTAAAAACAATTTATCTAAAGAGAATGACGTCTTAATGACTATCGGCCTTAAGGGTGAACTTAACTACGAAAAAGAAGGTTTTGAATTAGACAAAAACTATTCGTTCTTAAATGACAAACTCGATTATTCTGATGTTGTTAAACTCGGTCGAACACTGCATTCAGAGTTCTTAAAGGGTAAGTTTAAATCCGTTAAATTGTTATACACGAAGTACATTAATTCACTTAGATTTGAGCCAACTATTGTAACGCTTTTCCCACTTAAAGAAGAAGGTGGAACCAATAATATTGGTTACGAACCAATTTACGATCCTAACGTTAAGACCTTGATTGATGAATTGGTGCCAATTTGGTTATCCTCATCTTTATACCAAAAACTTATTGAATCGACAGTCAGTGAACAAGCATCTCGTAGAACCGCTATGGAGAACGCAAATGACAACGCTGATGAGTTAATTGATAAGTTAACAATTGAATTAAATAAAGCTAGACAGGCCGCAATTACTCAAGAGATTCTTGAGGTTGTCGCTGGTCAACAAAAATAAGGAGGCAAAAATATGAGAAAAGAAAACATTGGTCATGTTGTTCAAGCCGTCGGTCCAATTATCGACGTTAGATTTGAAGATGAACACTTACCTGAACTTTTAACTGCCTTAATTGTCAAATTACCTGGTGAAGCAACCTTAACAATCGAAGTTGCTCAACATATTGGTGATGACATCGTTAGATGTATCGCTATGGGACCAACTGAAGGTGTCCTTAGAGGACTCGATGTTATTGACACTGAAAGTCCAATTACAGTTCCAGTTGGAAACGAAACTTTAGGAAGAATGTTTAACGTTCTTGGTGATCCTATTGATGAGGTCAAAAACGAAACTCCTTTAAACAACCGTTTACCAATTCATAGAAAAGCACCTTCATTTAAAGATCAAAACGTTCAAACTGAAATCCTTGAAACTGGTATTAAAGTTATCGACTTACTTTGTCCTTATATGAAAGGTGGTAAAGTCGGTTTATTCGGTGGTGCTGGTGTTGGTAAGACAGTTCTTATTCAAGAACTTATCCATAACATTGCAACTGAGCAGAAAGGGATTTCTGTTTTCGCAGGCGTTGGTGAACGTTCCCGTGAAGGTAACGATTTATACCACGAAATGAAGGCATCAGGAGTTCTTGCTAAGACAGCACTTGTCTTTGGACAAATGAACGAGCCTCCAGGAGCCAGAATGAGAGTTGCTCTTTCTGGTTTAACAATGGCTGAATACTTTAGAGATGTTGAACATCAAGACGTCTTATTGTTCATTGATAACATCTTTAGATTTACACAAGCTGGTAGTGAAGTTTCTGCTCTTTTAGGCAGAATGCCTAGTGCGGTCGGTTATCAACCAACTTTAGCTACCGAAATGGGTCAACTTCAAGAAAGAATTACTTCCACAAAGAACGGTTCTATTACATCAGTTCAAGCAATTTATGTTCCTGCTGATGACTTAACTGACCCGGCTCCTGCTACAACATTCTCGCACCTTGATGCAAAGACTGTTTTGGATAGAAATACAGCAGCTTTAGGTATTTACCCAGCCGTTGATCCACTTGATTCCACAAGTAATATACTTGATCCAAATATTGTTGGAGAAGAACACTACAAAGTTGCTCGTGAAGTTCAAAAGATTCTTCAAAGATACAAAGAACTTCAAGACATCATCGCTATTTTAGGTATGGATGAACTTTCCGATGAAGATAAGATTACAGTTAACCGTGCAAGACGTATAAGAAACTTCTTATCTCAACCATTCTTTGTCGCAGAAGGATTTAACGCTATTCCTGGAAAATATGTTCCAGTTAAAGACACTGTCCGCTCATTTAGAGCAATTCTTGATGGTAAATATGACAACTATCCAGAGAGTGCCTTCTTATACGTTGGAACAATTGAAGATATTGAGAAAAAGGCTGGAAAATAATGGGTTTTTCTTTGGAAATTATCACACCACGAGGCATTTACTTAACTGAAGAAGTTGAGTCTTTAACCATTAAATTAACAAGTGGTTATAGAACTTTTCTTGCTGGACACATTCCATTAATTGGATCTCTTGCTTATGCTCCTATGCATTTAGTAAAAGATGGTAAAATAGAAGAGTACGCTATTCATGGTGGTGCAATTAACGTTACAAAAGAAAAAGTTAGTGTCGTTTGTAACGCTATAGAATCGAAAGACGAAATTGACGAAGAAAGAGCACTTGCCGCTAAAGAAAGAGCGGAGAAACGTCTTAAAGAGAACGATCCTAATATTGACTTAAAACGTGCTCAGCTTGCTTTGCAAAGATCTTTAATTAGATTAGAAGTTGTAGGCAAAAAATAACTTTCAAAAATGATTTCTTGCTATAACAAGAAGCATTATATATAATAATTCGGCGCTAAAGGAGGTATTAATATGAACTTATGGCATCGTGTTAACCCGGCGAATATCAAACCAGAAAAATTCTTGGCTTGTATCGAAATCCCACAAGGATCAAAAAACAAATACGAATTAGACAAATACTCTGGAGCATTAAAGCTCGACCGTATTCTATACACATCAACTCACTACCCACACAACTATGGCTTTATTCCAAAGACATTAGCAGATGATGGTGACCCACTTGATGTATTAGTTATTTCTTCAGAACCAATCGTTCCACTCGCACTTGTCGAATGTAAACCAATTGGTATGCTTGAAATGATTGATGGTGGAGAAAGAGACGCTAAGATCTTAGCAGTCGCTACTAATGACCCAGTCTACAACAACATCGATGATGTTGGTGAAATCTCAGACCACGTTCTTCGTGAAATCAAACACTTCTTCACAGTTTATAAACAACTTGAAGGTAAAAACACAATTGTTGATAACGTAAGAAGTCCAGAAAAAGCTAAAAAAGTCATTCAATCTTGTATTGAAGCTTACTTAGAAAAATTTGGCGAAGATCCAGTTCTTGAGTACAGAAAAGCTGAATAATTAAAGGGAAGATTTTCTTCCCTTTTATTTTTGATTTGACTATAATGATTGTGTGATTCACGTCATTTTATATCATCCAGAAATTCCTCAAAATACCGGAAATATTCTTAGAACCGCAATGGCTACAAACACAATGGTGCACATTATTGGTCCTATTCCTTTTGAGATTTCCGATAAAGCTCTACAAAGAGCAGGAATGGATTACATTAAAGAGGCGAAGTTTGATTATTATGACAGCTACGCCGAGTTTAATGAAAAGTTTAAAGACAAGAAAATTTATTACGTGACAAAGTACGGCACAAACATCTACTCAAAAGTTGATTTTTCTGATCCAGTTGAAGACGTTTATGTTATGTTCGGTAGAGAATCTACCGGAATAGATAAAGATATTTTAAGTGCTCATAAAGAAACTACTTTAAGAATTCCAATGCTTTCTACTGCAAGAAGTCTTAACTTATCAAACGCAGTAGCGATAGTGGTTTACGATATTTTGCGTCAACGAAACTTCCCAAATTTGGCAAGTTTTGACATGATTAAAAAGTATACAATTTAGTCGCATCTCTTTGCTTTAGCAAAGGCTTCGACAGTTTCTTCTCTAATTCTATTAAGTTTTACAGTTGTTTGATTTTTAATAATTGCTTCACCAAGAGTATGTCCGCGACGGACATTTTTCTTTTTGGTGTAAACAATTTCACCAGCTTTTTGGTGAGAGCACAAAAGAGCGAATTCGCAAGCGAATAAGATTTCGTTTTCGGTTGGTTTTCTATTTGCAATCACAAGATGTGATCCACTTAAATTCTTGATGTGTAACCACATGTAATCTCTATCTAATTTCATAACGAAACTTAAATAGTCATTTTGTTGAGCATTTTTACCAAAATAAATGTAAGTTCCGTTGAGATTATACTTCCAAGGTCTATTAAAAATAGTTTCTTGAGTTTCTTTCTTCTTGTTGGTTGGAAGATAAGTTTCGACAATTTTATCTTTTTCTTTTTCGTCTGCTGCATTAAAATCAGCGAGGATTCTATTAAACTCATCAAGTGACTTTTGAGCATTCTCCATGTTGGTTTCAAAATGCTTCATTGTTTCCTTTGCTTTCTTCGCTTTTTTATAGAAAGCTTGACAGTTCTCTCCAACGGTTTTTGAAGCATCTAATTTAATGGTTCCACATGAGAGTTCAACAGAGTCTAATTTTGACTTCAAATTAATGCCCAAAGTGTAAATTTCATCGGAAAATCCGCGGAATTTTTGATTTTCTTTCGCATTTTTTAGGTCATTGTTAATTGATGAAATTTTCTTATTTACTGACTTGATTTTACTGTTAATAAACTTCAAAAATTCAGCATATTTTTCTTTAAATCTAAGCTCATCTTCTGTCTTGAAATGAGAGGCTAAAAATTCTTCTGTAATTTCTTGTTCCCCATTAAGTTGTTGAAGTGATTCAGGAAGCTCATAGTTCGCCCCAAATGAAAGGTCTCTATTCTTGTTTTTATAGAAAGTTTCTTCAATTTTGCCATCCTTCAAGACGATTAAGTTTGGTGAATTAGGGATTAACTCTGCGACAAAATCTCTAGTTTCATCAGATTCATTTGATTCAAGTGTGAAGGTGATAATGTTATCTTTATCAGAAAGTTTAAGGTTTGTGATAATAACGCGATTAAAAATCTTTTTAAATTTTTGTAAGAATGAATTGTCAAAAGATTTGAAGAATATATTACAGTTAATTTTATAAATTAATGGGCATCTATTGTTAAGCGAAATAACCAAGGAATTATTGTAGTCTTCCATAAGTGGGAAGAGTAAGGTTTCGTTGTTGATTAAAATAGGGGAAAACAACACTTTTCCGTCTATTTCTTTTGCTAATTTAGCAATGTAATTTTGGTAGCTCGAATGTGAAATTCTCATATTTGTAATTATAAAGAAAAATTCAATAAAATTGAAACTTTAATTATGTAATTGAAATAACTTCTAGCATTTAATACAATTAAAACGTATGGAAAATAATAAGAAAAAGGGCCTATTATTGATCATGTCTGGCCCAAGCGGTGTTGGTAAAGGCACTGTTAGAGAAGAATTAATGAAAGATAAAGATTTAAATCTTTTCTATTCAGTTTCCATGACAACCCGTAACATGAGACCAGGTGAAGTAAATGGTCGCGAATATTACTTTGTAACTAAAGAAGACTTCATGAAACAAGTCGCTAATGACAATCTCCTTGAGTGGGCAGAATATGTTGGAAACTGCTATGGCACTCCAAGAGATAAAGTCGAAGACATGCGAAATGAAGGTAAAAACGTCTTACTTGAAATCGATGTTAAAGGCGCAGAAAACGTCTTTAAGAAAGTTCCAGATGTCATTTCAATCTTTATTGCACCTCCTTCAGTAGAAGAATTACGCAATAGACTTAGAGGACGTGGAACTGAGTCAGAAGAAGTCATTAATAACCGTGTTTCAGCAGCCGCAAAAGAACTTGAATATAAGAAGTTCTACAAGTATGTTGTCATTAATGACAAACTTGAAGATGCAGTTGAAGAAATTCGTCAAATAATTAAATCAAAAATGTAGAGGCAAATATATGATTACAATTACAGTTTATGGTTTAGATCAATACACTGTTGGTCATTATTCTAAAGACCACACAGAAAACTTAGCCCAACTTTTTGAAACCAAAGAAGAAAATATTGCATTCGTCGCATCAGATGAATATGTTTTCCATAACGCTGTAGAACAAACAAGTTGGCAAGCTTTAATCAAAGTCGAGGCTCCTGAAAAGTATGAACCTCTTGAAGATAAGGCTGCTAAGTATCTACTTAGAACATTAGCACAATTTTCAATTCACGTCCGTGTCGTGTTTGAATATTTCCATTCACATCATGAATACGAATTTGTGAATAAAGATTATCCTCGTTACATCAAAGACGAGAACCTTGTAAATGTTGAAGAATCTGATGAAGATGATGAACTTTACGAAGGCAATATTTTTGAAGGTATGGAAAAGAAACTCGAAGAAGCCTATAACGAAGGACATCACTGTCATTGTCACGACGAAGGTCATGAATGTGAATGCGGTGATGATTGCGATTGCGAAGATGGAGATTGTGATTGTGAAGAAGGAGAATGCTGCTGTCATCACAAGCATTAATCTATGATTAATTTATACGGTCAAGAAATAACCAAATTAGAAAAATTATTAATGGACCGTGGCCAAAAGAAATATCGCGCCACACAACTTTTCACGTGGATTTATGAAAAGAAAGCTAAAACTTTCGACGAGATGAGCGACGTTTCTAAAGCATTTAGAGATGAGTTAAATAGAGACTTTTGTTTAACTCTCCCTACAATTTATAAAAAACAAGTTTCGAAAGACGGAACAATAAAATTGTTACTCGAACTTGAAGATGGTTCAAAAATAGAAACAGCATTAATGCCTTATAACTATGGAAACGCTATATGCGTTACCTCTCAAGTTGGCTGTAACATGGGCTGTGCCTTCTGTGCATCTGGTCTTCTTAAGAAGAAAAGAAACCTTGAAGTGCATGAAATCGTTGGCCAAGTTTTGGTAATGAACAATCTTCTAGAAGCTGAAGGCAAGCATGTTTCTCATATTGTAGTCATGGGAACAGGTGAACCTTTCGATAACTACGAAAACGTAATGGATTTTATTCGTATCGTTAACCATCCTAAAGCACTTGCTATAGGCGCAAGACACATAAGCGTTTCTACATGTGGTCTTGTCCCAGGCATCATGAAGTATGCACACGAAGGTTTACAAACAAACTTAGCAATTTCATTACACGCTCCAAACGACGAAATTAGAAATAAACTCATGCCAATTTCAAAAGCTTATCCTATGGATAAACTTATGGAAGCAGTTCGTTATTATGAGAAAACTGCAGGCAGAAGAGTAACATTTGAATACATAATGCTCGATGGCATTAATGATTCGATCGAGTGCGCCAAAGAGCTTGTGCATTTAGTTAGAGGAACAATGTCTTACATTAACCTCATTCCATACAACCCAGTTGATGAGCATTCTTTTAAAAGAAGTTCAGATAAAAACGTTCATAATTTCTTTTCATATCTCATGCAACACGGGGTAAATACAACCGTTAGAAAAGAATTTGGAAACGACATTGATGCCGCTTGCGGCCAACTTAGAGCAAAGGAAATTTTAAAGAAATGATTAAAGGAAGATTTGGATCAAAAACTGATATCGGCTTAGTACGTGCTTCTAATGAAGATAAGGCACTTTCTTTAATCGACGCTGACGGAAACGTTTTACTTTGCGTATGTGATGGTATGGGTGGATACATGAAAGGTGATTTTGCAAGCAAAATCGCTATTGATGTAATTACCTCCGCTTTTACGAGTAAAAGACGTTGGTTAATGGCGTCACAAATAACAAACTGGGTTAACAAGATTGTTAAATCAATCAATCACTCAGTCTGGAACGAGGCGAATGACTCTGAGAAATTTAATGGCATGGGCACAACTTTAGTAATGGCTATCTTTTTTAAAGATAAGATATTCATTGTTAACGTTGGTGACTCAAGATGTTATCAACTAGATGACGATAAAATCGTCCAGCTCACTAGAGATCAGACTTATGTTGAATATTTAGCCGCTAAAAAAGAGATTGGCGAAGACCAAAAGACAACTTCAAAAGATAGACATTTTTTGATGAACTATGTTGGTCAACATAAGTCTGTCGACTATGAATACAAAATTATTAAGAATGAAGCTAAGACAATTATGCTTTGTTCGGATGGTTTATATAATAACGCATCGAATAAACAAATTTATTCTGCTTTAAAATCTACTGATAGATTAGACCAAAAGATTTCAACTTTAATTGGAATTGCTAAAGCAAATGGTGGAACAGACAACATTGCTGTTTCAATTTGGGAACCATATAAGAATGATTAAAATTGGCGACATAATTTCTAATAGATACAACGTTTTATCTCACTTAGGAACTGGCGGTATGGCTGTCGTTTTTGAGTGTAAAGATATTTACACTGACGACACTGTTGCAGTCAAAATCTTAAAAGAAGAACTTTTAGATGATGCGACAATGGTGGCGGATTTTAAAAAAGAAGTTAAATCATCCGTTCAAATGTCTCACCCAAACATCATGGAAATTTATAGTGAAGGTGTTTGGAATAATCGTCCTTATTTAGTTCTCGAGTATTTAAAAGGCGAGACCTTACTCGACAAGATTGAGTATTACACAAAGTTTTCAGTTAAAGAATCATGTCAAATCATGCTTCAACTTTTGGAAGCAATTCAATACACTCACGAACACAAAATTATTCATAGAGACATTAAACCTCAAAACGTGTTCTATTTATCAAATGGTGTGGTAAAACTCGGGGATTTTGGAATCGCCAAAAATGAAAAAGAAGCGGAAAATCACGGGAAAATTCTCGGTTCTGTGCACTTTTTAGCCCCTGAAGTTTTAACTGGTCAACCATTCTCTGTTTCATCAGATATTTATGCTGCCGGCATTACTTTCTTCCAGTTAGTGACAGGCGTTTTGCCATTCGATGGAAGTACAGAAGAAGTTGCTCAAGCCCAAGTAAAAAGAGAGTGCCCAAGACCTTCAAACTTCTCAACTTCTATTCCTGAAGAAATTGATGAAGTCATCTTAAAAGCTCTCTCTAAAAATCCAAAAAATAGATACAAAAATGCTAATGAATTTAAAAACGCAATTTTGGCATTTCAATCTGGCAAAAAACAAAAACGTTCATTGTTCAAAAGGTTCTTTTAATGGAAGGGAAAATTTTATCTACAGTAGGTGGAATATACAAAGTATATTCAAATGATGTAACATATAATTTATTTTCTCGTGGAATCATTAAACATAAAAGCTTTTCATTATGCGCTGGAGACAATGTAAGTTTTGATGAAAAAGAAAACGTAATCCTTGAAGCTCACGAACGTAAAAATTATTTAATTCGTCCTAGATCAGCGAACGTTGATTTAATGATGATAACGATGTCAGTAGTGGAGCCTGAGTTATCCCCAGAACTTGTTTATAAGTTTTTGACATACGCTAATTTAAATGGAATTCCTGCTGCAGTTTTATTCACGAAATTAGATAGACTAGAGGATCAAAGTAAAGTTATTTCTCTTAAAAACGACCTTGAGAAATTAGGTTATAAAGTTTTTCTACTTTCCCCTGAAAAAACAGAAATTGTCCAGGAATTACAGAGTTTTTTGGCGGATAAGACCACAATTATTATGGGTCAAACTGGTGTTGGAAAGAGCTCTGCAATTAACCTAATCTATCCTCAGTTCAACCGCAAAATTGGTGAATATTCAGAAGCGTTAGGTAGAGGAAAACACCAAACAAAAGAAGTCATCCTGCTTCCTTTTAGAAACGGATTTATCGGAGACACCCCAGGATTCTCTTCACTAGAACTTGATTTATACAAAGAAGATCTTGCTCAGTATTTCCCGGGCTACGAGAAGTATTATTTAGAATGTTATTTCTCAAATTGCCTTCACCAAAATGAAAAAGAGTGTAAAATTAAAGAAGAAATAGCGAAAGGTAACCTTTCAAAGGAAGGTTATGAAATATATATTAAGTTACTTAACCAATTAGAATTTAAATCTCAGAGGTATCGAAAATGAAAAATTATGTAGCACCAAGTTTATTATCTGCAGACAAAGCCCATCTAAAAGATGAAATTTTGAAAGTTGAAGCTTTAGGTTGTGAATATATTCACTGGGACATTATGGATGGAATCTTTGTCCCTAACACAGCTCTTCCACTTGAAGCAGTTAAAGAAAATGCTAAGGTTCACAAAATGGTGAACGATGTTCACATTATGGTCGCTGATCCAATGAAGGTCGCCCCAGAATTTATTGAAGCTGGCGCAGATATTGTTACTTTCCATTTCGAAGCTTTAGAGTGCCCTGTTTGTTGCGGAAAATTAATTAAAAAGATTCATGATATGGGCTGCAAAGCTGGTATTTCAATTAAACCAAAAACCAATGTTAAAGTATTAAAAGAACTTGTGAAACAAGTTGATTTAGTACTTGTTATGTCAGTGGAACCTGGAAAAGGCGGTCAATCATTTATTCCAAGTGCTTTAGGAAAAATCAAAACTTTACGTAAATGGATTGATAAGCAAAACCTCAATTGTTTAATCGAAGTTGATGGCGGAATTAATGCTGAAACAGGTGCCAAGTGCCGTAAAGCTGGTGTTGATATTTTAGTCGCAGGTTCATATCTATATGGACACGATGACATTAAAGAAAGAGTTGAATCCTTAAGATAATGTTTACCGTAAGCTGGATAATCACAATTTCAATTTTAGTAGTTAGCTTTTTTGGTGTGGTAATTTCCGCTTTACTTTTCACAAAACCAGTCGATGAATATAAGTTTTCATTTTTAAGAATTTTTCCATTTGAAGTAATTAGAAATTCCGAAAATAATGGGAAAATCTATAGTTTTTTCACATTTTTATTCTCAGGAATGGCCTTCACTCCAATCATTTTGATAGTAGAAGGAAGCGGTAAATTATCTAATCTCAATCCTTTATCAATTTTTATCGCTTGCGTAATAGGATTAGCAGGTGTTTGTTTTGTGTTTCTTAACTTTTTTGATGTAACTCACACAAAACCACATTTGGTTCTATTTGCAATTTTTGCTCTACTCACATTATTGTCTGGAGTTTTAGTGGTGGTTAGAGGATTGACTGCTTTTGATTTGTTAAAGAAACACGGATCAACTGAGTATTTCTTAATAATTTGCTCGGCCGCATGTGTTCTTGCGACACTTCCAGTTCTTGTGTTTATTGTTAATCCAAAGTTAAAAGATTGGCCTCGACTTGACCAAGTTGATGGCGAATACGTTAGACCAAAACATTTCGTCTTAGCTTATAGTGAATGGGGAATTTTCCTATCTCTATTTCTAATAGAGTTATGTTATTTTGTTCAATTATTAATTAAATAGATTTGAAAAAAGATTCCACTGGGGAATCTTTTTCTTAATTAGTAAACTAATTATTTGGCGTTCTTCATTAATGCACGGTGTGCTCTTGCTGTCATCTTGACAGTGACCATCTTACCGTTAATGTTCATTTTATATTTTTGAAGGTTGCCGTTCCAAACTCTGCGGGTTGCAATCATGGAGTGTGAACGTGCATTTCCACTTCTTGGGCCGACGCCTGATACTTGACATACTCTTGACATAGTTTCTTCCTCTTTTCCTATAAAAAGCGAGATATATTTTATCAAATGTATTGTTTGATGTAAATAATATATTTTTACATCTTAATTTTTGGAAAACGTCTTTGAAATTCCTCTTTAGAAATTAGTGGACACTTTTCAAGTGCGGTTTCATAAAGCTTACCTTCTTTATCAAAAACAAGGAGGTGTTCTTTGCCATCTTTTGTGAAAAATCTCATCATTTTCTTCTTCTGAGAAAATTCTTCATCAATGTAGATAATGTTATTGAAAGTGTACTCGACAACTTTACCCATTTTTGAGTGAATAAAAGTTGCTCCATGAATCTCGTAATAAGTTGAGGTTATTGACATTACTCCGAAAACGATAGCGGCGACAAATAAAGCTGGTGTGTAAAAGTAAAAACTTTTATCGAATGGCCAAAACACTCCATTTACGCCTTGGAAAGTGACGTAAAAAACGATCTCTAAAACAACAAATGTTAAGGCAAAAATCTTGAAGATTCTCCAAGGATTAATTGTTAATTTTTTAGGGTCTTTTTTACTCATCAAATTACTATTTTATCAAATTAAAAATTTGTTTGATTTATTTATTTTTCCATTGTGTTAAAATATTTGTGCTTATTGTGCATAGTTAAATATTATTTAAGGAGATGTAAATATGAGTAAGAAAATTGTCGCAATGATTCTCGCAGGAGGTAAAGGGACTCGTTTGCTCGATCTTACTGAGAAGGTTGCTAAACCAGCAGTTAGTTTCGGTGGTAAATATAGAATTATCGATTTCCCATTATCTAACTGTGCAAACTCAGGCATCAATACAGTTGGTGTTCTTACCCAATATGAATCCGTATTTTTAGACGAATATATTGGCAATGGTGAAAAGTGGGGTTTAAATGGTGTTCATTCACTAACTACAACTTTAGCACCAAGACAAACAGATAAAGGTATGGCCTGGTACACAGGTACCGCAAATGCTATCTATGAAAACTTAGAGTTCTTAGATGCAACTCATCCAGATTATGTTTTAATCCTTTCTGGTGATCATATTTACTCTACAACATTTAATCCAATGGCTTATTTGACGGAGGATACAAAAGCTGATTTAACTATTGCAGTTTATCCTGTTCCTTGGAAAGAAGCTCACCGTTTCGGTATTTTAGTTACTAATGAAAAGGGAGAGATTGTTGAATTCCAAGAAAAACCAAAAGATCCAATTTCTAATCTCGCATCAATGGGCATTTATATGTTCAAATACGATGTCCTTAAGGATGCGTTAGTCAGAGATGCAAAAGATGAAAAGTCTGAACACGACTTCGGAAAGAACATCATTCCAATGCTCTTAAAAGAAGGCAAAAAGTTAATGGCCTACAAGTATGAAGGTTATTGGAAAGATGTCGGAACTGTTTCATCACTTCACGAAGCAAATATGGACTTACTTCCTTCATCTAAAGATTTATCTTTAGAAAAGATTTTTAATGGCAACGTTATTTATTCTGAAGACAATTGCACAGCTCCTCAATTTGTTTCAAAATTTGCTAAAGTTACTGATTCCTTGGTTAATCAAGGTGCATTGATTTATGGCACCGTAAAACACTCCGTTATTTCAAACGAGGTTTATATTGAAAGAGGCGCAGTCGTTGAAGACTCTGTCATTATGGCGGGCGCTGAAATTTGCAAAGGCGCAGTTGTTAGAAAAGCTGTTATTGGTGAAGGCGCCTATGTCAAACCAGATATGAAGATAGAGGGCAAAGATGATGAAATTGCTCTTTACACAAAGAAGGAGGAAAAATAAGATGGCAAAAGTTGTTGGCTATATTAATCTTTACGATTCACCAAGTTTAGGTGGTTTAACAAAGAATAGAACTCCTGCTTCTACATCTTTCGTTGGTAGA
Organism: uncultured Caryophanales bacterium; assembly: GCA_946407815.1. GTDB lineage: Bacteria > Bacillota_I > Bacilli_A > RFN20 > CAG-826 > Fiminaster. The sequence continues at coordinate 522,965 of CAMJPB010000001.1, read as the reverse complement.
TTTGCATTAATCGATTTTGCATTATCAAATTTCGCCAACTCTAATATCAATGATATTAATATTTTAGTAAAAGATAATTTTAGATCAGTTGCAAAACACTGTGGTTCTTTAAAGAACTGGGCAAGTAACACTAAAATTGGAAAACAAAATTATTTAATTAATGAACGCGGTATTGCTGATCCAGATTATAACTCTGACTTGAATGCAATTCGTGAGAACGACTGGGTTTTATTTGATACAAACGCAGACTTAATCGTTATTCAACCAGCTCACATTTTAACAAAGTTAAATATTAATGATTTAATTAGATTCCATGAGAAAAATGAAGCTGATATCACAATGGCTTACACTCATATTGAAGATGGTGATAAAGCCTTCTTAACAAGCACAGTTTTAGAGCTTGATGGTGATAGAGTTGTTTCTTCAAAAGACAATAACGGAAAGAAAGCTGAAGTTGATGTTTCATTAAGAACATATGTCTTCTCAAGAAAGATTTTTAACACTATTCTTTCCCACAAAGATTTCAAGAACGCTCTTTCATTAAGAATGCTCATGAATCACCTTGTAAATAACTACAAGCTAAATATTTATGGCTATAAATATGAAGGATACGCCAGATGTGTTGATTCTTTAGAGCACTTTGTTGAATATTCTTTTGAATTATTTAATCCAAAAATTGCTAGAAAACTCTTCGATAGAATCGAAAAGTCTTACACAATTTCACGTAACAGCCCACCTGCATCGTACGGTGAGCACGCAGACGTAAAAGAGTCCTTTGTTGCTAATGGTGCATTTGTCGATGGAAAAGTTGAACACTCAATTATTTCTAGATATGTCAAAGTTGAACAAGGCGCAACAATTAAGAATTCTATTATTCTTACTAGAACAGTTGTCAAAAAAGGCGCTGTTATTGAAAACGCTGTTGTTGATAAATATTCAACAATTTCAGGAGAAGTAAAAGGTTCTGAAAATGAACATATTTACCTCAAGCAAGGAAGTAAAAAATGAGAATAGTCATGGTTGCAAGCGAGTGCAATCCACTTTGTAAAACAGGTGGTCTCGCTGATGTTATTTATTCGTTGTCACGTGAACTCGTAAATAATGGTCACGAAGTTTTTGTCTACATGCCTTTCTATAAGAAAATGAAAGATAAAGGCGTTAAGGCTAATTATAGTTTCTACGATTACGTTGATATGTCTTGGAGACATCAATACATTGGTGTCTTTGATCTCGAAATTGAAGGAATTAAGTTCAAACTCATTGATAATGAACAATACTTTGGTAGAGATGGTATTTATGGCTACGATGATGATGGAGAAAGATTCGCATATTTCTCTAGAGCAGTTCAAAAAGTTCTATCAAAAGAACACATTGAGCCTGACATTGTACACGTACATGACTGGCAACCGGGTATGCTGCCTGCTCTTATGAAAGGCGCTCCACTTGATGATTATAAAACTCACTTTGTATTAACAATACACAACTCCGCATTTAAAGGTTATTTAGATAAATATGCACTCGGAGATTTATATAATCTCAGTGATGATATGTACGATTCGGGTGCTGTTAGACTAGAGGGAATGGTTTCAACTTTAAAAGCAGCCATTTACTTCTGTGATAAAATCACAACTGTCTCTCCAACCTATAGAGAAGAGATGCTCACAAAAGACTTATCTCAAGGCTTGAGTGATGTTCTTGAATTTAGAAGAGATGACTTTGCAGGTGTCGTGAATGGAATCGATGTCAAAGAATTTGACCCTGCTCATGACCCTAAGATAGTAAAGAACTATTCTGACAAAGCATTTAAAGCCGGTAAGAAAGCTTGTAAAAATGACTTGTTAGACTTCTTCAATCTTCCAAATAAAGATAGACCAACCTTTGGTTTAGTCTCTCGACTTACATGGCAAAAGGGAATTAGTTTAATTCTTCAAAATGCTCAATATATGCTAGATAGAGGAGCAAACATCGTTATTCTTGGTAGTGGTGAAGGCAACTTAGAGGCAGGTTTCCAATCTTTAAGAGATTTACATCCTGATCAAGTTGGAATTTACATCGGGTACTCCGATGACATCGCCCACAAGATATACGCTGGAAGTGATTTCTTCTTAATGCCATCGTTATTTGAACCTTGTGGAATCGGGCAAATGATTGCACAACGCTATGGAACTCTTCCTATCGTAAGAGAAACTGGTGGATTAGTTGATACGGTTCACGCTGAAAAAGATGGATTTAGTTTCTATAGCTTTGATCCGATGAGCATGAAAGGCGCTCTTGATGTAGCTTTCTCTTATTATTACGAGAACAAAGCTGGCTTAGAAAATATGATTAAAAATGCACTCAAACTTGATAGAAGTTGGGGCGAATCTATGAATAGATATTTAGGAATTTATAAGGACGCAATGAGAAAATGAGTTACGAACATAAGAAAATAGAACAAAAATGGTTGAAAATTTACGAAGATAAAAAACCATTCTATTGTGATGTCTACGATTTTTCTAAACCAAAATATTATGTATTAGATATGTTTCCTTATCCATCAGGACAAGGTTTACACGTCGGACATCCTTTAGGTTATACCGCTAGTGACGTCGTCGCTAGAATGAAAAGAATGCAAGGGTTCAATGTCCTTCATCCAATGGGATATGATGCTTTTGGTCTTCCAGCCGAACAATATGCAATCGCAAACAACAAGCACCCATATGAATTTACAAAGAAAAACATTGATCACTTTAGAGAGCAAATTAAAGCTTTAGGCTTCTCATATGACTGGAGCAAGGAAATTGCTACATGTGAACCTGAGTACTACAAATGGACTCAATGGATCTTCTCTTTGTTATACAAAGAAAATTTAGCATACGTTTCAAATATTCCTGTTAACTTCTGCCCAGAACTTGGCACCGTTTTAGCTAACGAAGAAGTCATTGATGGCAAATCTGAACGTGGTGGTTATCCAGTTATTAAGATGCCAATGAGACAATGGGTTTTAAAAATTACTGCGTATGCAGATAAACTCATTGATTCACTCGAAACAATGGATTGGCCAAAATCCACTCTTATCATGCAAAAGAATTGGATTGGGAAATCATTAGGTGCAGAAATTGATTTTAAGGTTGCAGACAGTGATGAAAAGTTCACAGTCTTTACAACACGCGCAGACACATTATTCGGCTGCACATATTGCTGTTTGGCACCTGAGCATCCACTCGTAAAGAAACTCGCTTCTAAAGAGCAACTACCAAAGGTAGAAGAATATATTAAGCAAGTTCAATCTAAGTCCGATATGGAAAGAACTGAACTTAATAAAGATAAAACCGGTGTCTTTATTGGAGCTTATGCAATTAATCCAATCAATGGTAAGAAAGTTCCAATTTATGCAGCAGACTATGTCTTATACGGTTATGGCAGCGGTGCAGTCATGGCTGTTCCAGCACACGATCAAAGAGACTACGAATTTGCAAAGAAACACGGTCTTGAAGTTATCCAAGTCCTTGAAGGCGATATCTCCGAAAAAGCAATGGAAGAAGATGCCAAACACATCAATTCCAGTTTTGCTGATGGTTTAAATATTGCTGATGCAAAAAAGGCAATCATTTCTAAACTTGAAGAAATGGGCGCCGGAAAACTTAAAGTTAACTATAAGTTAAGAGACTGGATTTTCTCTCGTCAACGTTATTGGGGAGAGCCAATTCCTGTCGTTACATTAAATGATGGTTCAACTTATTGTTACAATAAAGACGAACTCCCATTAACTCTTCCTGAACTTGATAAGTACGCACCAAGCGGAGATGGAAAATCACCTTTAGCTAATGCTAAGGATTGGTTAAATGTTGAAATTAATGGTAAGAAAGGCGAAAGAGAAACTAACACAATGCCTCAATGGGCTGGTTCATGTTGGTATTATATTCGTTACTTAGATCCACACAATAACAAAGACATTGCTGATCCAAAATTAATCAAACACTGGTTGCCAGTTGATTTATATATCGGTGGTGCAGAACATGCTGTTCTCCACTTATTATATGCAAGATTCTGGCACAAGTTCTTGTTTGATCAAAAAGTCGTTTTCTGTGATGAACCATTTAAGAAATTATTCCACCAAGGAATGATCCTAGGCGAAAACGGTGAAAAGATGTCTAAATCACGTGGTAACGTAGTTAATCCTGATGACATTATTAGAGATTATGGCGCTGACTCACTTAGATTATTTGAAATGTTCGCTGGCCCTCTTGAAGAAGGTTTTGCCTGGTCTACTACTGGTTTAGGTGGCGCACGTAGATTTATCGAACGTGTGTATAGACTTTACACTGATCCAGAATTTGCTGGTAGATTCTCCGATGAAAACACTGGAGAATTAGACTTTGTCTATAACGCTACTGTGAAGAAAGTTACAGCAGACTTTGAGTCACTTCAAATTAATACAGGTATTGCTCAAATGATGATATTTGTGAATGCTTTATTTAAAGCAAATTCATTATATCGTCCATATATGGTTAACTTCTTAAAGATGTTTAGTTGCGTCTGTCCATTTGTTGGCGAAGAACTCTTTGAGTTAACAACAGGAAAACAACTAATCACTTATGAACAATGGCCAACTTATGATGAGTCTAAACTTATTCAAAATACAGTTAACATTGCCGCTTCTGTTTGTGGCAAATTAAGAGACACATTCAAAGCTCCTGTTGATGCAAGTGAAGAAGAACTTACAAAACTTGCTATGGAATGTGAAGGTGTCAAACGTCACATTGAAGGAAAAGAAATCAAACGTGTTATTGTCGTAAAGGGCAAGATTGTTAATATTATTGCTTTATAAAATGGGTAAAAAAGTTTTGATCATAGATGTAGGAAATACTGCAACTGAGTTTGCGGTGTTTAATGATGAAAATTTGCGGGATTTCCTGGGGTTTTTTAAATTTCCAGAAGATTTAGAAACTGCTAAAAAAGTACTAAATTCCTATAAAAATAAGGGAAATAGTATTGATGATGGCATGATTTTTTCTGTCGTTCCTAAACATAATGAATCAATTCAGAAAATCGTTAACGAAGTTTTTAAAAAACAAATTTCTGTATTCGATTGGCGAGGTTATGAATTAGAAAAAAAGAATCCGCAAATTAAAGAATCAATCGGAGCAGACTTAATAGCAGATCTAAAAGAAGCCGAGAAGGGTTATGGAGGGCCATGCCTAATCGCTGACTTTGGGACTGTCACAAAACTTTTGTTAACGAATGGAGATAACTCATTTGAAGGTTTATCAATTATTCCTGGCATTGAAATATCTTTAAAACTTTTCTCGTCTAAAACCGCGTTATTGCCAGAATCCAATAGCGTAAGTGTTAAGAGCGAAAGACTTGGTTTAAATACACTTGATTCAATGCATCATGGTGTTTATTGGTCAACAGTTTACTACGTAAAAAATGTTTTTAAATCACTTAAAAACGATAAAGCAAAACTAATTTTAACTGGTGGAAATTTGCGTTATGTAAAAGATGAATTTCCAGAAGCAATTATTGATCCACAGTTAACCCTCAAAGGTATGCTTGTTTTATACAAGGAGGTTAAACATGAATAAATGTAAAGAAATATTAAATTCTCAAGAAAAGAATATGCTTGAGGAATTAAAGAAATTCGTTTCAATAAACTCTGTTTATGATGCAAACACTGTGACAAAAGAGCATCCTTTTGGTGCAGGAGTAGCAAACGCTTTAAATTACGTTGCTGAATTAGGCAAAAAGTATGGCTTTGCTATCGATAGATGCGATGGATATTGCACCGAGTTAACTATTGGAGAAGGCGATAAGATGATTGGCATCTTTGCTCACTCCGATGTTGTTCCTGCTACTGGTGATTGGAGTGAAGATCCTTTCTATTGTTATGAGAAGGATGGAAAACTTTATGGTAGAGGCACTTCCGATGATAAAGGACCATTCATGGCAGCATTTTATGCTGTATTAGCCTTAAAAGAGGCCGGATTACTTAAAGGATATAAAGTGAGATTTGTTGTCGGTGGCGATGAAGAACGTGGTTCTGGTTGTTTAGATTATTATTTCAAAAATTTGAAGAAACCTGATCCAACTTACGGATTTACACCAGATGCAGACTTCCCTGTTATTTATGGTGAAAAAGGAATTAACGATTTCTTCCCTGAAATTAGTTTAGAAATTCCTCACGTTAAAAGTATAAAAGGTGGTGCAGCGACAAATGCTGTCTGTGATGAAGTTAAGATTGAATTAGATGATGCAAATGAAGTTGAAAATTATTGTAAGGCTAAATCAATTCAATATAAGAGAAGTGGAAATATCATCACAATTTTAGGTAAATCTGCTCACGGAAGTACACCAAGTGAAGGTGTTAACGCCGCCTTAATAACAATGGAAGTTTTAGGTAACGTTTATGATGTTGAAAAACTTAAATTTTTAGCTGATGGATTAAGCGATACATCAGGAAAGAAATTTGGTGGTTTTTGTTATACAAAACTTATGGATGAAACAACATATTGTGTTGGCTTAATTTCTTATGAGAAAGGCGTCTTCAAATTTAGTGTCAATTTTAGATACCCTGAAGTCGTAAATTCTAAAGAATATGCTGCCAAGTTCGATGCTTATTTTGGAACCAAATCTAGAATGGGTGAAGAATCACATGTTTTATGTTTTGACCCAGAAAGTGATCTTGTTAAAACTTTAATGCAAGCTTATAGAGAAGAAACTGGCGACTTAAAGAGTGAACCAATCACAATCGGTGGCGGAACTTACGCTAAACACTGTAAAAATACAGTTGCATTTGGTGCTTTATTTGCAGGCAGAGAATCTGTAATGCATCAACCAGATGAATACATGCCAGTCGAGGATATTATTAAATCCGCTCATATTTACGCTAGAGCAATTTACCTTTTAGGAAATCTTAAATAATGAGAACAAAATACAAGCAATGGGCAGTCGATTATGTTGAAGAACATCCAGAAATTGCTCTTCAAAAAATCGACATAAATTCCAAATTTTTCAAGGAAAAACCGGTGATTTTTGAAATTGGTTCTGGAAAAGGAGACTTTATTGCTGCAATTTCTTTAGCTCATCCTGAATACAATTATTTGGCAGTTGAAAGAGTTAAAACAGTTGCGGGAATGATGTGCAAAAAGCTTGTAGATCAAGGTAACGAAAATGTTAAAGTCTTCCCATGGAACGCCGAGATTATATTTGAGTCAGTTGAAGATAATTTTGTTCATTCAATTTATCTAAACTTCTCAGATCCTTGGCCAAAAAAGAAACACGAGAAAAGAAGACTTACTTATATTTCCTTCTTAGAGCAGTATTACAGAATGCTTCGTAAAGGCGGTCGTTTATATATTAAAACTGATAACGATTCATTGTATGAATACACTAGAGAAGAGATTAAATTAACTAAGTTTAAAGTTATCTCAGATGAAGAAAATTATGAATTTGATTCTGAAACTGACTTTATCACTGAATACGAGAATAAATTTAGATCTGTTGGTAAATCCATCCACAGAATAATTCTTGAGAAATAGAGGAAAAGATTATGGAACTTGAAATTAAACTTAAAGAAGAGGGTAAAATTTCTAGACTCACTAACAAAACTTTCCAATTCGACAAAAGATTAGGAGAAGGCTTTTTTGCAGCTAACTATTTCCTAAAATCTAGAAAAATTGTCGAGAAAAATGCACCAAATCACATTGTTACCATGCAATTTTTCCAAAGAAGAGATGACTCAAAACTCTGTGGTGTTGATGAAGCAATCGCATTAATTCATACATTTGCAGTTCATCCAGAAGAACTTGAAATTGAGGCTTTAAATGATGGAGACATTATTCAAAGCGGTGAACCAGTTCTTAAGATTACAGGCAAATATGAAAACTTTGGTTTCTTAGAAAGTATGATCGATGGAATCTTAGCGAGAAGAACATCTGTATGCACAAACGTATATGAAGTCATGAAGGCTTTAAATGGCAATGATGTCTTCTCAATGGCTGATAGACAAGATGACTATTTAACTCAAATCGGTGATGGCTATGCAACATATATTGCAGGTGTTAGAAAAGTTTCCACTGATGCTCAAGGTTATTGGTGGGGTGGACACGGCGTTGGAACAATGCCTCATGCCTTAATTCAAATTTGTAATGGAGATATTTGTAAAGCCGCTGATATTTATCATGCAACTTTCCCAGATGAAAAGGTTACTGCCTTAATTGATTATAACAACAACGTTGTTCATGACTCTTTAATGCTCGCCCATCATTTAGGCGAGACTCTCCGCGCTGTTAGAGTTGATACTTCAAAAGCATTAATTGATCATTATTTTGATGATAAAGATACAAGCGGTTTTGACCCACATGGTGTTTGTAAAGAACTCATTTTTGCCTTAAGAAAAGAATTAGATGATGCAGGATTTAACTATGTTAAAATTATTGTTTCTTCATCATTTACTGCAGAAAAAATTAAAGAATGGGTTAAACTCGGAGTTCCTGTTGATACCTATGGCGTCGGTACTGCTTTAGTGAACAACATGACTTGTGGTTTCACTGGCGATCTCGTTATGTTAGATGGAAAAAATGAAGCAAAAGAAGGCCGCACAAACGTTCCTTCTAATAGACTTAAGAAGGTTCCATACCCAATTTATTAAATTAATTTTCATAGTTTACACGGAAGTAAGGGCAAAGCCCTTATTTTCTTTTTAAAGAAATTAATGAAAATTTCTGAAAATATTTTCTTGTTTGTGAAAATTTTTTCATTTATAATGAAGCCGCAGCGAGGTAAGTATATGGAAAACTTAAAAGAACGTGTAACGATATATGAAGTTGCTAAAGCAAGTGGTGTCTCACTTGCTACTGTTAGTAGAGTCATTAACAATCAAGGTAATGTTACTCCAAAAACAAGAGAAAAAGTTCAAGCAACAATTCAAAGACTTGGCTATAAGCCATCCGGATTAGCTCAAGCATTAGCTACAAACAAATCAACAACTATCGGTGTTGTTATTCCAAGAGCAAACTATGTTTATATTTCATCTGTTTTAAATGGAATCGCCGAAGTTGCGAAAGAAAAAGGATTACAAATTTCTTTATTCTCAACATCACATTCCAAACAAGATGCTGTTTCTGTCGTTGAAAGAGTTATTACTTCTCACGTCGACGGAACAATCATTTTTGACGATGAGTTAGAGGAAGAAGATATCCAAGAAATTACATCATATTACGTCCCAACTATTGTTATAAACAATAGAGTTGAAGGTGATAGATGTGGTTGTATTGTCTTTGGTTATGAACATAATTTAAAGAGAATTCTTCAAGAAAAACTTGTTCGTGACCCAGATATTACCCCAGTTTTTGTCCACGTTCACGACTGTGGTAGATTACTTGCTAGAACCGAAAAAGCATTCGTTACCCTTTGTAAAGAAATGGGTAGAAATTATAAAGTCTTAAATGTTGATGATTCTTCATCAAGAACCTATGAAGACTTTCTTGAATATTTCAAGAATCATAAAAGTGGTTATTTTGTCGCATATCGTGACTCAATTGCCGCCGCTATTGCCAATGCTGCAACTGATTCAGGACTAAAAGTTCCTGAAGAAGTTGAAGTTCTCTCGCTTATTGGAACAAAATATGCTAATATTACTCGTCCGACTTTGTCGAGTTTCTATATTGATATGCAAGACGTTGGTAGACGTTCAATGCATATGCTCATTGATTTAATGAAGAACGAGCTCGAAAAGAAGACTTACAAGATTGAATCTGTTTACATGAAACGTGGTTCAACAAAGGAGTAGTTATGTTAAATATTGTTGATGAATTAAAGGCTCGTGGGCTTGTTAAAGACTTTTCAAACGAGGAAGAAGTTCGCGAATTATTAAAAACAAAACAAACTATTTACTGTGGTTTTGACCCATCTGCATCTTCGATGCACGTTGGTAACTTTGTTATGATTTCGATGCTCATGAGACTTCAAAGAGCAGGTCATAAAATTATTGCCATTGTTGGTGGTGCTACCGGAATGATTGGTGACCCATCTGGTAAGTCAAAAGAAAGAAATTTACAAGGTGTTGAAACTTTAAAAGCAAACACCCAAGCAATTAAAGAACAACTCGAAAGATTCATTGATTTATCAGATCCTGAAAAAGGCATGATTCTTAATAACTACGAGTGGTTAGGCGCAATGGATTTATTAACTTACTTAAGAGATTATGGTAAGTTCTTCCCAGTTAACTATATGCTTTCAAAAGACATTGTTGCTTCTAGATTAGAAGCAGGTGTCTCATATACAGAATTTTCTTACATGATTCTTCAATCAATTGACTTCCTTAAACTTCATCAAAATTATGGATGTTCATTACAAATCGGTGGTGGAGATCAATGGGGTAACTTAACCTCTGGTCTTGAACTCATTCGTAAGATTGAAGGTGTCGATGCAAAAGTTGGTTGTTTCACAGTTCCACTTCTACTTGATCAAAACGGTAAGAAGTTCGGTAAGTCCGAAGGTGGTGCACTTTACTTAGATGCAAAGCTTGTCTCACCATATAAAATCTATCAATACTTCATCAATGTTAGTGATGATGATGCAGCAAGATACCTTAAGGTATTCTCCTTCCATTCATTAGAGGAAATTGCCGCATTAACTAAGGATCACTACGAACACTTAGGCGCAAGAATTGCGCAAAAGGCTCTCGCCTATGAGATTATTGAATTAATCCACGGCAAAGAAAAAGCTGAAGAATGTAAGAGAATGTCTGAAGTCTTATTCTCAGGCGAAATCAAATCTCTTTCTAAAGAAAATATTGAAGAATTATTTGGTGATTTCAAAGTTGAACAACCAAAAGGTCTCGTTCTTGAAGACATGTTAATTGCTATCAAAGCAGCCTCTTCAAAACGTGAAGCTAGAGAATTTATTAATGGCAACGCAGTTGCCATCAACGGAGAGAAGATTTGTGATTTAAGTCACGTTGTTGATGAGAAAGATGCTCTTTTCGGTGAATACGTTGTTATTAAACGCGGAAAGAAAAATTACTATTTAGTAAAATTTAATTAATATGACTGAAAGAATTTGTGATTTTTATGGAAGATGCTTAGGGACAATTGAAACCCAAAGTAACGGTGATAAAGTCGTCAAAGACTTCTATGGAAGAATTCTTGGAAAATATGAGAAGAGCTCCAATAGAACTAAAGACTTCTATGGCAAAATTTTATTCCAAGGCGATATGTCTGCAGCACTCCTAATCATGGATAAATAACAAAAATAAAAAGGATTCGATCGAGTGACCGAATCCTTTTATTTTGCTCATATTCAGTGAACGATTATAACATTCTGTTATAGTATTCAATGACCTGGGCTTCGTTGATGTCTGATGGAAGTTCGTTTCTTTCAGGAACTCTGAGGAATTTTCCTTCGAGTTTTGAAGCATCGACTTCGACATAAGCAACTGAAGCTGGTTTGCTTTCAAGAGATTCTTTAACGACCTTGAGATCGTGACCTTCTTTGAGAGCAATTTTATCACCAACTTTGCAAAGGTATGATGGAATATCAACTTTTGCACCGTTAACGGTGATGTGACCATGGTTGACGAGTTGTCTTGCAGCTCTACGAGTTCTTGCAAATCCCATTCTGTAGACAAGATTGTCTAATCTGGATTCGAGAATTCTGAAGAATGCAATACCAGTAACTTCGTCTGACTTTAAAGCAAGATTGAATAAACGACGGAATTGTCTTTCGTTAACGCCATACATTTGTTCAAGTTTTTGCTTTTCGATCAATTGTTTGCCGTATTCTGATGGTTTTTTCTTACGTCCATTACCGTGTTGGCCAGGACCATATGCTCTCTTTGAGAGTTCTTTACCTGTTTCAAGGACTGAAAAACCAAGACGACGTGATCTTTTGTAGTCTGAACCTGTATATCTCATGATATATGTTCTCCTTTCACTAAATGCATTATTTAGCAAGAGGTGTAAATTCCTAACCCCGGATGTACTCTAAATTGGTTTTCACTTATGAGCGTAGCTACTTACCCACGATAGTTGAGACATCGGACGAGCTGTATTTACATGCTGCAACAATGCGGTTAATATTATTAACTAACTCAAAATATATGTCAACAAAAAATGTTGTTTAATATTTATATTAATGGCAAAATTGCCGGGAAATCCCCAATATATTTTGTATTCGAATTGTGTTTTTTTATTTAAAAACAAATAACAAATATGATAGTATATTCACGAAATATGACTCCTGTTCAAATTATTTTAATTACTTTAGGTTCTGCAGTAGTACTTGCTGGTATCATGACCATCATCTACTTTTTGGTGCTTAGAGAAAGAATTTATAAAAAGCAAATTCGTGAGATTGATCGTCGTGTTCAATTCTTACACGCCTTATTAATTGGCCAGGATGCTCAATACGTCAAAAGACTTGAAATCATTTCTAGAACAAACTTGCTCTATGTTGATATTCACACGAAGTTCTTAAAGAGATTTAAAGACATTCGTAATAAAAACGATGGTGATGCTGAACAAGCAATCGAATCTCTTAGAGACTACATTGATGAGAAAAACTTTAAGGCTTATAAGGAAAACTTGCCTCAAGTTATCCAAATCGTTGATGAATATGATGATTTAGTTAATTCATTAAATTCTGATTTATTAAAAGTTGTTAAACCAGAGGAAGATTGTAGACAATCTGCTCTTACATATAAAGAACAATTACGCCGTATTAAACAAGACTACTATTCTAAAGAATCCGAGCTAGTTTTAATGGCACAATCTTTTGATGAAATCTTTGATTTCATTGATAAGAAGTTCGAAGACTTTGAGTCTTTAGTAGAATCTGCTCAATATGATGAAGCTAACTCAATTCTACCAAATATTGATGAAATTCTTCATGAGCTCACTATTCACATGTCAGACTTACCTGCATTATGCACAATGGTCTCAAGTGTACTTCCAGACAAAATCGCATCTGTTGAGATTGCTTACAAGGAACTTGTAGCTCAAAAATATCCTCTTTATCATCTTTGCGTTGTTCAAACAATTGAAGATTTTCAAAGAGAACTTGAACACATTACACACCAAATTCGTATCTTCAAGATTAATGGCTTATCAGATCGTCTCGAAGAGATGAGCAATAAACTTGAATCTTTCTTCACGGCATTTGATGAAGAAAAAGCCGCTAGAGAAACTTTCGAAGAAAATAACGAAAAGGTTTATAGCACAGTTAATCTCATCGAGAGAAACTTCATCAAACTTCGTAATACAATTCCAGAAGTTAATAAATACTTCATTATAAATGAAGATCACAAGAATAAGATTAATAACATTCAAAACAACATCAACAAAGTTGGTGCTTTGAAACGTTCATTAGATACATTTATTCACTCTGCTACAAAACAACCTTATTCAATCTTAGTTAATAAGATGAATGAATTATCTACGGCTTCTAACGCAATTATTTCTGATATTGAAGAATATAATTCTTATATCTCATCACTTAAAGCTGATGCCGAGAAAGCTTATAACGTTGTTTTCAGTGCTTATGACAAAGTCAAAACTGCTGAATACCAAGTTTCAAAAATTAACGTTAACAAAGTTAAAGAAAAGTATCAACCTAAGTTTGATGAGCTCTATAAGATCTTAAACAACGTTTACGAGTGCTTAACATCAAGCCCAATTGATATTGATAAGGTTAACTCACTTCTTCATGACTATTATGAAATTGCCAATGCAATTTTAGAAAACGGTGAAGTTGCTACTGACTACAATATGATGGTACTTGCTGAAAATACAATCCTTTATGCCAATAGGCATAGATATCATTTATCAGACATTGATACTCAATTAGCTCAAGCAGAAACTTACTTTGCTAATGGTGACTTTGAAGAATCGAGTAAACTTGCAGGTCTAGTCTTAAAGAGAATAAAAGAAAGTAATGGCAGATAATAAATTCATTTATTTAGATAATGCGGCGACAACAATTCCATCAAAGGAGGTTGTCGCTTTATATAATTCCATTGAATTAGAGCACTTCGGTAACAGTGGTTCAATTCATAAACTTGGAGTTGATTCTTTAAACTACTTAAATAAAGCAAGAGAATCAATCATAAATAGCTTTGGTGTTAAAGGATATAAAGTATACTTTACTTCCTGCTCTACTGAGGCTAATAACTTAGCAATTAAAGGGTACGCTAGAAAATATTTTTCTAGAGGTAAACATTTAATAACTTCAAATGTTGAACATCCTTCCGTCTTAGAATGTTTTAGACAACTCGAAAAAGAAGGTTTTGAAGTCACTTATTTACGAGTAAATAGCGATGGAATTATTACTCCAGAAGTTTTAGAAAAGGCCATCAGAAAAGATACAATCCTTGTTTCTTTGATTGGAACGAACAATGAAATTGGCTCTATTAATCCAATTAAAGAATTAGCTAAAGTAGTTCATAAAAATCCAAAAATCGTTTTCCACGTTGATACAACTCAAGATGTCGGAAAAACAGATGTTGATTATTCAGACATCGATATGTTTGTTGTCTCTGCTCACAAGATTCATGGCTTAAAAGGTTCAGGCGCTTTAATTGCTAAATCTTCAATTAGTTTTGAATCAGTTTTAAGTGGTGGAGATCAAGAGTTTGGTGCTAGAGGCGGAACCGTTTCGGTTGCTCTTGCGTGCGCATTAGCTCGTGCGATTAAAGATAGCTTCCCAATCAAAAATATGCAGGAAAAACGGGACTTTTTAGTGAAAAATCTCCAGGAAATCCCGGGAATTTTGCTAAATTCTAACGATAAATGCTCACCTTATATTGTTAACTTTTCTTTGAGCGAAAAGAAGGCTGCAGTAGTGGTTGAAGCGTTATCAAATAAAGGTATTTATGTCAGTTCCGTCAGCGCATGTCATTCAAAAAGAGAAGCTTATTCTTATGTCGTTGCAGCTTTAGGAAAAGATGAGAAATTGGCGCATAATACAATCCGCGTTTCCTTCTCTGATGAGACAACATTTTCCGAGTTAGAAACTTTCATTAAAGAATTAAAAAATATTTTGGAGGCAATTAAATGAAATACGATCATATAATGGTGCGCTTTGGTGAATTGTCTACCAAAGGTAAAAATAAAAAAGAGTTCATTAAAGTTTTAGCAAACAATATAAAGGCTGCCTTAGCAGATTTTAAGGATGTTGAGATTATATCTCAATTCGACCATATTTATGTAAAACTTAATGATAACGATCCTCAAAAAGTTATTGAAGTTTTACAGGATGTTTCAGGTATTCAAGGTTTGTCTTTAGTCTTAAAGACTAGTGAAGATATTGAGAACTTAAGAAAAGTTTGTCTTGAACTTGTTAAACAAGAAGAAGGAAAAACATTTAAGGTTCACTCTAAAAGAGCAAACAAGAAATACCCAATGATTTCTGATCAGCTCAATAGAGAAATCGCTAAAGTCATCTTACAAAACACAGACTTAAAGGTTGATGTTCATAATCCTGACATTTTAGTCTCAATTGAGATTAGAAATGAAGGTGCCTACATTTTCACTCACACATACAAAGGTGCTGGAGGTTATCCTCTTGGAGTTGGTGGCAAAATAATGCATATGTTAAGTGGTGGAATTGACTCACCAGTAGCAGCATTCTTATTAATGAAAAGAGGGATAAAAATCGAGTGTATTCACTTTGCTTCTCCACCTTATACAAATGTCGGGGTTATCGAAAAACTTAAGGATTTACTGGGGAAATTGAATAAATATCAACCAGAAATCCGCTTAAATATCATTCCATTTACAAAACTCCAGGAAGAGATTTATGCTCAATCTGATGAGTCATACGCAATCACATTAATGCGTAGAATGATGTTTAGGTTAGCTGATAGACTCGCCAAGAGAAGACATTGCATGGCTATCTCATCAGGTGAATCTGTTGGACAAGTCGCATCTCAAACACTCGAGTCAATGAACGTCATTAATGATGTTACAAATATGCCAGTGCTTAGACCTGTCGTTTGTTATGATAAAACAGACATCATTGAATTAGCTAGAAAGATCGACACCTTTGATATTTCAATTAGACCGTTTGAAGATTGTTGCACAATCTTTGCGCCTAAGAATCCTAAGACTAAACCTTCACTTGAAAAAGTCCTTGAATACGAAGCAAAATTGGACTATGAAAAGATGATTGAAGAAGCCTTAGATAATGTTGAAGTTATATTTGTTAAAAAAGAGGACAATTTGTTCTAAAAGGAAAAATTTATGAAAACAGCAAGAGAATATAGAAAAGATGCAAGGGAAATCCTTGGACATAAAATATTTGGAGACAAATGGCTTTACGTTTTGTTAGTGCTCCTACTTTCTTCAGCTATTATTGGCGGCGCCGCAAGTATCACAATTGGTATTGTTGGTGTTATTCTTGCTGGCCCATTAGGTTATGGTGTAGTAACAGTTTTACTAAGGTTAGTAAGGCATCAGGATGAAAAAGCAGATTTTAATCATTTATTTGATGGTTTCAAAGAAAAGTTTGGAGAAACAGTTATCGTAAGTGTTTTAACATACGTTTATATCTTATTATGGTCACTTCTATTTGTAATTCCTGGAATTGTTAAATCATATTCATATGCTGCAACAATGTATCTAGTTAAAGAAAAAGGACTCGAAGGTAATGATGCAATCACTGAATCTAGAAAATTAATGGATGGAAATAAATTCAGATTATTCTGCTTAGATCTTTCATTTATCGGTTGGTATATTGTTGGTGCACTTTGCTTAGGTGTTGGCGTTCTTTGGGTAGATGCATATCATGGAGTTGCAAGAGCAGAATTCTTTGATGAATTATTAGACACAAATGGCGGAAACGTTATTGACGTTAAATAAGCTAAAATAGGCAAAGAAAAAGAAGGACATAGTCCTTCTTTTTTGTTGGTTAACTTATTTTGCTTTCTTTGCAATAGCGACTAAATCGGCAAATGCCTTTGGATCGTTGATTGCAAGTTCTGCTAACATCTTTCTGTTAACTTTGATGTTTGCTTTATTAAGACCATTGATGAATCTTGAGTAAGAAATGTCATATGTTCTACAAGCGGCATTAATTCTCTTGATCCATAATTTTCTCATATCGCTCTTTAAGTTCTTACGGTCATTGTAAGAATAACGGAGTGATCTTAAGACTTGTTCTTTAGCGGTCTTGAATAAGAGGTGTTTACTACCGAAGTAACCTTTAGCTCTTTTTAAGATTTTTGCGCGACGTGCATGTGTTGCGACTGAATTTTTAACTCTAGCCATCGTTACTTACCTCCTATTGAATTAAGGTTTTCACTCTCTTGTAATCAGTTTTATCAACGAGTGAAGCCTTTCTTAAATGTCTTTTTTGTTTTGTTGTCTTGCGTGGTGCAAGGTGTGATGTGTAAGCACTGTGTCTTTTGAGTTGACCGGAGCCTGTTACTTTAACACGCTTTGCAAGTGCTCTTTTTGTTTTCATTTTTGGCATGCTGTTTTCCTCCTACTTTTTAATTTTTGATGCTAAAACTGCATTTAACCATTTGCCCTCCATAAATGGAGCTTTCTCGACAGAGGCGATATCTGAGAGTGCCTCAATAAACTTAGTCATAACTTCTTCACCAATTTCTGCGTGAGATAATTGTCTTCCGCGGTATCTAACGCCAACTTTAACTTTGTTACCTTCTTCCAAGAAGCGTCTTGCTGCTTTAGCTTTGGTATCAACGTCGTGTTGTCCGATTTGCGGAGTTAATTGAATCTCTTTAATTTCAACTGTATGTTGGTTCTTTCTGTTTTCTTTAGCTTTCTTTTGTTGTTCGTAACGATATTTTCCATAGTTAAGTAATTTACAAACTGGTGGATTTGCGTTAGGTGCAACACAGACTAAATCAAGTTCAGCTTGAACCGCTTGTTGATAAGCTTCCTTTGAAGACATTCTTCCTAATTGTTCACCGTTGGTGCCAATGAGTAAGACTTCTGGGAAACGGACTCTTTCATTAATGAGATCTTGGTTTTGTTTGTTTGGACGTTGTTGTCCTTGATTTGGATAGTTATTGATAAGTTTGTCCTCCTAAGACTAAGACAAGAAAACGGGCACGAATGCGCCCGTTCTAAATAACTTTTGTTCAGTTATCAGTAGCATGTACCAATCGATTAATCGATCTGGTGAGAAGCGTGGGCGCTCTTCTTTCTACGTTATCTGCGAGAAATATTTAACTACACTTAAAAAGTGATGTCAACTAATTTTGTTGTTCTTCGTAATTTGGTAAAGCTTTACTCTCAATCTCATCTTTTAATAATTTGATGAAATCATCAAGTGAGACATTATGTTGAGCTTTACAACCAAAGTGACGATAAGTGACTGAATTTTCTTCTTTTTCTTTGTCACCAACGACAACTGTATAAGGTACTTTATTAACTTGGGAATTTCTCATTCTATAACCAAGTTTATCTTCACCTGCGTCAAGTGATGCACGAATACCATTTTTCTTCAAAATCTCCACGATTTCCTGGGCTTTTTGAAGATGGAACTCGTTATTTACAGGTAAAACTCTAACGTGTTCTGGTGATAACCAAAGTGGGAATGCACCTCCAAAATGCTCTGTAATAATACCAATAAATCTTTCGATAGAACCAAAGATCGCGCGGTGAAGCATAACAGGTCTTTTCTTCTCACCATCAGAGTCAACATAAGTAACGTCAAATCTTTCTGGTAAGTTCATATCAAGTTGAATGGTGCCACATTGCCAAATTCTATTCATTGAGTCTCTAAGTTTAAAGTCAAGTTTTGGACCATAGAATGCCCCATCACCTGGATTAACTTTGAATTCTCTACCAGTTTTTTGACATGCTTTGGCAAGAATTTCTTCACTTCTTCTCCAGACTTCTTCATCTCCGATGGTGCCAGATTCTGGTCTAGTAGAAAGTTCAATATGATAGCTAAGTTTGAAGATTGAATAAATCTTGTCAAATAATGCTAATAATTTAGTAATTTCATCTTCTAATTGATCAAGTGTACAGAAAACATGCGCATCATCTTGGGTAAATGCTCTAACTCTGAATAAACCTGCTAAAGCACCGGATGCTTCATATCTATGAACGTGTCCGAGTTCGCCCATTCTGATAGGAAGATCTCTAAATGAGTGGAGATCATTCTTGTAAACAAGAATTGAACCAGGGCAGTTCATTGGTTTAATTGCATATTCTTCATCATCAATCTTGGAGAAGAACATATTTTCTCTATAGTGATAGTAGTGACCTGAAATCTTCCAAAGTTCAACATCCATCATCATTGGAGTTTTGACAAAAACATAACCATTTTGTTCATGAATCTTGTACCAGAAGTTTTCAAGTTCATTCCTTAAGATCATTCCTTTTGGAAGGAAGAATGGGAAACCTGGTCCGTATTCTGAAATCATAAATAAACCAAGTTCTTTACCAAGCTTTCTGTGATCTCTAAGTTTACGTTCTTCAAGAACTTTTAGATAGTTATCTAATTCTTTCTTGCTTGGCCATGAAGTTCCATAAATTCTAACGAGTTGTTTATTTTTAGAATCGCCTCTCCAATAGGCACCTGCAATGTTTAAAAGTTTGAAGTTTTGAATCTTACCTGTGGACTCAACATGAGGTCCTGCGCAAAGGTCAAACCATTCACCTTGTTTGTAAATAGTAATTTGTCCTTCAATTCCTTCGATAAGCTCAAGTTTATAAGGATTGTCCTTAAATAACTTTTTAGCTTCTTCTTTTGTAACTTCAACTCTTTCAATCTTTTCGTTTTTAGCAGAAATTTTTCTCATTTCAGCCTCAATTGCAGGAAAATCAGCATCTGTAATTTGTTGATCACCAAAATCAACATCATAGTAATAACCTTCCTCAATTGCTGGACCAAATCCAAACTTGGCATTTGGATAAAGGTGAGAAATTGCCTCTGCCATAAGGTGTGAAGTTGAGTGATTAAGTTTTTCAAAGTCGGTCATATTTTTTACCTCCTAAAGTAAATAAAAAGCGCCCTGTTTAAGGACGCTATTAACGCGGTACCACCTTAATTTATAACACGAAGTGTTATACTCTCAAGTACTCTTTAACGGGAGTTATTCGTCTATATTGGTTTATAGAAGCTCGGAAGTGGTACCATTGAATTTCTTGTAGGAACCTTTCACCTTAGTGTCCCCTCTCTACACAAGAAGTTTTCAATGACGTGTCTTCGTCATCGCAATAATAAATATATTCCTAAATAGAATATAAATCAAATAATTTTCGCACATTGTAGTGCGTACACACTAGCGCCCATAATCCCGGCGCTCTCAGAGAAGTGGCACTCAACAATGTTTACATCAGGATTTGCTTCTTTAAGTTTTTCAAAGAAAACATCCTTTGCTTTCATTAGTCCTCCTGTCATACAAATAATGTCAGGAACATAGGAATCAGTAATTAATTTCACAAACTTATCAAGAATCATGAACCATTCTTTATAAAGTCTAAGCGCTTCCGGATTTTTTTCTCTAACACCATGAAACATATCTCTGGCTGATTCAATACCTTTAATATTGTTCATCTTGATAAGTTTTGTGATATTAATTCCAGAGACTAGACCGTACTCTTGAAGGGTGT
Source organism: uncultured Caryophanales bacterium (assembly GCA_946407815.1). Lineage (GTDB taxonomy): Bacteria > Bacillota_I > Bacilli_A > RFN20 > CAG-826 > Fiminaster. Next base: position 502,395 of record CAMJPB010000001.1, on the reverse strand, counting down.
TCTGATACATAAATTTTGTATGCCCAATTTCAGTAACATAATCTTGGTTTTTTTGGTCCACACATAAAGCACCCCCTAGCCCGGTAGAAACAGTGATGAAAAATACTCTTTCATATTCTTTTCCAGCTCCTAAGTAGGCTTCGCCTAAACACGCTACCTCAGCGTCATTTCTGAGGTAAACAGGAACGTTAAAGTTTTCACTTAAAATCTTACCAAATTGAACGTTCTGAATGTGGACATGTGGAAGGTCTAAAATTTCCCCAGTTTCGCGGTTAACAACACCCGGAACTCCCGCTCCTATTGCAACGACATCTTGGAGCGGAAATTGTTCCGCTAACTTGATGCAGTTGTTCATAAAAGCTTCTGGGTCACCAGTCACTGTAGAAAGATCGATTCTTTTCTCGATTTCAAATTTCTCATTTACTAGGGCACAGCGCATATTTGTGCCGCCGATATCAAATGCTAAAACCTTACGCATACAACTACATTATATGGGTTAAAGAAATAAAAATAAAATATTTTTCACTGTGGATAACTTTGGGGATAACTTTGTTAAAGATAAAAAAGTATCGATAAATTGTAGGAAACAAAATGGATTAATGTGGTTAAGTTATCCACAGTCCAAAAATAGTGTAGAATTCATCGAATTTTTTGATTGAAAAGGTGGTATCATTTTGGTAGATTATTGAGCAATGGACTACGTATCGAAAAACGACTTTTATGAAATAAGGGTCGCCTCCTTAATTACTAACATGGACAGGGATTCACTCCTTGAACTTTACCAACCAATCATCGGGGCGAAAGCAACAAGTTTGTACCTTACTTTATCAACCCAAAATAAGTCTAACGAAGGCTCAATTTTGAAGCTACAACAATTACTAAAGTCCATGCAGTTAACCGGAAGTGAGTTTTTAAGTGCTCGCCACTACTTGGAGGCGGTTGGTTTAATTAGAACATACGAATCAAAGCAAGAAGATGTAAGATGTTACATTTATGTAATTTACTCTCCTAAATCTCCAAAAGCATTCTTTGATGACGTTTTATTTAAAGGATTACTCATCTTAAGCGTTGGAGAGAAAGAAGCAAAAAGACTCGCGAATAAGTGGAAAGTCAATTTAACAATCCCAGAAGAATATCACGAAGTCAGTGCTTCATTCTTGGATGTTTATAAGATTGATGTTGATGATCCTTCATTTAGAAAAGAGTTTGGATTGCAGATTCTCGATAGAGAACACGGTCGTGCCAAATTAGATTTCAATTATGATTTATTCTTTAGATACATAAGTGAAAACTCTGGCATTGATACTTCTACTTTTAAGAAGAAAGACATGAAGGAAATATCTAGACTTGCAACTTTATTTGGTTTGGATGAAAAACGCATGGCATTTATTGTCATTGATGAATATATTCCGGAAGGACAAATCCACTTAGATTTTGAAAACATAAAAAATCATTGTATAAATGACATTCGTTATGCTCCATCTAAGAATTATGAGACAAGTATTGTTAGTGGAGATTCAGAAAATGCCAAATACATTAGAGACATTGAAAATGCAACTCCAATACAGTTATTGAAAGACAGACAAAATGGCGCTAAACCAGCAAAAAGTGATATTGCAATTGTTAATTCATTATCGAAAGAATATGGATTACCAAATTCTATTATTAACGTTGTTATCGATTATGTTCTTAATAAAAATGACAATGTTTTATCAAAAAACTATGCTGAGAAAATCGCTGCTTCTTTAACAAGAGAAGGCGTGAAAACTGCAGTAGATGCAATGAATTATTTAAAGAAATTATGTGTTAAAAATACATCTAAAAAGAAAGTTTCTACCACTAAAAAAGAAGTAGAGGTGGAGGAAAGTGAAATTTCTTTAGATGAAATGAACGAACTATTAAACGATTTGGAGGTAAAGAAAAATGGCAGATAAAGAACTACAAGAATTTAATTCTAAAGACATTCTTTCTAAAAATGTCGATATGAAAAAACTTATCGAAGAACTTTGCGATGCCCTTCGCTCCGACAAAGACGTTTATGAATCTCTTAAACCTTTAGGTTTAACAAATAAGGAAGTTAGAGATAACATTGGCAAACTTGCAGATTACCAAGAAGATTTTAACATTTGTAAAAACTGTCCAGGTTTTGACAAATGTCCTAAAAAAACTCCTCATATTTCAGTTTATGTTTATAAAGATGGCTCATATTTGACCACTAGAAGTGAGCCTTGCAAAAAGTTAATCGATGAAATGGAGTTAGACGCTAAATATATTGCAAAAGATTTCCCACCAGAATGGAAGAATTCTGTTCTTAAAAATTTAGATTTAAGTGAAAATCGTCGTCCTTTAATTAAAGAATTTGTAAATATAATTAAAGGTAAATCTCACCGCTGGTTATTTGTAAAAGGTAACCACAAAGTCGGTAAATCTTTTGTTTTAGTAACATTTGCTAACGAATTTATCGCTCAAGGCCTTGGCCAAGTCGCCGTTATAAACGCTGCCAAACAGTTTAAAGCTCTCGCCGATATTGCCTACGAAGACAAAGAAACATTTAAGAAAACAATTGATAATCTTTGTAAAGTCCCATTACTCGTAATAGATGACTTTGGTCAAGAATATAAAAACGACTTGATTCGTGATCAAATCGTTTTGCCAATTCTTAATGAGCGAAGTCATAACGATAAGCTCACCTTGTTCTCTTCTGAATTCACAATTGATGAGATTCAACAATTATATTCAAGCGGAAGAAATGGTGGCGCAATACGCGGAAAACAACTCGGTAATCTTCTAAATGATATGTGCGTAAAAGAATACGACCTTACGGGCGCATCTATTTACCGAAAATAGCATCAACTTGTTTCTTTAAGTTAGCGACGTCTTTATCATTAAGAATGATAATGGTCGCTTTTTTCTTATTATTCTCGTTGAAATTAGCATTTAATTTTAATGCTTTTTCAACGTCGTCCGATCTATTTTTGAGGTGCTCTTTTTGACTCTGTTTTTTTACTGAAACATAGATAGTTTTATCACATAAAAGATAAAGGTCAGTTTCAAATAAGAAAGTTGCTTCTAAAACGATTGGTTTGGAAGAATGCTTGAGAGCCTTTTCGACTTCGTTAACAACTTCTTTATGGACAACTTGCTCTAATCTTCTCTTTTTATTTGGGTTTTCGATTAAGTAGTTTTTTAGCCACTTTCTATCAATGTCTCCATCAACGATTTTTAAACCTGGGATTATTGAAGATAGTCTAGTTTGCATTGACTTAGTTTTATATAAATCATGGACTATTTCGTCACAATCTAAATGAATAAAACCGTGTTTTGCGATTAGCTCAGAAACAGTGGATTTTCCCGATCCAATCGGACCTGTAACACCAAAAAGTACAGGAATTCCTGGGTTTTTTTGACAATTTGGGCAATAAGTGGTGCCTCTTCCATTAACGAAAATCTTTCTAAATGGAGTGCCACAATTTGGACATTTTGAGTCTTTCTTGCCATAGACTTTTAATTGAACTTGGAAGTCTCCAGCGATGCCTTCTTCAGATTGGAATGAGTGAATGGTGGAGCCACCTGCGACCATTGCTCTTTTTAAAACAGCTTTTGAAGATTTAAGAATTTCTTCTAGCTTTTGGCGATTAACCATTTTAGCAGGTGTTTCAGGATGAACTTTTGTTTCAAATAAAACCTCATCAGTGTAAATATTTCCTAAACCTGACATAATGCTTTGATCTAAAAGTGCTGTTTTGATTGGAATTGTTTTATTTTTATAGGCTTTCACTAAAAGAGAAGCGTCTTTCATTTTGAATGGATCTGGACCGACATTATTTAATGGAGCAACGTCCATATAATTTGATTCACTTTCAACACTCATTCTTCCAAATCTTCGAGTGTCATTATAAATAAGCTTTTTATCGCCGTTTAAGTGGAATATGACTAAATCATGTTTTCCTAAAGATGAATCTTCATCTTTAAAGAAGTATTTTCCTTCCATTCTTAGGTGTGAGATAAGAACATTTTTGTTATCTAAATGGAAGACTAAGAATTTACCAACTTGTTCAATATCTTTGATGGTGCCCCCAGTAAGTTTCTTTTTGAAATCAGCAACATCTCCTTCAATTGTTTGCTCTCTTAAAACATCAATACCCAAGATTGTTTTGTTGAGTACTTTTGTTTTTAACTTTTCAATTACGACATGTACTTCTGGAAATTCTGGCATTATTTACAATCGTACCAAGTGCGGCCGAATCCTCCGTCTACTTCTAAATTAACATCTAATTTCATGGCATTTTCCATGATATTTTTCACTAAATTGTATACTTTTTCCTTCTCTTTCGATGGAACTTTCAAAAGAAGTTCGTCGTGTATTTGACAGATAATTTTGCTTTCTAATTTCTCATCTTTAAGAGCTTTATTAACTTGAATCATTGCAATCTTAATTAAATCAGCAGCAGTTCCTTGAATTGGAGCATTCATTGCTGCACGTCTTGCAAATTCTCTAACTTGATAATTAGCGTCATGAATTTCACGAAGGAATCGTTTTCTACCTAACAAGGTAGAGACGTATTCTTTATCATTAACTTGTTCATTAATTTTTCTAAAGTAATCATTAATTTCTGGGTAGGCTTCAAAGAAGTTTGTCATGATTTCTTTAGCTTCTTTTCTAGTGCAGCCAATTTGTTCTGCTAGACCAAACTCAGAAATACCATAAATTAAACCAAAGTTAACAGCCTTAGCTTTTCTTCTGTCTAATGCTGTTGGGTTATCAGTTTTGAAAACTCGTTTAGCAGTAGCGGAGTGAATATCTTCGCCCGCTGCAAAGACTGCTTGGAGTGCTTTACAACCTGAAAGTGAGGCTAAAATTCTAAGTTCAATTTGACTGTAATCAAGGGAAAGAATTGAGATATCTTCGTCATCGTAATAGAAGGCTTTTCTGATCATTTTTCCTTCTTCATCACGAACCGAAATATTTTGTAAATTTGGCTCACTAGATGAAAGCCTTCCTGTTTGAGTTAAGGCTTGATTAAAGATAGCGTGAATCTTTCCATCTCCATGAATTTGTGAGATTAATCCATCAACATAAGTTGAAAGAAGTTTTGCGTATTTTCTATATAATAGAATTTCACTAACAATTGGATGTTTATCGACTAAATATTTAAGAGTTTCAACCGATGTTGATTTAGTCTTTTCTGGGTTAGCAAGGTTAAGTTTTCCATATAAGATTTCGCCGACTTGTTTAGGTGAATCGATGTTAAATTCTTGACCTGCCATTCCATATATTCTTGAACGAATATTTTCTAAATTTGTTTTGAAGTTTTCGCCCATTTTTAGAAGCACATCTTCGTGAAGTGGGAAACCTTCAATTTCAATTTCTGCTAAGACACTTGCAAGTGGAATTTCTACTTCGTCATAGAGCTTTCTGCATTCAAGATGTTCGAGCTCAGTGAAGCACTTATTCGCGACACGTTTAGATGCGAATGCAAGTTTAGCAGTTCTTTCTGGATCAGAATTATCAAACAATGAAAGTCCGTCTTTGTTTGAAGAAATATCTTGCCCGAGATAATTCATAATTTGATCAGGGTTGTTGTTTAATGTTGAATCAAGCAAGTATGCAGCGAGTAAAACATCAAAATATAAACCTTGAACTTCAAATCCTAAATATGACATAGCAACCTTAATTGCTTTGTAATCATAGCAGTATTTTTTAATGTCTGGATTTTTCAAAATCTCCGCGAATTCCTGGGTATTTTTGAAATTTTCCTCACGAATATAGAGGATTTTTGAAGGCGTGCAGATAGCCATTCCATAGACGGTGGACTTATGATAATTACCCGGTTCAATGTCTAAAGCGATAGCAATTTCGTTTCCAACATCAATGCCTTTTAGTGAGTCAACTTCTTCATATTTGACTTCGATATTTTCTTCGTATGAAAGTTTTTTCAAACCTGTTGGAAGTCTGTTTAGAAGTTGTTTCATGTCTAAAGATGCACAAAAATCGTGGATCTTTGCAAAGTCGTAACCGTGATAAATAACATCTTCTACCTTAAATGGAAGTTCGACATTTGTCTCAATCTTAGCCATTTGATAACAATGTCTACCTTGTTCTTGATTTGCGACAATTGATTGCCCGACTTTTGAAGTCATACTCTTGGCGGCTTCGACAATTGCTTCAAATGAACCATATTGTTGAATTAATTGGGTTGCAGTTTTATCTCCAACACCTGGAATGCCTGGTAAATTATCGGAAGAGTCTCCACGAAGACCTTTGAAATCAATAATTTGAAGTGGTGAAAAACCATACTTCTCAGGCATTGTAGATTCGTTCATTATGTCTATATTAGACATTCCTGTCTTAATAATATGAATTGAGATGTGTTTATCAATTAATTGAAGGAAATCTCTATCGGAGGTGTAAACAATAACTTCTTTTCCTTCGTTTCCAGCCATCTTTGCAACAGTTCCGCAGACATCGTCTGCCTCAAATCCTTCTTTCTCAAACCAGAAAATGTTAAGAGATTTAAGGAATTCTCTTGCAAGTGGCATTTGAATTTTTAATTCTTCTGGGCAAGGCTTTCTATTTGCCTTATATTTTTCGTCTTCTTTATGTCTAAATGTTGCTTTTCCAGTGTCAAAGCCTACGAATAAGCCATCTCCTTCTTTTAAACCTTGAAGGATTTTGTTAATCATATTTGAGAATGCAAAAACAGCATTGGTAGGAGTACCATCATGAGCTCTCATTAAATTTTCAGGGCCAGACATAGCCGCTGTCGCATAATAAGCTCTAAAAAGTAAGGAATTACCGTCAACAATATAAATTTTATTCATTTACTTTTCCTCCAATGATGTAATCTGAGTTACTGAGAATTCATCTTTGAACGAACGATAATATCCTTCAATAACAACAATGTTGTTTTTCTTAATAGCAGACACAGATTTCGCATAAGCTTCAGGAAAGACGGTTAGCTCTAATTCTAGAGTGTCATCGTAGACTGTTACATACGCCATCTGTTGTTTCTTTTTGGTTGTAATTTTCTTGATTGCCTTAATAATTCCAACTGCTTTTATATCTCCACTTGAGGAGTCAATTTGATCAAGTGAAAATGCTTTCAAAGATTTTATCTTTGTCTTATAAGCATCAAGTGGTGATGCTGACACCATTAAACCTAAAGCTCGGAACTCTCTATTGAGATTATCAAGTAGGTCATCATCAGTTTTGATAATAGTAGGTTTTGGTAAGAAATTTGGATCAATGCTCACTAAACCTTGGTCGTCTAATAACGCTCCAGCATATGAAAGTGCGTTAGGTATGTTAAGGCGCAAGGATGCACGTGAAGGTTCAATTGAGTCGAATGCACCGGCATCGATGAGGCTCATTAATTGAGCATCGCTAAAGCGATACTTTTTCATTCTAATGACAAAATCGAAAAGATCTTTGAACTCACCAAAGGTCCTTTCGGTAATGATATTTTTTGCTGTAACTCCTGAAACACCCTTAACTGAAGTGATTGGGAATAAAATATTGTCACCATCAAGTGTGAAGAATAGACCAGATTTATTGATATCTGGGCACTTTGCTTTAATCTTTAAAGCCTTCATTTCAGCGATTGTATTATTAAATTCGGTAGTGGAGGCGTTCGATAGAATCGAAGCATAGAATTCACGTGGGTAATGTGCCTTAAGGTACGCCATACGGCATGTGAAGATTGCATATACAAGTGAGTGCGAACGGTTAAAACCATAGTTAGCGAACTTATCAATAAGATTGAAAACGTCAGTTGCTTCTTCTTGTTTATATCCGTTTTTCATTGCTCCTTTTACAAAGGAAGAACGTAAAGCCTCGAGTTTCTTAGCATCTTTCTTAGAAACTGCTCTTCTAAATGAGTCAGCTTCTCCTAAGGAGAATCCAGCCATTTTTGCAGCAATTTGCATAATTTGTTCTTGATAAACAATGGTGCCATAAGTAGGTGCTAAAATTTCTTCAAGAACTGGTGAAAGGTATTTTGGCTTAACACCAGAATTTTTCTTTTTTGCAAATTCGTTTATGGAGTCCATTGGACCTGGACGATATAAAGCTAATAATTGAACAACATCTTCAAAAGATTTTATCTTTAAAGTCTTAATAGCATTTCTCATTCCAGCAGATTCAAGTTGGAATAAACCCATTGTTTTGGCTGATGCGATTACTTTAATTGCGGCTGGATCATCATAAGGAATTTCGTCTCGATCAATCTTAATTCCTTTTAAGCTTAGCAAAGCTAAGCAATCTTCAACAATTGTTAAGTTGCGAAGTGCTAAAATATCCATTTTAAGGAAACCTTGTTCCTCAATGTAATCTTTTTCGAACTGTTCGACATAGCCTCCATCAAAAGCATTTGAAAGAGGAATGACGCCTTCTAGAGGTTCAGCATTTAAAACAATACCAACAGCATGTAAACTGCCTTGACGTGGAAGACCTTCAATCTTGCTAGCAAGAGTGACAATTTCTAAATAATACTTGTCGCTATTAACAAGATCTCTAAAAGTTTTATTGGTTTTGTAGAAATCTCTAAGTGTTGATTTATCTTCGCCCTCATCTTTGATGAGTTTAGTGAATAACTCGATGTCGTGTTTCTCATAATTAAAGATTCTACCAACATCATTAAGTGCTGCTTTTGCACCTAAAGTTTGAACTGCTTGAATTCTTGCAACGTGATCTGAGCCATATTTCTCACGAATGTAAGCAACAACTTCTTCACGGTGGATGTCGCTAAAGTCAACGTCAATATCAGGCATTGTTTGTCTGGCAGGATTTAAGAAACGTTCAAACAATAGATTGTATTGAAGTGGGTCAGGAACAGTGATGCCTAAAGCATAGGAAACCAAAGAACCTGATGCCGAACCACGGCCTGGACCAACAGCAATTCCATGATTTCTAGCGTAGTCAATGTAGTCTTTAACGATTAAGAAATAATCGCTATAACCCATTTGCTTAATAGTGTTTAATTCAAATTCTAGTCTAGAATTATATTCTAGCGAAGTTTTTCCTTTAGCAATTAAACCTTCCTTTGCAATTCTTGCAAGTGCATCATCGCCTTTTTCTCCTGTAATATCTAACCAAGAGATTAATTTTCCTCTAGGTTTCACAAATGTGAAATCAACTTGAGACACTAGTTCTTCAACGTTTTGGATTTCTTCTTCTGTGTAAAGCTTAGCGATTTCTTCTGGAGTTTTAAGGTATTCGTTACCAGATAGAGATTTAATCTCTAAGACTTCTTTTGTATCGATTGCTTTCATCATTTCCAAAACAATCGCATCTTCAGGTTTGATATATTTAATGGAAGGGTAAGCTAAAAGCTTATATCCATGAGAAAAGGCAAATTCTCTAATGGATTCCATATAAGCATTTTCGTCAGTTGCTTCTAAACCTAAATAGAAGTTTGAAAAACCACGAGTCAATTTGGCGAGTTTTCTCGCGAATGAATCTGGTTCAGTAATTAAGGCTTGCTTAAGAACATCGTTTTGAGTTGTTAGCACAACTACAAGTCCTTCGTTATGTTCTAAAATAACATCTTTAAAATGGTTTCCGTTTTCAACTTCTAAAGACATTTTGAGAAGATTTTTGTAGCCTTGTTCATTTAGAACAAAGAATGAGAAAAGTAAGTTTTCTATGACTAAATCTTCACCAAGAATGACTTTAAGACCACGTTTTTCAGCTTCGTGATAAAGAACTGGTGCGCCAGTAAGAGTTGCAAAGTCAGAAATGCCAACAGTTGTTAACCCCATCTTTTTGGCCACGTCTAAATATTGGTCTATTTTAAGACCGCTTTTTAAAAGCGAATAACCGCTATAGACGTGGAGTGGGGTATAAATCATATTTATTCGAAAAGTTGATCGAGTGCAGCAATAAACTCTCTAACCTCTTTACGAGTTTTGAATTTAGTTGCACTAGCTTGTGCGTGGCCGCCTCCGCCAAATTTTTCTGCTAATTTGTCGATTGGTGTACCTGCACTTCTAATAGAAACTCTCCAGTTACCTTTCTTTTTATCTTCGGTAATTGAGAGCCATGCATTAATACCATTAAAGTGAGCGAAAATATTAATATTTTCCTTACCTTGTATTGGTTGTAAGTGGAATTTCTTTAGGAGTTTGTCTGTTAAAACATAGTAAGCAACTCCGTGTGGTGTTACTTTGTAATGTTTTAAGATGTAAGTTTTGACTAGTAAGTCAGTTTTGTCGTTATCGTAAATTTGGTGATAAACCTTAGGCATATCTACGCCAGCTTCTAAAAGCTTTTGAGCGATTAGGAAGGTGTGAGCGTTAACAGATTCATACAAGAATCTACCTGAGTCACCAACAATTGCTTTAAAAAGATTCTCGGCGCATTCTTTGCTAACTTTGTATTTGTCTCCTTTGGAGAAGAAGATAGAAGCGAGTAATTCACCAGCAGCAGACATTGTTTCGTCAACGATTTCAACATCCCCAAAATGTTCAACAAGTGGGTGATGGTCAATCTTAACAGTGTATTTTGCTTTTTTTGCTCTATCATCAGCGATTCTATCTATGTTAGATAAATCTAAAATGATAGCTAAAAAATCTTGTTCAAACCAAGAATCATCATATTTTTGCATTTCAGGAAAACATTTTCCTGTCAATGTAACGTGATCATCGCCAACTGCGATAACTTCTTTGTTTGGATAATTATCTTTTATAAATTGAACCATACCGAGTTGGCTACCGAACGCATCGTAGTCAGGTTTTTCATGTCTGAAAACAGCAATTCTGTCAAACTTTTCGATAGCTTCAAAAAACTTATCAATTAATTCAAACTGCGGTTTTAATCTTTCTTCAATGAGTTTTTCCATATTATTTCTTATAGAAAGCGTAAGTATCTCTTGCAATCATGACTTCTTCGTCAGTTGGGATAATGACAACTTTAATCTTTGAGTCAGGTTTTGAAATAACAGCTTCCTTACCTCTAAGTGTTTTGTTAAGTTCGTAATCGATACTTAAGCCAAGTGCTGGTGCGACTTCTTTACAGATTTCTTCACGAGCTTCGAATGAGTTTTCGCCAATACCTGCAGAGAAAATAATTAAATCTGCTCCGCCAAGTCTAACAAAGTATTGACCGATAAAATCGGCAATACGTCTTGTGAATAATCTAATTGAAAGTTGGGCATCTTTATTTCCTGCAGCAGCTGCAGCGATGACATCTCTAGAGTCATTAGAAACACATGAGACACCTAAGAAACCAGATTTCTTATTGAAGATTTGATACATTTCTTCAACTGAAATTCCGGTACATTTACATAAGTAATTCATGACGGATGGATCTAAATCACCTGTACGTGTACCCATCATGATGCCACCTAAAGGTGTTAAGCCCATTGATGTTGCAACGCATTTGCCATCTCTAATAGCGGTGATGGATGCACCTGAACCAATGTGGCAAGAAATTATTCTTGGATGTTCAACACCTGGTAAATATTTCGCACCTTCTTGAGCTAAGAATTTGTGTGATGTTCCGTGTGCGCCATAACGTCTGCAATCATATTTTTCTGTGAATTCTTTTGGAATAGGGAAGATATAATCTTCAGGTTCCATTGTTTGATGGAAAGCTGTATCAAAAACTGCAACGTGTGTAACGTTAGGAAGAATTTGTTTAAAAGCTCTAAATCCGACTAAGTGAGCCTTGTTGTGTAGTGGTGCAAGTGGAATCAAAGATTCAATCTTGGCTTCGGTATCTGCATCAAAAAGTTCGGATTTTGAGAAGTATTTACCACCTTGAACGATACGGTGACCAACAGCCACGATTTCATTCATATCTTGAACAATTCCATGTTCGAGCATTCCTTGGATGACTAGTTCAACGCCTTTAGCGTGATCTTTAACAGGAAGGACTTTCTTTTCTGATTCGCCTCCCCATTTCATACCAAAAATTGCGTCTTCTAGACCAATACGTTCCACGTTACCGGAACAAAGTACTTTTTCTTCTGGCATTTCATAGAGTTTAAACTTCAAACTTGAAGAGCCAGCGTTTACTGCCATTACTTTAGACATAATATAATCTCCTAATTGTTTACAATTATAAACAATAGCGGTTTTATTCGCAATAAAGTTAGCAAAAATATTAAACGAAAAAATAAATGCTATGTTAAAATAGTTCGCGGAGTTATTTAAATATGAAAACAGTAAATCTCAAAGAATTATATTCTTTACAAGCTGGTCTTGATAAAGAAATTGCTAAGAATCACGGCATTACTTACGAAAGTACAATTGAAAGACGTTTGTTAGCACTCATCGTAGAAATTGGTGAATTCGCTAATGAAACAAGATGCTTTAAGTTTTGGTCCAGTAAAGGACCTTCTCCAAAAGATGTCATTATGGACGAGTATGCAGATGGTATGCATTTCTTACTTTCACTTGGCATTCCTCTTGGTGCTACAAAATATGAATACAAATTGAGAAAATCTCGCAAAGATTTAACAACGCAAATTCTTGAAACTTATAAAGCTTGCATTGCTTTAAAAACTCACTTTGATTTGAAGCATTATGAGAAGGCATTCCAAGTCTATTTGAATCTCTCTCAAGCAGTCAAAATGAAACCTCAAGATATCATTGATTCTTACAAGAAAAAATTAGACGTAAATTACGTCAGACAACAAACAAATTATTAGCAAATTAAAACCCACTCTAAAGTGGGTTTTGTTTTATAATAGTTTATCAATTTCGTCCTCGGAATAAACTTCAATTCCTTTGGATTTTAATAGTCTTGCTGTGACGCCCATTCCGGCGATTAATCTATCCATGAAATAACCGTTATGGATTCGATGAGTTCCGCATGATGGAGAATTCTCTTTTAACACAGCTTTTGTAATACCCAAATATTTGCAAAGTGCGAGAGCTTTATTTGCCCCAAGTTCAAACTGTCTTGTGACATCAGTTCCGTCCTTCATAACAACGGAATTTCCCTTGATTTCACTAGGATTTCGTGGACATTTTAGTCCGCCTTCCATTTCAGGGCAAAATAAAACAAGGTCATATTTTTCCCTCAGTTTTTCAACATCTGGGCAATACTTACCTTGACCCTTATAGTTGCATTTTTCACCGACTAGACAAGCACTAATAAGAATTTTTTGCATATATCAAGTTTAGCAATTGCATGTTTTGTTGTAAAATACAAACGATGAAAAAGACAATCTTTAAGTATAAATATAATAATAAAGATATACCAGTGCACCTCACGTTATCTTTTCAACGCAATATTTATTATAGATATAGAGAAGATGGTTTTTATGTTTCAGCACCTTATTTAACTAGACAAAAACAGATCATCAACGGTCTTGATAAATTCGCCGGAAAATTAGTATCACAATTTGAGAAATCTCACTCTAATTTTTCCTTTGAAGAAGACTATGTATTTTTGTTAGGTGAAAAAACTTCTTTAAAAGCCTTAAATATTGAAAATCCCCAGGATTTACAGGGTTTTTTGAAGAAATTTGCGAAAGAAAAAATTACTAATTTAGTACTAAAAAACCAACAAATTATGGGAATTTCAACCCCTTATAAAGTTTATATAAGAAAAACCGAGAGACAGTTTGGCTCAAACTCTAAAAAGACCCATAGTTTGTCGTTCCAACTCGAATTAATTCATTATTCAGAGGAGATAATTGAATCCGTTGTTATTCATGAACTTGCGCACGATTTTGAACGCAATCACGGAGAAAACTTTTATAATATTGTTTACAAATATTGCCCAAACTATAAGCAAGTTCAAAGGAAACTTAAAAAAGGTATACACAAATGACCAGTAAAATTGATTCAAGACAAAACCAAAAGATTAAAGACTTAGTTAAACTTTCTCAACCAAAGTTTTCTAAAGAAAAGAAACTTTTTAAGATTGAAGGTTTCCATGCTTTAGAGATGGCTGAAAAGAGCAACGTTTTGGTTTCAGTTTTCGCGACAAAAGAAATCCCTAACCTAAAAGTTCCACAATATATTGTTTCAGAATCAATTATGGAATCAATTTCAGTTGCTAAAACACCTCAAGGTGTTATTTGTGTTTGTAATTATGTTGAGCAAAAACCATTAAATTCAGAAAAAGTTTTACTTTTAGATAACGTTTCAGATCCAGGCAATTTAGGAACATTATTAAGAACAGCCTTAGCATTCGGTTACAAGGATGTCATTTTAAGAGGTGGTTGCTCTCAATATAATGAGAAAGTTTTACAATCAACACAAGGTGCGATTTTTGAATTAAATATCATTTATGATATTGATTTAGAAAAAATAAAAGACTATGAAGTCATTGCCACTGAGATTAAGGGCAGTGTTGATTTAGCTTCTTTGTCAAACGTGAAAAAGCACGTTTTAGTCCTTGGAAATGAGGCACACGGGGTTTCCAAAGAAATTCTTGATTTAGCAGACAAGCGTGTTCGTATAGAAATTAATAATATCGAGTCATTAAACGTTGCAATTGCTGGAGCAATCGCAATGTATCAACTATCTAAATAAATCATAAAATATTAGCAATTTATCGAAAAAATGTTTATTTAAACAATTTTTTGTTTGTGTAACAAAAATACTTATATATAATATAACCAAAAGGAAAGGAGAATTTTATGAAAAAATTCAAACTTATAGCATTGTCCTTATTGGCTGCTACATTTGGTTTGACTTCTTGTGAACTCCCAGATTTCATTAAGAAGATTATTCCTGGAATGGATGAAAAGGTTGAACCTACACCTGAACCAGAGCCAGAACCACAACCAAAGCCACAGCCACAACCTGAAGTAGTGTCAGTCACTATCAGAACTGCGGTTACTCAAGTTACTGATGAAACAAACCCATTCAAACTTGTTGCTGCAGTCGTTGCGAAGAACGGTGCTTCAAACGAAGTAACATGGTCCTCATCTGATGCAAGCGTTGCAACAGTTGATCAAACTGGATTATTTACTCCAATCGCTGAAGGTACAACCACAATCACAGCTGTATCAAAAGCAGATTCTTCAAAGAAGGACTCTGTCGAGATGACCGTTGTTGCTATTCCTGGTGTCCTTTCAGTTACTATCCAAAACGCACCTGAAAAGGTCTACATGCATCAAGTTACCCAACTTGAAGCTGTTGTCGCAGCAAAAGGCACAGCAACCAAGAATTTAAGTTGGTCATCTTCGGATGAATCAATCGCAACTGTAGACGATGACGGTAAAGTTTTGTTCTCAGCCGAAGGTAAAGTTACATTTACTGCTACATCAAGATTCGATTCTTCAAAGAAGGGTTCTGTTGAAATCGAAGGCGTTGATGGTGGTTTACACCCAGATTTAATTACTAATTATGGCTATACTTATTCAAAGACATGGCCAACAGAATTAGTTAACACATTTGCTGGTGTTGAAGTTAGCCCATTCGCAATTGATGAAAACGGTGTTTATTACTTAGAGACAGAATACGTTCCAGAAACAGAGACAGCATATGCTAAACCAGCAAAATTTGACATGATTTTAGAAAACAGCGATGCAAACTTCGATAGAATCGAAGCTTCACTTGCTGATTACTTCTTCTTCTATGATCAATACGATGAATACTTTGGTTTCATCGATCCAACTCAAGTTGTTGAATTTAATGTTTTAGGTAATCAATTACCAGATGGTGCTTACGTTATCGATTTATGCGCATATCACACCGCTGAGATTTTTGAAGGTTCATCTGAAGCAACAGAAGATACTGATTGGAATTCAGAAGTTCAAGTAGATCTTGATGCTTTAAAACTTGATATTCCATTTATCGCTTTAGGTGCTGACTATGATGGTTATTACTATGAGAGTAGCGGAATCTATGAAATTTCCGACTATAGTGCAGACTTCACTAAATTAGATAATTATGATGAAGTTCTTGTTCAAGCAGGCTTTGCTCCAGTTTACGATGACGAAGGTGAACTTGCATATTACGAAAAAGCAAATGATGAATACAGTTCAACAATTCTTGCTTACTATTTCTGCCAATACGGTAACTCAATCTCTGCAATGAGAATTCTTAACGAACTTGATAGATTCCCAGAACAAGGTATTGCTGATTTCGTTGATTCATTCGGATCAATCTATGATGTAACAACCTTTGAGCCATTATCATCTGGTGTTTCTTATACATTTGATATTGGTATGATGGACTTCAGTGAAGAAGAAGACGGCAGTGATTTAAGAGAAGTCGCAAACGTTAACATTTATGGTGTTACTGAAGAAGAATGTACAAATTATGCTGCCGCACTCATGGCTGACGGATTTGAAGCAGATCCTTCACGAGTAATCACAAAAGAAGACGGCATTTCACAAATCTATTTACAAAAAGGTAAGATTTGTGTTGTTGCTCAAATTTCCTACTTCCAAAGAGAATCTACAGAAGCTGAAATTGATGAAATGCTCGAAGCTTATGATGCATTACCAGAAATTTCAACCGAAGAAGAATGGAATGCTTTATCTCCAGAAGAACAAGCACACTACAGTTTAATCAGTGGCCAATATTTTGAATATCTTATTAATTCCTTGTTTGGTGATCATGGTTACTTTGCAGTCTATGATTATTCAAAAGTTGAAGGCGCTGGTCTTTACATCTTCGCCGATCCAAGTGGAATGGAAGTTCCTGGTGTTTACCTCGCAGATGATTCAGCAACAATCGCACTCGATGCTACATTAGAACTCAAACCTATTTTCTTCCAAATGGAAGAAACTGACGTTACATTTACATCATCTGATGAAACAATCGCAACCGTTTCAGCAACAGGTGTTGTTACCGGTATTAATGAAGGCGATGCAGTTATCACAGTTTCTGCGATGTTAAATGAACAAGAAGTCTCCGATTCAATTACAATTCATGTTGTTAAATCAACATCAACAATTGCCAAATGGGTCGAAGAAGCAAATGAAATCTTTGCTGAATTAGGCGCAGAAGAAGAACTAGTTCTTCCAGATCCACAAGCAACAAAAGTTTATGATGAACCATATTCTGGTTGGGATGAAGAGTATCAAGCATATTACATCAACTGTACAACTGAAATGACTCCTACAGAATACATTTCATTATTATCCGATGATTATGAAATCGGCGTTGATGAAGAGGGTGATCCAATTGCAACAAACGGTATTTATGTTGTCGGTGCTTATTACGATTCATATGGTGACTTATTGATTTATGTTTACCTTTATGAAGAGACACCTCCAGTAGAAGGTGATACAGTTGATTTCTCTACATACACATCAACATCTGGCACATTTGATAACTTCTCATTCACAACTGCAAAAGCAGATGGACAAAATGATCCAGCTTACAACTCAAACAGTGCTGAATTAAGATTATACGTCGGAAATACTATGACAGTTTCATCTGAAGAACCAATGACTGAAATCTTCTTCAGTGCAAATACATGTGATCATGATAAGGCAAATGGTGCTCTTACCGCAGACGTTGGTACTGTTACGGCTGTTGAAGGTGGATTCCTCTGGGAAGGTAGTGCAAGTGAAGTTACATTCACCGTTTCAAGCGGTAAACAAGTTCACATTAACTCCTTCACAGTTTCATTCGCTGAAGTTGAATAATTAAACTTAATCTAAAAAGGGTCCGTACCATTAGGTATGGACTTTTTTTATGCTCGCATCTATAATATTAAGCGCGTTGAAGAGAAGTAGTAACTCGGTAAACTTGCATAATAGGGAATGTGGAATAGTGGAACCCACAAGTGTGCAAGGCGAGTGAATTCACCTCGGAGCATCTTCCTGTAATGGGAAGCGTAAGTCGCGTTAAGACAATAGAGCAAAAATGAAATTTTTGAATAAGGATGGCACCACGGAGAAATTCGTTCCTAGTGAGTGCCTTTTATTATTAAAGGGAGGAATAAAACATGTCTGAAATATTCCAAAAAGTCGCAGAGCTTAAAGAAAAGATCCTTAATGATGCTAAAGAGATTAAAGATGAAGTTTCATTAAAATCTTTCCAAGAAACTCATATGTCAAAGAAATCTCAACTTTCTCAACTTATGGGCGAAATCAGAAATTTAGTGGGTGAAGAAAAAACTAAATTTGGTCAGGCTATGAATGATGCTAGAAATGAAATTAATAAAGCATTCCAAGCAAAACAAAAAGAAATTCAAGATGCCTTAATCGCTAAAAAACTTGAAAGAGAAAAGATTGATATCACTCTTCCTAGCTATAACTACAAGTTAGGTGGAATTAATCCATTTTACTTAATTCAAGACGAGATTATTGATACATTCGTTGCAATGGGTTACGAAGTAAAAGAAGGACCAGATGTTGAATCTGATTATTATAACTTTGAAAGAATGAACATTCCTGCAGATCACCCTGCACGAGAAATGCAAGATTCTTTATATATTAACCCTACAACTCTTTTAAGAACCCATACTTCTCCAGAGCAAGCTCACGCCATGGATGAAAAAGGCGGCAAACCTCTTATGATGATTTGTCCAGGTAAAACTTATAGAAGAGATGATGATGACGCAACTCACTCCCATCAATTCGGACAAATTGAAGGTTTAGTAGTTGGTAAGGGTATAACCCTTGCTAACTTAAAAGCTACTCTTGAACTCTTTGTTAGAAAGATGTTCGGAGAGAAAAGAGAAGTTAGATTTAGAGGCTCATATTTCCCATTCACCGAACCATCAGTTGAAGTTGATATTTCATGTATGAACTGTGGTGGTAAAGGCTGTTCAATGTGTAAAGGAACTGGTTTTATCGAAATTTTAGGTGCAGGCATGGTTCACCCTAATGTTTTAAAGATGTCAGGCTATGATCCAGAAGTTTATTCTGGTTTCGCCTTTGGCGTTGGTATTGAAAGAGTCGCAATGCTTAGATACGGCATCGATGATATTCGTAAATTCTATCAAGGTGATGTTCGTTTCATCGAACAATTCACCCGTAAATAAGAAGGAGGTTAATCGAAATGTTAGTTTCATTAAATGAATTAAAGAAATACGTTAATCTCGAAGGATTAACTCCAGAAGAAATTGCTCATAGATTAACCTTTGCAGGTGTTGAAGTTGAATCTATTGAACACGCTGCATTTGCTACAAAACTTTGTGTTGGTGAAGTTATTATGTGTGAAAACATGGAAAACTCTGATCACCTCCATGTTACTAAAGTAAATTGTGGACCAAAGTATGGAACACTTGATATTGTTTGTGGTGCTCCTAACTGTAGAAAAGGTTTAAAAGTTATCGTTGCTTTAGATGGCTGTGAACTTAATGGTGGCACAATTAAAAAAGGCCAAATTAGAGGTCACGAGAGTAATGGAATGCTTTGCTCACTAGTAGAACTTGGAGTTAACACTAAGTTTCTTAGTGAAGCCCAACAAAAAGGCATTGAAGAACTTCCTGAAGATGCCGAAGTTGGTAATGAAAATGTTTTAGGCTATCTTGGTTTAGACGACACAATTTTAGATTTAAAATTGCTCGCTAATAGACCAGATATGTTCTCTATCTTAAATGCTGCTAAAGAAATCAAGACTTTATTTGGTAGGGAAGTAAAACTTCCAACCTATGAAGTTAAAGAAGATTTCGTTAGCAAATTCCCTGTCGCAATTAACACTGAAAAGTGTGCTCAATTCTCCGCTAGAGTTGTTAAAAACATTAAAGTTGGAGAATCTCCAAGATGGATGAAAGAAGTTCTTAGAAGTAGCGGAATTCGTTCAATCAACAATATTGTTGATATTGGTAACTATGTCATGCTTTTAACAGGCCAACCACTCCATATGTACGATATGGACAAGCTCCCAAAACAAGAGCTTGTTGTTAGAGATGATTTAGAAGGCGATTTCGTCGCATTAGATGAAAAGACCTATAAACTTCAAAAAGGCGATATTTGCATCACATCTGATGGCAAAGTTATGTGTCTTGGTGGTGTCATGGGTTCCTTTGAATGTGCTGTTGACGAGAACACTAAAAATGTTGTCGTCGAAGCTGCTAACTTTGATTATGCTTCTATAAGAAGAACTTCAATTAGACTTGCATTAGTTTCTGATTCCTCACAAAGATTTGTGAAGGGAATTAATCCAACCCAATGGAAGTATGTTCAAGATATGACAGCAGAGTTATTAAAAGAACTTTGCGGTGCTAAAGAAGTTGGTGAAGTAGTAAACGCCCAAACAAAAGAATTTAAACCAGTAGTTATTAATTCAAGTGTTGATTATATCAACAATAGACTTGGCACAAACTTCTCAAAAGAAACTATTGCTTCTTCTCTTGAAGCAGCTTGGTTAAAGGTTGAAGAAAAGAACGGCAAACTCGTTTGCGAAATTCCTGCTCATAGAATTGATATTTCTGACCAAGCAGATTTATCTGAAGAAGTTATTCGTATTAACGGCTTTGAAAAGATTGAATCTGAATTACCAGTTATTGATTTATCACTCGGTGGACTTGAACCAGATCTTGAAAAGAAAAGAGAAGTTCGTTCTTACTTAAGAGGTTTAGGAATTGATGAAGTTCTTTGCTATTCACTTGTTAGAGAAAAAGAAGTCAAACAATTCGCCATCTTAAATAAGGGTGAAAGTTATAAAATTTTAAACCCATTAACTGACGAACATGAATATTTACGTGTAAATATTTTACCATCCCTTTTAAATACGCTTTCTTACAACTTAAATCACGGTAACGAAAACGTTGCTATCTTTGAGGTTAGTGATTTATTTACAGTTGATGGTAAAAAACACATCCATCTTGCAGTTGCATGTGTCGGAAATGACTTAAGAAGAAATGCAATGGAAGGTGAACCATATAGCTATTATCACCTTAAAGGTGTCATTGATGGTTTATTAAAAGCTTTTAACATTGATGAAAAGAGAACTGTTTTAGAAAGATGTTCAGCCGCTGAATTCCATCCAGGTAAATCCGCTCAAATTAAGGTTGATGGAAAACCAGTCGCAGTTCTTGGTGAACTTCATCCAAATACATTAAAAGAACTCGGTTTATCTGGTGAAAATGTTGTGGTAATGGAAGTTGATTTAGGCGTTATTTTTAACACCAAAACAAGTGCCATTAAGATGCAACAAATCTCTAAATATCAAACCGTTAAACGTGATTTTGCTTTCGTGTTAACTGATAACATTACTTCTAAAGAAGTAGTCCAAGAAGTTTATAAAGTTAATAGAGAAGTTATTAAGTCAGTTGAAGTCTTCGATGTTTATCATGGTGAACACGTTAAAGAAGGACATTATTCACTCGCAATTTCTGTTTCACTTAACGATGCTAATAAGACTCTTGGTGAAGCAGACATTGTCGCACTTGAGCAAGCAATTATTAAAGCTCTTGAAACTAAGTTTGGAGCAGAGTTAAGAAAATAATGAAACTCGATGTACTAAAACTTCCATATACAAAGGTTCAAACATTGTCAGAAGACATTAATTTTGATCCTGAAGTTTTCGTTTGTCACGCTCCGTTAATTAACGTATTATCTTGTCACGCTGAGCTAAAAGCTCAAAGATTTGAAGAATTCATTTATGTGACCTTATCAATTAAAGCAAAAGTAACACTTCAATGCTCATACACATTACAGAATTTTGAAACAGAAATTACAGGTGTAGATGAACTTCACTTCGCCCCAAATAAAGACGAAGATGAAGATTGCATTGAATATAAAGGCACCTCAATTGACATGGATCACTACATTTTCAATTTATTAAGTGCATCAGTTCCTCTTTCTCCAAAGGCACCTAATGCGAAGGCTCCTAAGTCCGGAAATGGTTATAGAGTCCTGTCAGAAGATGACTTTTTGAAAGAGAAAGAAGAAGCTGGAAATTCACAGTTTGATGCACTCAAGGATTTAGACTTTGATGACTAAACATATTCCTGTTTTACTTAACGAAACAATTGAAGGGTTAAACATTAAACCAGACGGTATTTATGTTGACCTTACTTTAGGACGTGGTGGGCACTCGAAAGAGATTTTAAAACGCCTCACAACAGGCCGATTAATTTCGTTTGATAAAGATGAAACAGCGCTTGAGGAATCGAAAGAAAATTTAAAGGGATTTTCTGAAAAATTCACGGGAATTCTCGATGATTTTCGTAATTTTCGCCGACATTTAGATGAATTAAAAATCGAAAAAATTGACGGAATTATGGCAGATTTAGGTGTTTCTTCACCTCAATTTGATGATGCAAGTCGTGGCTTTTCTTATAAGGAAGATGCACGCCTTGATATGAGGATGGATAGACGTCAAAAATTCTCTGCTTATGAGCTCGTAAATACTTATTCTTTAAATGAATTAACACGTGTTTTTAGAGAGTATGGAGAAGACAAATATTCTTATCAAATTGCTAGGAAAATCGTAGAAATTCGTGCTCAAAAACCAATTGAGACAACGACCGAATTAGTGAACATAATTAAGTCCTGCAAACCTCAAAAAGAGTTGATGAAAAAAGGTCATCCAGCAAAGCAAATTTTCCAAGCAATTCGTATTGACGTTAACGACGAACTTGGTGCATTAAAAGTTGCATTAGCAGATGCGTTAAAATCACTGAAAGTTGGTGGTCGTGCTTGCTTCATCACATTCCATTCACTTGAAGATCGCTTGGTGAAAAATGCATTCAATGAAGTCTCAAAAGTAGAGGGAACTAGACACAATGTTTTCGCTCTTCCAAGTGAGAGAGATCTTCCAGATTATCGACTTGTTAATAACAAAGTTATTATTCCTTCCGAAGAAGAACTTGGAAATAACCCAAGAAGTAAATCCGCGAAATTAAGAATTATAGAAAGAGTTAAATAAATTAGAAAAATGAACTTAATCGAGACACAAATCGCCATTAAATATTTAAAAGATACATTCGAAGAGTTTTTGGCTAAAAAACTTAATTTGATAAGAGTTAGTGCTCCGCTATTTGTTGAAGAATCAACAGGCTTAAATGACAATCTTAATGGGGTTGAAGAAAGAGTATCTTTTTTAGTGAATAATAAGAAAATTGAAATCGTTCAATCATTAGCAAAATGGAAAAGATATGCTTTAAGAAAATACAATTTCCAAACTGGTATGGGTCTATACACTGATATGAATGCGATTAGGAAAGATGAGGTTATGGATTCACTTCATTCCATTTATGTTGATCAATGGGATTGGGAGAAGATTATTTGCGAAGAAAATCGTAATAAAACCTATCTATTTAAAGTTGTTAGACAGATTTATTCCGTTATCTATAAAGTTGCAAAAATAAGCGAGAAAAGGTGGGGTTTTTCGTATAATTTGCCAAAAAATATCACATTTATATCAAGCAAAAAATTACTTAGTTTATACCCAGATAAAACTTCAAAAGAAAGAGAATATCTTTTTGCAAAAGAACATAGAGCAATTTTCATATATCAAATCGGATGGCCATTAAAGAATAAAACACCACATGATAATAGAGCTCCCGATTACGATGATTGGAATTTAAACGGAGACATTATTTTGTTTGATGACGCCATAGATAACGCAATTGAATTAAGTTCGATGGGAATTAGAGTTAATAAAGACTCTCTCATCAAACAACTAACATCTAAAGACGAATTAGAGAAATCGAATAATCCATATTGTAATGCGATAATAAATGGACAATTGCCACTATCTATTGGTGGCGGTATAGGTCAATCTCGTTTATGCATGTACTATCTTCAAAAGAAACACATTGGAGAAGTTCAGTCTTCTTATTGGGATGATAACAATCTAGAGACTGCTGCAGATTTGAGAATCACACTTTTGTAAATTAGCTAAACTAATTCATTAAAATATTCAAATAAATTTAAAGCATAAATATTTCAAAAACTATTTTTGCTTTTTTATTAATGGAAAATTAAAATAATTTATTTTTGTTAATATTCTTGATATATAGGTTTTTAATATATAAAATATATTCCGTAATCATATGGAAAAATATATAAGTGCAATCGAAGTATCTGATACAGAAGTTAGACTTGCTGTTGGTTATGTAAAAAATAACAAAGTTAATCTAATTCATGTCGCTGAAAGACCAATTCGTGGTCTAGTTTCTCATGGAGAAATTGTTGATTTTCAGACACTTTCTTCAATCATTGCATCCATGAAAGAATTCAAGGATGAAACAACTAAAGAAAAGATTACCATTAACGAAGTTACTTTAGTTCTTCCATCATTAGGTTTAAACGTTTTCCAAAGTGTTAAAACAAGCAACATTGTTTCGCCTTATTCCCAAATTGCTCAAATCGACATCGAAAATGTCGTTTCTCTTGTCCAAAAAGAAGCAATCCCTGGCGGAAGTGAAATAGTGGATATTATTCCAGATTCCTTCATTCTTGAAAGAGGCCGTTCATTTATTAACCCTCCAATTAATGAAAAATCTAACAACATTACAATTAAGGCAAAAATTCACACTTTACCTACCAGAGTTATTCAAGATTATAAACGTTTGCTTGATAACGCTCGTATGAAAGTGCGTAGAATGTGTGTTAGCTCATACGCAATATGCGAGCTCGCTAAATACACATCTGATATTCCGGATTCCTACATTTTAGTGGACATTGGAGCAGACGTAACAAACCTTTCCTTAATAGGAAACTCATCTCCATTTGAAACTATCAATGTCATGTCTGGAGCTTCAGATTTGATTAATTCAATCGGCAATAAATTTGGATTATCTTACTTCGATGCCCTTGAATTACTCAAGAAGTATGGCCTTGATGAAAGAGAACTTACTTATAAACCAGTAATTGCTACATCAATGACGAACGGACTTGAAACAAAGCATGATCCAGAAAGTTTGAATTCACTAATTAGACAATTCTTCAACGAAGAATTCTTCTATAAATTTGATAACGCATTTGAAACCTTAATGAAAGGCTATCCAGATAACGTTAAAAATCTTCCAATTGTATTCACTGGAGGACTTACTAAAATGTTTGGATTTGAAGGTCTTGTTAAAAACAAGTTTGAAACAAATGCCTCACTTCACTACTTAGAACCTGAGTGTATAGGCGCTAGAGACACAAGTTTCAGCGCAATCATAGGCGCAATATTTGCCTCAAGCAAATACAAAGGAACACTTAGTGATACAAGAGTAAAAGCAACTCAATTACAACGAGTTAAAGATAATTAGAAACAAGGAGCATAATTATGTACGAAAATGATTTAGATAATTATGAAGCATACGCTCGAATAGTCGTTATAGGTGTCGGTGGAGCCGGCAATAATGCAGTAAATAGAATGATTGATGATAATATATCATCCGTCGAATTTTATGTTGCAAATACTGACCAACAAGCACTTTCAAGATCAAAAGCTAAAAATAGAATTGTTCTTGGTGAGCAAACCTCTGGTGGTTTAGGTGCTGGTGGTAATCCTGAAGTTGGCCGTAAAGCTGCCGAAGAATCAATTGATAAGATTCGTGAAATTGTTGATGGTGCAAACTTAGTCTTTATCGCAGCAGGTATGGGTGGAGGCACTGGCACAGGTGCTGCTCCTGTAATCGCCCAATGCGCTAAAGAAGCAGGCGCACTTACAGTCGCAATCGTTACACGCCCATTCACATTCGAAGGTAAGAAGCGTATTGCTAATTCAGTAGAAGGTTTAAATAACCTTAAAGATGCTGTTGATGCAATTATTATCGTTTCTAACGATAAATTACTTATGGTAAGCGGAACTGCTCCTATTTCAGAAGCATTTGCTGAAAGTGATGGAGTTCTCGCTCAAAGCGTTAAAACTGTTACAGATTTAATCCTTTGCCCAGCATTCATTAACTTAGACTTTGCTGATGTTAAGAATACCTTAAAAGATTCTGGCATTTGCTTAATCGGATTTGGTATGGGCAGTGGACCAAATAGATCTCAAGAAGCTGCAAATAACGCTATTAACTCACCACTTCTTGAAGCCAGTATTAATGGCGCACGTCGTGCTATCTGTGCAGTCACATGTGGACGTGAAGTTTCACTCTATGAGGCACAAGAAACCGTTAATAGAATCATTGAAGCAGCAGGTAGTTCAGTCGACATCAAATTTGGTGTTTCAATTAATGAAGAATTATCAGACCAGATACTTGTATCTGTTATCGCAAGTGACTTCACTGAAGAATTTGACTTCACGCACGTTCCTACATACGATCGCCCAATTCCAACAAGCGAGACAAGTAGCGACGCCGCTCCTGAAGCTCAGGCAAGTGAAGAAACGAAGGAAGAATCTAATGATGAAATGGATTCATTCCTTCCAAATTTCTTAAAAGACAAAAATCTTTAATATAAAGATTTGATAAAAACCCTAGAAGACACGTTTACTTAAGCTCTAATTATAGCGAGTTAGCGATGGTGGAAGGCTAACATTATCTTAAGGTAAATATCACTTCTTTGTAAGGATTGTGAAATAAGTAAGAATCCCGGAGGTCTCCGTTATAGACATAATTAAGTGCTCTTACAATGTAAGAGAATTAAGGTGGTACCACGTATAAAGCGTCCTTAAGATGGGATGCTTTTATTTGTTTAAAGGAGTAGAAAAATGGAATTAAAGACAACATTACTCATGCCTAAAACTAACTTTGAAATGAGAGGAAATCTTAATGTCAAAGAACCTGTTTTAGTGCAAAAATGGGAAGATGAAGATTTATATGGACAAATGTTAAAGTCTAGAGAAGGATGCAAACCTTTCGCATTTCACGATGGCCCTCCATACGCTAATGGAGATATGCACTGTGGCCATATGTTAAACCGTATCCTTAAGGATATGATTGTTAGAGAGAAGTGCATGCAAGGTTATTACGTTCCTTTTGTATTTGGCTTTGATACACACGGTCTTCCAATTGAAAACCAAGTTATTAAAAGTGGTGTTAACCGCAAAACTACTCCAACAAGTGAGTTCAGACAAAAATGTAGAGAATACGCTTTAACCCAAGTTGCAAGACAACAAGCTCAAATCAAACGTCTTGGCATTATGGGTGACTATAAAGGTGCTTATAAAACATTAGAAAAGCAATTCGAAGCTAACCAAATTGAAGTCTTTGCAACTATGGCTTTAAAAGGTCTTATTTACAAAGGACTTAAACCAGTTTATTGGTCATGGAGCTCAGAATCTGCTTTAGCAGAAGCTGAAATTGAATATAAGGATGTTAAGAGCTACGCCATCTATGTTTCTTTCCCGATGGTGGACGGAAAAGGCGTTGTTCCAAATGGAAGTAAAGCTGTAATTTGGACCACAACTCCATACTCACTTCCATCAAACTTAGCAATCTCAGTTAACCCAAGATTTAACTATGGTTTATATCATACTGAAAAGGGTGACTTTATTCTTTTAAAAGAAAATTCTTCTCAACTTAAAGAAGAACTTGGCTTTGAAACTTTTGAATGCCTTAAGACATTTAAAGGCAAAGAACTTGAAGGTTGCAAAGCTAAACATCCATTCTATGATAGAGAATCTGTCTTCCTTCTTGGAGACCACGTTACTAATGACTCTGGTACTGGTTTAGTTCACACTGCTCCAGGCTTAGGTGTTGATGACTATAACGTCTGTGCAAAATATGGAATTCAACCTTACTGCCCAATCGATAATTATGGTCGTTTAACTGACGAATGCGGTGAAAGACTTAACGGTCTCTTCTATGAAGAGAGCAATAAAGTCATCTTAGAGATGTTAAAAGAAAACGGTGAGCTTCTTAAAGAAGATGAAATCGTCCATAGCTACCCACATGACTGGAGAACTGGAAAACCTGTTATTTTCCGTTCTACACCTCAATGGTTCTGCTCAATCGGAAAAATTAAAGACGAACTTTTAAGAGAAGTTGAAGCTGTTAAATGGATCCCAGCATGGGGTAAAGACAGAATGACCAACATGATTAAAGACAGAAATGACTGGTGTATTTCTCGTCAAAGAGTTTGGGGTGTTCCAATTCCAATTATTTATTGCGAAGATGAAACCCCAATTATTGAAAAAGAAGTCTTTGATCATATCGTTAAAGTATTCTATGAATACGGAAGTGATATCTGGTACGAAAAAGATGCCGAATTCTTCCTTCCAGAAGGATATAAAAATGAACATTCCCCAAACGGTAAATTCACTAAAGAAAAAGATATTATGGACGTTTGGTTTGACTCAGGTTCATCCTTTGATGCTGTTTTAAGAAAACGCCAAGGTTATGATCAATCAGAACTCTACCTTGAAGGTAGTGACCAATATCGTGGTTGGTTTAACTCATCTCTTACAATCTCGACCGCAATTCAAGGAAAAGCTCCTTATAAAGCAGTTGTTTCCCACGGTTGGGTTTTAGATGAACATGGTGAGCAAATGCATAAATCTAAAGGCAATGGTGTTGACCCACTTAAGATGTGTAACATCTTTGGTGCCGATATTCTTAGACTTTGGGTTGCCACTGTTAACTATCAACAAGATGTTAGAATTTCTGAGAATTTATTAAAACAAGTTGCAGACCAATATCGTAAGATTCGTAATACATTTAAGTTCTTACTTGGTAACTTATCTGATGGTGAAAACGGCAAGTTTGATCCAAGCAAAGATATGGTTAAAGAATATGAACCAGTTGATACCTTCATTTTAGCCAAACTCGAAGAAGTCAAAAATGATGTCATCGATGCATTCGATAGATATGATTTCTCAACAGCAATGATGAAGATTATGGCGTTCATGTCAGCAGACCTTTCTAGCTTCTATCTTGATATTGGAAAAGATATCCTTTATTGTGAAGCAAAAGACTCACTTAGACGTAGACAAATGCAGTCCGTAATTTACCAAGTTACTGACACACTTTTAAGACTATTGACTCCTGTCCTTCCATTCACTATGGATGAGGTTTACGCTAACATGCCAGACTATAACGGAAAATCTGCCCAACTATTAAAATATCCAGGAAAAACCGGGGATTTTGACAAAAAAGTCTTTGAAAATTACGAGAAATTTAAAGAAACTCGTGACGTTGTAAATAAGAAACTTGAGGAAGCAAGAGCCTCTGGAATTATCGGTTCTAGCCAAGAAGCATTAGTGGTTCTTCCTAACTCATTCAAAGAGATTTTGGGTGAGAAAAATGTTGAGAAATTACTCATCGTTTCTAAGGTTGAATTCGCTGATGTTAAAGAGGTGGAAGCACATCACATTGAAGCTCAAAAATGTCCACGTTGTTGGAACTATGTGGATAAGCTAATTAGAATCGACGATGAGAGCGAAGTTTGTAAACGCTGCGCTCATGTTTTAGGTAAATAATTATGAAAGCATTTTTTAAGAAGATATTTTCAAAAGAAAGTCTCAAAAAGTTTTATAGTAGCTACATCTGGTTAATGATTGTTCTTTTCACGATTGATATTGTCACAAAATGGATAGTCCTTAGTCATTTTGGAATTCCTGCAATGGAAAGCGGTGTTAGAACTGCTGCTGAAGGGGCAATTACAATCATTCCTAACTTCTGCTACATTGGTGGTTCCATTAACAATGGAGCAGCATTCTCTATGCTCGCTGGAAAACGAGTTTTGTTACTCTTAATTTCACTAGTAATGTCAGGAGCATTTATTGCTTACTATATTGTTCAATATAAAAAACTCACTACAATCTATAAAGTTGCCCTAGCCTTAATGATTACTGGTGGCGTTGGTAACTTAATTGATAGAGCCTTTTATTGGGAATCAACAGTCGGCTTTGGCGGCGTTATTGACTGGATTCAATTCTATTTCTTTGGCTGGCCATTCGCGATGTTTAACATCGCTGATTCATGTTTAGTTATTGGTATTATTGTTATCTTAATCGCCATGGTTATTGATGAGATCAAAGAGGCAAAAAGAAAAGCCGAAAGAGGCGAATATAAATATTCTCCAGAACAACTCGAGAAGATGAAAAAAGAGGAAGAAGAAAAGAAAGCTAATGAAGGAAATCAAGGTAAGTAATGAACTAGAAAACTTACGTTTAGATAAGGCTCTAGCAATTTTACTAGAAGATGTATCTAGAAGTAAAATTCAAAGTCATCTTGAAAATGGCTTAATTTTAGTTAACTCAAAACCTGAAAAATCCTCATATAAACTTCGTGAAAAAGATCTAATTACTGTTAAAGATTTTCCTAACGAAACTTCTGACTTAGACGCTGAAGATATTCCACTTGATATTATCTACGAAGATGATGATGTAATCGTTGTAAATAAACCTAAAGGTTTAGTAGTGCATCCAGGCGCTGGAAATAAAGAACATACTTTAGCAAATGCACTTAAATTCCATAGCGAAAATCTTTCCTCATTAAATGGGGATTTTAGGCCAGGAATTGTGCACCGTATCGATAAAGATACCGCAGGTTTATTAATCGTCGCTAAAAATGATGCAGCCCACGCTTTCTTATCTAATCAATTAACCAATCACACATTAGGTAGAAAATATTACGCTTTGGTGCTTGGAAATATTGAAGAAAACGAAGGTAAAATCATCGCTCCGATTGGTAGAGACCAAAAGTTTAGACAAAAGATGGCGGTGGACCTTCTTCGTGGAAAAGAAGCTGAAACTTCATTTAAAGTTATTGAGCGATTAAAAGAAACTACCCTAGTAGAGTGCGCTCTCAAGACTGGTAGAACCCACCAAATTAGAGTGCATATGTCCTATATCGGACACCCTGTAATTGGCGATCCAATTTATGGAAAAGGAAACCGCAAACTCTATGACGATGGTCAACTCTTATTCGCTCACGAGATTCACTTCATACATCCGAAAACAAAAAAGGAGATGACATTTAGTGTCGATCTCCCTAATTACTTTAAAGAAATACTAAAACAACTTCGTTAAATCTTCATAATTGACGAAGTTTTTCTTTACGATTTTATCTAATTCCTTAAAGCCATACTTTTTAGCGAACTTTTTCGCAAATTCGGTAACCTTTTTAGAAGCTCCATAAGGAATATCCATTTTGTATTTTTTACTAAGTAAATCCATGTGTTGGATAAATGAATAACGGGCAATAATACTTCCTACTGCCACAGATGGGAAATATGTTTCTCCTTTAGTCTTAAAGGTTATGCCTTTCACAACATCTTTTTCATCTTTCAAGTATTTATAATAACT
This sequence comes from uncultured Caryophanales bacterium, assembly GCA_946407815.1. GTDB lineage: Bacteria > Bacillota_I > Bacilli_A > RFN20 > CAG-826 > Fiminaster. The sequence goes on along the minus strand of CAMJPB010000001.1, from coordinate 471,393 downwards.
TGCTTCCTTAAGGAATTCATCGATTAAGATATGTTTAGTTTGGTTATGTTTATTAAGTAAATTAAGCAAAACACGGTTATGCATTTTCGCTTTCATTTCATTCATATTCATATCTTTATCAATGAGTTCATTGTATTTCTCGTTATTAAGTGAAAGTTGTGAATACTCAAATTCGTTAATAAGAATTTTTCCAAGTTTACGAATTTGATCATCTTTTAAACGTTTAGAATCATCAATTCCTAACTTTTTAAGTCTATCAATATCACTTGCTTTAACGTAAGCTGCGCAGACACAGATTGGGCCAAAGAAATCACCTGTACCAACTTCGTCTGAACCAATTTGAGTGTCTAAAACCTCCCAACTTGCTTGGGTTGGGGAGGCTTTTGCCTTTGGAACATTTGCAGTTGCCTCTTTATCCCAGCGTCTTGCTTCTTCTAAAGCGGTGGAGCCGATAAAGAAAACTTTATAATTATCAGCTTTTTTGGAATTGTAGACTGTGACGGTGACTTTACTATCTTGAGCGAAAAACAAGATGTATTCACCTCTATTTTCTTTTTGAATCGGACTGTAATTTTTTACAATCTTATCTTTTGTTTCTGAATCAACAACAATTGTAACTCTTTCAATCATACTTTTATTTTAACATACCTAATATAAAATTTTAAATTTAATTTTCAACGAAAATTATTTTTAACTGTTTGTGGTATATTTTCTCCTTTCTTTGTGCTATTTAATTCACATTCATTTTTCAATATTTCATCGCAATAATCATGCAATGGTTTAATGTCTTTTATTGCTGTCTGGTAGACTCTATCCCATTCGATTGTCCCATAACCGTGGGCAATAATGTCTCTCATACCTTTGATTTGTTTCCAAGGAACTTTATTAAAAATCTCATTAAAATCACTGGATAAATGTTTAGCTAGTTCACCAATTTGAAGAATGTTGAAGCAGATAGAATCCTTAATGTTTTTCTCTTTATCAAATTTGTTTCTATCTAAACCAACCAAGTTCTCTTCAACTCTTATACAGTGATCGATTATATTTAATAAAATGCCTTTGTCTTTATAACTTAGCATAATTTAATTAAATCCTTTTCTAATTGTTCTTTAAAATATTCATGCATGCTGGAACCGATTGTAATGACATCAACCTTTTTATTAAGAGCATTTTCTAGTTCTTCTTTAAAACTTACCTCATCATAAAGGGAGCGAAGATCTCCACTATCACAATAGATGTCAACATCACTGTTACTATTAGCTTCTCCTCTAGCATAACTACCGAATAAGTAAACATCTTTAATGTTATGCTTATTCATTATTGGTTTTATCTTTTCTTTTATTGCTTTAATAGTTAAAACCTTTGAATCGATATCTTCCTTAATTAAACCTGTAATATAGGCATTTCGATTGGAAATATTCTCAAGTTTATTGATTATATCAATATCGTTCTTTTTAACACGAAATGGATACATCTTGTAATTTTCTTTATTGTACTTTGAAATGTAGTTAAGTTGATTGTGTGACATATATGGTTTCCTCATGTATATGTTATCATATATGTTATCATATGGAAATATAATACAATTAATATTAGTTTTGGTTCCTTTAAGATGTCACATTTTAATGGCTTGTTCTACGGAAACATGCGAATTATATCTTCCTATGGAAGATAATTTGTTAGAGGTCACAAATTGTGACCGCAAATGTCTTTGATTAAAGGTGACATTTTGGCACCTTTGAGTTTTAATTCACTAGAATTAAGTTCTTCTACTAACGTGTCTATTTGAAGTCGCATTTTGCGACATCAAGTTTGTTAAATTCAGTGAATTTATTTGAACAATTTAATCAAAACATCTGCCACTTCTTCTAACTCGATTTTGTTAATAGTGGATATTTTGTTTCCAACGCTATTAAGTGAGCTGTCTAAATCATAAACCTCTTCTGAATCTAGGATGAGGAATCTGTTATGAGATTTACTAAACTCTTTAATAGTTATTTCGCCATATTGTTCTTTAAATCTCTCAACTTCGTGATTTTGAAGTCTTGGTCCCTGTTTTTTGTAAAGCGTCAACTTTACTCCCTCATTTCTTTTTGATAGATACTCTAGAGTCTTAAAATCAGCATATGGATCCACTAAAACGACACTTTCTTTGGCGCGCTGAATAAGCTTAACGATAGTCGCATATGCATCAAACCATTCGCCATCAAATAACAAAATCTCCTTTTTCGGCTCTAACTTCTCGATTCTATTGAATGCGTTATCAAGTTTTTCGATAGTGTATTTTTTAAAATCAATCAGTTCCCCATGAATTTTACAGATGTACTTAAGTGGCTTCGAGTACTGAATGAGCGTGTGCCTTAGTTCTACAAAGACTCTAGAAATCTTAATGCACATCTCGTCTGCCACTTCACTTTTGAGAACTCCAGCGAGTGCTATGATACCTTGTTCTGTAAAAACATACGGATTATATCTTCTTTTAGAAGATAAATTTTTTGCGGTCACATTTTGTGACCTCAAATTCTCAGTTTCTTTATTGCTTAATTGGAAGCAAAAATCTATCGGAAAACGGTGTTGATTCCTTTTTACTTGTTGATTTAACTTTTTTGTCTCAACTTGGAATAATTCTGCTAAATCGCTGTCGAGCATGACCTCCTTTTCCCTAAATGTATAGATTAGGTTTTTAATATCTTTTTCTTCTTTTGTGTTTAATAACTCGTGTAGTTTTTCTACCATGTGTGACCTCCTTTTTATGCTCGAACAAGAATATCTGCCCCTATTACCTAATACGGTCAAAAAATGGATTTTGGCTAAAAAATTTTTTTAATAAATTTTTACAATGTAAAATTTTATTACTTTTTTGGCATCAAAAATCAGACCAATTTTACATACGTATTTGTTCCAATTGTTAAATATAAATGTGCTATCATTAATGATATGCTTGATATATACCAAACTTTAGAAATTGGACGCGTCTTAGAAGAAGTCGCTTCTTTTTCTAAAACTGAGTTAGGTGTTAAAAAGATAAGTAACTTAAAGATGCTTTCTTTTGAGGAAGCATCAAAGTCATTAACTCTACTAGAACAAATGACTAACTTTATCTTAAAGTACGGAAGTCTTCCTATTTTAAGTAGTCATGATTTATCTACCTATATCGATATGGCCTTAAAAGGTGGAGTTTTAACTCCACTAGATTTAGACCATATCGCTAGTGATGTAATAACTGCTAATAAACTTCATAACTTCTTTAAGAAAGTTGATAAAGTTAGCTCTTTCGAATTATTCGAGCTCACTTCTAGACTCTTCGATATTTCAGATTTAGAAATAAAAATCCATAAAGTTATCGCTCCTAATCTTCTAATTAAAGATGATGCTTCGCCTAGATTAGCCGCGATTCGTAGGGAAATTCATAAAAAAGAAATGTCGGTCCGCCAATTAGCATCATCTTTAATTGGTAGATATCATGAATATTTAATTGAAGAAACTCTTACTTTACGAAATGATCATTACGTTTTACCAGTTAACACTGTCTACAAAAGCAAAGTAAGTGGTGTTATCCACGACATCTCTGATAGCGGGAACACAACATTTATTGAACCAGAAGTTTTGGTCCAACTTTCAAACTCAATCTGTGTCTTAAAGATTGAGGAAAAAGAAGAAATATATCAACTCTTGAAGTCTTTGACTTCAGAAGTTGTCTCATACGCCTCTGCGATTAGCTCAAATAACATTGTTATTGGAGAACTTGATTTTATATCCGCTAAGGCAGAGTATTCCAATAAACATAACTCTTTAGTGCCCACTCTTTCCAAAGAGAGGCTCATCGACTTTAAAGGCGCTCGTCATCCATTAATTGATGAAACTAAAGTAATCGCTAACGACTTTCATTTTGATGAATCGCAAAGACTTGTCATCATCTCTGGACCTAACGCAGGTGGAAAAACTGTCGCTCTAAAGACTTTAGGCTTGCTCGTTATGATGGCTCAGATGGGCATGGCTTTACCAACAAAAGAAAAGGGAAATCTAGCATATTTCCCGAGAATTTACGCTGATATTGGTGATAATCAGTCTCTTTCTGATAACCTTTCAACCTTTGCAGCCCATGTCTCAAATTTAAGCACGATTACACACTTTGTGACTTCTAAAGATTTAGTCTTGCTCGATGAGCTAGGCACAGGCACATCTCCTAATGAAGGTGAGGCTCTCGCTTTGGCGGTTTCTGATTATTTACTTGATAAAAAGTGCTTCGCATTCATTTCATCTCACTTTGAAAGAATGAAAGAATACGCTTATAAACGTGAAGGTGTCACAAATGCGATGATGGTGTTTGATGAGAAGAAATTACTTCCAACCTACGTTTTAAAGATTGGCTTCCCAGGTAGATCGTATGGTTTAGAGATGGCGAATAGATATCATCTCAACCCTGAAGTCGTTGAAAAGGCGAAGAAAAACCTTGATGAAACCGGAAATCGCTCAGTGAGTGATGTAATTGATAAATTAAATAACGTACTTCATGATAATGAAGAACTTTCTAAGAAGCTCAAAGAACAAGAACGTTTGCTTGAAGGAAAAGCTCGGGACTTAGATCATAGAAGTAAACAAATTGAAGACAAAAAAGAAAATCTTTTATCGGATGTTGAAGCAACAAAGAAAAAGATGATTGAAGATGCTCGTAAACAAATAAATGAAGCTCTTAAAGTTTTAAATAATCCAAACGCAAAACAACACGAACTCATTGAGGCTAAAACAAAGCTCAAAGAAATCGAAGAAACAGTGGAAGAATTTGACGAAAATGAAGAGCTAAAAATCGGTGATTATGTCTCTGTAGCAGACTTAGGAATCTATGGCAGAATCACCAAGATAAATAAAGATAAAGTTGAACTCATATCCGTTGATGGAATGAGTGTTAAATCTACTAAAAATAAACTAAAAAAGGTCGCAAAATCCCCAGAAAAAGTAAGAAAATCCTCAGGAAATCCTGATAATTTTGTGTTTTCTAAGACAAACGTAAAACTTGAACTTAACATAATTGGAATGCACGTTGATGAGGCAATGGAATCAGTTAAAAAATATATGGATGACTGCCTACTTAAAAATTTCAAACAAGTACGTATTATCCATGGAATGGGTACAGGTGCATTACGAGATGCAGTTCGTGATTACTTAGACACCCTTCCATTCGTGGATTCTTATCGCTCAGGAGATCAACACGAAGGCTCAACCGGAGCGACGGTGGTAATTTTAAAATGACAGAGAAAGTAAAAGTTGCAATTCCTCTTCTCCCACGTCGTCCTGGCTGCTATTTAATGAAAGACAGCGATGACAAGGTTATTTATGTTGGCAAAGCCAAAAATCTTTATAACCGTGTCAGCCAATACTTTTTACGACCTCAAACAGGTAAAGTCGCCGCAATGGTCTCTCATGTTGACCATTTTGAAACAATAATAACTAAAACTGATAAAGAATCGTTTATCTTGGAGATGAATTTAATTCATCAATATTACCCAAGATATAACATTCTTTTAAAAGATGGGAAACATTACCCTTATATCGCTCTAAAGAAGAAAAATGATCCTTATCTTAAGATTGCTCGTAATGACAAAGATAAGAATTATTACTACTTTGGGCCATTTCCAACCTCAAGTTATGCCTACTCAGTAATAGATTTACTTAATAAGCTTTTCCCAACAAGGAAATGCGCTAATATAAAAAGTGAACCTTGTCTTTATTATCATTTAGGCATGTGCCTCGCGCCATGCGTAAATAAAATTAAAGAAGAAGAAAACGACGCCCTTTTTAACGATATTAAATCATTCTTAGAAGGTAAAAAACCCGAGATTTCCCGGGAAATTAAAGAAAAAATGGTGGAAGCCTCTAATAATCTTGAGTTTGAAAAAGCAAATGATTTAAAGAAAACTTTAGACGCTATTGATCACGTCTTAGCAAAGCAAGGCGTCGAAAATAAAGACCATGTAGATAGAGATGTATTCGCCTACACAACTAGAAATGGTTATCTTTCTCTTGCTATCTTGACTTACCGCAAAGGGCTCTTGCTTGGTAAAGAGTCATATATCGTTGAAGAGTTTGGTGAAAACGAAGAACAAATCTCCGAATTAATCTTCCAATACTACGAAACTCATTCTCTCCCAAAGGAAATATTACTTAACATTCCTGGGGTAAATGAAATTTTAGGAGATTTGTTAGACACCAAAATCGTTTCAGTGAGTAAGGGTAAGTTAATTGAGCTTATTGAAATGGCGAATCTTAATGCGATGCAATCTCTAGATTCTCATTTCATGTCTGCGAGATTAACTGACGATAACTCTGCTCTTTTAGAGGACTTAGGAAACCGCCTCCACATAAAAACTCCATATCGAATCGAACTTTTTGATAATTCTCACATCCAAGGTGACGCTCCTGTAGGCGCAATGGTCGTCTTCATCAATGGTGAACCTCTCAAGAAGATGTATCGAAAATATAACATCGAAGGAAAAGAAAAACGCGATGACTACGCTTCTATGAAGGAAGTCATGAAACGTCGTTACTCTCGTCTAATTGACGAAGGCTCAGACATGCCCGATCTAATTCTAACGGATGGAGGACTCGGGCAAATTCACGCCGGGGCAGAAGTAATCCAAGAACTTGCTCTCGATGTGCCAGTTTTTGGCCTCTTTAAAAACGACAAGCATCAGACAAAAGGCCTCATGGATAAAGAAGGTAATGTCATCTCTCTTGAAGACAATAAGGCTCTATTTTTCTTACTTGTAAGAATGCAGGACGAAGTTCATCGATTCGCGATTACTTTCCACCATCAAAAACGTAGCAAAAACTTCACCAAATCAATCTTGGATGATATTGAAGGTTTAGGTAGTAAACGCAAACAAATAATTCTTGATCACTACACTGATATAGATTCATTAAAAAATGCGACAGCGGAGGAACTTTCTCAATATCTTCCTTTAGATGTCGCACTTAGAATTAAAGAAAAAATTAAATAACTTATTTATTTAAATCTCTTTCTTCGAGTAATTTCTCATAATTTTTGTTGCAATCTTTTAATAATCCGCAACAAGATAGAAATTGATCATATTTATCAAGTTTTGGTTTCGTTAATAATGAAATAGTTCTATCCCTAGATATGACTAAAATATCTTCTGTATTGGCAAGATGCAGATATTTAATTAAATTCTTACTAAGTTCTGTTGAAGTAATTGTTTGCATAATAATTTTATGTTCATATTGTAGCGTATAATTCTAAGAATTAGAAGAAAAATATATTATAAAATGCTTCAAATATTCTAAATAAATTCATTCGGTAAAATTTGTGAAACTTGTAGTAACTAATGCGTTTTTTCCGATTGAAATAAAAAATAGATTGGTTAAAGATTTAGTAATTTATCGGCAGTTTCAATAATTTCTGCAGATTTTTTATATTTTTTGATTGTCCATCTATGTGGGTAACCGGTAGTTGCGAATAAGGCTCTAGGACCGATTTTGATATTTTCGTCACTTTCAAATCCCTTTAAAGCGGATAACGCAGCTTTAGCAGGTGAATGCCACACAAGTTTCATAAATCCTCTTGCTAAAGCATGGAACCATTTAACGCGGTACGCTTTACTAATCAAAGGAGTATAAGTAATTCCAGGATGAGTTAACACAAAAGACATGTTTTTAATGCTCTCATCTTCAGAATATTTATCGTATATTGAGTTCATTGCTAGTTTTGAATTGCAATAAACTCTAAATTTCTTATATTTTCTCTTCTCATCAAAGAAGTCATCGAAATGAATACGTGCAAAATAGGCACCTATTGATGACATGAAACCAATCTTAACCTTATGGTTTAATCCTGAAAAGTAAGGCATGAGTAAGTAGTTAAGATAATAAGTTCCTAAAAAGTTCGTACCCATTGTAATTTCAAATCCATCTTTTGTGGTGGATTTTGGAAGTCTAAAAACTCCAGCATTGTTAAGGAAAATATCAACGTCTACTTTCTTAACTTTATCAGCGCATTCTTCAATAGAAGAAAGGTCTGCTAAATCTAGATGAATAATTTCGACTTTTGTATTTGGGTAAAGGCTAAGGATTTCTTCTTTCGCTTTCTCTGCTTTTTCGGTGGATCTACAAAGCAAAAAGATGTTACTTTCGAGGTAAGCACAGAACTTTGCAAACTCAAAACCAACGCCTGAATTACCACCAGTAACAAAGACGTTTTTACCTTCGAATTTTGATTTATCAATGTGCTTATCAACCCAACTTAAGTATGTTTTGCTCATGCGTAAAATCATATCACAACCAACTAGGGAGTGCCTTTAATTCTTTTTAATGAAAGCCTTTTCAGTCAAAAAAAGTTCGATGAACTCTAAACTTTCGGAATTGTTTGTTGTGTGATTTTACGTGTATATGATATATATATTCGCAAAGAATTAAATTCTTCATACCCCTTCGAGAAGGAGATACAGTCTATGAAAAAACTCGTTAAATTATTATCAATCATTACAATGGCTGCGGCCGGTGCTTTTGCATTAGTCAACGTTTCGAATAAATCTAGTGAAAATTCAAAACCTCAAGTAGTTGAAGCCTCTGACATTACTCTTAATAAAGACAGAACCATTATCGTTGCTGTCTGGGATAACCTAGATTATACAGTTTGGTGGTCAGATACTATCGCACTTCACTATTGGGGAACTGGAATTGATGCTACTGTTGAAGTTACCAAATATGGCAATAATCGACTTGGTTATGTGACGATTCCTAGTGGTTGTTCTGGTTGTCAAGTTTTGCGACTTTCTAGTAGCCATCAATCTTTTCCTATAAGTGGCTATCCTTCCCACAGTGTTGATAATAAATATGATGCATTGAATATTAATGATTCAAACAATGTTTTCACAATTACTGGTTGGAATTCTGATAATCGTTATTGGGAAAGTTCTAAAGTAGTTTTGCCAGCAGGAATGCCTGTGTTTGTTTATTCTGAAATCGATTGGTGGTTTGACTCAAATGCAGTTACAAAATTGTTCTGGGAAAGAAATGCTTGGTATGGGCTTAACACGACAAATGGTTTTGTTACAATGACTAGAGTCAACAACTCAAATCTTTTATATTGTGTTCCTTCATCAACAATTATTGCTGACAATATTCAAATTGAAAGAAATGTAGGCGGCTCTGATTGGGTGAATGGCACTACACAAATTACAACAGCAAATGGATATTACAACACTTGTGTTGTTAATATTGAAAGTGGTACAAATAATGGAAAGCAAAATTGGGGCCCAAAAGGTATTGCAGAAACAGTTGATGTTTACGGAATATATTTCAATAATACGATTACTTGCAGTGGTACTGGCTCAATAACTTCTGCAGCTTCAAAATGGACTGAAGCAAAAAACATTTATAAAGGCTTATCTGAAAATGTAAGGGGTGATATTTGGAAAGCAACCGCTTCTGAAGCTGATCCATCAAAACATATTCAGACTGCAATGTACAGATACGAATATATTGTTTTTTATAAACAATATTCAGGATATACTGATGATTTTATAAATAGAGCAACATCAGACGGAAGAGTGTTTAAATCTCCGGCTGTTCACAACATGTTGTTTGCAACAAATGATACAACAAATTCTATTGCAATTATTATTGTTATCTCATTAGTTTCCGCAACTGCAATTGGTGGATTCTTCTTCATCAAAAAACGCAAAGAAACAAATTAATGAATTGTTAAATTGAACAAGGAGGTGTCGGCCTCCTTTTCTTTTATTTAGCTCAATAAAAAAGGCCATCAATCTGGCCTTGTTAATTATATTATAATTACTTAATGAAATCTTCCAACTTAAGGTCACGTTTTTTAAACATGATTAAATAAAGATAAAAAATGATACAATTGGTGACTAAATAGACCGCAACAGAAAGAATAACTAACATACTTATTCTAATGGTGACTTCATCAAATCTAACGAAGTATACAGAGACACCAAGAGCAATTAAACCAAGGCCAAATAAAGTGCCAATAATAACGCCAACCAAAGGAATGGTGGTGATTTTTCCATTTTTCTCAAAACAAATGTTGTATAAAAGAGAATCTTTTTTCCAACCTTTTATAATGAGAACAATCTCTGCAAGAAGGAAAAAAGAGGTTAGAGATAAAGTTAAAATATCTAACGTTAATTGCTTAGTTTCGTACTTAATCACGTTAATAAAAGCAAACGTAATAATCCCTGCTGTTATTAAAAGTATTAAAGCCGCTAATAGGCGATATAGTAGGTTTCTTCGTTCCGTTAAATTCATGCTCCTATTTTACTATAAGTAATTTTTAAATTCACCCGTTGTATTTATAAATTAATCTAGATATAATTTATTCAAATGGTGTTATACGTTGTTAAAACACATAGTTTAGTAAAGTAGGGTAAGCTTATGAAAAGAAAATTTTTTAGTCTGTCCTTATTGGCGAGTGTTGGTTTACTTGCAATTGGTGGAGGATTAACAGCTTGCGACAACTCAGTTCTCAAGGATCTACCAATGATTAAATTGGCTAGTGAAGTTGAGAATTTAAGCGTTGGTCAAACCAAGCTTCTTAAACTTTCCATCCAAAAGAGTTTCAAAGACTTTCCAGTAAGATGGTTTTCATCAAACGAAAACGTTGCTTATTTCAGAGAAAACAGTTTAGGTTATGTCACCGCTGTTGGCGAAGGTAGTGCAACTGTCACTGCTTCTGTCGCGGGCTCATACGTGGACTGTAAGATTAATGTCACTGATGACGGTGGTGATCCAACTGCCGCAAGATTTGCCTTAACCCCAACAAGTTGTACACTTGCAACCGGTGAGACAAAACAACTCTCTTATACATTAACTCCTGAAGGAACAACAGTTGACTTCTCCACAAATGATGTCTCTGTCGCAACAGTCACTGCAGAAGGCTTAATTACCGCTGTTGGTGTTGGCACAGCAGTTATCGCTGGGAACGCCTCTAACGGCCTTAGAAAAGTCTGTACAGTCACAGTCACTGAAAGTGGCGGTTCTGGTGGCGGCGGAAGCGGCGCTGATATTGGCGTTGATAGCAATTTAGGTTATAGCGGAACAATCACTGTCGGTGCTCCAGAAAAACAAATGACATTCATGCAGAATCTTTTACAAGATTTCAACAGATTAACTAATTCAACAGTCACATTCCAAGTTGCACAAGTCGAAGAAGGTAAAGGTGCCGCTCAATTTGCTAATGCAAAAGCTGCTCCAGCAATCTTCCCATATGCTTCTGACCAAATCGTTGACTTCCAAAACTTAGGTGCTTTAACCCCGCTTCGTACCGATAATGTTAAATGGATTGCCAACAACATGCTTGCAGATGCCTCTACTGCTGCAAGAGTTGGTACTTCAATTCTTGGTTACCCATTCACTTCCGATAACGGTGCTGTCATGTTCTACGATAGTAGCGTAGTTGCAGAAAGTGATATCAATACATTCACTAAACTATTTGCTAAAGCTGAAGAATTAGACTTAGAAGTTGACTTCAAGTTAACTGAAGGCTTCTATGCTGCTGGTGCTTTGCATACATATTCAAACGGTAAGTCACTTTATAAATTAACCGCTACAAATACAGGTTATAAGTCAAGTGCTACCTTTAACGGTGCTCAAGGTATGAGTGCTATTAAGAAAGCATATCATCTCCTTAAGAATAATAATGAAACCTTAAGATTTGCTGATGGCGTTCCAGGTACCGCTGGCGTATTAGCAACTATTGTTGATACCTCATATGTTGAGTCATTTAAGAAACTTATGGGCGATAAGTACGCTTGTGCTCCTCTGCCATATGTTGATGATGAACAAACAACCAGAATGGGTTCATATTTGGGCTACAAGTTCTATGGTGTTAATGCTACCTTAGATACAGCAGTCAAAAATATCGCTCATGATGTCGCTAAGTTCTTAGTTTCAACTTATGCTCAAAACTTAAGATATCAACAATTCCGTAGTAAACCTACAATGAATTCACTTCAATCAATGTGTGCTAACGAGCCACATATTAAGGCACTTAATCAACAAAGCCAAGACAAAGCAACTGTCTTATTAACAGCTGCTGGTAGTGAACTTTGGTCAGCTGCTTCAACTGCACTTCAAGCAGTTAATGCCAATGGATTCGCCGCAACTGATGCCAACTTCACAAACGTCTTAGCAGAACTTGACGCAACATTAACAGTCACAAAATAAACGGAGAGAAATATGACAACAATACAATACTTGTCACTAACTAAATCTCAACGTTTCGTAGTTAACCTAGGGAACTTCTTTAAGAACCTGGGAAAAGGCTTCGTTAATTTCTTTAGAGGTTTACCTCTAAAATTCATGAGACTAGGCTATAAAGTGGCTGCTCCATTCAAGACGCTATTTGACGCGTGGAAGAAAGGTTCTTGGATGGTAAGAATGAATTTCCTATTCTTTGGTTTTTACCAAATCATGCATAGAGAAATCGTGCGTGGCGCGTTATATCTTTTATATGAAATAGTATTTATATGGTTCTTAGCAACTACAGGTGCTCCATATTTAGCTAAACTTGGTACACTTGGTACTTTCTCCACAACGAGTATGTACCTTGTTGATCCAACCTATGGTGTCGCCGATGGCGCTTTCAGAACTGGTGATAATTCATTTACTATTTTACTTTACTCATTAGTCACATTATTCCTATTAGGAATTTTTGTGGTTTTATGGTACTTCTCAATTAGAGATGCTAAATCACTTCAAGACAATATTGCTGTTGGTCGTTTAAGCAAGAATTCTCAATTCTTCAAAGACTTATTAGACAGCAAATATCACACTGTTTTACTTGCAATTCCATTAGTCGGTCTTGTTGCATTCACAGTTATTCCTATTGTCTTCATGGTTATTACGGGCTTTACTAACTACAATGGTAGTTCTCGTAACACTCTTTATGACTGGGTCGGATTTGATAACTATCGAATCCTTTTCTCAGGTTTTGGCTCAGGTGGTGGAATCGTTACAATCTTCTTTAAGATTTTAGCCTGGACACTTATTTGGGCATTAATTGCTACATTTACAAACTACTTCTTAGGTATGGTCATTGCCTTACTTATTAATAAGAAAGGCATTAAGCTCAAAAAGTTATGGAGAACCATCCTTATTTTCACTATCGCGGTACCGCAGTTTGTATCGCTGATGTTGATTAATAGAATGCTTTCTAATACTGGTTTCCTATCGCGTATTTTTGAGAACTTTGGTTGGATTGCTGCTAACCATTCTCCATTTGAATACAAGACCTTATCTAGGATAATCATAATTATTGTTAACATGTGGGTTGGTGTTCCTTACACCATGCTTATTTGTTCTGGTATTTTGATGAATATTCCAGAGGATTTATATGAATCCGCTAGAATCGATGGAGCTTCTCCATTTAAGATGTATACCGCAATTACGCTTCCTTACATGTTATTCATTACCGGTCCATATTTGCTCTCGCAGTTTGTCGGAAATATTAATAATTTTAATATTATTTATCTCCTTTCAGCTGGCCGACCAACCTTTGGCCTTTCATCAACCTTAGGTTATGGTGATCCAGGTGAAACGGACTTACTTATTACTTGGATTTATAAGATGTCAATGGAAAGTGGTGCTGAGAAAAACTACGCTATGGCGTGTGTTCTTGGCGTCTTAGTTTTCTTGGTCATTGCTACTTTATCCTTAGTCTTCTATGGACGTAGTAATGCTGTTAAGAATGAGGAGGACTTCCAATAATGGCTGAAAAAAATTACGCATCAAAGAGATTTGCGGAAAAGTCTCAAAGAGTCCTTATTTATATCATTCTAACTATTGTTAGTGTGATTTGGATCTTCCCATTTATTTATCTTATTTTCCAATCATTTGCTGAAGTTGCTAACCCAAAAAGTATTTTCCCTGAAAAGTGGACTTTGCAAAACTATGCAACACTTTTCACATCTACCTCTAAGCCATTCTTTAGTTGGTGGATTAACACTTTCCTTATTGCTTTAGCAACATCTGTCTTACAAACAATTTTAGTTTTAATGACAGCGTATGCTTTATCTAGACTACGCTTCAATGGTCGTAAAGCTTTAATGAAATTAATTCTTGTCCTTGGCATGTTCCCAGGCTTCCTTGGAATGCTTGTTAACTACTACATATTAACTTTGTTAGGACTTAATACATCGATATTCTCACTTATTGTTGTTTATGTTGCTAGTAGTGCGATGAGCTATTACATTGCCAAAGGCTTCTTTGATACCGTTTCTAAATCACTTGACGAAGCTGTCATGATTGATGGTGGTTCAAAGAACACTGTTTTCTGGAAAGTTATTTTACCACTTTCTAAACCAATTATTATTTACACAATTTTGGTTTCATTTACCGCTCCTTGGGGTGACTTCATGTTTGGAAGTTTCATCGCAAGTAGTAGTGATAAGATTACGCCATTTAACTACACAGTAGCTGTTGGTTTATCAAGAATCACAGAGGCTAGTGAGTATGGTATTTTCTGCGCTGGTGCGGTAATGGTATCAATCCCGATTGCAGCACTATTCTTCTGGCTACAACGTTATTACGTTGAAGGTATTGCCGGCGGTGCTGTTAAAGGTTAATAGGAGGAAGAATTATGGCTTCACTAAAATTAGAACACATTTATAAAGTCTATCCAAACGGACACAAGGCCGTTACAGACTTTAACATGAATATTAAAGACGGTGAATTCATCGTTTTCGTTGGTCCATCTGGATGTGGTAAATCGACTACACTTAGAATGATCGCAGGTCTTGAAGACATTTCATCTGGTGAACTTTATATCGGGGATACCTTATGTAATGATCTTCAACCAAAAGATAGAGATATCGCAATGGTTTTCCAAAACTACGCTCTTTATCCTCATATGACAGTTTATGAAAACATGGCTTTTGGTCTTACTTTAAGAAAAGTGCCAAGAACTGAAATCCATGAAAAAGTCATGTGGGCTGCCGAAGTTTTAGGCTTAAAAGACTATCTTGATAGAAAACCTAAAGCCATGTCTGGTGGTCAAAGACAACGTGTCTCTTTAGGTAGAGCAATTTTAAGAAATCCAAAGGTCATGCTTCTTGACGAACCTTTATCTAACTTAGATGCTAAGTTAAGAGGACAAATGAGAAGTATGATTTCTAAGCTTCACCAAAGCTTAAAAACTACATTTATTTATGTTACTCACGACCAAGTTGAAGCTATGACGCTTGGTACAAGAGTTGTTGTTATGAAACTTGGACGTATTCAACAAGTTGATACTCCACAAAACTTATATGATCACCCAATTAATAAGTTCGTCGCTGGATTTATTGGTACTCCTCAAATGAACTTCTTTAATGTCACTTTAAAAGAAGAAGGTGACCATGTTTCCATTTTATGGAAAGATTGTGAACAAAAACCTCTTAAGATCTCTCATGATGCAGTCTTAAAAGCTGAAAGAAAGTATCTTAAAGGTGATATTGATATTACTTTAGGATTTAGATGTGAAGCAGTCAGTGCTGAAGACATTAATCCTAATGATGAAAACGTTGTCGATGTTATCGTTTCTCACTTTGAAGAACTTGGTAACGAAACACTTATTTATGGTGATTTAAAAGAAGTCGAGGGCTTAACTGGTGGTGAATCCACAACTGGCATTATTATTAAAGCTCCATCAAAGATGGGCTATCAACCAGGTGATGTTATTAAAGCGAAGATCGATGTCAGTAGAATTCACTTATTCGATTCAAAGTCAGAAATGACAATTATCCCACCAATCCCAGAAGAAAACGTCCTTCCAATTAATATCACTGATGGCCAAATGGATTTATTTGGTAAGCAAAGAAAGCCAGATGCTGTTCCAGTTGACTTTGTCAAAGATGGATTTATCTCTCTTCCATTAAGTGCAATGAAAGAAGATGAAAAAGGCTCTGTCGAAGGTAAAGTTTTACTTGTTGAAGACCATAAAGAAGCTGGCACACTTGCAATGCTTCAAATCGCTGATAAAAAACTTTTCGCATTCGTTAGTGAAGGCACAAAAGTTGGTGATAAAGTTAAATTCTTAGTCGACTACTCCAAGGCTTTATTTAGGGATAACGAGAATAAAGTTATTGCTCATCCACTTCCTGAAAGAGATAACCTTAAGTCGACATTTGTCAACTTAAAGACTGCTCATGAAGTAACAAAAGATGATTCATTTTTAAAGATTCAAGAAGAAAGAGTCTCTAAAGTTGAGAAAGAATACGAAGAGAAGTTCAAAGAGTTTGAAAAAGAAAAAGAAACAGCTTTAAGTGAGGCAAAATCTAAACAAGATGCAGCCGCTCCTAATATTGATTCTAAGAAAGCGGAAATGGAAGAAAAGAACGCTAAACTTAATGAAGAACTTAAAGGTGCGTCCGCAAAATATAAAGAAGAATTAAAAGAAATTAAAGCACGTCACGCCAAGATTGCTAAAGAAGAAATGGCTAAGATTGACGCGATGTATAAGAAGATGTGGGAAGATGAAGTAAGCGACTATAAGCGTGCTATGGCCAATAACAAAGACTATGAGTCAAGAAAAGCACGTAAACTTTCATTCCAAGCTTTCAAAGAAAGCTTCCCACAAATGAAGGCTAACGACATTGAAAGAAAGACCAACTCACTTGATTTTGATAAAGAAACCGAGATCAACGGAGTTAAAGCTAGATTCTCTCAAAAGAAGAACTTACTTAAAGAAACAATTAAGGAAAATAAATCTAACTTTGAGAACGAGAATTACCCACTTAAGGTTGCTGAGGCTGAGTTTAAAGCTAAAGAAGCAGAGCTTAATAAGAAGAAAGAACACGATATTCTTCACGCTAAACTTATCTTCTTCTTTAAACAAGATGAGTATTATCAAATGATTCCAGATGATATTACTGCAAAGATTATTCAAGGTTTAGGTAACCGTGTCTTTACTAAAGTCTTTAGAATTGAAGTTCCACATTATGGCTTTGTTGAAGAAGATGGTGGACTTAAGTTCCAAGTCGTTAGTAATGTCAATTTTGGCGATGCCAAAATGTATAAATGTGTAGGCGAAATGTATGGTGAAAAAGTAAGCGTCTACATTAACAAAGAAAGAGAAATTGAAGTTGGTGAAAAGATTTCACTTAGACCAAAACTTGAAGAGACCCAAATTTACGAGGATGAACAAAACATCAGGTTATATTAATATGAAAAACAAACTAGTTTTATTATTACTTAGTCCTCTACTTTTAATGAGCTGTTCAAAAAACGCGGTCTCTTTTGAAACGCTTAAAGCTCATATCGATAATATCGAAAATACCCACGAACACCCATATTATAGAGTTAATGGGCAACTAGATTTTAACGGCATAGTCACTGAAATTAGTGAGGAAGATGGTCTTTTTGACCAAAATCCAAACGGGACAAGTTATGTCGCAAATGCTAGATATTATGAAGGATTTTATTCCCCATTTACTTCCGATTCTGATGTAGAAGATGAATCACAAGTCGTTGTTTATGCAATGGCATCTCGTTCTTACTGGTTAAGAGCACCTCTTCGTATAACGAAGGATAACTTCTATGCTGAGTTAGAAGATGGAGCTGAAAATCCAACATGTGCTCACCACATTTTAGATCATTTAATTTGTATTTGGCTTGATGCAAGTGGCTCTGTAAATGCTTCTACAAATAAGCCATATTATGAACTTCTTAGTGATGGTGGCTTTGCCATCGGTGGTAAGAGTGTACGTACAAAGATTATTGTCGATAACTACCCATATTATCAAAATTATGATCGTCACCCAGAGCTTGGAGAATGGGATGAATTTGAACCTCTTCCATGCTACAAGAGCACAGTTGATGGTCGATTTGATATCCGTTTTGAATATGATAAGAATGGTTGGTTAGTTAGTGAAACACTAAAAACCGTCGACTATGATTATCGAAAAACAATTGATTCCCAAATCTCACTAAAGTCAGTTTATAACTACAAATTCTCAGAATAATGAAAAGAAGGTTTATTGCATTACTTATACCTGCAATATCTCTTCTTGGCTCATGTAATAAAAATAATTTAAGAAGCGATATTGTTGATTTTATCGCTTCTTTTTCTGTTGCGAATGCGATAGAGAATTACCCTCAAGGTAGCTACATTAGAGAAGACATTTCTAATCAAAATGGAGTTACCTCAAAAGAGGTCACAAGTCTTAAGATGGCGCGAAGTGATAATGAAAATTTAATCTACGATTATTCAAAAATTACCTACGAAAATGAGGTAGAAAAATTGACCACTCACAAGTACATCGAAAAAGTTGATGATAAATATTTTTATCACGAGAGTGAACAAACTTATGAAAAATCAGCTGAGTCTATTAAGACTTTAGCACTTGAATTTTTCTATACATCTGCAACCGAAGGCATATACACTGGCGGCATGTTTATGGGTGATGCTTTTAGGGAAATTTTGCCTGACATTCAAGACCACGTAACTATCAATAATGAGAATAAACTTCTAGTTTATTCTTATGTTAACGTTATGAGAGAGGATAATAATGAAGTTACAATCACTCAAACAATGAGCCTCGATCAGTGGGGAATGTTAGTCAAAGATGACCTAATTAAAGACTCAAATTTAGGCCATTTTGAGACTCATATTTTAGTTAAAAGATCTGTATGATTTTGCTCAGATTTTTTTATCACGCACGCGTTGACGTGTGCGAGAAGAACGTTTATACTAATATAGTATAGTATCGGTTTAAAAGGAGAATTCTTATGGCAAAGAGATTTTTATTTCCTTTCGTCATCGCGTGCATGGCGCTATGTGCGTGTAACATGAATCTTGTGGACGTTATTCCTGAAGCAGCCACTGATAATTTTGATGTTGATTTACTTTCATCACTCAACTTATCAATTGGCGAAACCTCTAATTTAGTTCTTGATATTCAACCTCACGAAAATGTTGAAGTTGATACAAGTGCCTTAGAGGTTACATGGGTTAACACAAACCAACAAGTTATTTCAATTTCTGATTCAAAAACTGCAGAACTTGCTGTTACAGGTTTATCTAGTGGTGAAGCAACAGTTACTGCTTTAGTTGGTAATGTCGCTGCCGCTAGCTGCCGTGTTAGTGTTTCAAGTGGAACACAAGTTGAAGTTCTAAGTTTAAATATTTCTGAACAAAATAAATCATTTACATATGATCCAAATAGTTCAAACAACTCATTTGGTTTAGTTGCTCATGTATCAACTATCCCAATGACAACCTCTTTAAATGTTAACTGGAGCTCTACAGTTGAGTCTGTCGCGACAGTTACCTCGAGAGGTACAAGCGCAACTATTAACGTCTTAGGTCCAGGCGAAACCGATATTATTGCCTCCTTAGGTAGATTCTCTGATAGATGTAAATTATCTGTTACAGCTGTTGGAGACACTACAGTTTTATCTGTCTCATTAAACATTAACTCCAAATCAATGGAAGTTAACGAAACATTACAACTTAATGCTACTAAGAGTGGTGACATTGAATTCACAAGATGGCAATCAAGTGATCCAGCCGTCGCATCAGTTAGCCAAACTGGTTTAGTTACTGCCTTAAGTAGTGGTGATACAACAATTTCTGTCACAGTTGGTGATGGAACTGACACAAAAACTGCTACATGTTTAGTCCATGTTGCAGCAAGTGGTTCTTCTAGTGACTATGACACAAATATGCCTGATTCACTTAAGCAAAAAGGTCACATTTATTTCCATTACCTTAGAACAAGTGATGACAATTATAACAACTGGGCTCTTTGGATTTGGCAATCCTTCCCAAATAGCTTAGAAGGTTCATTATGGGGTGCAAATGCAAGCCACTTTAGTGCATCAACTCCAATTAAACCTGAAAATATTCAATCTTTAGGCTATATGACAAATGCTCAAGTAAGCGGTGGTAACTCTGAACCATATAAAGATGAATTTGGACAAATTATCGATGTTAACTTAAAAGCAGCATCCATTAAAGGTGGTAAGACCGGTCACGAAGCACCTCTTATCTCTGAAGGTGGATGGGAAAGTACAGTTTTCAACAAGACTGACCTCGGCTTCTTAATTGTCGACCAAACAAAGATGACTGGTGAATCTATGTGGACATCTGATGGTTCTGGCGAAACCTTCATTAAGAAACTTGGTAAGAAATACATGACTGAAGGCGAAAACAGTTATCTTCACGTCTATTGCGTCGAAGGTAACGTCTCTAACTTCACAACTGCAAGTGGAAAACAAGTTGTTAATAATCCAACATTGACCGATACAACCGGTGATTATAGAAGTATTGATGATCAATCACTTTTAATTAGAGACGATTATTCATCTGGTGTTTCAACATCAACTTCATTTAAACAAGATCGTCCAGGTGTTGGTTATCAAATCTTTGTTCCATCATACGCTGATAGTGATGGCGATGGATTTGGTGATTTAAGAGGTATTATTAATAAACTTGATTATATCAAGAACGATGTTGGAGCAGAGGTCTTATGGCTTACTCC
Organism: uncultured Caryophanales bacterium; assembly: GCA_946407815.1. Lineage (GTDB taxonomy): Bacteria > Bacillota_I > Bacilli_A > RFN20 > CAG-826 > Fiminaster. Next base: position 450,895 of record CAMJPB010000001.1, on the reverse strand, counting down.
AATTCAAGAATCAAATAGCTACCATGGCTATGACGTAACTGATTACTATAAGATTGACTCAAGATTTGGAACAATCGAAGATTATCAAGAATTAATTTATAAAGCTCATAAGCTTGGTATGAAAGTTTTAATGGATATGGTTATTAACCATACTTCTAAATCTAACGTTTTATACAAGAAATCTGAAGCAGCTGTTACTGAAGTAATAAATGGAAAAGAAATTAAGTACCGTGACATGTACTTATGGAAATATAAAACTGATAAAGTCATGGTCTGGGATCAAAATTCAACAAGTACTACAACAACTTTAGCAAATTATAAAGAAGTTGCAGTCTCATCTCCAGATTGTGAAAATCAATGGTTCAAAGATGGCACTAGCGATTATTACTATTTCGGTAAATTCGGTAGTGGTATGGCTGAACTTAATTACAACTGTCAAGCTACAAGAGACTATATGACTGATATGTGTAAATATTGGTTAAGCTTTGGTCTTGATGGATTTAGACTTGACGCTATTAAACATATTTACCTATTAGGTGAACTTTCACCATCTCTTAAAGGTCAAATTGGAAATCATACAGTTACTTATGACGTTGGTCAAAAGCATTATTGGAATGAAGAAATGGGTAAATGGGATGATGTTCCAAACGATTATTCATACGATATGGATATGAACGTCTTATTCTGGAAACAATTTGCCGGTTCTCTTAAAGCAAGTTATCCAAATTGTTTCTTAGTTGGTGAAAACTTTGATGGTTGGGATGCTAGAATGGCTCCATTCTATGAGTCAATTGATTCTCAATTCGACTTCTCAACTTACTATCACCTTAACGAAAGAAAAGAAGACGCTATGGCAAACTCCATGGAAGTTTCACAACAAGAATACGGTAAATACCGTAAAGACTTCATTAATGGTGCATACACATCTAACCACGACGTCGCAAGACTTCTTAACCACGCAGCCGCTCATGGCTCTGATGTTGAGCAAGCATACGCAGGTAACCCAGGTAATGTCAAACACCACGCTGAAGTTAATGCATCCAATAAAAATTACGCCAATAATATGGCTAAATATTATGCCGCAATGACTATCTTAAATCCTGGTGTTAGCTGGATTTATTATGGTGATGAAATCGGCCTATCTGGTAACGTTGAAGACTCAGTCGCAGATAGCCACGGCTACATTTATAACGACCATGGAAATAACGTTGATAGATGGTATCGTCAACCTATGAGATGGGGCGCTACAAAAGGTAGTGATGGTGTTGTCAATTACACCTTTGGTGGAATTGAAGTCCTTTGGGATAACTACAATCAATCTCTTCCAACAGTTTCTCAACAAAAAGCAGATGCAAACTCAATGCTTAATTACTTTAAGTCAGTTTGTGCTGTTAAGAATAACGATGCATATCCAACTTATGGTTCTATAAGTGGAACTGGTTCAATCAATGGTATTGAAGGCACTTCAAACTTCAAAATTAGTGATGGAACCCGTGAAGTTGCAGTCTTTGTTAATAACACTGATAGCAATGTCGGAATCGGTTGGATGGGATATTCATTACTAGGATGTTCTAACGGAGGCAGTGCAACAAGTGTGCCAGCTCATGGCTTTGTTGTACTCAAGAAGAACTAAGGAGGTAAAAAATCATGAAAAAGCAATTATTAACTCTCGTTTCTCTTATCTTCTTAGCAGGCTGTGCTAACAAAGGAACAAGCCAAGCTTTAAATCCTACTTCAAATGTTGAAGAAAATCATATAAGTGTAACTTATACTCACGAAACAAAACTTCCTACAGTTCATACTCGTTTAGGTAGCGTTTCTCACATCACTTATTTAATGATGTCGCCTTATGGTCGTGTTGAAATCAATGGTGAAAAGATTATGGGAGGTGACTACGAACCTAAATTCTATGAACATTGTATTATTTGGGAAAGTGAACCAGGTGCACCTTTACCAGCCGCTGAAACTGTAAGTTCAACTCTTTATGGCGTTACATTTAGAGGCTGGTATCAATATAACGATAAAGTTTACCCAGATAAACTTGAAACAGTCCCTGCAACTAGTGGCACTCAAGTATTTGCTATTTTTGATGGCCCAACTGGTGGTGGCGGAAGCTCTGGCGGCGGAGGAGGTAGCTCCGGCGGTGGCGGATCACAAGGTGGTGGCGGCACTGTCGTTACAACTGGTTATGGCTTCTACTTTAGTGATGGTCGTACCGTTCAAGCTACTTATAACGGTGAATCTTATGGAAAACAAGAATACGTTGCTTATTCAGTAAGTATTTCTGAAGGCAGCGAATTCTCATTATATGACTTCTCAAACGGAGCAAAATGGGTTGTCTCTCCAAATCCATATTCATTTGGTGGAACAGAAGCAAGTCCAACATTCAGTAATTATATTACTGTTAATGCTTCTAGCTATGTAGCTAAGCAAACATTTACTGCTGATGTTTATATCCAATTATTATTTGGTGCAGACACCATTTACTTTGAACTCCATTAATTAGGTCTAAGAGGTAATGTCTATGGAAAAAAGATTTCTTAAAATTGGCTTAATCTCACTTGGTGTAACTGCTCTTGCACTTCCAAATTTCTTCTATAAACAAAAAGGAGCTATTTCACTTGTTGATGAAATTAGTGAAAAAGAAGAAATTGAAGCTGACCCAATTAGTTATGTAGACTCAAAAGACGCAGTTGTTGAACTTGACAAAATGAAGGCAATAACTCGTGCTGGAGACGATGAATTAAAACTTCCAAATAAAGTAATTCTTCACTACTTTAACGATGATAAAGATTGTTTATCAAGAAGATTTTATACTTGGGTTACCGGCTACGATGGTGTTGAAAGAAAACCTGATGAAGCTGATACCGAAAGTATGAAAATTACTTTAGATTTCAGTGTTATCACTGAATACGCTAATATGCCAAGCTTATTCTTCATTATTAAGAAAGCTGGTACTTGGTCAGGACAATCTGAAGACGTTGAGTTAAAATATGCTGATTATCAAGCAAATATCGATGCATCTTTAACTCTTGAACTTTGGACAATTCCTGGCGAAGGTAGTTCAATTGAATTCTGTACTTCTGAAGAAGAAACAAAGATTCCAAAGATTGCTACCGCTAAGTTTATTGACTGGAAAACAATTCACTGTGTTTCTAGTGACCCAACTCTTGTACCACTTTGGTATAAGGTTTATGCATTTGATAAGACTTACTTAAATTCAAGTCAAACTGCTCAAATTAACAACAAAGAATTCTATTTGTTTAAGGAAGGAACCCCTACAACAAGTGAATTTGATATTAAATTTAATTACACTGCAAAGATTAACATTCAATATTTAATTGAATCTGTTTATCCTGGTTTTGACAATAAACCTGTTAGAAAGATCTTTGCAAGTTTTGAGTATTTATATAAAACTGCCACATTCTCCAAGTACTATAACTACACTGGGGATGATTTAGGCTTTAAGTATTCAAAAACACAAACAACCTTCAAAGTTTGGTCACCAATTTCTGCAAATATGATTTTAAATCTTTACGATAATGGTCGACCAAAATCATTAGGCGGAACCGATGCCGGTGTAGCTTCTCCTATGTATTACACAGGCTATGGCGTTTGGGAATTAACCGTTACTGGTGATTTAGCTGGAAAATACTACACATTTAAGGCTACAAATCCAGGCGGAACAAACATCGAAGCTATGGATCCATATGCTAAAGCATGTGGTGTCAACGGTTTACGTGCCTATGTCTATGATAATACAGCCTCCAACGCTAACCCAGAAGGTTGGAATAATATTCCTGCTAAATGGGATGGTGTTAGTGGCTATGATATTAAAACTCCAAATGAACTCTCCATCTATGAAGCTCACATTCGTGATTTAACAATGGATGAAACTTGGACAGGAACTTCTAAACGTGGTACTTATGCAGCATTTTCTGAAAAAGGAACCACATATTCTGAGACATTCCAAGGTCAAAATTATACAGTTAAAACTGGTTTTGATCACATTGAAGAATTAGGTGTCAGTGCTGTTCAACTTTTACCTGTTTTTGATCACGATGATGATGAAAGAGATGAAAAGATGAAGTTTAACTGGGGTTATAACCCACTTAACTACAACTGTGTTGAAGGTGGTTATTCCACAGATCCAGATGATCCACTTTGTAGAATCGTTGAGTATAAACAACTCATTAAGAACTTTGCTGAAAATGCAAATCATACTCGTGTTATTATGGACGTTGTTTATAACCACGTTTCCAGCGCCTCATCTTCATGCTTTACAAAATTAATGCCAAAATATTACTTCCGTTATGATGCAGAATGGAACTACACAGACGGTTCTGGCTGTTCTAACGAAGTTAAGAGCGAAGCCCCTATGATGTCAAAATACATTGTTGATTCATTAAAATGGTGGGCTAGCGAATATAAGATTAAGGGCTTCCGTTTCGACTTAATGGGATTAATTGATACAGGAACTATGGCCGCAGCAAGAAAAGCACTAAACAACATTGACCCAGATATTTATATCTATGGTGAAGGTTGGACTTCTATCGCTGGTTATAATGGCGATGCTGGAACAGCAGGTAGTGACTCTGCAAATGTCTACTCAATGCTTTATCCAGATGCAGCAGGCGGATACGTTGGTGCCTTTAACGATGCTGGCCGTGACTCAATTAGAGGTGGAAACGACCATGGTTATGGTACAAATAACTCTTATCCAAACTGGGGCTATGTTAGCCAAGGTAAGGATGATGGCGCAGGCAAAATCGATGCCATTTACGATATGTTTAGAGGTTTACACTCTGGTAAGGGTGGTAATCCAAATCAATGTATTAACTATGTTAGCTGTCATGATAACTACACAGTTTGGGATCAATTTAGATATGCATTAGCTACAAAAGGCTATGAAAATAGAACAAGCGCAAAATACGATAATAGCGGACGTCCAGTTAATGGTGGAGAACCAGCAATTGACGATTTAATTGCCGCTAGTATTTCAGCACACGGTTTAGTTATGGCAAGTAACGGTGTTGCTTTCATCCAAGGTGGTGAAGAAATCTACCGTACAAAGACCATTTCTGATGTTGCTAAACCAGAGCAAGGAATTTTAGCAACTCCTGAATATAACGAACTTGTTAAAGGTGGAGATGAAGCTTATGTTAGACCGTTCCCAGATTTCGAGAATTATGATCCAACATTTACAGCTACTGCTTTAGCTACTGGTGAAGTTAGAATGTATGGCACTAACGAAATGGTGTCTCATAACTCATATAAACTTCCTGATAGCGTTAACTCATTTAAATGGGGTCGTAAAATCCATATTGGTAATACTTTAACCTATAACAGAATGGACACATGGAAAGACATGGTCGCAAAACGTAAGGAAATTACAAAATACGACTTTGGTTCATGGGAAAGCGCTGGTTTTAGTAAATGGACAAGTGATGCCGGCTATGAAGGTATGTTTGGTATGTGGAATCCAGGTGGAATTCATGTTGCTGTTTCATGCCGTGGCCAAGTTTCATATTTACCAACTGGTGATTTCACCAAGTTCTATGATTCTGGCACCAATTATGGTCTAAATGATGGTTGGGTAGGAGCTCCATCCTACACCTTCATCGCATGGTAAATAGGAGGGCGAAAGATATGAAAAAGAATAGATTAGTCTTATTCACAGCCATCCTTGCATTAATTGGCCTTGCTGGATGTAATAAAGAAGAAGTTAAGTCATTTACTAATGATTTATGCGTAACTTCTGTAGAACTCGATCAAAGCTACGTTAAACTTGAAGAGGAAGAAATGCTTCAACTTAACGCGACTATTAAATTTAAAGATGATAAAGAAGTCGATTGCTATAAGGAGTGGAGAAGCTCTAACCCTAAGATTGCTTCAGTTGATGCAAATGGTATGGTTACAGCTTTAAAACCAGGTTATGCTTCTATTACATTTATTGCTGGATTTAAGTCAGCTGCTTGCTCAATTAATGTTCCAAGTGGTGAATCTTTAGTTCCAGTTACTCCAACTGATCCAGATAACCCACCAACTCCTACTACATTCACTATTTCATTAAATGAAAGTAGTTTAAATTTAGCAATCAATGATAGCTTTAAGTTAACTGCTTCTACATCAGAACAAGCGACTGTTACTTGGTCTAGCTCTAATGATGATATCGCTAGCGTAGATCAAACCGGATTTGTTCTTGCAAAAGCAGAAGGTGATGTAGTTATTACTGCAACCGCCAATGGGGTTAGTGCAAATTGTAATATCTCTATTTTAGAGGATGCAGGCGATGATTTACCACCAAGTGATGAAATGACAGTTAGAATTTACTTCTTTATCGACTATAACAATGTTGATGAAGATGATGTAACTGGTAAGAAACTTCTTGCTAAATTCTGGTGGTATGAAGATAGACCTATCGCTGAAAGCGGTAAGGTTCCATCTAACCCAACTACAGCTCCAATTCCAGCCTTCCCATATTTCGCTGGATGGAGTACTCATCCAATTATTGACTCAAAAGATGACTTAGTTGATCTAAATACTTATTTAGCAACAGGTAGATCATTCTTATACATTTATGGTATTTGGACTGATGTCCAAGGAGGAATGTAATAATGAAGAAGATGAGATTATTAGCTCCTTTTGTATTTTTAGGTTTAGTGCTTAGTGGTTGTGATGACCCAACGGCATTAAAAGACTCGTTTACGGAATTAGATTTTACAATCGACACTAAATGGGAAGACTTTGTAATGCCAGCCACTGAGATTGAATTCTTAGATGGTGAGGAAAGTATTGAGCTTAATAAAGGCGAAACACATACTTATTCTTATGTAATTTCTCCTCGTGGTGCTACTGATAATTCCTTAACTTGGACAAGTAGCGACGAAAGTGTCGCAAAAGTTGAAAATGGTGTCTTAACTGCTATGGGTGCCGGTGAGACAACTATAATTGTTGATTCCTTAGAAAGCACATTTACTGCTACAGAACTCTCAGTTAAGGTTAACGTTCCTTTAACTAACTTTACTTTAGATGTTCCTGCTCGACTTGAGTGGAATGAAAAATATGAGTTTGAGGTTAGTTATGAACCTATTGATACAACCTATCCTAATTTAACTTATCAAATTGTTGATGCTTCTCCTGAAGGAGTCGCCTCAGTTGATGAAGATGGTGCAGTTTCTACCTATGGTAGTAATGGTACAGCTACATTAAGAGTTTTTAGTGAATTTTTAGGCGAATCTAGCGCCAAAGATTACCCACTTGTTATTGAGACTATTCCAGTCACAAATATCACTCTTAGCGGCCCTAATGAAGTCGAAATTAACAAAAATATTTCAGTCGAAGCCTCTGTTTCACCAGAAAATGCTTCTGACTTAGTCAAAAAAGGCGTTAAATTCTATTCTAGAACACCTGAAATCGCTACAGTTGATGAAGTTACAGGTGTTGTCACTGGTGTTAGCGCTGGCGATGCTAGAATTTATGCTAAAGTTGGTGATTTTGAATCAAGTGACTCTGTAGTCAATGTATTTGAAGTCCATGCAACTAGTGTGAATTTGACAAATGATCCAATTACATTAGCAAACCATGGTGATTATTCATTAACTGAACAATTAGCATGGACAGTTGAAACAGATCGCGCAGGTTATACTAATCCATCAAAAGCAACTATTAGCTTTGCATCAAGCGATGAAAGCGTTGCAACAGTAAATAATGATGGTTTAATTAGTGCTGTCGGTCCAGGTAATGCTAATATTTCTATTATCATTTCACAAGTTGGTAGAGCTGATGTTACTGATAATATCAACGTTAACGTTGATTTCGTCTCAACAGCCTTATCGATTAGTGGTGGTACATCGTTCTATAATGATGAAACATTAACACTTACAGCGACATTAGTTCCTGCTAACGTAACTGACGATACAATTAATTGGACAATCGCTCCAGAAGGTGTTGCGACATTAAGCGCAACTAGTGGAAGTAGCGTTACGTTATCCGCAGCTGACGAAGATGCAACTGGTACAGTTACAGTTACTGCAACTAACGTAAATGGTGCATCCAACTCAGTAACAGTTAATGTTAACGAGAGAAATGCTGAATTTGCTTATGGTCAACGATATATCGTTGGTAATAACTTGTTCAATACTGGCGAATCAGTGCATAAAGATGGTAAAGATTCATGGGGAAGTGTTAAGTATGCATATCACTTCACAAATCGTGTTAACGACACCTCTTCATTAGAAGAGTATAAAGGCACAATTAAGTTTGTCTCTGGTGATGAATTTAGATATTTCATCGGCTCAGAATACTGGGTCCCAGTATGGGAAGACTTTGATGAGGGTGCAAGTAGAGGTTACCACATTGAACAAGGTGGTGCTTTCGAATCAGGAGACATGCATTTAGCAAGCGATAGTGATCCACAATGTAACATCGTTGTTGATAACACTGGTTGGTATGATTTATATGCCAAAGCATATAAGAATGAAGACGGTTCCATTTGGGATGCTTTATACATTACCAAAGTCCCACATATGTCAGCCGAATTAAGCGAACTTACAATGGGTGTTGATGATACATATCAAATCGTCTTACACGATTACATTGGTCAAGTTAGCTATGGTGTCACTAGTAGTACTCCAATCGAGGTAAGTGACACTGGTTTAATCACTGCAAAAGCAGTTGGTGATTCCACAGTCGTAATTCACGATGCTCGTATGGACGAAGTTTTAATCAATGTCCACGTTAGAGATGAGGCCGCTGGTGTAAGTAGAACTATTTACTTAAATGCAAATAATAAGCTTGACGCTGGTAGCCCAGCAATTCCATTTGTTCATTCTTGGAAACAAGGTGAAGGTGGAACTCCTGCTGCTACATCAAAGATGAGCAAAGTTGCTGGTCAAAATATTGTTTATGAAGTCGCAATTCCAACAGACCACAACTATGTTGTGATTGCAAACTCTAAACAAGAAAACTTTGACTGGGCTGAGATTAATTCTCAAACAATTGATTTAGCTCTTGAAAGTGGTAAAGATATGTTTAAACCAACCAATATGGTTGATGGAAAATATGAAGGTGTTTGGTCATTATTTGATTCAAGTACCGTTTATGAGGCAGATATCGAACCACCTTATATTCAATATGAAAAAGCCGGTGGATGGGCATTTGCTCAACTTGTCGAAGATCCAGATAATAACGCTCAATACAAGTATGATAATAATCTTGAATTAGAAGCAGGCGCTGAATTTGTTATCTGTGTCAGTTCAAGCGATTGGAGACATTATGAAAACTTCAACGAAACTTATAGTACTGACAAGATTGTTCAAGGAACAACCGATCCACAAAACTTAAAAGCAAGCGTTGCTGGTACTTATAACTTCTACGTTAAGAAAAACGCTTCAGATGACGAAGGTAAGAACGTCTTTATCACCTATACATCTTCAGTAAGTGGTTATACCGTTTCATTTGATGCAAATGGTGGAAGTAACACGATGGCAGATATTCCAAATCAAAGTGGAAATTACATACTTCCAGGCTCTGGCTTTACTGCTCCAAGCGGAAAAGAATTTGAAGGTTGGAAGGCAAATAATGCTGGTGATCTTCTTGATGTTGGTGATACTTATGCAGTCACAGAAGACGTCACTTTCTACGCTCAATGGAAAGACGAAACAGTAACCCCTAACATAGTTACGTTATACTTAACAGCTAACTGGGGCGGCTTTGAATCTCCAAAAGCATATGTCTTTAATTCCTCAACTGATGCTAGTAAAGCTGCATGGCCAGGAGAAGATATGACATACGTTGGTGTAAACGATGATAACGATACAATCTTCTCTTACACTGTTGATATTTCCTCTTATGATAGAATCATCTTCACAAATGGTGGAGAAGGCGATGCAAATGAAACACTAAGCATTGATATTTCAAGTGCTGTTGATGGATCTGCTTTCTACTTCAGCGGAAGAATTAGTGGTGAAAATAGTAAGATTGAGTGTGGCACATGGAATTACACTGATGGCGCATTAACTAGTAAGCAAATCGTTTATATTAGTAATGGCGAATATTGGAGTGTAACTAAGGTTTATATCTTCAATAGTTCAACTCACGATTCACAAGTTGGCTGGCCAGGAGAAAGTACAAAATGGGTCGGACAAAACGAATATGGTCAAGACGTCTACCGTGTCTTAATTGATACAACATCATATGATTCATTTATCTTAAATGGCAGCAAAGACTACTCTGATAAGCAAACAGTTGATATTGCCTTATCAAGCCTTACAGGCGAGAATAATGCATTCTTTTTAACTGGTTCAACAGATGGAAGTGGCCACTATGAAGTTGGCCAATGGAAATATAATCCTGCAGCTTAAGATCAAATTACTATTGAAAAGGTGATACTAAGTATCACCTTTTCTTATAGGTTAATAAATTTGTCGTATTCAAAACTTACGATATGACAAAATGATGTATTGTTAAAACAATATGACACGATTTAAGTACTTAAGCCTTCTAAAGAAGAATTTTGGAATTTTTTATTGAAAGCGCATACATCAATATTTATAATAAAATTGTTAGTTAGATGGGTTTATCCCATCAGAAAGGAAAAATGAATGAAGAAATTAAGTCTTCTCTTAGCGTCTCTCGGTGCTGCTGCTTTATTTGTAGGCGGAACTTTTGCAGCTTATGTCATTACCGATAACGCTAACCCAATTGGCAAAAAGATTTCACCATCTGAAATTACTGATGACAAAATTGGTAATATCACATTAGAGTGGGGCGAAAACACTATTGCTAACGTTGGAAACCTTGGCGCAGGTGCAACTGCAAAAATGGGTAATATCGTCCTTAAGGCTTCTGGTAAAGATGCTGACAATCTCGATATTAGCACCTATGCTGGCACACTCAATATGAAGTTAACGGATTTAACTAAATATGGAGATACTGAACCTGCAAACAAATTAATTGATTTTCTTGAAGTTGATGTTGTCCCAGGAGACGTTAGTCTTGAAACTTGGGTAGGCAAGACAGCAGAACAACAAGCAGCTGATCGTATTGGTCATATTCCACCTACACCTGGTGTATATGCTTTTGATGCTGCTGCAACAGGAACCGCAGCCGGTTCTACATACAGTGTTTTTGTTAAATTATCTGATTCTGCAACTCCTGTTTATACAACAATTAGTACACAAGTTGTTTACTTACAATTAGACTGGAACGCAAATCAAAATGATTCTCAAGTCGCAGAAACAACTAAAGTATTCTTCCAAAAACCAGCATCTGGTTGGACTGGCGATAAAGTTTACGTTTATGCTTGGAAAGATGGTGTCCAAAATGCCGCATTCCCTGGTGTTGAAATGAAGTCTGAAGGTGGAAGACTTTATAGCTTTGAATTAGCCGGTTCCTCCGAACAGGGTAAAGATAAGTTTGGAAAAGTTATCTTCTCAGATTACAGTAGTAGCGCTCAAGAACATGTCTTACATCAAACAGCTGACATTGCACTTGATTATAGTAAACAATACTATGTCTGTGGCGCCGTTGGTGAAGATGGCAAATATGCTTGTACTTCAAGTGCAACAGCACCTGTTGAATTAGCAGCGTACTATGTTACTGGTGTTATCAACGGAGTTGATAAATGGTATACAACCGTTGGTTTCGTTAGCGATCTTGCTATGAGCACCGAAAATCTTGAACATGGTGATAAAGGAAAACTTTCAAATATCACACTCAAGGCTGGGGATCAACTTTGTGTTATTGCAAATGATGGTGCAACTTATTATCATGCGCAAGGTGGCGGAAACTTTGTGATTGAGGCAGATGGAGCATACGATATTTACCTCAATGCTAATAGCGAAGTTTGGGCTGTTCCACACGCATAATTAATTTCTAATACAAGTAGAGAGGAGTTTATCTCCTCTCTACTCCGCCTTATGGGAACGAAAAATAAAATTAATAAAAGAAAAGTTTGGGATATTGTTTCCTGGATACTTGTAGGTATCGTTTTTATTATTGCTGCTTTTGGCTTGTTTCTTCGATTTAGGAGAAATCAAGTTTATTTTTTTGGGAAACGCTATGATGCTGTTTTATCTAAATCAATGGCAACAACTAATGAGGTTATTAGACAAGAATATGAAGAAAAAGGTTGGACTAACCAAATTAGAAAAGGTGCATTGGTTGTTTCAATAAAAGTTGAGTCAAATACAGAATTAAATGCTGGCGATATAGTTTTATTTTTAAATCCAGATAGTAACAAAATTACTTCACACCGAATAGTTAACGTTTCGTTTAATGGAAACGAAGATGTTTACACGATTAGAGCTGATGCGGCAAAACCGGGCGAAGAAGATGGTCAAAGAACTTTTTTAAAGAGCGAAATTCAATCAAAAGTTATTTATAGTATTCCTGTTTTAGGGTATTTCGCTGGTTATATTACAAGTTTTTGGGGCATTACTGCAGAAGTATCAATTATTGTTATTTATATTGTCTATCAATATATAATTCTTAAAAAGACCGAAAAAGAAAAGAGTGCGCAGATTTCAAACGAATCCGCTCAGTCTTTTCTTCTTCAAACCAAATCTAAGAATAAAATAGAAAAAAAGACCAAAGATTCATCTAAAAAGTTAAGTAAAAAAACAAAATGAAAAGTAAATTAAAAATAGGAATATTATTTGCTTCAATATTATCTATTTCCTCATCTATTGGAGGTGTTTTTGCTAGTTATACAATTACTGATAATGCCAATCGTATTGGATCTCAAATTGGATTACAAATACCGACACGTGAAATTTACTTAAAAGCTGGTGTTTGGGATGTTGATGATCCTACTTATTTTGCTCACTGTTATAATGGCGGGAACGATTACGATGTTAAGCTCACAGCTTGCGAAACAAATGGCTTTTATAAATTTAGTGTCAAAATCACATACCAAAATGTTGTTTTTGTTAGAGATCCTACATCTACAGCATCAATAGACTGGGATAATTTGTGGAACAAAACCGCCGATTTAAGTTTTGATTTAACTAAAGATACATATGAAATAACTGGTTGGGGTGAGAATAAGATTTCCACTGGTCAATGGATAAACCACAATCATGATGCTAAGTCATCATATTCTGTTATTACTGCTGCAACCGCTATCGATTGCGCGGTTAAAAGGGAAATACAATATTGTGGAATCTGTGGAGAAATTTTAAGTGAAAATACATTTATTGATCATACACATCTTACAGAGCATGCTGCTTCAGCAGCAACCTGTACTCAAAATGGTAATTTACTTTATTATTCATGTGATCATTGTGATAAATATTATTCTGATAGTGCAGCTCAAAATGAGATTACAGATAAGCCATCTGTAGTAATTAATGCAACCGGGCATAGTTTTACTAATAATTACGGAAGTGATGCGACAAATCACTGGTTAATATGTGACCATGATTGTGGCGCTACTGATACGCCTGAAGCACACACGTTTGTTAATGGTGTCTGCAATGTTTGTGGTTATGTTCAAGCTCATGTTCATAATTACGTAAATCATCCTGCTATTGCTGCAACATGCACAACAGCTGGAAATTCACAATATTACACCTGCAGTGGTTGCACTCATATTTTTGATTCTAATTACAACGAGATTGCATCTGTTCCAACTATTGCAGCTTTAGGTCACAACTATGTTGATCATAAGTGTTCAAGAGATGGATGTGGAGCAATTGAAAGCGGTTATACACAAGTTCATTTTACTTGTAATTATGGTACAGGCGGCAATGGTGACTTATATATCGCTGGTATTGGTGGTTGGGATAATTTTATCCCAATGAATTGGACAACTGGTGACAATTGGATTTTAGATAAAGTTCTTGAAACTGGGTCGTCAATTTCATTTAAAGTTGTAATTAAGTGGAAGAGCGGTACAGACGAGTGGGAAACTCGTTCAAATAGAGACTGGACAATTCCTGACACAGAGACAACGTATATCTGTAATTGGAACTCTTAGTAAGCACTTTCAAGATAAAAAGGGTAGATAATTTATATAAATTACTACTCTTTTATTTTATATGTATGCTAAAATGTCGTTATTATGGCATACGGATTACTTTTAGATTTCTTATACGGTCAAACAATTGACTCGTATAAATACTTCGGCGCACACTTCGAGAAGAAGGGCCGAGTTAAGGGTGTAACATTTAGACTTTACGCCCCAGCAGCAGAAGATGTTTCAGTTATTGGAGAATTCAATGGCTGGGATGTCGGTGCTAATAAAATGACTAAGGTTGATGATTCAGGTGTTTGGGAAGTATTTATCCCACATCTCGTAAACTATCAATGCTACAAGTATCATTTTAGAAATGCAGATGGTTTTTATGTAGATAAAGCAGACCCATGTGCATTCTTTTCTGAACTAAGACCAAATACATGTTCTAGACTCTTCGACTATGAGGGCTTCCCTTGGGGTGATGAAGAATGGATGAAAACAAGAACAAGAAATTTTGATAAAGCTTGTTCTATTTATGAAATGCATGTTGGTTCTTGGATTGGTCATGGAGAGAATGATAGATATTTCTCATACGATGAAATTGCTGATAAATTAGTGCCTTACCTTAAAGGTATGGGATTCACCCACGTTGAATTTATGCCATTAATCCAACACCCATTTGATGGATCATGGGGTTATCAAGCTACAGGTTTCTATTCAGTAGATTCTAGATATGGAAATCCACATCAATTAATGAGCTTAGTGAATAAACTTCACCATGCAGGTATTGGAGTTATCTTAGATTTTGCTCCAGTTCACTTCGCTAATGATGATTGGGCCTTAAGGAACTTTGATGGCAGATATTTATTTGAATCATCTCCATATAATGTTTCTCCTTGGGGTTCTAGCTATTTTGATTTAGGTAAAGATCCAGTTAGATCATTCTTAATGTCCGCAATGAACTATTTCGTAACTGAATATCATATTGACGGCATTAGAGTCGACGCTGTTAGTAATATGCTTTTCTATGAAGGTAACAAAGACCGTGGTAGAAATGAAGGTGCCATAGAATTCTTAAAAAGATTATGCTGTAAAATCCATGATAGACATTGTTCAGTCATGATGATTGCAGAAGACTCTAGTGATTTCCCAAGAGTTACAAAACCAACAACTGAAGACGGAATTGGTTTTGACTATAAGTGGGATTTAGGTTGGATGAACGATACTTTAAAGTATTACTCAAAAGACCCAATTTATAAGAAGTACGAACATAATAAACTTACATTCTCTATGGCGTACTACTTTAATGAAAACTTTATGCTTCCGTTCTCTCACGACGAAGTCGTGCATGGTAAAGGAACTTTAATGAATAAGCTTTGGGGCGATTATAACCA
Organism: uncultured Caryophanales bacterium; assembly: GCA_946407815.1. Classification (GTDB taxonomy): domain Bacteria; phylum Bacillota_I; class Bacilli_A; order RFN20; family CAG-826; genus Fiminaster. The sequence goes on along the minus strand of CAMJPB010000001.1, from coordinate 435,541 downwards.
GAAGTTTATGCAGTTTAGAAATCTTTTAACCTACCAATACGCTCACCCAGGTAAGAAACTTAACTTCATGGGTAACGAACTTGGTACATTTGATGAATGGAACGAAGTTAAATCTTTAGCATGGAATTTAAAACAATATCCAATGCATGATTCTCTTTCTAGAATGTTTAGAGATTTAAATGAAATTTATAAACATCATTCTGCAATGTATTTAAACGAATACAATCCAAATAACTATAACTGGTTAATGGTGGACAATTCCGATCAAAGTGTATTCGCTTTTGAAAGATTTAATGAAGATGAAAGGCTCTTATTTGTCTTTAACATGACATCTAATTTCTACGCTTTCATTGAAATCCCAGTTACAGAGCCAGGATGGTATGAAGAAATCTTTAACTCTGATAAAGACATTTATAGCGGAGCAAATCAATATAATGGAGCAGCATGTCAAACTTCTCCAAATGGTCCATATGGTAGACCTCACAAAATTACCATTAAACTTGCTTCCTTTGGAGCATGTATATTTAAACTTAGAAAATAATAATTAATTTATTAATTAACTAGATTATTTAGGGGGTTAATTATGTTTAATTCAGTCAGAGATTTTAAAGCCGAATTCCAAACTAGACTTTTAGAAACATACGCTGAAACAGTCGAAGAAGCTCATGTTTATGAACAATATGAAATTCTCTCTAAGATGGTTAGAGATGAAGCTTCTAAGTACTGGAGAGAAACTCGTAATGACATTAATGATAACGGGAAAAAGCAAGTTATCTATTTCTCCATGGAATTTCTTATTGGTAGACTTCTTGTCAACAATATGCAAAACCTTGGTATTTACGAAGTCGCTAAAAAAGGTTTAGAAGAATTAGGGCTTAACATTCACGATTTAGAAGAACAAGAAACCGATGCCGGACTTGGAAATGGTGGTTTAGGTAGACTTGCCGCCTGTTTCTTAGACTCCACAGCATCCTTAGGCTACCCAATTATGGGTAACACCATTAGATATGAATATGGTTTCTTTAAACAATTACTTGAAAAAGGAAAACAATTCGAAGTTCCTGATCAATGGCTTAATAACGGTTTTGCCTTTGAGGTAAGAAAAACCAAACACGCTGTCGAAGTTCAATTCGGTGGTGAACAAGTTAGCTATGCTAAACAAGATGGCTCGTATGGCCTAAAAACAGTGAATTCAGTCCATGTTAAGGCTGTTCCATATGATGTTTCAGTCATTGGCTACCGTAATAAGGTTGTCGATACACTTCGTCTTTGGAGTGCTGAACCAAGTGAAAAGAATCTTCCAAAGCATATGTCTTTTGAAGAATATTTAAATACTTTAAAATCCCTTTCACATGGTCTTTATCCAGATGATTCTACTGAACAAGGTCGTCTTCTTAGAGTTAGACAACAATATTTCTTAGTAAGTAGTGGACTTCAATCAATTTTAAGAGGTCACTTTAGAAAGTATAAAACTCTTTTAAACTTACCTGATTACTATGTAATCCAACTTAACGATACTCATCCAATTCTTGCTATTCCTGAATTAATGAGACTTATGATGGATAACTATGGCTTTGGTTGGGATGAATCTTGGAAAGTAGTTCAAAAGACATTCGCATTCACTAATCACACAATTATGCAAGAGGCTTTAGAGAAATGGCCTGTTGAATATTTAAGAAAAGTTTGCCCTCGTTGTATGTCCATTATTGAAGAGATAAATCGTAGATTTAACGCAGAGCTTCAAGAAAAGAATGTACCATACGATATGAGAGACGATGTCCAAATTATTAGAGATGGACGTGTTTATATGGCAAACCTTGGTGTTTACGCTTCTTTCTCACTTAATGGTGTTGCAAAGTTACACACTGAGATTTTAAAAGCAGAAACATTTAAATATTTCTATCAACTTTATCCGGAGAAGTTTAATAACAAGACTAATGGCGTTACCCATCGTAGATGGTTAATGTATTCAAACCCAAAACTCGCTGATCTTGTTACTTCTAAAATTGGTGATGGTTGGATTCTAGATATGGAAAATCAAATGTCTAAATTCACCAAATACCAAGACGATAAGAAAGTTCAGGCTAAAGTTTTAGAAATCAAACAAGAAAACAAACATGCTTTAGCAGAGTATATTAAACAAAGCATGGGCATCGAAGTCGATGAAAACTCCATCTTTGATGTCCAAATCAAACGTATGCACGCTTATAAGCGTCAGATCATGAAGGCATTACATATAATGTACTTATATCAACGCATCAAAGAAGATCCAAACTTCAAGATGGTTCCTAAAACCTTCATTTTCGGCGCAAAAGCGGCACCAAGTTATACATACGCAAAGAAGATTATTGAACTTATTTTAGCTTTAGCTAAAGTTATCAATGATGACCCAGAAGTTAATAAGTTTATGAAAGTCATCTTTGTTGAAAACTATGGCGTTACTTTAGCAGAAAAGATTATTCCTGCCGCCGATGTTAGTGAGCAAATCTCAACTGCTTCTAAAGAAGCAAGTGGAACTAGTAACATGAAGTTAATGATGAACGGCGCGATTACTCTTGGCACAATGGATGGTGCAAACGTCGAAATTCATGACTTAGTTGGCGAAGATAACATTGTTGTCTTTGGTTTAACTAGTGACGAAGTTCTTAACTACTACGCTTATGGTGGTTATTCTCCATGGGACGTTTATAACGGAGATGAAAGAGTTAAGAAAGTTATGGATTCACTCTTCAGCGGTCCATGGGCCAAAAAACCTGATGAATTCCAGATGATTTTTGATGAAATCATGAGACATAACGATACATTCTTTATTCTTAAAGATTTACCAGCATACATCACAGCCATGGAAAAAATTGATGAACTTTATCTAGATAAAGAAAAATGGGCCAAGATGATGATAGTTAACATCGGTCAATCAGGTTTCTTCACTAGTGATAGAACAATTAGAGATTACGTTAAAGATATTTGGCACTTAGAGCCAGTTACAAGATAAAACTATGGGAAAACGGGGAATTTTACTTGCAGTCTCTTCTTTACCAGGAAAGTATGGATGTGGAGACTTCTCAGATGAATCATTTGATTTCATCCAAATTTTAAAAAAGAAAAAGATTGATGTTTGGCAAATCTTGCCACTTAATCCAATTGGTTATGGTCACTCACCATATCAACCTTTTTCGTCATTCACTTTTGATGAGATTTATATCTCAATTGAAGACCTTCAAAAAAGAGGCTTAATTGGTCGCGTTAATAAGGTTAGATCTAGAGCTAGAACTAACTATGAATTAGCAAGAAGTATTAAAGAAAAAGCTATCTATGAAGCATTCGAAAAATTCAAAAAAACCCACAAAAACCTGGAGATTTTAAGAAAATTCATTGATGATAACCCATACGTTAGAGAGTACGCTGAATTCATCTCTTTAAAGGAATTAAATGGTGGAGTTAGCTGGAGCGAATGGAAGATAAATAAAGAAGACAATATGGACGGCTTTGTCTATCTTGTTGAGAAACATGCATTCGCTCAAATGATTCTTTTTGAAGAATGGAATCATATTAGAAAATACGCTAATAAAAACGGTATTGAAATCGTTGGAGATGTTCCTTTCTATGTTGGCTATGATAGTAGTGACGTCTACTTCCATAGAGAGTCATTTATGCTCGATGACCAATGGCAGCCAACTAGAATCGCTGGCGTACCACCAGATTACTTTAGTAAGGACGGACAAAGATGGGGCAACCCAATTTGGAACTGGGCTTACTTAGGTAAACACGAATTTAAAGCAATGATGGATCGACTTTATTTTGCTTCCAAATTCTACGATATCGTTCGTTTAGACCACTTTAGAGCGTTTGACTCTTATTGGTCAATTAATCCGGATTGCCCAACCGCAGTTGATGGTAAGTGGTGCTATCCAGATGGTTATGGATTCTTCAAACTTCTCTATGAGAAGTATCCTGATATTAACTTAATTGTTGAAGACCTTGGTGATCTTCGTCCAGAAGTTTTGACACTTAGAGATGCGTTTAATCTTCCAGGTATGAGAGAACTTGAATTCACCATCTTTGATGATGAAATCGATGGGCATCACTTAGAAGTCGAAAACATGATTTATTATACTTCTACCCATGATAACGAAACTCTTTTAGAGTGGACTACAAAGTTAACTTGGAGACAGAAGTTTGATTTACAAAATCGTATGAATGAGTTAGGAATGAAAGGCAAAAACTTAACTGAACAATTAGTGAGCTACGCCCTTCAAAGAAAAGAAAAATTGGTGGTTGTTTCAGCCTCTGATTTACTTTGCCTAAACAAGACTCACCGTATGAATGAACCAGGAAAAGTTAACGAAGTTAACTGGACCTTCAAATTAATTGATTTTAAGAAGTTTAAAAGAGCACTTAATAGATTTTATTAATGGAAATACAACCAAGAAATGTAGTTATTCACTATCACCGCAAAAAGGCCGACTATAAAGGTTGGTCTCTTTGGTTATGGGAAATTCCACAAAGAATGGGTAAACAATACGAATTCAATGGGGAAGATAAGTATGGTATTACTGCAACTCTACCTTTATCAAATTGGTCAAAATTAGTGACTTTTAATAACTTAGGCTTAATTGTAAAAGGCACAGATTCTTGGAAAAAAGATGGTTATGATAAAATCATTAAGTTTTATAAGATGGATCCAGATAAAAATGGAGACTATCACATCTATTTAAAACAAGATGACAATGAACTATATAAAAGTGAAGATTTTGAACGTATAAATCCATTCGTTTTTGCAAAGTTTTTAGACTGGAAAACAGTAGGTGTAAAAACCTATGATTCGTTCAAAGAAATTACTATTTTAAAAGACGGAAATAGTATCCTAAAAAAGTCATTTGGAAAGGGCGAATTTTACTTCACTTTTGAGCTTGAAAATGACATCTCTTTAGACTCAGATTATAGGGTCGAAATTAAGCTTACAAAAGGCGATAAAATCGCTCGTAGAAGAGTGCGTTTTTCTGACCTCTATAAAACCGAAAAATTTGAGAAAAAATACAATGCTTTAGACGAAGAATTAGGTGCAATTTGTAATAAAAAAGAGACTATTTTTAGAGTCTGGTCACCAGTCTCAAGAAAAGTCATTTTAAGGCTCTATAAATGCGGGACTCCAACCGAAATTGACGCTAAAAAAGGTAGTGATGATGTCTATCTTGAAAAGGAAATGGAAAAGCAGGAAAATGGTGTATTTTTCGCGAAAATTCCCGGGAATTTCCATGGATTTTACTATACATACGTTGTCACTAATGACGTCTACAAAGATAGAGAGATCGCCGATATTTACGCCAAGAGTGCAGGTGTCAACGGCATAAGAGGAATGGTAGTTGATTTTGACCAAATTGGTGGTGAAAATCTAAGAGAAATTAAGATACACGAGTACTCACCTACTCATCTAACAGTCTATGAGACTCACATCGCTGATTTAACCTCCTCAAAAACATGGTCAAATGACCCTAAAAATTTGAAGCTCCAACGCACCTATTTGGGTGCCGCACTTGAAGGTACTTTTTATGAGGAAAATGGACGCAGAGTTTCGACTGGTTTTGATAACATAAAAGAGCTTGGCGTAAACGCTGTTCAATTGCTCCCAATTTTTGACCAAACAAACGAAGAAAGAGACATGCAATTTAACTGGGGCTACAACCCACTAAATTACAATGTTTTAGAAGGCGGATATTCTACTAATCCTTACGATGGAGAAGTTCGTATCCAAGAATTTAAAACCTTAGTCAAAATATACCACGACGCTGGAATAAATATCATCATGGACGTTGTCTATAACCACGTTTATGCTGCGGCAGGTTCAAATTTTGACGTTTTAGTGCCTGGTTATTACTTTAGATATTCTAGACATGGCATTTTCTCAAATGCATCTGGATGCGGAAACGAAACTGCTTCAGACATGCCAATGTTTAGAAAATTCATGATCGAATCAGTTTTATTCTGGGCAAAGGAATACAAACTTGGTGGTTTTAGATTCGATTTAATGGCAATTCATGACATCGAAACAATGAACTTACTCGCTAAAGCTCTTCATGACTACGATAAGAACATCGTTATTTATGGAGAACCTTGGGCTGCGGATAAATCAATGCTTCCTTATGATAAGTCAGCGAACAAGGGAAACGCTAACCAATTTGAAGGTTATGGTTTCTTCTCTGACACAACTAGAGATGCCTTAGTAAGAACTTCCACAAATTTAGAAAGTGCTGGTTGGTGTGTTAATTCAACCTCTCCATGCGTTGAAGATCAAAAACGTGTTATTGAGGGTGTTAAAGGCACAACAGGAGACGTTTTAGATCCAAATAAGATTGTTATCTACGTTTCTTGCCACGATAATCGAACTTTGTTCGATAGGCTAAAATTTGATGGCATAACTGACAAAAAAGTCATCAAACGTGTAGCAATGCTCGCAAATTCGATAGTTTTAACAAGTAACGGAATTTCCTTTATTTTAGCAGGTGAAGAATTCCTTAGAAGTAAAAAAGGATGCGAAAACTCATATAACGCATCTTATGAAATTAACGAACTTGATTATTCTTTAAAACTTGAGAATTACGACATGTTCAAAAACTATCAAAAACTTATTTGGTTAAAACAAAATACTTCCGATTTAGGTTTAGATAAGAATATCAATCATTTATTAAAAGTAGATGAGACTCTCCCAAATAATATTTCTTATGAAGTTGGAGATTTAAAAACCGGCCGCAAATACTTGATAATTCATGTCAATGGACTAAGACAGGGTAAACCTCTAATTGTTGATCTAAGAGGCTATAAATTATATTTAGACACTATTAATCCACATAAGGAGTTATCTAATTCAACCGCCCTTATCCCTTATGAAACTTTAATTGTTTACAAGTAATGTAACTTCTTTATTGAAATTTTTTATAAAAAAACATATATTATAAGTCGCTGCCCTCGTAGCTCAGGTGGATAGAGCAACTGCCTTCTAAGCAGTGGGTCAAACGTTCGAGTCGTTCCGAGGGCGCCATTAGACAATTAAACCACACAATGTGTGGTTTTTTGTTTGGCCCAACGGAAGAACGTTTGAAACACTGCTTAAAAAAGAAAATTACTGGAATCATTATTCAGAATTAAAGTTTTACTTTATATACTATAGTTGTCAAGAGGGGTGGGAGGCATTAAAAGACCTCCCCATTAGTCGGGCCAGAGACCTTAAACACTGTCCTAGAAGTGGTGGCGCGCCTTAAAAATGCCTTTTTTAATTACTTGCTAGACAATTTCAATAATATGTTATATTATAAAGTTGACCAGACTAGTCAGGCAGGTAAATTTATGGAACTAAGCATTTATGAAACAAAAACGAATTTTTCTAAAATTGTGCAACTAATTTTGGATGGAAAAGAAGATATAGTTATCGTATCAAAAAATGGAACCCCAGTAGTTCAGATTACTCCTATTACAAAGAAAAATTCAAAACGAGTTGGAATAGCAAAAAAAGAAATGTCTGGATTTGATATTTCTCTTGAAGAATTTAATGCAATTCCAATCGAAGACTTTGGTATTTGATTATGAAGATATTATTAGATACTCATGTTTTAATTTGGGCATTAGAAGATTCCCCAAGATTGCCTTTGGCAATAAGAAATGCCATTATTGATGAAAATAACCAAATTTATGTATCTGCGATTTCTCTTTGGGAAATAGCTATAAAACATAAAAATAAACCTCAACAAATGCCTTATAGCGCAACACAAATTAGAGATTATGCGATGAGAGCCGGTTATATTTTCTTATCACTAAATTTAGATTCTGTATCAGTGTATGACCAGAATGATTTAAGTGCTCATAAAGATCCGTTTGATCAAATGCTTGTATGTTTAAGTGCAGCACATAATATGCGTTTGATTACACATGATGAAAAGCTTAAGTCATTCGGACTTGGTTATATAGAGTTATTTTAATTTATCGAATCGGTGACATTTTGTCACCAGTTGATAAGGGCGAATCGGTAACAAAATGTTACCAGTTGATTATGATGAGTCGGTGACGATTTGTCGCCAACTGAAAAGAAACACAAAATGAGGTGGCTACAATTTATAGCCGACTGATTAAAACAACTAGATGAAGTGACTACAAATGTAGTCGATTGATTAAAAATATATTCTGAAACAAAAATATTAGAAATAAAAAGACTCCTATTTTATAGGAGCCTTTTGTTAAATTTTAGTTTTAGAAGAATCTACCAATGATATCTTTAGAAGCAGCACATGTATCTTCCATATCACCGAATGAAATAATTTCACCAGCATAGAATGTGTTCTTTGTGCCTTGTAAGGCTTCTAACTTATCATACCAACCATCTGCGTAGTCTTGAGCAGAGACATGTGGACAATAGTAAACTTCTTGTGCAAAGAGTTTCTCTTTGATTGGGAAGCCAACTTTCTTCATGTCTTCATCCATTGTCTTCATAACGACATCATAATCGATATCTTTTGAACCAGTGTGGTTAGCAAGTGCGTAGACTGTACATGGACAATCATTACCAAGATTTTCCCATCTATTGTAGTAAACCATGGCATGACCAAGTTTTTCAGGAACCATGTTCTCAACAAGGTAACCAGAGATAACTGGGCTCTTTCCTTCTGGGAATGTTGCGATATAATCGCAATATCTTTCGTGGATGATCTTGGAGAATAATTCTTTTTCTTCCTTGGTTGCGTCTGCATAGTTTGCAAAGTAATCAAGTGGTGTAGTAACAACGAGCTTATCAAATTCTTCTGTTGTTTCTTTTCCATCTTTACCCTTTACAGTAACTAAGACTTTGCCTTCTGGACGTTCAACTTTAACAACTTCTGTTTCTAAAACAGCTGGGTGTTTAAGTTTTTTATTAACGTGCTCATAAATTTGTTGAGTACCATCTTGCCATGTCCAGAGTCTCATATTAACGAACTCTAAAGCGGTGGTAACATCAAGATATTTCATAACAAGAGCGGTTGGGATTTCATCAAAGAAACCATAACCAAATGATGTAAATGGAGCGATCCAAATTCTTTGAACTTCTTCAACTCCATTAAGTTTACAGAACTCAGAGAATGGAAGTGCCAAATCTTTTAGATTTGGGTTAACACCTTTAATGTAGTTAGGGAATGAGTTTTCCTTAGTTGCGCCACAATGACCTTCGACACCTTTGGAGATACCATAGTATTCACCTTTGGCAACGCCTAAATGTCCATAACAATCGTAACCAACATATTTGGTTTGCATTAATTTATTTAACTTCTTCATTTGTTTCTTAAGTTTTAACAAACCAGTGAGTTTTTTAAATGAGAAGTCAACTTTTGGTTCAAATGGATGATCAACTTCACCAGTGGCTTTACGGAATTCTCTTCTCATATTTGGTTCGCCTGCTTTGAAGTCTGGACCTTTGTGATAATAACCACCGAATTCTTCCATTTCGCTTACAGCGTGGTAAGTAATTGCACCCATAATAGCGCCTGTTTCGAAACTTCTTTCTTCTTCGACACCATTATGTTTGACTTTAATTTTTGGTGACCAGGCTTTACCGCCAACCTTGTTTAATTTTTCATAAATAACGTAGTTAGAGTAGCCCTTCTTTTCAAGATACATGGCAGCAGAAAGACCAGCTGGTCCGCCACCGATAATGCAAATTCTTGCGTCAGTTTTAGCCATTATTTTTCTCCTTACTAAATAGACACTAAAATTATAGCACCCCGTATTTACTTGTTAATATTTTTTAACCTATTTTTGTTTAATTTTTCGTGTGTGGCACTTTTGTGGCACTGACTAGTGTATGATGCATTAAGTGAAGAAACATCACAATATCGTCTTGTTACTCAAGACCAATCTTAGGTTTACAGAAGTCCACGAGGCTAATGTATATAAAACAATAGAGGAAGCTAAACGAGGCTTAAAAAAGTAGATAAGTAAAACCCCATTAAAACGTCCGTCATCCTCTGCGGGCGTTTTTCTTTTGGCAAAATGAAAGGGAGACTACGTCTCCCTTGTTTTGTTAAATATTTGAATTAAATAATTGTTAAGATATCAGTGAAGCATGTAAGTTCGAATGTGCCCATGACTTCGTCACATACGTGAGAAACACACATTTTACCCTTTTGAGCTTCCATTGTCTTTTGAGCGAATAAAATTGCTCTAAGACCTGCTGAAGAAACATAATCAACCTTCTCTAAATCAAGTTCGAATTCTTGAACGCCTTCAAGATGTTCTTTGAAGTAATCGTTTAAAGCAGGTGATGTGTTGGTGTCAATTCTACCTTCAACACTTGCAATTAATTTGTTGCCTTCTTTTCTTTCGCTAATTTTCATTTTACCTACCTCCAATTATCTAATAGTTTTACTAAATTCGAGAACATTATGTTCGTCAACTCGTGAATATTTTATATCATCCACAAGGTTTTTGACTATATAAATTCCTAATCCACCTATTTTTCTTTCGCTTGCGCTTTGATGTAGTGGTGGATCTTGTGCATCAAGTGGATTGAATGCTTTTCCAGAATCTTTAATAGTGACTTTTACCGTTCTATTTTCTTTGTTTATATCATAAGATATATCAACGGTGCCATCATCATTATCATAGGCATAATTAACAACATTCACTAAGACTTCTTCTAAGACTAAGTTCATCGCATAAACGGCTTTTGGGTTGGCCTCAGCTTCTCTTAAAGCAGATACGATTGGTTCAATCATATCGTCGATTAATTCGTGCTTTGCTTTAATAACATAGTTATTCATTTTCTTGACCCTTATATTCAAAGCATAACATTGTCATGTCATCGAATTGATCTGTATGCCCGACGAAATCATCAATTTCTTTCTTAAGACCCTCAATAATTTTTTGAGGATCTTCTTTAACGTACTTATTGAGGATTTCAGTAACTTTGTCAAAACCAAGTCTGCCATTATTACTTGTTGCGTCTGGAACACCATCGGTGTAAACAAAAATTTTACAACCTTTTTCGAGCTTTAATGAATATTCATTATATTTAATACCTTTGTTCCAACCAACGACAAAGTTTCTCTTATCTTCGTATAATACGAAGTTACCATCTTTATCTGTAATGTACGGCTTTTCGTGGCCAGCATTTGACGCTGTCAAAATGCCAGTTTGTAAATCGATAATGCCTAACCAGATTGTGATAAACATATCTTCCTGGTTATTAGAACAAATTTGATTGTTAACTAAGGTTAAAACTTCACCAGGAGATTTCCCAAGCATGGCGATATTTTGAACCATAATCTTACTAGCCATCATGAATAATGCAGCAGGAACACCTTTATCAGAAACGTCCGCCATAACAAGTCCAAGATGATTATCATCTATTAAGAAATAATCGTAGAAGTCTCCTCCAACTTCTTTAGCAGGAGTCATTGATGCATAAACATCAATATCTTTTCTATCTGGGAATGCTGGGAAAATATTTGGAAGCATGTGCTTTTGAATATTTGTAGCAATTCCAAGTTCCTTGGAAGTTGAATATAAATCTTTCTCGTTATCCGCGAAAACAATGGCGAAAATTAAGATGGCTGACATCATCATGGTGATATATTGAATGGCTACGCCAGTCTTATATCCGCCTGATGCCATAGCGATAAGTGGAAGTCCAATGAAAAGCGAGATAAGAACTTTTGATCTTTTTCTAGCTTTTGAAAGGAAAATACAAATAATTGTCAAAATTGAGAAAATAACTGATGGGAATCGTGAAATATAGAAAGTATAACCAAATTCAGCTAATTTACGATGATAGAAACCAAAGTCATCAATGTAGTAATAAAGAGGATCTTTAAGGGTGACAAATGGAATAGCAACAAATGTAACTAATGCAATTAAACCAATAATGTAGAAAACAGAAATTGCTTTTCCTTCACTTTTTAAGACGTGTGTAGAATACACAAAGAAGAAGAACCAAACTGCAGTTTCATTTGCCCAAACAAATGCTGGGAAGAGTTTATTTAGTCTTGCTAACTCAGGAATTCCATCAACCAAGGCTTCACCTATGTCGCACGCCATAAGGAATGTTAGAAGTGCAACAAGGGAAACGAAGACTCGAGTGTAACCACTTTGTCTTTTATAGGAAGGTAAAATGGAGACTGTAATCATGATTCCTGCAAACATTGCAGCGAGTTCGGCTCCAGTGTTAAATGTTAAGAAGTGGTCCATGTATTTGAGTTGTCTAATTTCAACTCCAACTAAACATGCCACAAAAAGAGTGCACATGAGTGCGAATAAGAAAGGAATAATCCCTTTCCTTTTGTTTAAAAATGATGAGATTCGTGTTTCAATTGCCATAGTAGTAATATTTTAGCAATATTTGTTAACAAATAAAATAAGTAATTGTTATGAATTTGATTTACCTGTATAATAAATTTAAATTTATTAGTCACAAAATATCCGTTATTTGATATTTTGAAAGAGAGGTTGGTATGGCTTATATAATTGATTTACTTGAAAAGTACACAAACGACACTCCTAACTCTGCGATTCTTTTTGATGATGTTTACAAAAAGATGACATACGCAGAATTAGACAATATGTCTGGTCGTCTTTATGGTTATCTAAAAGATAAAGGAATCGGAAAAGAAGACTTTGTTTTAATTGATTTACCACGTGGTGTTCTCCCAATCGTTGCTATGATTGGTATTTGGAAAGCCGGTGCAGCTTGGGCACTTGTCGAAGACACTTATGCTCCAGATCGTATCGCTTATATTAGAGAAGACTGTGGTTGTAAACTCGAATTAACTGCCAAATTATGGGACGAAATTATGGACCATGATTACTTAGCAGGACATGAACAAGTTGATAATCATGATGCAGCATACGCAATTTACACATCAGGTACAACAGGTAATCCTAAAGGTGTTTTACACGAATACGGAAACCTTGAAAGAGCAATTGAGTCCATCAAAGTTAATGGCGAAACTCCGTTTGACGGCAGAGATTCATTAGCCCTTTTAGCACCTTTAAATTTCGTCGCATCAGTCATTGTTATTTTAAAAGCTTTGTCAATTCAAGGCGGTAAAATGCACGTTGTTAGCTATGCTACAATCAAAAATCCTACTGCTTTAAAGATGTTCTTTTTTACAAGAAAAATCTCAATTACATTCTTAACACCTTCCTACGTTAGAATGCTAGGAAATCAAACAGGTCCATTCTTAAGAATGTTATTCGTTGGTAGTGAACCTGCTAATAACGTTTACAATGAAAAACTCGATTTAATTAACATCTATGCATGTTCAGAATCTGGCTTTGCTGTTGGCGTTTTCAAAATTGATAAGTCATATGACACATGTCCAATTGGTAAACCAGAAGTCGAAACCAAAATTACTCTTATTCAAGAAAATGGCGAAGTCGCTAAAGATGGAGACATCGGTGAACTTTGCTTCGAAAACCCATACGTTAGAGGCTACATCAATCTTCCTGAAGAAACTAAAAAGGCATTCGTTGATGGTATTTACCACACTGGTGACCTTGCTAGAAAGAATGAAAATGGTGATTATGTCTTACTTGGTCGTAACAACGACATGATTAAGATTAATGGTAACCGTATTGAACCTGCTGAAATTGAAGCAGCTACAAAAGCTGTCTTAGGCGTTAGCTGGGCGGCTGCTAAAGGTTTTGAAGAAGGCGGTAAATCCTACTTAGCAGTTTACTATAAAGATGAATGTTCGTTTAACCTTGAAGAAGTTAGAACCGCTTTATTAAAGCGTCTTCCATACTATATGGTTCCTTCTTTCTTCGTTAAAATTGACTCAATTCCTTTAAAAGCAAACGGTAAATTAGACCGTAAAGCTTTACCAAAACCAGATTCATCAACATTTAAGAGTAAATACGTTGCTCCTACAAATGACACCGAAAAGAGACTTTGTGAAGTTATGCAAAAAGTTCTTAAAATGGAACAAATCGGTATTGATGATGACTTCTATGAAGTCGGTGGTGACTCACTTGGCTCAATTGAATTAATCGCCAATGCTGATATGCAAGGCTTAAATGCAAATATGATCTTTAGAGGCAGAACTCCAAAGAAGATTGCAGAATTATACCTTGAGCACCGTAAGACATTTGGTGATAAAGATCCTGATAAAGAAAACGCAATTTCTTTAAAAGAAACCCATAGACTTACAAGTGAACAACTCTACATGGTTGACTATCAACTTTATACACCTAAATCAACAATGTATAACTTGTTCTCATTACTCAAATTTGATAAGGAAGCTTTTGACATGAATCAAATCGTTGATGCAGTCAATAAACTTATCAAAAATCACCCTGCTTTATTAACAACTCTTCATTTTAATGAAGATGGTGAAATTATTCAAAAATATACACCTGAAATTTATGAGGAAGTTAAACTTGAAAAAGTTAACGAATTTGAATTCGAATCTATCAAAGATACTTTAGTTACTCCATTTAGAATTATTGATGGAAAACTTTATCGTTGTAGAATCTTTGAAACTGAAAAAGCTGGCTACCTCTTCTTTGATGTTCACCACACTGTCTTTGATGGGACATCAATGAAGGTCTTTAACCAAAACTTCGGTAACATTTTAGCAGGCATGGAACCTGAAAAAGATTACTACTATTTAATGCTTAGACGTAGAGAAGACCTTGAAAACTCCAAATTCTACGAAGAATCAAAAGATTATTTCGATAGCATTTTTGAAAACGTGGAGTGGTCAAATTATCCAAATATTGACCATGACGCTAGAGAAAACACTTATGGTGAACTCTCTGCCTCATTAGAAATCTCACAACCAGAAATGGAAAATGTTGAAAGACAATTCCAAATCTCTCGTAATGAGTTCTACATCACAGTCGCATGTTTAGCAATTGCTAACTATAACAAAGTTAACGACGTTAAAATCTCCTGGATTTTCAATGGTCGTGAAGACGTTGAACTTATGAACTCTGTCGGTCTTCTCTTTAGAGATCTTCCAATCGGATTACGCTTAAAAGATGAAACAAGTATTAGAGATTTATTCAACGAAGTTCATGAACAAGTTCAAAAAGGTATTGAACACTCTTGCTACCCATATGTTGATAAACATAACACTGCTGGTGGCGGAGAATCTGCCTACCTCCTTTATCAACAAGACATTAGAGATATCGGGGGCTTAGATGGTATTGAAGCTGTTCAAATTCGACAAAACCAAGCTGCATCTCAAACAGTTCTTGATATGCAAATCTTAGATGGTAAAGCTGGTTTAACCTTAGTCTTAGACTACGCAGCAAGTAGATACGAAAAAGAAAGTATGGAAAAATACCAAGCTATCTTTCTTCAAATTGCTCAAAAACTTGCCAAGAACACATCTCAAAAAGACTTATTAGTTAAAGACATCAAAGCGATTTTTGAAGAGAAGAAAAAAGGCTTCTTCGCTAGAATATTTAAAAAGAAATAAGATAAAATCTTATAAACATGAAAGTTTGGTATAAAAATGTTTAAAAGAAAAGTTTTACTTTGTACCCTTATCCCGTTTACTTTAGCGGGTTGTAAGCCAAAAGAAAATAAGACTCGTGAAGTGGTGGATGATCCAGTTATTGAAGTACTTCCAGACATCACTCCTGAACAAGCTCAAGAAGTTGAACCAAATAGAGTTCCTGCTTTAGTTTACTCAAAACTTAACTCTTATAATTCTTATAAAGCAGTCACAAGTGGCACAACTGTCGCAAAGCTTTGGGGCATTCCTGTGACTCAAATAATTGATGCCACAGTCTTAAAAGGTGAATACTCATATTTGAGAAACGAGTCCAAAGGAACAGTCAATACAGTTCATGAGGCTTATTATCATGACACGAGAGCAGCCTTTAGAGATGAAAAAAGTGGTGATTTCACAGTTAAAACCTTAGACGAATACTTAGGAATTTACGGAACTTACCCATTTGATAGAGGCATTGAAGGTTATTTAATAAATAACGATGCAGTTAAAAGTGTAACAAAAGGCGAAAGCACTGACTCAAATTTAGTGTACAACCTAGAGTTTGATCCTGAAAAATCCACGAATAACGTTAAGATTCAAATGCAAAAATTTGGTGGTCTTGATGAATATCCAGTTTTCTCACTTATTGAAATGAAGTTAACTGTGACAACGGATTTCACCCTAGTAAAGCTTGATTTACATAGTAAATATGTCGCTAAAAAAGTGATGAACACTGATTGTGAACAAAATTACACAGTTAGTTATTCTAACTATAATGAGGATCTTGAAATACCAAATCTAGATTCGGTTAAAGGTTTATTTGATTAATAATAAGACGATTCCAATAAAATGGGTAATCGCACCTAAATTAACAAAAACATGAAAGAGGGAATAGTAACATTTCCTCTTTTTTTTCTACCGCGTATGTAAACGCACCTAAAGAATAGACAATTCCGCCTAATAAAATGAATAAGAAAACCTTAAAATCCATTCCGATTCCAAATGGGTAGAAAAAAGAGAACCGAATGGGGTGGAAATCACCAATACCTTGGATTCTCTTTCATTTTAAAAATAATTATTAGTTTTTTGTTAACGTAATTATTGCTCTATTTTCATTTATTTGTTCAACTTTGAATGACCATCCTAGAGCATTTTTATCATTCATTTTAGAACCATTCACAAATTGTGAAGAGAATGTTGACATATCAAATGTTTCTCCAGCTTTAAATAAAGACTCTGCACTTAAATTATCTTTTGGAGTGTATGATGAATGAGTGTCATTTCTGATAAGTTGTAAAATATTATAGTTATAATATTCTTCACCAAGATATGATCCGTGGTTTGCATCATAAGAATTTGACATTGAGTGATAAACGTCGCCGTCATTTGGATTAGTGGTGAATTTGTAGCGTGAGTAAGAATAAAGTCTTGCATCGACATGCCATAGACGAATTCCGCGTACACTTGGACCTTGTGGATATTGATCGCGATATTGATAAGCTGAATCAAATTCGTTTAATCCAGTTGGAGTGTAGTATTCAAGTAATAAATATTCATCAAATGGAGAATTAGTTACTGAATGATTCGCAAGTAAAATTACATCATGAGTTGATTGGAAATCTCTTAAAGAGATTGTCATGCTGTTGTTAGGAATATATGGATCTGCCCAGCCATAAGATATTACGCTATAAGGGTCGTGGCCTCCAACGTTATAATCTTGCATAGAAAAGCCACCAGCAGGTGTGTAGTCATAATTAGAATAATCATAATAATCTAATAAACCAAAAACGTGGCCCATTTCATGAATAAAACAATGTGTATCAACTGTTACGCCATTTTCTGTATAACCTCTAGCGTATAAATGGCCAGTTTTTTCTTTGACGTTACTTCCATACAAAAAGTCATAGGAAGCCCAGAAAAAGACATTTGCTGTAGGTGCAGCTTTTACAGCTGCAGCGCCGGTCCAATAACAATAAGCCCAAAGATTTTTATAAGAATCATTACCTAATGTCATATAATCTGGAGCAGCATAAATAATCATTACGCCATCTAAATAGCCATCTTTGTTTGAGTCGTAGTTTTTACGGTTATCTGAGGAATGATCTGAAAAGTAATCATCTGATGCTTTTTTAATAAGATCCACAGTTTGACTAGTTTTGCTTTCTTGAGCATATTCAGTGTAACTCTTATCCAAATCATACCAATCGGTTACTGTTGCAGATAAAGTGAGTTTATTAAAACTTTCAGTTTCATAATATGATTTAACACTGTGCCATCCAGTTTCTTCAGTGGTTCCAGTATAGGCTTTTTCTATATCGTTTCTAACGCTTTCTTTTTTAGATTCGCTAATAAAATTATTAGAATCGTTAAACCATACAGGAATAATAAGTAATTTAGGATTACCTTCTAATGGACAATTGTCGACAGTGTAGTAATTATTTTTCGTGTAATCATCATAAGTATATGAAAGCTTTGTTTTTTCAAGTTTATCTACTTGAGTTATATCAATCTCAAATGAAGCAGATTTTTCCTCAAAAGTAATGATAATCATGTGATCTGAGATAGCAAGTTCTTTATCTAAGGATAACGAAAAAGTAAAATCATCTTCATAATCAACGTATGGAATTAATCGTGTAGTCTCATTTGAATAGTTAGCTTTAATAACTAAACCGCTTGGATCGAATGTATCACCTTCATAGTATGATGTTTTTGTAGGCAAATCTTTAATCTCTATTGATAAAAGTTCAGGGGCAATTACTTTTAACTCAAAGCTATCTTTTATAGATGAGTTTTCTTTAGAAATTGCCTCAATAAAGGTACTTCCTAGTTTTAAAGCAGAGACTTCACCTTCATTATTAATGGACGCTACATCAGCATTAGAAGATTTCCAAATGATTTCTTTATTTTCAGCATTGTCTGGCAAAACTTTAGCGGTTAATTGAAACTCTTCTCCCACTACGATTTCAGCTCTTTTTTCTACAATTGTGACGCTTTCAACATTTATATATTCATCTTTAGAAGGAAAAATAAAACTTAGAAAATCAAAATTACAGGATGACAGTAGTAATCCTATAAGTGAGACTAGTTTAACTCCGAATTTCTTTTTCATTTCATAAAATTGTATTGCAAAATAAATAAAATAGTAGTGTTTTTTTGATATTTTGAATACTTTTTACGACTTAGTGAAAATAAATCAATAAATGTTGTATAATTTCGTAATTCGAAATGACCCTAACTTTTGGTGAAGATTTTACCTTGAGCACGATTGCTTTACATAGTAAATATAAGGCTAAAAAGTTTTTAACCACAGATTGCGAACAAAATTATCTAGTAACTTATTCTAACTATAACGAAAATATCGAAGTCCCAAATTTAGATTCAGTTAAAAATTTATTTAACTAGTAAGAAGTAAATTCCAATAAACTGCAAAACAGCAGCTAATACTACAAACACGTGAAAAATAGAGTGAAAGTATTTTCTTTTACTTCCTATTACATATGTAATCGCACCAAGCGAATAAATAATTCCACCTAGTAAAACAAATAAGAACACTAAAAAGTCCATCCCTATTCCAAATGGATAGAAAAAGATAATCATCCAACCATCGATAATATAAATAATGTAAGAAATAATGTCCAAGATTTTTGAGTTACAGGGAATAACGTTAAGAATTATTCCTAAAATCAAAAAAATGATTTCTAAAATTAAGATTGTAGTCGCAAATGGTTGATTAGAAATCGCATATAAACAAAGGGGAAAATAAGTGCCAAACACAAAGAAATAAATGTCCGAATGATCGATTACTCTTAAAACTGCCCTAGTTTTACTAGAAAGCCTTGAAGAATGGTAAGCGGTGGACACACCAAAAACAATTATCATCGATAAAGAATAGACTAAATAAGGCAAGATATAAGCGAAATTTAAATTTTTAGAACAACTAAAAATAATAAAGAATGATAAAACACCAAAAGCAAAGACTAATCCAACTAGATGAGTGATGCTGTTTACTATTTCTTCTTTTCTTGTATATTTAGGTAAATTATTAACATTAGGTTTCATCGACTATACCAAAATGTGTGGTTAATTTTTAAGTTTTGGGAAAGGAATTGAGTCGATGCTTGTTTCAAAGACATCAACTTCGTTTGTTCTTTTTGCAATTTCTTCAAACTTAACTTTGGTTTCTTTCTTATGTAATTCTTTCCAACCGGACTCCGAGAACTTTAAGAAACACCATGACAAAAATTCAGAAGTTCCTTTATTAAGGAAGTAGTGGTCTTTCTTTGCCTCAAAGTATTTATATGGAGCGCTTTTATCAAAGTTTTTTGGGTTATAAGTTTGGGATGCACTAATGACATCACAAACGTATTCGACTGCGTATTTCCAAGGCATGCGTTTTGCTAAAATATGGCCACCAAAGAAGTCACACCAATACTCCCAGTGATGTTTATTTCTTTTGGTGTGGTGTTGACAAACTCTTGAAAAATAATCGTTATGTAGTCTTTCTTCGTAAACTGGAGAATGGTCACCAACGTAGTATTTCGCTGATGTATAAAATTCTAAACATCCGTATTTACTTAGGTCATGACCTAAGGAATGCCAAAAAATTCCCATATGAGATGCATTTTTAATGACTCTATGGCGGTGTCTTGTAATAAGAACGAAGTGTTTAAAACAATGTCTTTTGGCCATACCTATATAATTATATTATAAATTTCAAATTTCCAAAGAGTTCTTTGTGTCTTGCTTTAATATCTTTATAAGTTTTAATGTAACACTTAAAGAATCCTTTTGTTTGATCAGTGATGATTGGTTCGCTTAATTCTATTTTCTCAATTTGATTGAAATTATATGGTTTATTTACTCTCCAGGAATCAAAAAGTCCCATTTTTATCGCGTCTTTTGGACAATTTAAAGTACAAGACATACACATCAAACAGTGGTGATGGAACTTAATATTACCCTTTTTATTAAAAGAAATATTTTTCATTTGGCAGTTATTTACACAGACACCACATTTAATGCATTTCTTTTTATCAACTTTGTAGAAAAGGTTATTAATACTACCGCCGATATAAGTGAGTCTGAAGAAGTGGTTAATGATGTTATTTCCGAAAGTATATTTCTTCAAATTTGGGATATTTTCTGTAATTTCTTTCACTAAAATGTCCATTAAAAGTTCGTCAATTCCGAGCATTTCTTTGACTAATTTTTCGTCGTAACGGAAGTGGATGTTGTATGGCATTATGAAGTGATATTCATTAGTGAAATTAGCTTTTTGGCGTTTAAGAATTTTACGTAAAACGAGGCTACTAGAATCGTTAGCAGAATAGGTTTCTCCGGAGTTTTTATACACAAAAACCCTAGGATTTCCCGGGAATTTTTGCTTTTTGAAGAATTTATGAACGATGCTAGGTAGGTTAAAACCATAGATTGGATAACCTATTCCTATAAGGTCGTATTTAGATATATCTAGGACCTCAAGATTGAGTGGGTTAATCCTGTAAGAATCAACCTCGTAACCTTCATTTTTAAGACGCTTAGAAAGTTTGTTTGTTAAAAAAGTGGTGTTATTAGTGCCACTATAATAGATTAACAAGCAATTTTTTTGGTTCATTTAACTTGGATTATTTTAAAGTTTTCTATTACTTAAATTCAATAAATATATTTTTATAGCATTCTAGTTTTAACTAACTATAATATTTGGCGTGCTGTTAGTTTTGATTATTTCAGTTCTTACATGTTTAGGAGTCATCTTGACTTCTATTTTTAATATTCATTTTCCTTTTAAACATAAAGATATTCACGTTTATTGGATGTTTGCCTTTCTGGGTGCAGTTTTAATTCTTACTACTAGTCTTTCATTTACTGATTGGTGGAAAGCTTTAATAAAAAGCGATGGAATTAACCCAATTCAAATACTGGTTTTGTTCTTATCTATGTCACTTATTTCTATATTTTTGGATGAAGTTGGCTTTTTCGCTCACCTTGCAAACTGGACTTTAAAGAGAGTAAAAGGATCACAAATCTTGTTATTTATCGTTTTAAATGTATTTGTCGCAATTTTAACGATGTTCACCTCAAATGACATCATAATTTTGACTTTAACTCCGTTCATTTTGCTCTTTTGCAAGCACGCAAAAATATCGCCAATTCCTTACTTAGTTAGTGAGTTTATTGTTGCTAATACTTGGAGCATGATTTTCATTATCGGTAACCCTACAAACATCTATTTAGCAAGCTCATTTGGTATCACTTTTGTTGACTATTTTAAAGTGATGGCGGTGCCTACTTTATTGACAGGAATTAGTGAATTTTTAGTAGTTTTTTGTTTGTTTCGCAAGCAGTTGAAAGCACCTTTGCAGCCAACAGAAATGACCTTAGAAAAACAGAATACTTCGCTCACAATAATTGGTCTTGTAATTTTAGGAATTTGCACGATTTTCCTAGTAATTTCTGGGTATTTTTCAATTCCGATGTATTTAATTAGTGCCGTTTCTTTAGGCATTTTAGTGCTAGTTTCCCTTGCATATTTCTTGGTAAAAAGGAGAGAACCAACTGAACTCGGTCACACATTTTTAAGAGCGCCTTATGAAATCATTCCTTTTGTCATCGGAATGTTCACGATTGTCCTTGCATTAGAGAAGTTTGGAGTCACTGAATCAATCGCTAAATTTTTCGGAAATGGCGGAACAACTTTTGTGTATGGATTCACCTCAGCATTTAGTGCAAATTTAGTGAACAACATCCCAATGTCTGTTCTTTATTCTTCAATTTGTAACTTCACCGATCCAGTTATCAGAAATAGAGCAATTTTCTCATCAATTATTGGTTCGAACATAGGCGCATTTATTTCGCCTTTAGGTGCACTCGCTGGTATAATGTGGTTGTCCATTTTAAAGAAACATGGAGTCAAATATGGTTATTTAGACTTCTTAAAATATGGACTTATTGTCGGTGTTCCCGCTCTTTTGGTAGCACTATCATCGTTATTGATATTCGTTTAATTTATGTTTTTATTTAAAAAGAAAGCCGAATCAGTTGAAATTAACTCAAAGTTTAAGGTAAAAGACTTTGTTGATTTTTACTATTGTGATGATGTTTACTTTGGCAAAATCTCAAAGGTTTATCTTGATAGAGACGGACAAGTCAATTACGATATTGATATTGCCGGACAATGTCCCGCAACATTGACCGAAATTAAAGAAGAAAAAGTCATTAGAATTCATAAGTAAAATATGAAAAAGAAAATTCGTTGGAAACCTTATATTATCGCTTCGATAATTAGTATAATTATTGGAGTTGGTATTTTCCTTATTTTTTATTTAACTAATAAGACGAATTACGGTTTATTTAATGGTGCTTCAGTTGCCGGTATTGTTGTACTTTCAATCGGCGGTCTTTCATTCGTCGCAAAACAAGGATTTTTCGATTTTGCAAGCTATGGATTTAAGCAATTAGGCGCCATGATTTTTTCTAAAACACCTAACGCATACAAAGACTATCCAGAGTACCGCGACTACAAGAACGGATTAAGAGAAAAACAATCAAATTATTTCATCGCTATTTTGATCGTCGGTACCCTCTTTTTGATTGCATATTTTATTTTGAAATTAACTTTAAAGTAAATTTCCCTCACTAATATAAGGCATGTCAAACGGCATGCTTTTTTGTGCAAAAAATTCTTGCAATATATTCTTACGTGTGTATAATATACGAAAAATACATACACGATATGTATTCGAAAATTGGAAAAGGAGGTTGAAATATGTATTCAAGATTACTCGCAGGAATGATCGCGGTCATGTCAATTGGCGGAATGTCGGGAATCTCTAGTGCTAGTGAAACCAGAGCAGCTGGTCAAGTTAGCAGTGAAAACTCAACTAGAATTATTGTCGAAGTTAATGATAGTTTAGAGAATCTCTCGAAATCTGAAATTTATTCAACACAAGATAAAGTAATGCGCTCCATCAAGAGCGAAGTTACTAAGAATTTTGAATTAATTGATCGTTATTCAATTCTCAACAATGCTTTTGTACTTGAAGTAAACAAGGAAGATGTCGAGGCAATTCGTGCTTTACCACAAGTAGCAAGCGTTACAATCGATAAGATTCACGCAAAGCAAGAGTTAGAATTTGAAGATCGCTATTCTGTAACTTTCAACAACAAAACTGGACCACTCGCCGGTGAAGACGAAGGCGATATGGTCGAAAACATCTCAGCCAAAACTATGTATAAAGGCGAAGATACAAACGATGGTGAAGGAACTGTTATTGCTATTTTAGATAACGAATTCTACCTTCGTGGTGAAACTGGTGATGACACACCTGACAAAATGGGAAGAGTCACTCCATGGAGTCACGCTGTATACAAAGCCTTACCAGCTGGTGTTGCACAAAAGTTTACTTTTGAAAACTTAACTTCTATCTTAGAAAACGTTGAACACGCAAAAAGAAAAGAAGGTGCTGTCGCTGGTGAAGAAGGATCACTTTACTTTAATAGTAAGGTTCCATTCTATTATGACTATGGCGGAGAATCCACAGATTATGGTAAAGCAGGACCAATGGATTATGATGTCCACTTCGACGGTTCTTACCACGGATCACACGTTGCATCTATTGCATCAGCTAATGCTGATACATATAAAGGTATTGCTCCAAAAGCACAATTAGCATGTATGAAGGTCTTCACCTCATACGAAGCTAGTAAGACAGGTGAACAAATGGGCTTCAGCTCACACACTGGTGCTTACGATTCATGTATTTTGGCAGCTTTAGAAGATGCAATCGCATTAGGTGTTGATGGAATCAACATGTCACTTGGTAGTGACTTAGATGACTTCGATGGCGATTCCATTACAATGAAGACCTTAGCAAGCTTAAAGAACGATTATGGCATTATGTCTGCTATTTCAGCAGGTAACGCTGGTAAATCATCTTATTCATTTACTGGTGGTTATGGTAACTGGACAACAGATATGGTCGAAACCGGTGTCTTAGGTAGCTATGCTAACTCAGAAGAATCAACAATTATTGCTTCTGGTCAACCAACCGAAATTTACTACGAAAAAGCAATTAGAACTGGTGGAAAGAACATCGCATTCGAAGATCAAATTCTCAATAGAGAAGGTTTAGATCCGGACTTTGCAGAAGATGATCAACACTGGTTAGAAGAAATTGCTGAAAAACATCCAGAATTCGGTGGACAAATTCCATGGGCATACGTTCCAGGATTTGGTGCCGCAAGTGATTACACAGCTGATTTAGTTAAAAACAAAGTCGCTGTTGTTAACCGTGGATCTATCAGCTTTGCTGAAAAGTATAATGTTGCTGTTTCTAACGGTGCAATTGGTGTCATCATTATTAATAATGACCCAACCGCAAATGACTTCAACTTTAGATGTAGTTTCGGTGAAGACTTCTCACCAACCGTACCATGTGCTTTAGTTCTTTACAAAGACAAACTAGTCTTCGAAGGACAAGTTTCCGGTACATTCGAATTTATTAAGAAAGACGTTTCTATCAACGACTTAGCAAGAACCATCTCAACATTCTCCTCAGACGGTGCTAGATGGGATTTTGGCTTAAAACCAGATATAACTACACCAGGCGAAAACATTCGTGGTGCTGTTCCACCTCAAAAGAAAGAAGATAAGTTAAATACACCTTTCTCAACATATGAATACCTTTCAGGTACTTCTATGGCTGCACCAAACTATGCCGGTGCTCAATCCTTAATGTTATCTAAGGTTGCAAAAGGTGTCTATTCTGATGGAAGCGCATCAGAATCTGAATTAGAAAGCTTAGTTGCATTCCGTAAATCAGTCGATATGAGACTTATGTCTACAGCCGACCCAATGTTAGACGGAACAGCTAACCCAGAACTTCCAGAAACAGCAGATCCTAACTACACATCCCCACGTTTACAAGGCGCTGGTATGGTTAATTTAGGAAAAGCATATAACACAGATGTTTATCTTGAAGGCCTTAACTTAAATGGTGAAAAGATTGGCAAATCAAAGATTTGTTTATACAACAATGAAGATATTGCAAACGGTACAGTTAAATTAAGCTTTGTCGCTCACAATGAAGGTGAACAACAAACTTATAAAGCAAAAGTAACTGTTATGCGTCCAGCAATCGCAAACACCAACAAGGTTATTCCTGATAAATACAAATACAAAGGTGAAACCGATTCTATCGAAAAGATCGCAGGTTTATCATACTGGGTCATGTCATTTAGCCCAGCAGAGGGTAAAGAAGTTCCTAAGTACGTCTCTAACCCAGCTAATGCATCTTTAGATGATGTTATTAAATTAACAAAACAAATTATTTACTACACAACCCAAGAAGACTTAATTGCACAAACAAATGCAGTCGTCTTAAACCCAGGTTACTACAAAAACGTCGCCTCTAAAGGTTGTGTCTGGGAACCACTTGAAGGATTTGATTATCAATCAGTTCAAGATGCAGTTATTGCTACATTTGAACAAGAAAGCATCACAATCCCACATGGCGAAACCCAAATCAACTTAAATTCATGGAACATTCCAGAAGAAACAAAGTTAGATATTTTATCTAAATTTGAATATGGATGTGCTATTGAAGGTTATGTTGAACTCTTACAAGGTGATGAAAGAAAGTTATCAATTCCTTACCTTGGCTTCTATTCTGGTAAAGATATTAATGGTAATGAACTTAAAGATGCTCCAGTAGTGGAACCATTCACATTTGAAAAAGATACATCAAAAGTTTATCCATCAGATCTTGTCAACGATATTTCCAAATCACTTCTTGGTAAAGATAACTGTGAATTTGGTTCAACTTGGACAGTTGGCTACTCAGAAGAACCTAACTATATTAATAGTGATTCTATCTTAGCTAACGATACAAGCTTCGAGAAGTTATATGGCTGGCACAAAGTTGGTACAAACCCAGCAACCGGTGCTTACTACGATAACCCATCCGAAAATATCTATGTTGGTAACCCAGAACAAACAAATACCATGATTATTCAACAATTCGTCATGCGTTCTGTTAAAGATAACTTCTTTACAATCAAGAACGACAAAGGCGAAGTTGTATACAAATCAATCCTCAAAGATATGTTACACGGGGATGGCGGACAACTCTATAAATCACATGTCGACTCCAACTACTTAGGATCAGGCTATGTAGCACATAGAGGTTGGGCTGTAATTCCTCTATATGACTTAGCTTCAAGAAAAGCATTCGCTGATGGCACATATGAAATTGAATTTAATTATCAACTTCAATGTGACGGTTCTTGGGTAAGCAAAGCATATCACTTCATCGTCGACTCTAGCGCGCCTGTATTTACTAATATTAAGGAATACAACCAAGACGGTGTAAGACGTGTCAGAATCGAAATCGAGGAAAGAAAAGTCGCATATGCATCTCTTGGTATCTCTGTCGCAGATGTTAAATTCGACGCAGTTAAGAACGTTTACTACATCGATGAAACAGTTCAAGATATCGAAGACGCAATGGATATGCTTGGTACCTTATCAAGTGGACAAAAGAGATTAACAATCTCCGTTACAGATGCCGCTTATGGTACTTCAACAGCCATCATTCACTTCTTTGGCTCAACATATTCTAACTATGTTATTGCCCAAGGAACTGGCTTAAAGACAAACCAAGACTTTGTCAAAGATGGCACAAATATTGCATGGTTCACCGTCAATTATGGTGGTGCTGAAACAGAATTCGATCAAACCGGATTTGTTACAATTACTACCCACATTGAGGTTCCAGGTGATGCAATCCATGATCACGTTGATTCAAATGGTGATAATCACTGTGATATCTGTGGAGTTGATTTAACACCACAACCTGAACCACAACCTGAACCAGAACCAGGAGAAGAAGGAGATTCATTCTTCGCGAAGATTGCAAACTTCTTTAAGAAGTTATTCGAGTCAATCGCTAACTTCTTCAAAAATCTCTTCTCTGGAAATAAATAACAAAGAAAGGAAGTAAATGTTATGAAAAAGAAATCATTTATTCTCGCTTCATTAGCATCTGCTTGTGCATTTAGCCTCGCTTCATGTAAGTTTGGCCCAGATCCACAACCAGAAGAAGAATTTGACTTCACTGTTGCCTTAGAAAGTGGCAAAACAACCCTTTCAGTTGGTGACCACGATCAAGTCATTGTTACTTCAACTTTAGCTAATGATAGTGTTGCTCGTAGTTATACCTACGAAACAACAAATGCTGCCAGACTTTCAGTTAATGCATCAGGTTATGTTGTTGCTGAAGGTGAAGCTGGTAGTGCAAGAATCAAAGTTACTGAAACTAATTCTCAAATTAGCAAAAACTTAGATATTACAGTTATTAATGCAACTCCTGCAAATGGTGGTTATAACTACTCATCATCTGCCGGTGCAGAAGCAATTGCAAAACGTACCGAAATTTTAGGTAAGTTAGAGAAATATGCAGTTGATTCACACTTAACAGGTATTACATTATTTGAAAACGGTGGTTATGTTAAATATAACCCACGTTTAAATATTCCTGCTACTGAATACATTACCGGTTACGGTTTTGGTATTCTTACAGAAGGCGATATTACCGCTCCTTTAGCAGCAGAGGCTGTTGAAGCTTATAAGTATTATTACCACAGCGCTCAAACACAAGATCCAAATAAGATCAATGCTTGGAACGCAACTGGTTCAGCAGTTTCTGATTTAAGTAGCTATATTTCACAAAGCTACTATGGAACAAAGATGAACGCATCTAAAGATGGATATGAATGGTATCCAGTCTTAGCAAAAGATGGCGAAAAACGTCCAACTCCAATTTATGAAACAGCTAATCCTTTAGGATTATATAAGACATGGAGAATCTACGTCAAAACCGGTTCTGACGCAAGACCATTAAAGTATAGATATAATGGTGTTCGTGCTGGTGGCTTTGACGGAAGAGCTGTTGCTCTCGAAGACTACAAGTTTGTTTTCCAACTCCTTTTAACAGGCGCTAACAAACAAAGCCGTGGTGCTGAAATGGCAGCTGATAAGACATATGGTATCCGTGGTGCTCAAGCATACTATAACAGAACCAAAGATATGACTGATCAAGCTCTTATCGATGCAACATGGGCTTCTATGACCTTAAATAACAACTCTGATCCTGCTAAATTTAAAGATCAAGAATTAGGTATTATGACTGGTGTCGATGGAAAAGGGAGCTACATTCAATTAGAATTACTCAATGAAATTGATGCATTCACAGCAATGTATCAACTCTCAAGTAACCTTTATTCACCAATCCCACGTGCATTTATCGAAGCTCTTGCACCAGAGGGAACAGTCCTTAAGGGTATCCTTAACTATGGTCAAAACTCATCAGCTAATACAATTGTTGATAATACCATTTGTTTAGGCGCATATTATCTTGAAACATGGAACGATTCATATCTTACATTCAAGAAAGATGCCACTTGGGTTGAACGTTCAAGCTCTGACCCAACAATCGCCAATAGACACAAAATCGAAGGCGTTAAGATCACAACTTATACAAACGCAACTCAAGATCAACTTTATCAATACTATTACTCAGGATTACTTGACTCCTGTGGTATCCCTGTTTCTCACATTCAAGAGGAAGTTGGTAGAACCGACGTTCGTAGAACAAAAGGTGATGCAACATTTAAATTAAATGTTAACTCATGTACACAAGAAAGATGGGATGAATTAAACACTCTTTGGAAAAACCCAGTCGGTGATAGATGGGATGTTAAACCATGGATGAGTAACGATAACTTCTTAAATGGTTTATATTGGTCAATCAATAGAAAAGAATTCGCCGAAAACAAAGGCGCACAACCATCAATCGATTACTTCTCAAGTGCATACTTGAATGACCCAGAAAACGGTAAATCATATAATGACTCCGAAGCTCATAAACAAGCAGTCGCAAAATGGCATAACGTCAGAGAAGTTGGCGGTGTCAAACAAGATGACTATGGTTATGACTATTCTAAAGCAGTTGATTGCTTCAAGAACGCTGTTAGCGAACTCGCAAGAGCAGGTAAGCTTACCTTAGGTACAGCTTCAAACCCAACTGTAATTGAAATCAATATTAGATGGATGTATCAAACTGACGTTGCCGACTATGGTGATGATATTAAGCACTACTTTGAAACAGCATTTAATGATAATGCAGTCTGCGGTGGTAAAGTTAGATTAAATGTTACCCAAGACTTCGTTACAAACTGGGAAGACGTTTATAACGTCTACATGATGAAAGGTAGATTCGACCTTGCATTCGGTGCTATTTCAGGTAACACATATAATCCACTTAACTTCTTAGAAGTCTTAAAATCAGACAACTCCTCTGGATTTACTCTTAACTGGGGTGCTGATACTTCTAAATTAGACACCAAAAACCCACTTATCTATGACGGTCACAGATGGTCATTCGACTCACTCTGGGAAGTCAGTGATAGAGGTGGTGTTGTTGAAAACGGTGTCAGTGTTAAGACTGTTAAAGATTATTACTTTGATGGTAGTGCAACCACAATTAGTGGTGGTGCCGCAACAAGTAACTACTCTGTTGGTGTTAATCAATCAATCAACTTAGATTTTGTTAACGCAGAAGGCGTTGAAATTAATGTTACTAAAGTCCAAGTCTACCCAGTTGGTAGTTCAAACGTTAATGTTTCAAGCTACACCTATAACAAAGCAAGCAAGAAACTTTCATTAAGAATTGATGCTTCTTTAGGCGCAAGTATTAAGAAATCATTAGATGATATCTACAATAAGGATAAAGCTCCATCAGACACAGGTTATATTGCAGATATCTTCTCACAAACTTACTATATTACTTATTGGACAATTGAAATCTACTACAACTTATCAATTAGAGGCGGAACTCCATCCGAATCTTACCTTACAGTCGCATTAACAAAAGACCAACAAAAATAAGTTTGAAAGGAGACTAAATTTATGAAAAACAAAAAAGTTTTATCTCTTATTCAACTTCTCATGGTTGGTGGTGTTCTTGCTTCATGTGGCAAAAACCAAGTATTAGATTTTAGTTATGCCCAATCAAGAAAGGCATTATCTGAGCTTAAGGAGGACTTTAAGTCCTCCGGCTCAAATGTCTACATTAATGAGAACGGACAAGTTATTGTTCTTAATGATCCTGATGATCCATCAGTAAATCAACTTCAAGAACTTGTAATTAATAAGAAAGCAGCTGTTTTGTTCTATAGCTCTGCTAAGAGCAATCCTAGCCCAGCAACCCCAGAAACTCTTCAATTATCAGTTTCAGCAGTTCCTAAAAAAGCTGCTATGGGTACAGTTACATGGGCAAGCTCAAATCCAGCTGTTGCAAGTGTTGACCAAAGCGGTTTAGTTACTGCTATTAGCCAAGGCGAAACACTTATTAGTGCAACGAGTGCTAATGGTAAAAAAGCAGAATGTACAGTTGTCGTTAATGATACTAACATTCTTAACTCTAGAGTTAACACAGCTGCAAGTAACATCGTTGCAGCCCAAGCATCAGAAAGCTTTGAAAAAGTTGATACTGTTGCTCTTGAAGAAAGATATGTCAGCTCAAAGAGCATTGATGGTGTTGTTACTGAATATTCTGTTGCCAATCAAAAGATATGGGCTTCAAAAGATCAATCTTACTTCAGAATTACTTCTGATGATGAAGAAATTTTGACCTCAGGTGGTTCAGTTGTTCCAAGTAGTACAGCATACATTTTCTATACTACTCCACAATACCATTCATACCTCTTCTGTAACTCAGATGGTAAGAGCAATTACCTCTTCTTAAATCAATCTTATTTGATCGATGAAGGTAAGACCGCATTTGACGCTTTAGGAGAAGTATTACAAAGCTTCTTTGTCGCTGGTTCATCAATTATGACAAGACAATTTACCAATATTATTGGTAATAAAGAGCTTACAACTGGTTTAAGTGGCGCAATTTACAAAGGTACTTTAGGAGCTGATTCAGGCTCAATTGCATACACCAAAACATCAGTCCAAGAAGGTAAAGCATCTGCTTCACTTGCTGAAGATTTAGACATTCCAGTTGGTGTTTATGTCCGTATTCAAGACAACATGAGATACCTCTTCAAAGATAACTTATTATTAAGCGAATCAGTTGAAGAAGTAATTGAATATGAATATGGCGAAAGAGCATATCAAGAAGTCTTCCAAATCGAGTATTTATATCGCGGAAGAAACATTGATCTTCTCTGGCCAGAAACCAAAAATTATACTCAAGTAGAATCATTATTTGATTTATAATTTATAACAAAAATAAAAGGGTACGCGTATTAACACGTGCCCTTTTTTTACCCTAAATATAGGGTTTTTCTTTTGTCCAGGTAAAATGTAATTATGTTTCTTGGATTAATGGCTAAGCCTAAGTGGTTGCGAGCAGGCATGCTTGTTTCCAGCGAAAAACAACGCGGGCCCTTTAGGGATTAAATCTCGTAAAAGAAAATGTTGTTTTCGTTCTAATAAGAGTGAGTTCGTTTAATCTAAATGGGCCATGAGCTCGTGTATCTCTTAAAAAACAGTTCTATCTATTAGTTAACGGAAAGCCAAGAAAGAGAAATGCCGGAAAGGAGTTTAAAAAATGGAGAACCCTATAATAGCATGTGATGTTAGTAAAGGAAGTTCGCATATCCAAGGGTTTATTGGGCTATCAAATCCTGTTGGTAATCCATTTGTAGTCCAACATTTAAAAAGTGATCTCAAGCAGATCAAAGAATTAGCTAGATCATTAGAAAAGCAAACCAAGAAAAAGCCTGTTTTTGTTTTTGAATACACGGGCATTTACCATGAATGTATTGCAAAATATGTCCAAGGTATCGGATTAGAAACTTATGCAATTTCGCCTTTAGAATCAGCGAAAGTGAGAAAAAGTTCAATCAGAGTTACTAAAACGGATTCCAAAGATTGTCTCAATATTGCTACAGTATTTTATCAAAGAAAAGTTCGTAAATTTTGTAGCGACAATAACGATATCAAGGCTTTATCAAGACGGAAAAGTGAATTAAGAAATGAATTAATACATTTCAAATGTTCATATCATAGATATGTTGACCTTGTATGGCCATGTTTCGATTTAATATTTGATATCAACACACAATCATCATCCTTAATAATTTCAAAATACAAACATCCTTACAAACTCAAAAAATGGACTTGTAATGAAATTGCAAATTATCTTTTAACGCATGGTCATTTTTGCAAATCTAGAGCTTTTGATTATGCTGCTGCTTTTAAAGATTATGCTTCTAATTGTGTTTCTGGAGTCGATGAAAACTCCACCTACGTTGATGGTTTGATTAATTCTTTTAATAGTCTTCAAAAAATATATGATGAAATAAGAAATATAAATTCACAACTTGAAAGATTGCTTAAAGCAACATCCACATATCAGTTATTAAAAACGATTCCTGGATTTGGTGAAAACATCTTACTTCAAGTTACTTCTGAGGTTGGCGATTTTTCAAGATTTAAATCATCAAAACAATTTGTTGCGTTTTGCGGACTTGATCCTTCAATTCTTCAATCAGGAAATGATAATGGTGAACATTATTCAATTACTAGAAAAGGGAATCGAATTATACGTTCGTCATTATATCTTGCCGTATCCCAAATGTTGTCGAGAAAGTTAGACAATCAAATTACAAGATTCTACTTTAAAAAGAAAAGCAGCGGCCTCTCTCACAAGGTAGCTGCAGTTGCGTCCTGTCGTAAGCTTGCCTGCACTATATTTGGTATGCTTAATAACGGGACTTGTTTCGAAACTATCTAAATTATAAAGCAATTTTTTTGATTTATAAATAAACTGATAGTATTTTTCAGCATATTTGTATTTTTTACTTGATTTCCGTTATCTAATTTCTTTTTCAAAAAGTTGACAGAATACGCACACACGAGTATAATATGTAAAATTTTCTTTTGCGAAAGGAGAAAAAACTATGAAAAAGATGAAAAAAGCTTTGTTTGCAGTTTTAGCTGCATTCAGCTTGTCAGCTTGTGACTTTGACATTCAAAAGTTACCAAGTCAAGTAGCTGACACAGTCGGTGGTTGGATCGACTCCATCAAAGACCTTGTAACCGGTGGCGGTGAAAAGGAAAAAGAAAAGGAAGAGGAAGAAGAACAACCATGTGAGCATCAAGATGCAGACCACGATGGTGTTTGCGATCTCTGCGGAGAACAAGGACTCGTAGTTACACACATTGATGCAAATAATGACCACTTATGTGATGTTTGTGGCGCAGAAGTCTCTCAATGTAAAGATGACAATCACGACCATATTTGTGACATTTGTGGCGCAACAGTCTCAACTTGTAAAGACGAAAACAATGACTTTAAGTGCGATATCTGTGGTAAAGATCTCGCCGCAGTCAGCTTTGAACTTGATACTTCAGCAGCAACTACTGAATTTGCTAAAGGTCAAGAATTCTCAGCAGCTGGCTTAAAAGTTATCGTTACAAGTGAAGTTGGTTCAAAACAAGAACTTTCTGGCGAATCATTAACTGTTGAAGCACCAAGCACAGAAGAAGTTGGTGAAAAGGTAGTTTCAGTTTCTTATGAATTTGCTGGAGTTTCACATTCAGACGAATACAAGATTAATGTTACTTACTGGTCAGAAGATGATTTAGAGTTATTTGCTGCTGGTGTTACATTCACACGTTATGCAGATGCACTCCCATATTTAGCTGGATTCAACATGAGAACAGAGTATGTTCTTAATGAAGACAAGGAAATTACTGATTGGTCAATCGTTGCTGATAACATTTCTGACGAAGCTTTACTTGAATACGTTAATATGCTTGCATCATACGAATCAGTAGCAAGCCTTAGTAGTAAGGAAGTCACCTTCAAATTAAACAGCGTTGCAGGTAACTACGAAGGATTATTTGATTTATCAGATGTTAATGTCTTCTCATTAATTCCTTACTATGTTGATAATAAAGGTAATAATGAAAGATTCTTCGTTAACGATGAATACATTGCTGTTGGTATCAATGCTCAAGGACAATTAGTCCTTAAGAACAGATTTAATAACGCAATGTTAGATGGTATGTTCTTTGGTGATGAATACGCAGATGGAACCTATTACTTCCCAGCAGCATATAATTCATACCTTAACTACTTACCAGAAATTCTTGGTTACTACTATTCTGAACTTTCACCAGAAGCATTCTTGCTTCCATCTCTTGCTGCAGATGTTTATATCGTTCCAATTAACCTCGTTTCAGTTTATCCATTTGAAGAATCATTAGATGCTTATGACTTAGCTTGGTTTGTTGAACTTGGTAATGCTAAAGAACAATGCTACTTAGATTACTGCGATGCTCTTGAAGCAGCAGGATTTGAAGCAGAAGCACTTGAAAATGGTAGAACATCATACTCATTTAGCGATCCATTATATGGATATTTCGAAATCATTCCTGGATATGATGCAGAAGCAGAACTTTCTGACGGTTCAATCGGTGAAGAAGTATTCTTCAGCTTCTACTACATTGCACCAGATTCATATACTAACCACTTAGATCTTGAAATTCTTGAAGTTGCCTCTAAATTAGGCATCAGCGTCGAAGAATTCGACAACGAAGAATACGAAGATTACGGTAGAGTTAGTGCATTTGGTTCATATGCAAAAGAAGGAATTAGCGATGGCCTTGAAGCTGCTAAGAGTGTTGCACGTGGCTTTATCGCTGAAGGATTTAGCATTCTTGCTCAATTTGATTATTCTGAAACATATAAACAATATTACTTCTCAGTTGCAAGTGAAGACTTATTCATCAGCGTTTATGTTGATGAAACAGCAAAAGAAGACGGTTCATTTGGTGTTGAATTCTACGCAAGAGCAGCAAAAGACGGCGAAAACGAACTTTCTAATGCGGAACGTGCATTACAAGCTGCATTCTATGCATATACACAAGGTCAAGCACTCGCATTAAAAGGTGTTGATTATACTGAAAATGAGGATGGTTCATTTACAACCATAATTCCAGTTCCAAATGCAACAGCTGCAAACTTAGAGTACGCATGTACAACAGTTGTTGGTTCATTACTCGGATCCTCATTTGAAGTTGATTCTTCAGCTGCTGGTGAAGGCGAAGGAACATGGGTCACAGTCTTTAAAGACACCGCAAACAACGTTTTAGTTACAGTTACTGGAACAGCTGTCGAAAGCGGATTAGTCCTTTCAATCGTCTTTGAAAACCATGCATTCATCACACCAGAATCAACAATGATTGATTTCTTAACAGCTGCTTCAGGTTCCGCTCCACAAGAAGGTGCCTACACAGTTAACGCTGAAGATGGATCATGTGTTGCAAAATCTTCAATTGCTGGACAATTTACAGCAGATGATTTAGCAGGTCTCGCAGGTCAAGTAGCACAATTCTTACCAGAAGGATTTGAAGCTGGTGAAGCTGGTGCAGCAAGCGAATCAAGCTACGTTGCTTACTTCTCAAATGAAGAAACAAACATCGAATGCACAATTACAGTCTCATTAGGTGAAGCTGGTGCAGATGTCGAAGTTAAATTTGGTTTCATTCCAGAAGTTGTCCAAATTAGAGCTGATGAACAAGCAATGATCGACATTCTTACCGCTTTATGGGGCGCAGTTGAAGATGGCGATTACAAATATAATGAAGAACAAGATATGTATGTTGCTGGTTTCTATATCTTCAACTCAAGCTATGCTGATGAAGGTTATAACCAACCAATTGCATCATTCCTTGCTGGAAAAGCACCTTCTTCATTTACAATCGTTCAACAAGGAGCAAAAACAGTTAGCGGAATTAATGCATATCAAATTATTATGTATGACTCAAGCACAGGATGTGTTATTCAAATTACCGTTCTTGTTCATCCACAAGCTGGAAAGAACGTATTCCAAATCTTGACTTATCTTAACGCTTAAGTCCTAAATAACTACAAAAGAGTGGTATTTATTACCACTCTTTTCTTTATTATTAAGTGTTGAATACATATTTTATATGTAATATAATATTAAGCGTCTATTTTTACTTGCGAGTAAAAAGGAAAGGAATTTAAAGAAGATGCTTAAGTATTCGATTAAGAGAATTGTATTAGCACTTATTACTGCTTTTATTATTCTCACCTTAACATTCTTCCTAGTTAAATCATTACCACCTCGCGGTGTTGTTTCTCCTGACGAAAACGTTCGTTGGGCATTCTACATCAATGAGGAAAATTTAGGTTATGTAATACACACGAGCGTAGAGTCTGATCAATATGGACCTTTACTCGAAGGTTTCTACGATTATGGCGGAAAAGATTATTTCTTCTACCAAAGACCAATATTTGATCAATATATATCGTGGCTAGGAAACATTGTCACTAAATGGGACTGGGGAACATCAACCGTTATTAAACCAGGTGTTTCAACAATTCAAATTATTAAAGAAAGAATCCCATACACAATTCAAGTTAACATTATTGCGGTTATTTTATCCGTACCTTTAGGTATTGCCTTAGGTATTTTAGCTGGTTTAAAGAAAAATACATGGATTGACCATACAATCTCTACTTTAGTCATGGTCTTTATCTCAATTCCTTCCTTTGTCGTCATATCATTTATGATTTATTTCTTCGCATTTAAAGGGAACCTACCGATTGTCTGGCCAGATCAGGATCAGACGACGCAGGTTAAGATACTGGGCTTTATAATTCCGGTTCTAGCGTTATCCTTTGGTTCAGTTTGTGGTTACACCCGTTTCGTTAGAGCTGAGTTATGCGAAGTTATGTCAAGTGAATACCTTTTACTCGCACGTACAAAAGGTTTAACAAAATCTCAAGCAATTACTCGTCACGCCTTAAGAAATGCGTTTGTTCCTATTCTTCCATCTATCTTAGCGGAAGTAATTGGTGTTTTCTCAGGTTCTATGATTCTAGAAAACTTATACGCAATTCATGGTATTGGTGACTTATATATTACTGCCTTAAATCAAGCGAACCCTGACTATAACGTCTTAATGGTTGATATGGCTATTTTTACAACCGTTGGCTTACTTGCAGGTATTGTTCTTGACTTGTCGTATGGCTTTATTGATCCTCGTATCAGAATGGGGGAAAAGAAATAATTATGAAAAAGAATGATTTCGAAATTATGAATAATCTCCCTAAAGAATGTCAGGATTCATCAATTAAACAAAGTGATTTTGAGTTAATTGATTCAAACTCAATGGTCCACGAACAAAAGTTCGAGACAAAACCAACAACATTCTTCAAAGACTGTGTTAGAAGATTTAGAAAAAATAAATCCTCAGTTGTAGCAGCTATTATTTTAGGCTTGTTACTTGTTTTATCCGTGGCTATTCCAATTATAGACACAAACGATATTAAATCACCTCATCCAGAATCAACATATCTTGAGCCAAAACTCTTTAATGCTGGTTTAGGATTCTGGGACGGCACTAAGAAGTGCGAACAAATCCCAGTTGATACTGGCGAAAACGGATTTAATGAAACTGATAGAGAAAAGAATTGGTGGCCAAATCCAGAAAACTTCAAGCAAAACGCTGTTTTTAAGAAGAAATTCAGTGAAGTTGAATATACTTCTGGTCAATCTAAATACGGAAAAGAAGGCTACATTAACTTCGGTTACTTCGCTTCAATTCATGATGATGAAGAATATATCGAATTTAAAACTCGTCCAATTACATCAAGAGTTAATGGTGATGATAACACCAAATTAAAACTTAATGCTGGTGATAAGATTTATCTTAATACCTTCGATACTTATGATTTAAATAAGATTAAAGAGCTTGAAGGTGATAAAGAAGGCGTTTCTTTCCCAGAAGGTTATGAACTCGCCCCTGTTTCATTACACTTTGTCTATGAAGTCAAAGTTGGTGATGAAGTTACACCTAAAGATATTGAAATCTTACCAGAGCAAGATGTCTTTAATATTGGTTCAAAAGTTGCTTCTAAAGCAGAAGCAGCAGTGGATGTTACAAACATCATTCGTTCACAAACAAGCGAAACTGAGTTCTTAAATGCTCAATTTGTCGTTAGACTTAGAAACTTAAAGAACTACAAAAATACATGTGCTTTAATTCGTTCAATTGAATTTGATGCGCAATTAAGCGACGCAGATTTTGAAAAAGCGGTTGAAATTGTTAATTTCACTGACGCAACAAAGTGTGTTACTGAACCAATTAACGAAACAGGAACTGCTATTAAAAATAGAGCGTACTGGATTTCAACTGGAAATAAAAACATCCATATGTCCAAAATTGTTTACTGTGACTTCGTTTATGATACTTATGAAGCTGCATATGGAAATATGGAATACATTTCATTCCCAGTTAAAAAGTTAGAAGAATACGCTAAAAAAGGCTACATTGTCTGGAAAGTTGACTCAGAAGATGATCCTTATACAGGCTTATATCACATGACAGCTAATTCAGAATATAAAGTTCTTAATAAAGATAAGAGCCCAGTAGTTGAGTTCAAAAACGTTGAAGTTGATGAACTTACTGGCAAAATCTATGCTGACGTTATGCTTTCTTACTATAAGTATTATGGCTTTGAAAGAATGCCTAGATACTTAATGGGTACTGATAAATCAGGTAGAGACATGCTTAAATATGTCTTTGAAGGTCTTAGAAGCTCATTACTTTTAGGTATCATGACATTTGCTATTTGTTTCTCATTTGGTTTACTTTATGGCTCAGTTTCCGGTTACTTCGGTGGAACTGTCGACTTAGTCTTAGAACGTATCACCGATATTTTAGCGGGTGTTCCATGGATTGTCGTAATGACTTTAGTCATTATTAAGGCTGGTAAATCGACATTTGGTGTTTTGTTA
Organism: uncultured Caryophanales bacterium; assembly: GCA_946407815.1. GTDB lineage: Bacteria > Bacillota_I > Bacilli_A > RFN20 > CAG-826 > Fiminaster. The sequence goes on along the minus strand of CAMJPB010000001.1, from coordinate 396,236 downwards.
CTTGCATTATGTATGACGGGTTGGATTGGTACAGCCGCGACTACTAGAACTCAGTTCTATAGGTTTAGAGGTAGAGAATATGTCTTAGCGTCTAGAACGCTTGGCGCAAGCGACGCAAGACTTATCGCTAAACACATCTTACCTAACGCTATGGGAACAATTATTACTGGTGCAGTTTTAATGATTCCAAGTGTTATCTTCTCTGAAGCTACAATTTCCTACTTAGGACTTGGCTTTAAGAACTTATCATCATTAGGTGTTATTTTGTCCTCTAACCAAGGTGAATTAACAACTAACTCATATTTACTCATATTCCCAGCGGTTATTATCGCTTTACTTATGATTTCGTTTAACTTATTCGGTAACGGCTTAAGAGACGCTGTTAACCCAAGTTTGAAAGGAGAGGATGAATAGTTATGGAAAAGACAAAAACTCCTTTACTAAGTGTCAAAGACCTTAGAATTCATTTCTCCACAGACCATGGTTACGTCCAAGCTGTTAGAGGCGTAAGTTTCGATTTATACAAAGGTGAAACTCTTTGTATCGTTGGAGAATCTGGCTCAGGTAAATCCGTCACAAACAAGGCTATTATGGGTATTTTGTCCAAAAATGGTCGTGTTGTTAACGGATCTATCATGTATGAAGGTGAAGACTTAACAAAAGTTTCTGAAGACGAATTCCATCGTATTAGGGGCCATAAGATTGGAATGATTTTCCAAGACCCACTTTCTTCGCTTAACCCAATTATGAGAATCGGTAAACAAATTACCGAGGCTATGTTAATCAATGGCTCTAGAACTAAGAAAATGTATGACGATTTAGTCGCAGATGAACTTGTCGCATACAAAAACGCTGAAACTGAACTTAGAACTGGTTTAGCTAAATATTCCGAAAACATCAAATTCCTTAAATCTGAGAAGAAAAAACAAATTAACCAAGCCAAAAATCATGTCGTTAACGAGATGGAAGGTAAAAAATACGCTCTTAAGAGAGAATTTGGTTCACTAAAGTTTAATATTGATGATGAATTCAATAACAAAAAACTTGAAGCTGCTTCAATGAGCGATGCTGAAAAAGAAGCATTCTTAGCTAAAGCTAAGGAAGATAGAGAAGCTAAACTTGCTAAGGCAAGAGAAGAGTATCAAACTGACTTTAAAGCAGTTAATGATTCTAGAGCTGATTTAGTGAAAGCTTCTAATGAAGAAATTGCCAAGATTTCTGAACATTTCGACAGCGAAATTAGAGAACTTCAAGCAATGTCTAAAGAAGTTAAAGCTTCACTTAAAGCTCAATTTAAACCAATCATTAAAGAAAATAAGGCTGCTTTCAATAAGAAGTCAAAAGAAGCCAAAAAACAAGTTAAGGCTTATAGGAAAGAACAACGTGCAGCCTATAAGGCTGAAATTGCCAAAATTAAGGCAAAACGTAAAGCAAGTAAGCAAAACGTTAAACAATCAAAAGTTGAGAATAAAGGCGAGACCAAGATGTCTAGAAAGCTTTTCTATGGTGTCTTAATTGGTTTCTTAGGTTTATCAATATTGTTTGCACTTTTAAGTTTATTTGTTAACCCTGCTTTAGTCTTTACAATCTATGGTGTAATGCTTGCATTACTTATTCTCTTTGTTGTCTTATCATTTGTCTTCAGCGGTGATATTTCAGGAAGTGGTAAGAAAAATGCCTTTAGACAATACTTACACGAACGTAAACTTGCTAAAGATAAGTACATTTCAACCCTTAAGATTACAAAAGCTGAAGCAAAAGCTAGAGCTTTAAAGGTTATGGCAGAGGTCGGTATTAAAGATCCAGAAAAACGTTTCAGACAATATCCATTTGAATTCTCAGGTGGTATGAGACAAAGAATCGTTATTGCTATTGCTTTAACGGCAGATCCAGATATTTTAATCTGTGATGAACCTACAACTGCTCTTGACGTTACAATTCAAGCTCAAATTCTTGAGCTTATCAATAATTTAAAGAAGGAAAGACAACTTTCATGTATCTTTATTACCCACGACTTAGGTGTCGTTGCTAACATGGCTGATAGAGTCGCTGTTATGTATGCTGGTAAGATTGTTGAGTATGGAACCGAAGAAGAAATCTTCTATGATCCAAAGCATCCATATACGTGGGCCCTTCTTTCCTCAATTCCTGATGTTGACTCTAATGAAAAGTTAGAAGCAATTCCAGGCACACCTCCAAATATGATTTATCCACCTAAGGGTGATGCATTCGCTTTACGTAGTAAATACGCAATGAAGATCGACTTTGAAAAAGAACCTCCATTCTTTAAAGTTAGTGATACTCACTACGCAGCAACGTGGTTACTTGATCCACGTGCTCCAAAAGTTGAAATGCCGGCGATTGTTAAAACTCGTATCGCTAACTCCTTAAAAGCAAAGAAAGGAGGAAAAGCAAATGCGTAAGGTTTCATATAGACAAGAACTTGTCGATAATAATATTGAAGTCTCAGTTCGTCACTTAAAACAATTCTTTAAGTTCGGACATGGCGCTAACTCATTTACCACAAAAGCCGTTCATGACGTCTCTTTTGATATTAAAAAGGGCGAGTGTTTCGGTGTTGTTGGTGAGTCAGGTTGTGGTAAAACCACAACAGGACGTTCAATGATTCGTCTTTATGATATTACTTCTGGTTCAATTTATTTTGAAGGTTATCGTATATCCGCTGGTAAACGTTGGAACGAAAAAGAAATTAAATGGTCTAGAATTAAAGGAAGACGTAACATTAAAGACTACAAGCTTCAAAAAGAAGCTGAATTATACTTTGCCTCTATTTCTAGTGGCGACGTTGAAAAGCTTAAAAAGTTAGAAGTTAACTTAGAAAAAGCTTATGATTCTAAGACTTTACTTAAACATGGTTACGAAGAAACCATGATGGGTATAAGTGGAATTGATAACTACGAAGAAAAAGCACAACGTAAACAAGAAGCAAAAGCTAAATTTAGACATGATTTAGAATTAATTGAAAAGAATATTTCTTCTTTAAAAAACCAAATCAGAGAATCTAAAAAGTCTTTCCAAAAACTTCCTGAAAGCGAAGAATTAAAGGCAAAACGCTCAGAAATTACTAAGAAATATAACGAAAAAATTCTAGCTCAAAAAGAAAAGATTCGTAAAACTAGAAAAGAGCAAAAAGAAATCATCAAACAAATTAAGTTTGATAATAGACATGTTGATAAGAAACTCATGAGCAAAATGCAAATGATTTTCCAAGATCCTGTTGATTCTCTTGATCCTAGAATGACTGTTGAAGACATTATTCAAGAAGGTCTTCACATTCAAGGACAACATAACAAGTTTGCTAACAGCAAAAAAGTCGCTGATGTCTTAACAAAAGTCGGACTTATTCCAGAATTCGCCTCTCGTTATCCACACGAATTTAGTGGTGGTCAACGTCAAAGAATTGGTATTGCAAGAGCCCTTGTTATGAACCCATCATTCTTAATTTGTGATGAACCTATTTCTGCTCTTGACGTCTCAATTAGAGCCCAAATCATTAACCTTCTTAACGATCTTAAGGAAGAAATGGGTTTAACAATTATGTTTATTGCCCATGACTTATCAGTTGTTAAGTACTTCTGCGATCGTATCGCAGTTATGTATTTTGGTGAGATGGTTGAACTTGCAAGTAGTGAAGAATTATTTAAACATCCTCTTCACCCATACGCAAAAGCACTTTTATCAGCTATTCCAAAGCCAGATCCACTAACTGAAAAGACACGTCAAAGAATCGTTTATGATCCTCGTACAGCTCATGATTATTCTAAGGAAAAACCATCTCTTCAAGAGATTGTTCCAGGTCACTGGATCTTAGCCAACAGCGAAGAAATGAAGAAATACCGCAAGGAAATTGCTGAGCTTGACAAGAAAGAAAACAAGAAATAACGGACATTTATGTCCGTTTTCTTATATTTAGGAGAAAAATTTATGATTCAAACTCCATTTTATAGGCTTTATCAGTTCACATTTAGACTCGCTTCTTACTTTTTAGGAATTAAAGAACCGAAAGTAATTGAAGGTGAAGGCTCACTTAAAAAGATTCCTTCTTTATTAAAAGAAAAAGGGCTAAAAAAGCCTTTAATTGTCACTGATAAAGGAATTCATTCTCTTAATCTATTAGACCCATTATTTGCTTCTTTAAAAGAAGAAAGTATTGAATACGGATACTTTTATGATGTTGTTGCTAATCCCACAATTAAAAACGTTAATGATGGCTTAAAAGTCTTTAATGAGAATGGTTGTGATTCAATTGTTGTCGTTGGTGGTGGTTCTGCCATGGACTGCGCCAAAATGATTGGAGCGTTAGCCACAAACAAAAAGAAAACAGTCGAGAAACTTAAGGGATTATTAAAGATTAGAAAGGCTTTGCCTTTCCTTATCGCCGTTCCAACAACCGCGGGAACAGGAAGTGAAACTACCTTAGCCGCTGTTATAGTTAACGAAGAAACACATCATAAATACGCGATCAATGACCCACATTTAATCCCAAAATATGCAGTTTTAGATCCTTCGCTTTTAGTAGGGTTACCACCTAAAGTTACATCTACAACTGGTATGGATGCTTTGACTCATGCAGTGGAAGCATTTATTGGTCATTCAAACACTAGAAAAACCAAAAATTCTGCGAAAATCGCGGTGAAATTGATAAATGACTACCTTTATTTAAGCTATAAAGATGGTAGCAATTTAGACTACAGAAAGAACATGCAAAAAGCCGCATATTATGCTGGTGTTGCTTTCACTAGAGCTTATGTCGGTTATGTTCACGCAATTGCTCATAGTTTAGGTGGAAAATACAATGTCCCGCATGGACTTGCTAATGCAATCATCCTTCCTTACGTCCTAGAAGCTTTCGGAAAAAGTTGTTACAAAAGACTTGCAATTTTGTCTGATGAAATTGAACTTTGTGACAAAAATTTAAGCAACAAAGAAAAGGCCGAAAAATTCATCGATTGGATTAGAAATTTGAATAAATCTATGGGAATTCCTGGGGATTTTGATATTTCTTACAATGAAAAGGATGTTGATGAGATGATCAATTTTGCTATTAAAGAAGGTAATCCTTTGTACCCAGTTCCAAAAGAATTTAATAGAGAAGATTTCAAGAAAATCTATCGAAAAATTCTTAAATAATTTCCTTATTAGTAACATTTTTTATAAAAAGTTTGTATAATATCTTAGAGGTCAACGTTATGAAAAGAAAATTTAGATTTATCCTTCCTGTGCTCTTTTTGTCAATGACATTAACAGGATGTGATTGGATTACAATCACTGATCCTACAGGTGGCGGCGGAAGTGGAAGTGGCACAAGTCAAAAAACTTTAGATAAGTATTACGATGGTTATGATTTAAATAAGAAAGGTGAACGTCTTACCCTTGAACTTCAAAGAAACTGTTGGGAAAAACACACTCAATGGGTTACTTATAGTCAAGTGAATAGTTACTTTATAAAGACAAGTTCACATGATTCTGCTGAAGCAGTTAAATCAGGTTCATCCACAAACCAATATTTCTACACAGGCAAAGAACAAGGTGGCTATGGCACTAGAGAACACGTCTGGCCATGTGCATCTAGTGATTCACTTTGGGATCATAAAGAAAACTCTGGAATCTACTATGTAGATTACGATAAATATATTGGTGGCGGTAGTGATTTATACCACATTAGAACATGTAATTCTAAGATTAATACTCAAAGAGGAAACTCTAAGTTCGTTTCATTTAGTGATCCTGAAATGGCAGAATATCGTGATGAAGTCATTGAAGCCGGGGAAAGCGGTGGAAAATATAAGATTAAAATCCAAGGCTATGATTCAGCCAAAGAATACGCCAAAAGATGTGAACCAGCTGATGAAATGAAAGGCGATGTCGCTCGTGTCGTTTTATATGTCTGGCTTCACTATAAATCAAGAGGCTACACTCCAACTGGATCAAAAGTATCAGGTAAATACACTTATGTTTATGCTGATATGATGAAAGCAACATTAAACTTAACCGATGTAATCGGTTATGATAGTGAAGATAAATGTTTAGAAGTTTTAAGCAGATGGAATCAAATTGACCCACCATCAGATGTTGAGAAACTTCGTAATAACACAGTTCAAAAGATTCAAGGTAACAGAAACCCATTCGTTGATTATCCAGAACTCCTTGATAAAATTATCAATGCATAACAAATAGGCCTCAACTGAGGCCTTTATTCAAATAATGATTAAAGTCGGATTAATATCTTTAGGTTGTAGCAAAAATCTCGTCGATAGCGAGATGATTTTAGGCGCACTTGCAAACTCAAAATTTGAGGTTGTAAACACCATTGAAGATAGTGATGTCATTATTGTCAATACATGTGGCTTTATTGAATCTTCTAAAGAAGAATCAATAGCAAACATTTTAGATGTCATAAAATACGGCAAAAAAGTAGTGGTTACAGGTTGTCTAGTTGAAAGATATTTAGATGAGTTAAAAGCCTCAATTCCAGAAGTCAATTTATGGATTCCACTTAGAGACTACGCCCACTTTGCAGAACGTATTGAATCGCTATTTGAGAATAAAATTGAAGTCGAGCAACTTAATCCATTTGTTAGAATGCTTTCAACACCTCCATTTATGGCGTATTTACGTATAAGTGAAGGTTGTAATAACTGTTGCGCTTATTGCGCAATCCCTCTAATTCGTGGTCATTTCCGTTCCCGTCCATTTGATGACGTGGTGGAAGAGGCAAAATTACTTGCGAAAAACGGCATAAAAGAACTTGTTTTGATCTCTCAAGACACCACAAGATATGGCTCAGATTTTAAAGAGCCAAAGACAATTGTGGACCTCTTAAGTGAGCTCTTAAAAATCAAAGAATTCATCTCATTTAGATTACTCTATCTTTACCCAGATGAGATCAGCGATGAGCTCATAAAATTGATCAAAAATAACCCTCGAATTGCCCCTTATTTTGACATACCTTTCCAGCACTCATCAGACCCTGTTTTAAAGGGTATGTTAAGAAGAGGAACTGGTCAGTCTTACCAAGCTTTAATTGATAAAATTAGAGCGGAAATTCCGCATGCAATTTTAAGAACAACCTACATAGTAGGTTTTCCAGGTGAAACTGATAACGATTTTGTGAATTTAGTCGCCTTCACCAAGAAGAATAAATTTAATCATATGGGAGCCTTCACTTACTCAAGAGAAGATGGCACAAAAGCATATGATTATCCTAACCAAGTTGACGAAAAATTAAAGAAGGCTAGACTTGGTAAAATTATGGAAGTCCAAAAGAAGATTTCTTATCAAAATAACAAAGATTTAATTGGTGAAATTATGGAAGGAATTGTGGTGGAATATAATGCTACAAATAAGGTGTATGGACTTCGTTCATATTGGAATGCTCCTGATGACATTGATGGCAAGATTTCATTTGTATCAACTAAAGAACATAAAATCGGTGATGTAGTCAAAGTTAAAATCACTAACGCATATATTTACGATTTATTTGGAGAATTTGTTGAATAAGTAAAAGTTTATATATATAATTATCGCGTTGCCTCCATAGTTAATCGGTATAACGGATCCATGGTAAGGATCAATGCGTAGTTCGACTCTGCGTGGAGGCACCAGGTTATATGACCAACTTTGATACAAAATCGTGTCAAAGTTTTTATTTTATGCGAGTTGTCTTCATTTTGTGGACAACTGAAATATAATGTGTTATCATATTATTATGATAAAACACTCAATTAGATATTTTAATAATAAACCAGTTCGTGCAGTTTGGGATAACGATAATTCTATGTGGTGGTATTCCGCTGTTGACTTCATTTCGATTTTAGTTGATCCGAATTCACCAAGAAGATATTGGAATAATGTTAAGGTCAGAAATTCTGAGTTGTCTCCGTTTTGTGGACAACTAAAGCTGTTTGCTGACGATGGTAAAAAATATCTTTCCGATGTCATTAATGAAGAAGGCGTTAGGCTGTTGCTCACTATTATCCCTTCTAAATATAAAAAAGCCATCCTAGATTGGATAAAAGGATTGCTTGACCCAATTGATGAACAAAGCAAGAAAAAAGCTTATGATTTTTATAAAACAGAATTGATCGAAAAAGAAGAAATCGGAAAGACTGTTGCTTTGCAAAAGATTCATGCCTATTTGTTTGAAGGTCTTTATCCATTTGCAGGTAAGATTAGAACCAAAACAATTTCTAAAGGTGGGTTTGTGTTTGCTAATGGTGATTTTTTACCTCAAGTATTAAAAGATATTGATAAAATGCCAGATGATACATTCCCAAAAATAGTGGATAAATACGTTGAAATGAATATTGCACATCCGTTCATGGAGGGAAATGGCAGATCAACAAGAATTTGGCTCGACTTGCTTTTAAAAGAAAGACTGAAAAAATGCATCGAATGGTCAAAGATTGAAAAGAATGATTATTTATCTGCCATGAAAGATAGTCCAGTTAATCCAAAACCAATCTTTGATCTGCTAAATCGCGCTTTGACAAACGACATTAATAATCGAGAGATTTTTATGAAAGGTATCGATTATTCATACTACTATGAAGAGGAAGAATAACTTCAGGGACAATATTTATGCCTCAGGGACAAATTGAAATGCTTGAGGGACATTGTATTAAAAAAGGTAAACTATTCCATTAAGTCAAAAACGGCATTTTGTACCCCAAGTGCCTTTTTGTTTTGTAGACTAGTTATTTTCTTTACACTTATAATTACACCTTTATATAATAATTTTCTAAATGATAAGATAAATGATAAGATAATATTAAATAAATTACTCAATTTTTAGTGAGTTTTCCATGATTATTAATATTTAAGATATTTTAAATGCGATAAATGTATCTTTAGATACCCATATGGGTAAAAATAAATACCCGTTGAGATGTACCAATAATAATTATTTAATAAATAAAGATGAAAAAGTTATCTAGCTTTATTAGTTTAATGTTTGTGGGTTCATCCCTTGCTTTTCTCGTTACCGGATGTAATAAGAATGAATCAAGTCAACCTCAAAAGACTGGTATCACAGTTAGTTCCGTTGAAGAATTTAAGCAAGCCCTTGCATCTGGCTCAAAGTCATTATTGACCGCTGATTTAGATTTTAACCACGAGACAATTACTATTAATCACGATGTTGCCATTGATTCAATTGATAATCAATCAAATCTTAAAAATGTATATTTTAATATTGTTGGTCCTACAGTCATTGGCGAAAAGATTGATGTCTCTTTTTCAAATCTAATTCTTGATGATACTTTTGATGCTTCATCTATTAATTTCCAAATCGCAGAATCGTTTGAAGATAAATTTGGATCAACGAGAGAAGATAATATTTGTATCCAAGGCAACAATGGTTATTTTTCCTTATCATTAGATAATTGTGTTATTAAAAATTACGCTTCTGAAGTTGCCCCTGTACTACAAGTTCTTAATTTAAATCTCGATGATTATAAAACTGTCTCGCTTAACAATTGCAAAATTTATAACAACTATTCAGCATGGGACACGATTCAACTTTCTCATGTAAAAATACAGGCTTCTATTACGAACTGCGAGTTTTATTCGAATTATGCTTATAAAGCCGCAGGTTTTTCCATTACCAATGGAGCCGCGATAATTGATAAAGTCAATGTCCATGACAATCATTTCGTTCCATATGATATAAACATAAATAATCCTCAACTTTGTGGTGGTGGTATTTTCCTTGGCGGCAATGAATTAAAGATGACTAATTCTTATATTGTTAATAATAAAACCACTTATGGTGGAGGATTGGGTTTATCTACAGCTTACACTGGCAATAAATCTATTGTTCTTAAAAATATAACAATCAAAAATAACGAAGCAACTTATGGTGGTGGTATTGCTATCCATTCTCTTGCTGGTCAACCCGCCACGTTTATTGATTGTGCAATTTTAAATAACAAAGCGACACAAGGCGGTCCTCTTTACACCGAAGTATATGGAAGATGGGTGCAGGCTAATAATGGTGGACTTGTTCAATTCTTCTTTACAACATTTGGCTTAAATAAAGCCGAAGATAATAATTCTTTCAAGTTTTATAAAGAGGAACAAACTAAAGGTGAATTAGGCAATATTGTTTTGAAAGGATGCTTTGCCATCGGTAGTGATACATATGATTCAACATCTGACGATTACAATTATGTCGCTACGAAAGAACAAGCTCTTCTTGACGGAGTGATTAATGAAGATTCGATTACTAATGTTTCTAATGGATTGTTCCCAATCAAAGGCTCTAAAGCGGACATAAAAGTCTCATGTGATACTTATCGTAATTGGTCTGATGCTTTTTCAAATTATTCTGGTGATCGCTATATTGGTGGATCAAATCCTTCAAGAAATGAAAACAAAGCCCCTGTTACTTTAATTCTCATTCTTTCTATTTCTGGTGGAGCTTTAATTGTAATTCTAGTTGTTTTAGTGATTGTTTTTGCTAGAAAGAGCAAGAAAATGAATGTCGTCCAAGAAATTCAAGTTGAAGAAAAAGATATGAGACCTGAATATATTGCTGGTTTGTCACAAAGAGAAAAGAAAGTTGTTGAATTATTAATCGCTGGCAAGAAAAGAAAAGACATTGCTAATGAATTAAGTTTTAGTGAAAATACCATAAAACGCGACCTAACTGTCATATATTCTAAGTTACATGTCGCTGATAAATTTGAATTAATTCTAAAATATAAAGACTTGTTTTAACCGTTATTTTATATGATTAGCCAAATGGGTATTACGAATTAGCCATTTTTTCTTTTTCGCATGTGCTTAAATATGTGTGAAAAGAAAGGAAGTGTTTTTATGAAAAAACTAACCAAATTGATTTTCGCTGGTCTTTTGGCGTTGGCAATAGCTCCTGCCGCAGTATTGTCTTTAACGTCAATGAAAGAACCAGTGCAAATGAGCGCGGAAGGCGAAACTAGGGTTTATAACATTAATGACCTAAAAAGCGCACTCGAAGGAAGTCAGTATTCAAGAATTATTCTTGATGATGAGCTAATCATTAGAAATGACGTTGATCCACGTCCGGAAGTAATCTTTGACGCTCCAGAAGGATATGGACAAGTTCCATATATTACTATCACGAGCCCTAAAGAATTAGTGTTGGCGGGAAACTGCATTTTTGAACAATCCAGAGGAAACGGGCAAACGCTTATCAACGATTTCATTTTTATGAATAGTAGTAGTGCTAATCTCACCATTAGTGGTGCAGGTACACTTGGATTCAAGTTTAGTGGTTCCCCATCCATTAGGAATTCTGTTATTAACGTTAATGGCGGAACATTAAATGTTGATAGCCAGTTCGTGACTATTAAAGGTGATGTCAAAACAAAAACATCTTGTAACGCCATTTATATTCACAACATGGGCAACGCCCATTTGAATGGCGGCAAGATTACAAGTGTTCACTCATCTAATACTCATGCAAACGATGCTAATAATTACACGGTTTATACAACCATGGATGGCTATGTGCAAGGTAACCTTTCTTTATCTGGCAATGTTGATATTGATTTTGAAAAAACAAATATTGATACTAATTCAGTAGCCGCTTTGGCGTGGGCATATCCTTCAGAAAACGAGTATAAACGAATTGAAAAATCCACAATCAATATTGTTCACGACGATTTAGGTGCTGATTTTAAAGGATGCTTAAAAAATAGTGAATATAAAATCTATGATGCCAATGGTACCGAAACTAGTAACATCAATCAAAAAATCATTGTTAAAGAACCTGGTCGTTCAATTATTAAACAACCTGTTGGTGGTTCGACCAAAATTGGAAAAGGCTTTAAATATAATTACACTCTTGATTTCGTTCCAGAACAAGTAAGATTACAAAGATTTAAAATTGAGGATTATTCCATCGAAGAAATGGGCAATGATAGCTGTTGGAATGGTTGGGGCAACCAAGAAGATTGGGATGCCAAAACCATTAATCCAGCTTCCTCTAAACTCACTTTAGAAGGAAATCAATATTTCCGTATCAATTTTGTCTACACAGATGCATCTAGTTATCAAAGAACACTTAAAAGTGCAGTCTTTAAAGTTTCTTATGACCCATATTTAATAAGATTTGACGCAAATGGTGGAAGTGGAACTATGAATCCGGTTACCTTTGATGGCCAAACATATACACTTCCTTATTGTGGATTTACCGCTCCTGCAAACAAAGCCTTTGACCATTGGGAAGTCAATGGAGAAGCCAAGAAACCTCTCTATGACATTCACCCAAATGGAGATGCCGTTGTTAAAGCAATTTGGAGAACATTGGACTGGAAATTTATTTTAGAGCCAGTTAGCCAAACCGTTCCTGTTGGTCAAGGTGTTGCTTTACAGTGGGATGGTAACTTCGCAACTACAGCTAATGCTGAATTATTAAAACAAGTTGGTTCAAACTGGGAAAGAGTGTGGATTGATACAGTTGAAGAAGCACACAGTAATATTGTTCCTCCACAACAATCCGCAGTTAATATCACATTTAGATTAGATATCTACAATGGTGAAATTTTAAAGAAGAGTTCTACTCCATTCACTATTCGCTGGAAGAGTGGGGAAATTGATCAATACACCATTAACTTTGATGCTGGCGAAGGCACTGGGACAATGGATTCCCTCTTAGTCAACGAAAACGAAGAAATTATTCTTCCATATGGAACGTTTGAAGCTCCAGCAAATCAAGTCTTCGTTGGTTGGGCTATCGATGATGATACAGCCTCTGCGGTTGATTATGAGCCAGGAGCTAAATTCTCAGTAGATAACGTACATACTTTCTATGCCGTTTATGAAAATGGTGCTATGGTGACATTTGATGCTAATGGTGGAAATGGCACGATGGAAGATGTTGAACATATTTATGGACCATTCATTCTTCCAAATTGTGAATTTGAAGCCCCAGAAGGACAATACTTCTCAAGTTGGGATGTTGATGGTGATACATTCTTCCCTGGAGATACAATTGGCGTATACGCTGATGAGACAGTAACTGCCAACTGGTCTGATTATAGGTATAATGTTTTCTATAATGCTAATGGTGGTTCAGAAACAATGAATCCAGAGTTAGATCATAGCGTTAATTTTGCTGTTCCTGTATGTGGTTTTACCGCTCCAGATGAACATCATCAATTCTCACACTGGGCAATTGATAGTTCGGATGGAGAGATAGTTCAACCAGAAGCAAATATTACATTAGAAGGCGACATCACATTATTCGCTGTTTGGGAATTAAAACAATATACAGTCGTTTATAATGCTGGTGAAGCATCATCTATTTCTGGTAACAACAATGTTGTTAAGAGTAACCTTGAAGCAACAAGCAGTATTACACTTGAAGGTAGTATTTTATTTAAGAATCCTCAAGGGAAGCACTTTAAAGAATGGGCTATTAATACCGCTAATGGTGAAAAGATTAGTGCAGGTGCATCATATGTCTTAAATGGCGACACAACATTTATTGCAATTTGGGAAAACGATGCTAGTGCTGAAGGATTAGATAATCCAACAACTATGTACACAATTAGTTTCAATGCTAATAGTGGTACTGGATCTATGGAATCGTTGCAAGTAGATGAAGGAACTCAATACGTTCTTCCTGCTAATGGATTCACTGCACCAACCGGCAAAATGTTTGATGCTTGGGAAGTTGGAGGACAAAGAAAACTTCCAAATGAAACCATCACAATTAATGCTGATATAGTTGTTAAAGCATTATGGAAAGATGCTCAAGGTGGTGGAGATACTCCTGTCACTCCTGATACTCCAAGTAAAGGTGGATTAAATGGTGGCACTGTTGCTGGTATCGTTATCGGTTCAGTCGCAGTTGCCTCTGGTATCGGTGTTGGTGTCTTCTTCCTTCTTAAAAAGAAAGGCATCATCCTTAAGAAATAATTAAATCTTAAATTACAAATACGTCCATGCATGAAAATTGTGTGGGCGTTTTCTATTGTTGGTAATATAAATTACCTGAATTAGAAAACTTTTTAGACAAAGTCTAAACTGACTAGAATCGAAACAGGACTTGAATAGTCTTTTTCTTATGCGATTTATGGACACATGAAGAGCTTTTTTAGAAAAGATGGGCATGGATTTGAGGACTGGATTCATTCCATCAACAGAATGAGAATGTATATTACAGCCCATAATCATGGTACCTTAGATAAACACGAAGACTATGCCGAAGCTAACTGGTGGTATGTAAATTATCTTCAGTACATGAGAGGATTAACTGAAGAACAAAAGGAGTATATTAGAACAAAGGGAAAAGGACATATCCCAGATTGGAGTATTTATAGAGGTGTAGAAATGATTTCATGTACGAGAGATGGTTAGAAGTAGTGGCGAACTTTAAATTTAATCATCTTGAAGAAATCAGTAACGAAGAAGTGGGAGCCGCTATTAAAAGAGCAAGGGAATTTAGATGCATGAGTCGAGCTCAAGTCGCAGGAATATTAGGTATCGGAGTAGACACGCTAAAATGCTATGAAGAAGGAAGAAGAAAACAACCTTTTGAAACGTACTATAGACTAGTTCAATTTCTTCCTCTAAAAATTGAGTTCAAATAAGGGTAGTTTGATATTGCGTGGAGGCACTCCAAACTCTTAACCAATTTAGACACAAAACCAGCAAAAATATCATTAAAATGATACTTCAAAAAATATTTTGCGTACGGCATGCAGGTGATTGCGTACGATTGCAGGTGGTTAAAAACCTCGATGCAATCTATACTTTTTATTAGGGTGTACGAAAGTCACTTGCAAATGTACGAACTTCACTTGCATTTTTTACCCTTGCTGTACGAATTGTGTTATAATTGGATAAGGAACTCATTTGTTATGAATTGCTCTGATACATTATCAGGGCTTTTTGTGCCTTTTTTGACCATTTTTGCCTATCTCGACCAATCCTAGTTAGAAAATGGTGGAGAGGCGGGACTTGAACTACCTAGTTCGTATCCTATCGGTGGGGTTGGTAACATAGCGAATGCTGGGTTGAAGGTGGGACTTGAACTTGTCAAAATAATGATTTTCTGGTTGTTTTCTGCCAGTATAAATGTTGTTAGGATTGATGTTAAAAAAGGAGAAAAGCTTTATTACATCAAGTAGTATGGGTTAAAATTTCGTTCTTTTGCGTTCAAAATATTTTGGGAGGCAATGGGCATACTTACTTATGATTGTAACCTAGTTTTCCTTTGTGGCGGACATTATAAGCTTAGCCCAGAAACGGCAAAGTTTTTTAATATCTTCTTTAACTTTTTTCTTATCTTTTTTATCTTTTAGTTGCTCAGCGTAATATAGGCAAGAACCATATAATCCTTCAAAGAAGAATATCGATAAATAATCACTAGGAACATCATAACCAACAGATTTAATCGTCTCAGTTATATATTTATCATAATTAGTGGCTAGAGCATTTTTGAATATCTCCATAGGGAAAGTATCGCCTTCATAGATGAGGTTTTGGATTTGCTTATAATGCTTTGCTACCCAATCATAGGTAACCAATATCGATTGATATTCAATCTCTTCCTGATCGGTTTCTTTTCTTAAGATTTTTCTGTATGCTTCGTTATATTCTTCGTTGATTAAATTAATTGAAGCTAGAGCTAGCAAATTATCTTTATCCTTATAGTAATGATAGAAGGTCATCTTTGTTTTATTAGCTAAAGAACATATCTCATTAACAGTGATATCATGATAGTTCTTTTTCGATAATAGTTTGAATAATGATTTCTCAAATTCTTTTTTAGTTTTATCAATATCTCTCATATCTATATTTGCCCTTATTTTTTTGCTTATTATACATCATCAACTTTACTTTGAATATTAGAAAGTATAGTTTAAAACTATTTTTCTTGATTATAAGTATTGTTTGATATATTTTCAAAGGTAGTGAATAAATTCACTTCATTAAAGGGAAGGAAATTCGTAATGAAAAAGAAATTAGTCTTAATGACATCTAATCTTATAGTTGCCTCTCTTTTAACAGGTTGTGGAAATAAATACATCCATAACTGAGGTGAAGTAGTTTACTAATGGTCTATTGATCATAAAATTTGTATTTAACAAAAACAAAACAAGGAGTGCTAAGTATGGAACGAACAAGACAAAAAAGAACGGCGAAAGTTATTCTCACGGCGTTAATATCCGCAATCATGGTACTAACGATGATTTTCGCCATCCAGCCAGCAACGACCTTACCGGCGCTAGCGGAAGGAGAAACGATTGAAATCTATACAAACAAAAAACAATGGTCCTATTCCAGCGGGTGCGTCACGATTAACGTCAATGACAAGGGCGATGAGGATGGCGCGAAAATCGATGAAAACAGACTCATGGCCATTTCCGCATCTGGGAACGTAGTAATCAAAAATGCAAAGGTCAGGATTGGTTATTACTATGAAGTTGCAGGGGCTGTTAGATCGGATGTCTGTGACGAGGTTAGTGTAGAGGGCAGTGGGGACAAAAATACGTATGTAACATTTTCCAACGTTAACGCCAAAAAAATAACTATATTGACCACATTTGATATGGTTCAGATTGACCGTGTATCCCTGGAATTGATACCTGTTAACGGCGTGACGTATGAACTGAACGGTGGCTCATTTAATGGCGAATATATTGATTATTATTTCGACGACCAAGGTTTGACTTTGCCCACCAATGCAGTGAAGAGCCATTATAACTTCTTAGGGTGGTATGACAATGCGGAACTCACGGGCAACGCTGTGACCGCCATCGGCGCGGACGAAACAGGGAGCAAAACGTTTTGGGCTAAGTGGGAACTTACCAAACACAATATCACCTACAACACAAATGAGGGTGAGTGGAACGGCGAGTATTCCACTACATACCAAGAAACAATCGGATTGACGCTTCCGACCAACGTGACGAAACCGCATTTCACTTTTGCGGGTTGGTACTCTAACGCGGAGTTTGACGGCGAAGCCGTGACCGAGATCACCAACGAAGATTCGGGCGACAAAGAATACTGGGCAAAGTGGGAACGCATCACCCACAATATCACTTATCATCTCAACGGCGGTGAGTGGAAAGATGGAATCTCCGCTCCGACATCCTTCAATGAGGGCGAAATGTTTGATTTGTTTGGTCCAAGCAGTATCTTTCCTGTCAAGACGGGGTTTATGTTTTATGGTTGGTTTACATCCGATACGCTTGACGAAGAGTCCTATATAGAAATCATTCAACCCGATGAAACAAACGACGTAGAAGTTTGGGCTGCGTGGGGACTTCGTCCTGTTATGCCTACGATTGAAGACGTCTTCCCGACTGCAGGCGAAACCGAGCACAAAGGCGAGGTTGTCACAGTCACGGCGACTGCAAATGAAAACGGATTTGTGCTTGATAAAACACACTCAATCACGATTACGTTTGAAAAAGGTTTGTTCCCGGATGATGGAATATATCTTGTAGTTGCAGATGGATATGAATATAATCCGCAACCGGAATATATAACTTCAGAATATGAATACAGTGAACAGTTTATAACTTCATCTTGGGGTGATATAAATCACGGTGGATATAGCCATGACGGCATCAACATTTTTTCAGGGCCTATTATTTTCGCACCATACCCATTTGACTTCGATGCATTTAAAGGCTCTATTACAGTCACTATAAGTGATGAATATAGCGAAAAATCTCTCGTATTCAAACAAATTCACATTTTCGCCCATCACGTGCATACTGTTACATATAACGTGAACGGTGGCATAATGCCTGGAGACTATCCGACTAAATATCTTGAAGCCCGTGGTCTTGAATTGGCTGTTCCAATTCGAAACGGATATACCTTTATGGGCTGGTATGACAACGAAGAGTTAGAAGGCGAAGCGGTGACAAAGATCACCGTCGCGGATACAGGTAACAAAGTCTTCTATGCAAAATGGGAGTTTATCGAGGTTGTCGACCTCTCCAAAGTCACGGATTACATCACCATTTATGATGGTCAAACAATCACAGGCGAACTTCAAGAAAACGTCAAAGTTACAATCGCGGATGGCGCAACCGTCACTCTCAAAGACGTGATAATCAAGGGCGAAAACAACCATGATTATGACTTTGCGGGAATCACTCTTGAGGGCGACGCAACACTCATTCTCGAAGGTAAAAACACCGTAACAGGCTTTGAAGACAAGTATCCGGGTATTTACGTTCCTCAAAATAAAACCCTTACCATCAGTGGAAAGGGCACTCTTGACGTCAGCAGCAATGGTTATGCCACAGGCATCGGCGCGGGATATGATATTCCGTGTGGAAATATTGTCATCGAAGGTGGCACGATTAACGCAATCGGCGGCGTCAATTCCGCAGGTATCGGCGGCGGCTACAACTTGGGCAACTGCGGTACGATTACCATCAAAGGTGGTGTCGTCAATGCGACCGGCGGAGACGGCGGTGCTGGTATCGGCGGAGGCGAAAGAAGCCAATCCGGAGATATCACGATCACCGACAAAGCAAAAAAGGTTACGGCTGTCAGCGGCAGTGGCGCTCCTAACAGCATAGGTTCGGGCAAATTTGGAAACGCCGTCTGTGTTACTATCGATGGAGAAGTCTTCGAAGAAGGCATATCCGATCATGACTTCGTTTATTCTTCGGTAAAGGCCGAGGAGTTTGTCAAACTTATCGAAGAACTTGGTACGGTTGAATATAGCGAAGAGTACAAGAAAAAACTTGAAGAGGCTCGAGAAACGTACAATTACCTCTCCAACAAGGAAAAGGCAAAGGTTGACGCGGCTACGCTTAAAGTCCTCACGGATGCCGAAGAGGAATATAAGAATCTCGAAGACGGAGCGAAAGCCGACGAGGCGACAGGCGTTATCGACGGTTTACCAAATGATATCACGATTGATAATAAGGAGGCGGTAGAGGCGGCGCGTAAAGCGTACGACGCTCTTACAAACGAGCAAAAAGCAAAGGTCGATCCTGAAACTCTCGCCAAGCTCGAAGCTGCCGAGAAGGAAATCAACGATATCGAAACATCAAATCAAGTAATTGAAACAATCAATAATCTTCCTCTAATCAACGAAATCACATCGGCCGATAAAGACGCTATCAAAGCGGCACGCAAGGCTTACGAAGATCTTTCCGATGAGGCAAAGAAAAAGGTTTCCAAGGAGATTATCGACAATCTTGAAGCCGCAGAATTGACTCTCGCTATTGCGATTTTCGACGAGGAATTCGAAAAAGTTCCCGCGTCCGCTGATGAGATAACCAATTCTGACAAAGAAGCTATTGAAGCGGCACGCGAGGCATACGAGGCTCTTAATGAAGAGCAAAAATCGCAGTTTCCGCAAGACAAACTCAACAAACTCGAGGAAGCGGAAACCGCGCTTGCTTATGTAACATTCAACGAAGAATTCGCTAAGATTCCCGTAAATTCCGAAGATATTACGACCGCAGACAAAGAAGCTATCGAGGCGGCACGCAAAGCATACGAGGCTCTTACCGAGGAGCAAAAATCTCAGTTTCCTCAAGACAAACTCAACAAGCTCAAGGAAGCGGAAAATGCTCTTGCGGTGATTACGGTAAGCGAGGCAATCGACGTGCTTCCATCTTCTGATGGAATAACATCAGCCGACAAAGACGCTATCAAGGCGGCACGCAATGCGTACGAGGCTCTTACCGAGGAGCAAAAATTACAGTTCCCTCAAGACAAACTCAATAAGCTCAAGGAAGCGGAAAATACTCTTGCGGTGATTATGGTAAGTGAGGCAATCGACGTGCTTCCATCCTCTGACGGAATTACATCCGCCGACAAAGAGGCTATCGAAGTGGCACGCAAGGCGTATGAAGCTCTTACCGAAGAGCAAAAAACCCAGTTCCCTCAAGACAAACTCAACAAACTTGAGGAAGCAGAATCCATTCTTGCGGTGATTACATTAAGCGAGGCAATCGTCACGCTTCCATCTTCTGACGGAATCACATTTGCAGATAAAGAAGCCATCGAAGAGGCTAGAGAAGCTTATGAAGCTTTAACTCCTGAACAGAAAGAAATGTTCCCAGCCGAAACTTTAGCATTATTAGTAAATTCTGAAAAAGCTTTTGACACGATAAGCAAAATTAATGACATTGGTGAAATTAATAATTCAAAAGCAACTAAAGAAGCAATTGAACAAGCTAAAGCTGCTTACGATGCTTTAACTGATAAACAAAAAGAATTACTCGATGAAAATTATGTCGACACTCTATTAAATAGCGTTGCTGTTCAAGAAGCCATCGATGTAATCAATGGAATTGGCGATGTTGTTAAATATGACGCTAATAGTAAAAATGCCATCGAAGCCGCTAGAGAAGCTTATAAAGCTTTAACTAATGAACAAAAAGGAATGTTCCCAATAGAAACCTTAAAAGCCATTGAAAATTCTGAAAAGGTTTATAACGTTTTAGATAAGATTTATAACATTGGCGATGTCGATTATGATACCGCTAGTGAAGAAAAGATTAATGATGCTGTCACATCTTATGAAGCCTTAACTGAAGAACAAAAAGCCATGGTTGATAAAGAAGCAGTTAGTAGACTTAGAAACATTCAACAAGTCTATCAAAGTAAGCGTAATGCTGTTAACGCTGTCTCTACTACCTTATTAGTTGTCTCCTCTCTTGCTTTAATAGGTGGAGCAGTCGTCTTATTCTTCTTATTAAAAGGACTTAAAAAAGGTAAGGGAGTTAAAGTTAATTCATTTGGCTTTGGCTTATCAACTTTAATTGCTTATGCAAGCCATTACGCTGATGCACAATTTATTGTTGCATATATTATTGCTGCCTTAGCGGTTATGGTATGGATTGCCGTATTAGTGGTTTTCTTAAAGAAAAAACAAATGAAAAAAGCGGCTGCTACAAAAAACACAGCAGTTAATAATGGTGTTAATAAAGAAAACTTCAGCGCTAATCAAGTAGTTAGTAATGAAAAACCTGATAATTTAGTTTCTCCTCTTCAACTTAATAACAATGAAGATGAAGAAGAAGTGGCAACTGTTAAAGATGAAAAAGGTTTAATTGAAGAAGTAAAAACCAAAGTTGAGCCTAAAGAAGAACCAATAAATGTTGTCACGGTAGAAAAAGCTGATGAATTGATGTCTGATGAAAAAGCGGAAGAATACATCATGATTCATAAAGTAGAAAATCATAAAGAGGGCAAAAAGGGAGTTATTAACATCGACACCCTTTCAGATAATTATTTAGACGGTGAAGAAGTAACATTAGAAAGTTTAATTGAAAAAGGATTAATTTCTTCTAATGTAGCTTATGTCAAATTATTAGCGAGAGGATCTTTAAATAAAAAGCTCATCGTTGATTTAGATGATTATTCCTTAAAGGCTGTCAAAATGATTGTTCTATTAGGTGGCGAAGTTAAAAAGATTAACTAAATCCAATTAGACAAATATCATAACTATAAAAAGTGAGACAATTTTTACGAGTTGTCTCCTTTTTATATCTTGAAATATATCATCTTTGTTTAAACAATTTTTGGATCTATAAAATCAAAGGGGGTCGTGACCCCAATCAAACACCCTTAGAATTTACAGAACCAGAAAAATCCTCGGTTTTACGGGGATTTTTTGTTAGTTTCGCACCAAATATAAACAACTGATGATAATACTAAATTATTATTTTTATGTTATACAACATATCAATGTGATAACATTTAAAACGGAAAAGTTAAAATATGGAAAAATTTACTCTTATTACAGGTGGCGCAAGTGGTCTTGGATTTGAACTCGCTAAGTTATTTGCAAAAATCAAAAACAATCTTTTTCTTGTCTCATCTAATCCAGACAATTTAGATAAAGCTAAGAAAGAGTTAATAGAAGAATACAAAATCAAAGTTGAAACATTAGCACTAGATTTATCTAATCCTGATAACTTTAGCAAAGTAAAAGATTATAGCGATAAAAAAGAAATGTTTATATCTAATCTAGTTAACTGTGCAGGATTTGGAGACCGCACAGACTTTGTTGATATGGACATTTCTAAACAGCTTAAAATGGTGGAACTTAATTGTAACGCTCCAATGTATTTAATGCACGCATATCTAAAAGATATGATAAACGCTAAAGAAGGACATATTTTAAATATTTCCTCAATCGCTGCATTTGTTCCGGGACCTTACATGGTCACCTATCACGCATCAAAAGCATTCTTAAGTAATCTTTCACAAGGAATTGAAAGAGAACTTAAAGGAACCGGAGTTAAATTGACGACTATCTGTCCTGGTCCATTTGAATCTGGTTTTGTTTCTAAAGCCGGAAATGAATATACATTTTCAAAGATTAAGCCTATTTCTGCCACAAAAGTAGCAGAGATCTCATATAAGGCTTGTATGAAAAATAAATCCTTTCTCGTTATTGGATTTAAGAATAAACTTATGATGTTTTTAACTCGCTTTGCACCTCGTAAGTTTGTGATTAACACATCGGCCTCTCAAATCAAGAAAAATTAAAAGAAGCAGACTAAATCAGGAACTACAAAAAAGATATACATAGTATATCTTTTTTATATACATTTAATAGTTATATTTTTCAAATAAAACATTGCTTTCGTCCGCAGAAAGTACTGTTTTTTCCATTAAAAATTCAGTAAAGTCACTCAGCATTGTCTTATTTTTTCTTAAAATTCTTAAGGATTTACTGAAACACGATGAGAGAATTCTGTATGTTTTCCTTTCAAACATTTTCCTTCGGTTGTTGCTCCATTCATCATAATAAGAAATATTGTATGGATCTACGTATTTAAACCCAAGTAATCCTGATTTGCACATTCTTCTAATTATATGTGTTGCTTTTTCGATATCGTGCGTGCAGCTATTTGTTTCGCTCTTAAGTATTAATTTCTCTGCCGCTTTTCCTGCAAGAACTATGGTGATTTGGTCTAAAAAATAATTTTTATCAGTAACAAATAGTGGTTTGGGTGAATCGTTATTCTCTTCCTCGAAGTCATCATCATTTTCTTCGTCTAACTCAACAACCATTCCTTTTATGTAGTCGTAATTGTCAATTGTTACATCATATGATTTTTTGGTTAGAATTTTTCCAACAATTAAATGACCTACTTCATGAACTGCGACTTGAAGAATCTCGTTAGTTGGGTTTTCTCGTTTGATATCTTTGTGTCTAATTGAATAGATACAGTCTGTACAATCACTTAATGTGATAGTATCTTTTTCACTCGAAATAGCTAATCTTGAAGCCATATTTAGCAAGTTTTTAATATCAGCCCCAACAAAATCAGGAATTTTATTTGCGAGCTTAATGTTATCAAAATCAGTTTTTATATCGATTTTTGATAAATAATAAGCAATCATATCTGCTCTAGTTTTAAGATTGGGAATATCTAAAATGATGCTTTCATCAATTCGACCAGACCTTGTGACTTGATGAGGAATGTCATAAATATCAATGCAAGCCCCAACAAACATAATGCCTTCATAGCCATCACCATCTAGTGCCATTAAGATGGTGGCAAGAAAGTCACTATTTTTGTCACTCCTAAATGTGTTACTAGGGAAATAGCTATCTAGTTCATCAACAAAAATTATTGATGGTGTTTGTTTCTTTGCTTTTTCAAAAAGTTGTTTTAGTTTTGTTGCATTTTCGCTATGAGTGTAATTTTCATCAATAGGAGAAAATGTAAACAAATTGGCACCAGCACAGCGTGCAAGATGCTTTGCAAACATTGTTTTCCCTACACCGGAGGGTCCAGTTAATAGGACCCCTTTTGGTATAGCAATGCCACGTGCTTTATATTTTTCGTAATTTTTAAATACATCAGCGATTGCTTCAATTCTTTTTCTTTCTATTTCGTATCCAATAATTTGTTCCATTGTTTCTCCTCCTTTTTAAACTAAAAGATTTGTGATGAGTCTAGTTATTATTTCCATTTCATCTGGATTACTTTCTGCTGTTAAAATAGTTAAAGCAACAAGCGCTTCATTTGAAATAATTTGCCTATTATTCTTAAAAAGAATATTGTTTCGATATAAGAAGTTAATAAATAGTGTAGCGGCTATTCTTTTACATCCATCTACAAACGGATGATCTTTGACTAAAAAGTAAAGTAAATATGCAGCCTTTTCTTCTACAGTTGGGTAAAGCTCTTTCCCAAAAACGTTTTGGTAAACTTGAGAGATTATTCCGTTTAGTTTCCCTTCTTCTTTCTCGACCCCAAAGATTTCTGATTTTTCATTAAATTTCATTGAATTAATGATTTCTCTAGCTTCCTTGTAAGTTAAGAGGTAATCGCTAGTGGTGCCTTTAGGTTTTTCAAGCGTTTGATGGTCATAGTCATCTAATAAATTTAGAGCTTTCGTGTAGCCATTAATGACTTTAAAAAGTTCTTCCTTATCGATGTCTAAGGCATAAGAAAGCATTCTATTTTGAATGTCTATTGTCTTATTTAGTGCCGCTAGACGTTTTTCGTTAATGGCATAGCCTTGGATCAAAAAGTCTTTTAAGACCTTGTTTGCCCATCTTCTAAATAGAATTCCTCTATCGGATTGGACTCTATAACCAACCGCTAAAATGACATCTAAATTATATAATTTAGCTGGTCGATAATTTACCCTTCCGTCGAATTTTTCGACAGAAGTGTTTTTATCCAACTCTTCTGAAGAAAAGATTCTATTAATATGATAAGTAATAGTGCTTCTGGCAGTGTTAAATAAGAGCGCTATTTCTTCTTGCGTTAACCATACGGTTTCTTTTTCTGAATCGGCACGCACATCCAATTCAAAATCTTTGTCGGTGAATTTCACCAATTTTAAGTTGTTCATTTAAAAATCCTCCTTCTTAGAACAAACTTGGTGCTTTCAAGATAGGAGGTAAATAAAAGCCGCCACTATGATGAAAACACCTTCATAGTTACCGGCTATCCCTAGTCCATAACTATTGGTGTTACGTCATCCTTGTGACGGCCACATGCTCAATTAATTGATTAATTGTGAGGAGCGCGATGAACTACTTCCATATAAAGCGTCTACTCTGTGCGACCCCTTCTTTATATTTCCGTATCACGACTGGGCAATACTTTCCTCATCAATATACCCTAACACGTAGTATATCGGTTCATATAATCAGTGGCCTCAGTATTATCTTCCTGCGCTGGATACTCAGCCCGCCCGTGGTCTAATTATATTTACATCTTTATTATAGCAAAATTGTTATTATATAACAATTAAATAATTGATTTTATTTTTTAGTATTGCGCATTTTACCAAGGCAAAGAGAAAATTATACAGAATTATTTAAAAAAGCTGATATCGCTTTATATAAAACAAAAGTTAGCCGTAAGATTCATTACGCAATGTATGAAGAAGGTAAAGAATAGCTGATTCTTACCGCATTATATGGAAAAGTTGGGATTTTCCCAATTTTTTACTTATAAACATAACGTACGCATGATAAAATGAAGGTACTATGAAACAAAACAAAAATAGTAGTCTAATTTCATTGCTTTTATTAGGTTTTACTGCAATTCCTTTATGTTCTTGTGGTCTTTTTGAAGAGAAAGAAAGCGTCAAAGTTTATAAAAGGAGTTACACGATGAATGAAATTCGTGTAGCAGAAGCTAACACTTTTAGAAAACTTAATGAAGTTACTTATCCTAGTGGAAATGCTCCTAAAACAAGCGAAATAACACCTGCTGAAAGCGAATCATATTCGAATTTTTCAAATTTAACTTATCGTGCAGTAGTTAAAACTCGCAGCGAACCTAATCTTTCTTACTGTAATCTTGGTCTTTATTCGTTAATTAACGAAATGTATAAGGCTTCATGTCGAGAAGATTTAACGCAAAGATTTGACGAATTACTTGGTTTAACTGAAAACGAAAGAATTATGCTTTTTAGCAAAATTCTTGCTGCAAACTCCTTTGCATGTGAAGATTCCACGATTCAAGTTAGAAATGGTGCTTTCTTCAATAATGAATATCAGTACAATCAAGCTTATGTTGATTATTTGACTCGTCTTTACTGCGAATCTTATCAATTAAACTTTTTAAGTGAATCAGAAAAGATAGTTCAATGGGCGAATAGTGCGGTCAATGAAGATAACTTTATTGATAAGAAGTTTCTTGAATTAACTAAGGACACCCAGCTCTATTTATTCTCAACTTTGTACTTCAAAAATGCTTGGGCAAATAAGTATTTAGAAAGTGACAATATTAATGATGATTTCTACCTAAACGATGGTGGTTCTGTCAAGGTAGATTACATGAGACACTCATATATGAGTGATAGTTATTATGACTATGGAACTTACATTGCAGTAAAAGACTATTATTATAATCAAAATGCATCAGCAACTTACATGGTTCCAAAGAGTTTAAACGATAACATTTTTGAGCTCACAAAAGACGTGAATATTTTTGAAGAAAATAACGATAATTTAGTCGTTAATGAGACTGAATATGGTCAAGAATATTTCACGATTAACATGAAAACTCCAAAGTTTAATTTAAAATCTGAAATGAGTCTAAAAGAAACTTTAGTCGAATTAGGATTTGCGGATATTTTTAATGAAGCAATTGATTCGTTCAAAAATGCCTTTGATGATCCTAATTTAACGCCTGATGACACAATATATCTTGATAAAATCAAACAAAAGAACGAAGTTGAGTTTAATGAAGATGGCACAATCATCAAGAGTATTTCAATGGCATCAATGAGTAAAGGTGAAGCAGCACCAGGTTTCTTTGACAGTTTAGATGTTAATCTAAATCAGCCATTTATTTATATAATTAGAGACAAAAATAACACCCCAATCTTTGTGGGTCACGTGGATAATCCAAAGGCTTAGATGTGGTGAAGATAAGCAAAATTTAATAAAAAAAGGAATCGTTATGGAATTTTGGAACTATTTAGCAAGTAATGTACCTCTATTCTGCATTAGCGCAGTTATGATTTTTCTTGCGATTAGAAATTTCAAACTTCGTAGAAAAGAAAGCATTTTCTTCCTTGTTTTTACTGCAATTGTTCTTCTTTTATCAGGTATTGTTGCATTAGAAAAATACACAGCACAAGTCGGAAACGTTGTTTTCGCGACAATTGTTTCTTCGTGTGGTTATATTCTTAGGCCAGTTCTATTATATTTGTTCATTTATCTCGCAAATATGGATCAAAAAAGGTCAAAGACCTTTACCGCATTAATGTCCATTCCTCTAGCCATTAATTTTGTTATTTATTTACTCCCATTATTTATTGGAGTTCCTGGCATTTCTAGCGTTGTTTTCTATTACAAATTATTAGAAAACGGTACAGCTGAATTTGTGAGAGGATCTTTCTTAAATTTCTCTTCCCACTTTATTTGTTTCCTTTACATTTTCGCTTTAGTTTATGTTTCTACTTTAAGATTCCATGGCAAATATCGTAGAGATGGTTTAGTCATTGTTTTATGCGTCATTTTTATCGTTGTAACAGTTATGACTGAGATGCTCGCGAATAGATATGATTTACTTAACATCGTTTGCGAAATTTGTTTAATGATAAATTTTTTATTTATCATTTCAGTGAACGCTAGTAGAGATCCACTTACAAATCTTTATGACCGTAGAACTTACTACGAAGATCTTTCTAGATATGAAAGCATTATTAATGGCGTCATTCAAATTGATATGAATGAGCTTAAATATCTTAATGATAATTTTGGTCATGAAGCAGGCGATATTGCTTTAAAAACCATTGCTGATATTTTTGAAGAGTCAATAAATAAAGCCACAATGTGTACCTATAGACTTAGTGGTGATGAATTTTTAGTGCTCATGTTCCAAGGTTCTAAAGAAGATCTCGAAAATACTGCCCACACAATGAAGAAAAAACTTAGTGAAACTAAGTATTCTGCTGCAATTGGTTATTTATATTACGAAAAATCTGACAATCTAACTTATGACCAGGCTATGAAGAAAGCGGAAGAATACATGTACGCCGAAAAAGAAGAATTCTACAAGCAATCTGGTCGAGATAGAAGAAAGAATTAAAGTTATACTTTAAAGTAATGAATATAAAAAGTTACTTATTTGATATTTCTAGTTTAAATGAAGAGTCTTTTTCTAAGCTTATTTTAGGCGTTAAAAAGTATAGACAAGAAAAGATTGAGAAGTTGTCTTTACAAAAAAACAAATATCTTTCCTTAGGTGTTGAAATTTTAATTAAAAAAGCCTGTGAAGATTTTGGCATCGATTACTTAAATGAAGATATAATCTTCAACGAGTACGGAAAACCTGCTTTTAAAAACTCGAAATATTTCTTTAATACAGCCCACTCTGGTAAATATGCTTTCTGTGTGATCTCAGACGTTCAAATTGGTTGTGACATTGAAGAAATTAAGGAATACAAAGAAAGAGTGGCGGAGCGTTTCTTTGGTGAGAAAGAACGCAAATACATTGAAATATCACCAAATAAAGATGAGATGTTCTACAGACTTTGGACGTTAAAGGAAAGTTATTTAAAATGTGTTGGAACTGGCTTATCAACGTCGCTCAATTCTTTTGAATTAGATAATGACGGTAATAATATAATTATTAAAGGCAAAATAGACTACCAGTTTATTGAAGTTAAATACGACAATTATCGTATTGCTTACTGCTTAAAGATTTCAGACAAAGAAAAAGAGAAATACCAACACGATATTTCTCTAATTCAGTTTCATTAATTCTTAATGTCTATTTAGACTTTGAACTGTCACAGCTTGTGTCAGTTTTTTAATATCTTCTTCAACCTTTGAGACATCAATTTCTGCATTTGCGCTTGATGTAACTTTGAAGATTAATTGAACCATTTTTTCATCAACAAGCTCTGTTGTAACATCACTGATAATAAGTTTATTGTCTTTTGCGTATTCTAAGATGATTGACATAGCTGGAACATCTTTTTTGGTTGTTAGTAAGAAGATTGGACTATTTTTGGTAACGCGGCTTTCAATTTTACGGAAAGCGGTGAGAACAATCATAACAACGAATGTTACTAAGAAAGCAAGAAGGAAGTTATAAGATCCACATGCTAAACCGATTGCCATGACTAACCAAATAGTTCCGGCGGTGGTAAGACCTTTAATTGAACCGTGGTCATGAATAATTGCACCTGCGCCTAAGAAACCAACACCAGTGAGTACGCCTGCGGCTAAACGAGCAACGTCACGTGTCATTCCAAGTGATTCTATTGATGGAAATCCATAAATGGAAATAATCATGATTACACATGAGCCAACGCCAACGAGTAAGTGAGTTCTTAAACCAGCACTTCTGCCACGTTTTTCTCTTTCAAAACCAACAAGTCCAGTTAAGAAAACTGTAAGTAAAATTGCGATAGCGGAGAGGAGTAAATTTCCCCATGGCCATCCATCTTTATTTAAGGCATTTCCAATAATTTCTACAATCTTTTGATCAATAGTTGTCATAATTATGCCTCCTTTATTTTCGTGCATTAAATTATACTACTTTTTCAAAGGTTATTAAACCTTTATTTGTATCAATGAAACTCTAATTTCAAAAATATGCAGGAAATCCCGGAGATTTTGAAAAATTAGTAAAGTTTATATAATAAAAAACTTTTATGATTTATTAGTTTCAATTATAATAACTTCGATGAAAAGATACGCAAGTAATATCTTAATTTACATAGCAGCCTTGTTTGGTATCATTGCCTTCATTGGTATGTTTTCATCACCTTTACAAAGCTATAATGAGATTACAGATGCTTGGGTTGCCTATAAAGTAAAAGCTTATATTGGAGAGGTTAGCCAAGGTGTAAAAGTCTATAATGGCACTTTTTACCCAATTATTGGCTATACAGTTCCATTTGTTTTATCAATTTTCTTAATTATTGAGTCATTTAAGCCGTCTTTAAGAGAAAGAATCGCTGCAATTAACACAATTTTAGCGATTTTATACTTCTTATCCGCAGTTTTAGTCTTACTAACAAAAGAGTTATTCCTTAATGCGAATAACTTTGGAGATACGCTTTTAGTTAGGAACGGGGTAGGGCCGATAATGGCCGCGATATGCTCGAGTCTGGCAGGCGTGATTCTACTGGTAGTCACGTGGATGCCGGGGCAAAAACCAGTCGACTTCATTGTTAAGGAATAGCACCAAAATAAGGTGCTTTTTCTTTGAAAATTTGCGAAATCCCCGGGAATTTGCTATAATTTTAACGTATGACGAGAAAAGAAAGACGCGAACTTAGAAAAGAACACGCTGAACAAAATAGAGAATTTATTAAGCGTTTAAAACCATTATTTGAGAAGAAATATCGTGCTTCTTTGCTTTTTGAAGATGCCTTAATGGGGGAAGATGGAAAAGCTTACGTTAATGTTGATTTAACTAAGATTGAATCACCTTTCTCAGTCTTCTCTTATAACCGTCGTATGGATCCAGAAATCTTTGATTATATTGACTCTCAGGTCTTCTTTTTAAGAGCAGAAGTTCCGGTTGTTATTAACTTTGATGATGGCGGAAAATATGACGATGCGATGAAAGAAAGAATTCGTCGTTACGTTAAACGTCACTATACATTAGAGTACGAAGATAAAAGAATGGAGCACAGAAAATCGATTATTTTCGCCTTAATTTTACTTTTTTCAGGCTTACTAATTTTAGGCATTCACTTCTTGCTCGCTTATAAATTATCAGGCATTAAGTCAGTTGAACCATTTAACGAATTAACCCTTATTATCACGTGGATGTTAGTCTGGCAGGCAATGGATTTATTCTTTGTTTCAGGCCACAATAAACGTATAGAGGTTTATAACTCAGGGCAACTTGCCTTAGCAGAAGTTACATTTGGAAAGCCACACCTTGAATAAGCGTGTGGTTTTTTTCTTAAGCATTTTCTTTGAAACTTACAAAATTATTTTGTATTCTATATCTATCACTAGGAGAAAAACTATGAATTTAAAAGGAAGTCAAACCGAAAAAAACTTAGCATTTGCTTTTGCAGGCGAATCACAAGCTAGAAATAAGTATACTTATTTTGCAAGCAAGGCTAAAAAAGAAGGTTATGAACAAATCGCTGCTATTTTCAGCGAAACTGCCGATAATGAAAAAGAACACGCCAAGATGTGGTTTAAATATCTTGAAGGCGGTTCAGTTAAATCAACAGCCGAAAACTTAAAGGCTGCTGCTATGGGCGAACACGAAGAATGGACAAGCATGTACAAAGAATTCGCTGAAGTCGCTCGTAAAGAAGGCTTTGATGAAATTGCTGCTAAATTTGAAATGGTTGGCAAAATCGAAAAAGAACACGAAGAAAGATATCTTGAACTTCTTAGCAAAGTTGAAGGTGGTAAAGTCTTTATCGCACCAGATGTCGTTGTCTGGAAATGTAGAAACTGTGGTCACATCCACGTTGGTAAAGAAGCTCCTCAAATTTGCCCAGTTTGCGCTCACGAAAGAGCCTACTTTGAATTAAGAGCTAAAAACTATTAATTTAAATTAATATTAAACAAAAATAACCCGAATAAGATTATTCTTGATTTTTATATTTAATTTTAAGATAATAGTATTCGCGACTACGGATCATTGGTCTATCGGTTTATGATGCCTCCCTGTCACGGAGGCGAGAGGGGTTCGACTCCCCTATGATCCGCCAGTAAGTCGCAAAAATGAAGTGGTCCGGTAGCTCAGCTGGTAGAGCAGTGGACTGAAAATCCACGTGTCGCCGGATCATCCCCGGCCTGGACCACCATCTTAAAAATTAGTCTCTAGCTACAATATGCTGGAGATTTTTTTATGCCAAAATAAAAGCTGATGTGAATAATTCACACCAGCTATAAAAGTAAGTTAAATATTCTATTTATTAGTTAAGAATTTATAGATTTCTTCAGTCGCTAGAGAGATTTTAGTGACCGCAAATTTCTCGCATTCAGGATAGACATAAAGTGTGTCGTTAAGTGTATTAAGATCAACACAATCCCCAAATTTGCCTAAATATTCGTATTCAATGTGAACTGAATAAGTGGTGGAACTTGGAATGTCTAAAGAGTAATGTTCATCATTTTCTTTATAGTAACCTTCAAGGTGGAAACCATTCATGTCATGAACAAGCTTGGCTTTGCCAAGAGGAATGAATTTATCTGCGTTAGGTAAGGCATCAACGTGGACTTCACTTTCAAAATAGTACTTCCCTGCTTCAACTTCTTTTCTAACGTTTTCTCTTTCCCATTCGTACCAATCAGGAATGTGTGAGAATTCAGTTTCACCTTCAAGAGCTTTTAATTCACCAAGAGTTGAGTATTCCCATTTTTTGCCACAGTGTTTGCAGAAAAGAATATTATCTTTTGAATCCATTTCGTATTCGGTGTGGCAGTGTGGGCATTGATAAAGGACTTTATGTAAGCCTTCTGCTCTACCTTTATATTTAACCTCTACACCTTTTTCTTTTTGCCATTTGTAGTCATCATAAACGTATGCTTCTTGAATTCTACGATTAACTTCTTCCAATGGAAGAGTTTGAGTTTCTTCGGCATTCATTAAGCACCTCATTTCAGCTTCAATACCTTTAATCTTGCGGTTATGAAGATTCCAGAACGGAGCATTAATGTGGTGACCGTGCATTTTTAGAAAAACTACCGGAATTTTCAGGAATTTTGCTAATTTCGCAACACTTTCTGGAATAATTGCAGTTGTGCCACAAAGCGAATATCTTGCTTCTGCAAAAATAGTGATAATATCGCCATTTTTCTTTACTGCATTTAAATTTCTTATTAGGTTTAAGTCGTTGGTAAATTTTCTTTTACAAATGCCTCCGACATTTCTAATAAACTTTTCTCTACCGATAAAACCATCGATTGCGATAACATAGTTACAGCGATGTGGGAAAGCTGCTAAAAGGACTGAATAAATGTCCATAAAGCCATTATGATTTGCAAGTAAAAGATAAGGTGGTTTAATACCTTCCATGTTCACTTTAGTGAGTTTTCCTCTACGAGCTAATAAATTAAAAAAGGAAATAAGGCATCCTAGAAAACGAAACTTCTGTCGTTTTGGAGGAGCCATCATATCAAATCGTTTAATATTGTCTAACATTAAGTGTAGTTTATCATTATTTTTGATTTGGCGAAATTTTATTTTACTTAACAATCCATTGTTATAGAAAAAAACATGAAAAAAATTTTAATCGCATTTCATCCTACTTTTATTTAGCACTTCCATACGTAAGTATGTTTGATTGTATTAATTTTTACGTCAAAGAAAAATGTTGGGCCTAAGCCGTTAGGCACACCATACGATAAGGGTAAGAGATAATTTTAACTTTGTTAAAATGTCTTTTTCCAAAAGAAATATAGACAAATAGAAGCTTGAATTGGTATTCCTACTAAGAATAATAACCAGAAATTTGGATAACCAATAATAAGCGTTAATAAATAAGAAGAAGTAATAATAGACCAAACAAACACTGAAACTGTGATCATTCTCATGAGCCATTTGTTTGTTCTTCTCGCGTAATAATTACAAATAAATGAACATACTGGAATAGCGTAAACATAAGCAATCCAGAACTTTTTCGCGTTATTTGGATCACGTAAAGTTGGAAGGATAAAAATGATGGTGGCGACAAAATAAACTGCCACACACATCATAATTAAAATAAGTAAGTTTCGAATGAAAATATTCGTGTTATTTTGTTTCTTCTCGATGTCCTTTTCAGTGTGTTCTTGAGTCAAATATTCAATAGACACATTAAAGACTTCTGCAACCTTACAAAGCATCTCAATATCTGGGGTTGATTCGCCTCTTTCCCACTTAGAAATAGTCTTATCTGAGTAGTTTAATCTCAATGCAAGGTCTTGTTGCGTCCATTTATTTTGTTTGCGAAGTAGAGTTATGTTTTTCGCAATATTTTCGGTGATTTCTGGCATATTTTTAGCAATTCTCCGTTCCGTAGAATTAAATTCTACAAACTCGCTCGTAGAATTCTCTTAACAATTGTAAGTAATTTATTTATATTCTTCAACCGGAAAAACCGAAAGGAGGTTTTCTATGAATATCTTAGTTGTTTGTGATGTTCTTGGTGAAGAAAACAATGGCACGACAATCGCTGCCATGAATCTTATTCGTCACCTTCAACAACAAGGCGAAAATGTTCGTGTCTTAACTTGTGATGAATCTAAGATGGGCAAAGAAGGTTACTATGTTGTTCCTGTTCGTTCCTTAGGCCCTCTTAATCCACTTCTTAAGAAAAATAATGTCGAACTCGCCAAACCAAAAACCAGTATTATTTTGAAAGCTTTAGATGGCATTGATGTCTGTCATATTATGCTCCCTTTTGCCCTTGGTAGAAAAACTGCTGAACTTGCAAAAGCACGAGGCATTCCAATGACCGCCGGATTCCATTGCCAGGCTGAAAACTTTTCTGCACATATTTTAAATTTGATGAGAGTTAAAGCTTATAACGATCATCTTTATAAAAAGTTCTATAAGACTTTCTATTCCAAAATTAACGCGATTCATTATCCAACCGACTTCATTAGAAGAGAATTTGAAAGTGTTATTAAAATAAAAACTAACTCTTATGTCATTTCTAACGGGGTAAATGACCAATACGTTAAAAAAGAAGTGGAGAGGGTTCCTGAATTAAGAGATAAGTTCAATATTTTATTTATTGGACGTATTTCTAAAGAAAAATCTCACCCAATTTTACTTAAGGCTGTCTCTTTATCTAAATATAAAGACCAAATTCAACTTATCTTTGCAGGCCAAGGCCCTAGAGAGAAGAAAGTTCATAAACTTGAGAAAAAGTATGGTTTAAACCCAGTTTTAATGCAGTTCTACTCCAGAAAGAAACTCGTTGAAATCATTAACTCATGTGATTTATACGTCCATCCATCTGAAATCGAAATTGAGGCTATTTCTTGTTTAGAGGCTATTAAATGTGGACTTGTTCCAGTTATTTCTGACTCTAAAAAGAGTGCTACAAATGCTTTCGCATTAGATGAAAAGAACTTATTTAAATGGAATTCTCCAGAAGACTTAGCAAATAAGATTGATTATTGGATCGAACACCCAGAAGAAAAGAAAGCATATTCTGAAAAATATCTTAATTACGCTGATAGATTCTCTCAAAACGAATGTATGAGAAGAATGCACAATATGCTTAAGACATACGCTAAAGAGGTTAATCACACTTCAAAAATCGTACGTTACTACTCAGATGAGCTTAATGATGACTTTGCTTTCACTGGAATTACTCCAAAAAGAATTCCATCAAATTACAAATACATTCATCATAATCCAATTTATAAATTCTTTGAATTTTTGCTCTATTTTGTCATCGCAAAACCTCTTGTTTGGATTGCAAATAAGACAGTCTTAAAACAAAGATTTAAAAACCACTTAACTGTTAAACACTCAAAATTACCGGGTGCATTCGTCTACGCGAACCACACTCAACTGGCAGCAGATGCATATACACCAAATATTTTCTTCTATAAGAAGAATAATGTTATCGTGGGTCCAGAAGCAGTCTCAATTCCAGGAGTCCGTGGAATGGTCGCTATGCTCGGAGGTTTACCTTTGCCTTCAACTTTAGAAGGAATGATGAATTTCACAAAAGCCATTCAAAAGATTTCTGATAAAGGTCAACACATTACAATCTATCCAGAAGCTCATATTTGGCCTTACTATACTGAAATTCGTCCATTTGTAAGTGGATCTTTCCGTTATCCAGTGAACGCAAATAAGCCAGTGGTTGTTTTAACCAACACTTATGTGCCAATTGGTAAGAAACAAAAACGCTTCCGTTTAGTTACTCATATTGATGGTCCTTTCTATCCTGATTTATCTTTAGATAAAAAGGATGCAATTGAGAAGCTAAGAAATGAAGTCTATGACTGCATGGTTAAACGCTCCAAAGAAGTCAAACAATTTGAACACTATAGATACATTGATAGACGCACAATTGAGGTGGAGTAAACGAACTGTTTATAGTGCTCAAAAGATGGTTTTGTAAAATTTTATATATATAAAATTGTAACCAACAAAGTATCATAAATTTTATCTAATTTATTAGATAACTAAATACTTGCTTTATATTTTTTATAAGCGTATGATATTGACTCCGCGAAAATGACGCGGATTAAGAAAGGTTTAAATACTTTAGAGGTTATATAAATATGTTATTGTTACTAGCAGCGCTAGTTTACTACTTATTCTTCTAAGTAAGTTAAATTAGCATTAATGAAGACCTGCACTTGTTGCAGGTTTTTTTCATACTTACGTGTATATATTATGATAGAATAATGAAAACGAGGTATAAGCTATGCCATTTACAAAGCAAGACATCCATGAGATTGTCGTTAATCAAAGAGAATTTTTCTTATCTGGAAAAACTTTAAATTTAAAGTTTCGAAAAGAGCAGTTAAAAAAGCTTAGACAAGCCATTATTGATCATCAAAAAGAACTTGTCGATGCTCTTCATGAAGATTTAGGTAGAAGCGAATGTGAAGCCTTTTTCTGTGACATTGGCGACACAATCATGGAAATTAATGAATATATTAAAGGATTAAATAAATGGGCCAGACCAGAAACCCATTTTTCAGGGCTTGCTGCTTTCCCATCTTGTACCACAAAAGTCTATAAAATGCCTTATGGTGTTAGCCTAATTATCTCGCCTTTTAACTTCCCTGTTTTACTCTCCTTAGGAGTACTTGCTGCAGCTATTTGTGGCGGCAATACAGCAGTAGTTAAAATGTCATCTAAATCAAAGAAAACTACGGAAGTTATCAAGAGTATTCTTGATACAACTTTCCCAAGAGAATATATTGCAGCCATTGATGGAGGACATGATGTTGCCGATTTTTGCCTTGAAGAAAGGGTTGATAAAATCTTCTACACGGGCTCTCCTAGAGTCGCTAAACACGTCATGGAAATGGCAAGCAAAAACCTTACACCTGTTGCCCTGGAATTAGGTGGCGAAACTGGTAACTGGGCTATTGTTAGAAAGGATGCAAATTTAAAGGATGCAGCACGCAAAATTGCCTTCTTTAAAATTTGTAACTCTGGACAAGTTTGTATCAATATTAACCAAGTCGCTGTTGCCTCTGAAGTTGCTGATGAATTTATTGAAGAATTAAAGAAGGCAATTATTAAACAAGTTGGTGAAAATCCTCATTTAAATGAGGAATATCCAAAATTAATTACTCACTCGGCTTACGAAAATATTGAAAAAGAAGCTAGCGAATATAAGGATAGAATCGTTTTTGGTGGTGTTGGCGACCCAGAAAAAGATAAGTATTCTCCAACAATCATTTATCCAGTGAGCATTGATGAGCCGATCGTAAACCACGAGATCTTTGGACCTTTGCTCCCAATTGTTAAATTTGACGATGAAAAGATTGACGAGCTTATGGATGTGATCGCTAGAAGAGAGCACGGACTCGCGCTTTATATTTTTACAAAAGATATGAAGTGGGCTGAGAAAGTTATGAGTTCTCAACAGTATGGTGGCGGTTGTATTAACGAAGTCTGCCTTCAGATTATGGTGAAAGGTGTTCCATTTAATGGAACAGGACACTCTGGAATGGGCGCTTATCATGGAGTTTGGGGCTTTAGAGAATTCACTCATCCAAGCACAGTTTTATTTGGAAAAACACATATGAATTTGTCGCTTAGAGAACACCCATACAGCGAGAAAAAGAAGAAATTATTTAGCAAATTCTTAAAGTAAAATGAACGAACCTGCACCTAAAGTGTGGGTTTTTATTTGCGAAAAGAAACCGTTTTCATTCGAATTAGATAATTCGTTATTGAGAATATTATTAGGCATTATTATAATAATGTTTGTCTTTTAATTTTAGGAGGAAATTTATGGCGAAATTACAAGCTCACGCAGTAAAACAAATTACTGAAATTGTAGAACGCT
Organism: uncultured Caryophanales bacterium; assembly: GCA_946407815.1. GTDB lineage: Bacteria > Bacillota_I > Bacilli_A > RFN20 > CAG-826 > Fiminaster. The sequence goes on along the minus strand of CAMJPB010000001.1, from coordinate 358,334 downwards.
ACAAAGACGAAGAAACTCCTTTAATGATGATTCTTGAGGCAATTCAATCGGAATATGGTTATATTCCGCTAGAAGTCCAGGAATTAGTTTCTTCCCTAATGAATATACCAGTTGCTGAAATTTATGGAGTAGTTACTTTCTATTCTTTTTTCAGTTTAACACCAAAAGGAAAATACGTTATTGGTGTTTGCCTTGGTACAGCATGTTATGTTAAAGGTTCCCAACTTGTCATGGATAAGTTCAGTGAAATCTTAGGCATTAAACCAGGCGAAACAACTTCTGACGGATTATTCACACTCGACGCACTCAGATGTATTGGCGCATGTGGTATTGCTCCAGCCATCTCAATCAATGGCAAGGTTTATCCAAAGATGAGCGTGGACAAAGTCCAAGCAGTCATTGACGAGTACCGTGCTTTAGCATAAGGAGGTAAAACAATGGAAAAGATTACATCAGAAAAGCAATTAGCTGAAAAGATTGAACATTGTGGTAAATGCCTCGATACTAAGTTCAACGGCAAGGATGGAAAGAAACACCTTGTTATCTGTGGTGGTACAGGTTGTATTTCATCACATTCCGATGAAATTCTAAAGAAACTCGAAGAATTAATTAAAGAGAAACATCTCGAAGATAAAGCTACAGTCAATAAAGTTGGCTGTTTCGGCTTCTGTTCACAAGGCCCATTTGTTAAGGTTTTCCCAGAAGATAGACTTTATCGCGCTGTTAAGGTTGAAGATGTTGAAAGAATTATTGAAGAAGACGTCATCGGTGGTAAATGTATTGAAGATTTACTTTATGTAGACCCATCAACCCACCAAAAAGTAGAAAGACAAGACGACATTAACTTCTATAAGAAGCAAATCCGTATTGCCTTAAATGGTTGTTCAATGATCAACCCAGAAGAAATCGAAGAAGCCTTTGGCTTCGGAGCTTTCAAAGGTTTAACTAGAGCCTTACATATGAGCCAACAAGAAGTTGTTGATGAAGTATTAAAATCTGGTTTACGTGGACGTGGTGGCGCAGGCTTCCCAACAGGAAGAAAATGGCAATTCGCTCTTAACCAAGTTAACGATGACAAATATGTCATTTGTAACGGTGACGAGGGTGATCCAGGCGCATTCATGGACCGTTCCATCCTTGAAGGTAACCCAGTTGGTGTTATCGAAGGTATGATGATTGCCGGTTACGCAATCGGTGCTAAAAACGGTTATTTCTATGTCCGTGCAGAATACCCAATTGCAGTTGCTAGATTAAGAATTGCTATTGCAAAACTTGAAGAAGTCGGCTTACTTGGTGACAACATCTTAGGCACAAACTTCTCATTTAGATGTCATATTCGTTTAGGCGCAGGCGCTTTCGTCTGTGGCGAAGAAACAGCTCTTCTTAACTCAATCGAAGGTAAACGTGGTATGCCTCGTCCAAGACCTCCATTTCCAGCAATTAAAGGATTATGGCAAAAACCATCAATTATTAATAACGTCGAAACTCTTGCATCCGTTTCTTGGATCTTAAGAGAAGGCGCAGATAAATTCGCAGCTATCGGAACCGCTGGTTCCAAAGGAACCAAGGTCTTCGCTTTAGGTGGTAAAGTTAATAACGTTGGACTTGTTGAAGTTCCAATGGGAACAACATTAAGAGAACTTATCTTTGATATCGGCGGAGGAATCCCAGGTGGCAAGAAATTCAAAGCCATTCAAACTGGTGGTCCTTCTGGCGGATGTTTAACAGAAAAAGACTTAGATGTTGAAATTGACTTCGACTCACTTGTCGCTAAAGGATCAATGATGGGTTCTGGTGGCGCTATCGTTATGGACGAAGATAACTGTATGGTCGATGTCGCTAAATTCTATATGGAATTTATTTGTGACGAAAGCTGTGGTAAATGTTCTCCATGTCGTATCGGTACAAAGAGAATGCTTGAAATCTTAACTAAGATTTGTGATGGCAAGGGTGAGCCAAGTGATCTTGATGAACTTAATGAGCTTGCTAATATCACAAAGACCAACTCACTTTGTGCGTTAGGTCAAACTGCTGCTAACCCAATTCTTTCTACTATGAAAGCATTCCCTGAAGAATATAAAGCACACGTTATTGATCACAAGTGTCCAGCACACGTTTGTAAGTCTATGATGGAATACTTCATTAGACCTGAAAAATGTATTGGCTGTGGACTTTGTGCTCGTAATTGTCCTGTTAGCGCAATCGCTCCAGGTACAGAACAAGCAAAGATGCCGAATGGAAATCCATTCCCAGGCAAATTTGTCCATGTTATTGATACAAAGAAATGTATCAAATGTGGTAACTGTTTAGCTGGATGCCGTATTGGTGCAATTATTAAGAAATAAGGAGGAATGAACAATGGCTTTAGTAAATATCAAAATTGAAGGCAAATCCTATCAAGTTGAAGATAACTTAACCGTTCTTGAAGCTTGTAGAAAATGTGGCTATAACATTCCTTCACTTTGCTCTTGGAAAAAGGGCGAATGCTCTCTCGCAAGCTGTAGAGTTTGCTTAGTTGAAGTTGTCGGTGCAAGAGGCTTGGTTGCATCCTGTGCTTACCCAGTCAACGAAGGCATGGAAATTATCATTTCTTCTACAAAAGCAATGGAAGCAAGAAGAAATTCAGTAGAATTACTTCTTTCCAACCACGAGAAGAACTGTTTACAATGTGAGAAAAACGGACATTGTGAACTTCTCGAAGTCTCAAAAATGGTTGGTGCAAGAGACAAAAAATTCGTTGGTGTTCAAACAGAAGCTACAATCGATGAAGTTGCTCCAGGTATCATTAGAAACACTGGCCAATGTATCCTTTGTGGACGTTGTATTGAAGCTTGTAAAAACACCCAAGGTATTGGCATTTTAGGCTTTGAAAAACGTGGTTTTAGAACTATCGTTGCTCCAGCTGAAAATAGATCATTTGCAAACTCACCATGTATGCAATGTGGTCAATGTGTCCTTGTTTGTCCAACAGGCGCACTTCTTGAACATAGCGAAATCGACTTAGTCGATAAAGCAATGAAAGAAGGCAAGTTTGTCGTTTGCCAAGTCGCTCCAGCAGTTCGTGCAACTATCGCTGAAGAATTTGGTGAAAAAATTGGCACAAACGGAACCAAGAAGATGATTGCTGCACTTCGTAGACTCGGCTTTAGCCGTGTATTCGATGTTAACTTCGGTGCTGACTTAACCATTATGGAAGAAGGAACCGAACTCTTAGAAAGAATTTCTAAAGGCGGTGTCTTACCACAAATTACATCATGTTCACCAGGTTGGATGAACTACATGGAATATTTCTATCCAGAAGTAATTCCTAATGTCTCAACCTGTAAGAGCCCACATCAAATGCAAGGTGCTATTACAAAAACTTACTTTGCAAAAGCACATAACTTAGATCCAAAAGACATCTTTGTTGTCTCAATCATGCCATGTACTGCCAAGAAGTACGAGAAATCTCGTAAAGAAATGGAAGTTGATGGTGTTAGAGACGTTGATGCAGTCTTAACAACTCGTGAAGTCGCTAAGATGATCAAGAGATGTGGTATCAACTGGAACAAACTCCCAGAAGATGAAGATTGGGATCAAGATTTACTTGGACAATATTCTGGCGCAGGTGTCATCTTCGGTGTCACCGGTGGCGTTATGGAAGCAGCTTTAAGAACTGCTTACTTCTGCCTCACTGGTAAAGAACACGAAAAGATTGATTTTGAATCAGTTAGAGGTCTTGCTGGTGTTCGTGAAGCAAGCATTGATATTAATGGAACAACTCTAAGAGTTGCAATTGCTTCAGGAATGAAAAATGCAAAGGTTTTACTTGATGAAGTTAAAGCTGGCAAATCCCCATATGCCTTTATCGAAATCATGGGTTGTCCAGGTGGATGTATTAATGGCGGTGGTCAACCATACGTTAAACCAATGTTTTTACCAAATGAAGATGATGATATCTTAGATACATATCGTCAAAAACGTGCTTCAGTTCTTTATCAAGAAGACGTTAATCAAAAGGTTAGACAATCTCACAATAACCCAGATATTAAGAAGATTTATGCTGATTTCTTAGGAAAACCACTTTCTGAACTTAGTGAAAAATTACTTCATACTCACTACGTCTCAGACCGTGAAAGATATCCAGTTAAGAAGTAAGTTATCTTAAGATAAAATTAGACCAGGTTAGTAATTAACTTGGTCTTTTTTTAAACTCAATAATCACATCAAAATCTATATAAACATCTAGTATTAATTTTATTAATAGAAATGTCTTTAAAAATGTTTTAAAATTATTATGTATGATCGCGAAAACTAGATATATTAAGGACACGAAAAATCTAACTGGAGTTCTTCCAACGATTAGATATGTTGAACCTAAATATATTTATTTAGCAACCGCGAATGCTCGATGTCCAAACGCTGAAGTTTATATTAAAGAAGGTGACCACGTTAATGCTTGCCAAGTTATTGGTATGCGTCACGCTGGATTTTTTGATCAACCAATTTATACTTCCTGCTCTGGCACTTATGTTGGTTTAGAAAAGCATTACCACAGAAATGGCAAGCTCACCGATTTTATAAAAATCGAGAATGATTTTAAGGGAACTTTAGATCCTTCATGTAAAGAAAGAACACCTGAAGAAATCGCAAAACTTACAAAGCAAGACATGACTGAAATCATAAAAAACTGTGCTTTAGTCGGTTTAGGTGGTTCTTCATTCCCAACATACATTAAATTCCAAACTGATAAACCAATTAACATGATTCTTGTAAACGGTATTGAATGTGAACCTTATATCACTTCTGACCACAGAATTATGCTTGAGTATCCTTATAGGATAATTAATGGTTTAAAATACGCGATGCAGGCATTTAACTGTAAGAAAGCTTTAATCTGCATTAAGTCAAAATATAAAGATATCGCCGCAACTTACGAGAACGTTTTAAAAGAATTCCCAGATTCAGGAATTGAACTTTGCTGCGTGAAAAACTACTATCCACAAGGTTGGGAAGTCGCAATGATTAAGGAAGCAACAGGCATTCAGCTTAATCCAGGTGAACTTCCATCAAATCGTGGCATTTTGAATTTTAACGTTTCAACAGTTGTCGGAATTTATAAGGCAATCAAATATAACATGCCAGTTATTAAACGTAACATTACAATTACTGGTGATGGAATTATGCATCCGCATAATTTTAGAGTCCTTGTTGGAACATCAATTAAAGAACTTATTCCTTTATGTGGTGGCTATAAGAACCCAGATAAAGAGAAAGTATTTATCCTTGGAGGTCCTATGATGGGAGCTTCAATTCCTAGTGATGATGCAATCATTTCTAGAACAGTTACATCAATTATTGTGTTTGATAAAGCTGAATATAAAGAGCAACCATGCGTTAGATGCGGAAGCTGCGTTTTAAGCTGTCCTGTAGGCCTAGAACCAGTCCAAATCATGAACGCTGTAAAATCACTCGACAAAGAAAGAATTAAAGCTTTAAACCCACTAAAATGCATTGAGTGTGGTCTATGTGCTTATTCTTGTACTTCAAAAATACAAGTTACTGATTACGTTAGAAGGGCAAAGATTTTTGCAAAATTATGATAGTTAAGGAAAGCGCACCTCATTTACGAAGAAAAGCAAGTGTCACTAGAATGATGGTTGATGTTTTAATCGCGCTTGCTCCAACTTTAATCTTTGCAATTATCGTTTTCCCAGTTCAAAGTGTTAGAACTTTACTTATTTCATTATTTATAATGATTGGCTCAGAACTCATTTATATTGGCCTAAGAAATATGATGCCAAAAGATGGGCAAAAGCATTCATTTAAAGAGAAGTTTGAACATGCTTATAAGGGCAAAGTTGATATCAATAATATAATTACGCCTGCTATTTCAGCAGTTATCTTTACCCTTATTATGCCTCCAACTGCGACAATCTATGCAGTCATTATTGGCTCAATTGTTGGTATTGTCTTTGGTAAACTTGTTTTTGGTGGTTTAGGAAGCAATATTTTCAACCCTGCCTTAGTTGGTATGGTGTTTGCAAAGTTTTGCTTTGGTAGCCAATATTTGAAGTACAGCGAAGTATCAACTTGGTATTATCAAATTCCTGATGCAGCGGCTGGCGCAACCCCATTAGGACTCACAAATGGTGGTTATTTGTCTCACATTAACGAGTACCCACTAACAAATCTCTTGTTTGGTCAAATTCCAGGAACTCTTGGTGAAGTTTATAAACTCACAATTATTGCTGGATTAATTTATCTTCTAATTAGAAGAAGTATCGACTGGAGAATTCCAGTTTCCTATATAGGAACATTTAGCGTTTTAATGCTTATTGCCGGTCTTTCAGTCCATGCATTAGATGCTTCAGTAAATCCACTTATGTTCACACTTTATAGTTTACTTAGCGGTGGTGTTTTATTTGGTGCAGTATTTATGCTTACTGATCCGGTAACCTCTCCAATTAACTCGCCAAGTAGGGTGATGTATGGAATTATTGCTGCTGTCTTCACAGTCTTTATTCGTTTATTTGCAGCCTTACCAGAAGGCGTTGCTTTCTCAATTTTAATCGTTAATATGTTAGCCCCGTTCCTTGATCACTATGAGTGGAGCGGTTCTAAGTTTACAGTTAAGAAAATTATTGTAATATCACTTTTAGTGATAATTCCTGCAATATTCACGTTTATTATCATTCGTTTTGGAGGTGTATATCATGCCTAATGCAAAGAAATACATCTTAACGAGCGTGGTGCTTGGATCAATTGCTGCTGTTGCTGCCGGTCTTATTGCCGCAACAAATCTTTTGACTGCCAGCAAGATTAAACAAAACGAAATTGATGCTGTTAACAAAGGCATTAATGAAATCTTCGCATCTGGTGTAGTTACAAGCGAAGAAAGCGTTAGTGGCTATAGTTACGTCAATTATTGCTACAAAGTCGACTACAAAAAAGGTGATTTAGAAATGCATGGCTATGCATTTAGATGCGAAGGCTCAAATATGTATGGAAAAATCTCTCTTATCGCTGGATTTGACGTCGGTTCACAAAGTTATATGTCTCTTTATTTAGTGAAAAACGAACAGACATATGCCTCGACTTTAGTAAATAACTATGTTGAACCTTTGAATGCTAATCAAAGAGACGTTGAAGATGTTAGCTGTGGTGCAACTTATGGGGCAAAGCTTGTTAGAGATATGGTAAATGAAGCAAAAGTGGCTGCAAATGCCCTTTGGAGTAAATAAAATGGCAAGAGAAAAAGGAAGTGTAAGAAAGAATTTCTTAAAAGGTATCTTTATTGAGAACCCACTTTTAGTGTCCATTCTTGGAACTTGTCCTGCTTTAGCAACCACTAAAACACTAGAAGCTGCTCTTGGCATGGGTTTACTTTTCACTGTTGTTTTAATTTGTTCTAGCATGCTTGTTTCTTTATTAAGAAAAATCATTCCAGAAGAAATTAGAACTCCGGCGTATATCGTTATTATTGCAACGTTCGTTACTATTGTAAAAATGCTTACAAATGCGTTTTTACCTGAACTATATTCGACATTAGGTGTATTTATTTCACTTATTGTTGTTAACTGTATTGTTTTAGGTAGAGCTGAAGCATATGCTTCAAAGAACGGTGTCTTCGACTCATTTATTGATGCCTTAGGCATGGGTGTCGGGTATACCTTAGCAATTATGCTAATGGCATTATTTAGAGAACTTATCGGAACTGGAGCGTTCTCATTTGGAGCAATCTTCACATTTATTCCAGCATTCTCAGTTCAAATTATTCCAAAGGGTTATGAAATTTCTATTTTCCAAAACCCAGCTGGAGCATTTATCGTCTTTGCTTTGATCCTTGCAGTTATTGCTTTTATTAGAAACAGAAAAGCAGAACTTAAGGCAAACCTTGCAAAGCAAGAAAAAGCTAAGAAACTATCAGAAGCTCAAGCAGCTGCAAAAGCACAAGCAGGAGGTGGCAAATAATGAATATCTTTGTTTCATTCATCCTTGCAATTATCTCTAGCATGCTTATTGATAACGTCGTGTTATCTAGATTCTATGGTATTTGCCCATTCTTAGGCGTTTCTAAGAAAGTTAAGTCCTCCTTAGGCATGGGACTTGCAGTCGTCTTTGTTATAATGCTTGCAACAATTATTTGTTGGCCACTTTATAACTACGTCTTAGTTCCTGCAGGTGTAGCCTACTTAGATACAGTTGCCTACATTTTAGTCATTGCCTCACTTGTTCAATTGGTTGGCTTATTTATTAAGAAATATTCGCCATCTCTATATAAATCCCTCGGTATTTATCTCCCACTTATTACCACAAACTGTGCCGTTTTGGGTGTCGCTCAAGGTAATACTGATCAAGGATTATCGTTCTTAAATGCAATCGCAAACGGACTTGGAACTTCAATTGGTTTCTTACTTATCATTGTTGTCTTCTCTGCTATTAGAGTTAGACTTGAAACCTCTAACGTTCCAAAAGCTTTTAAGGGACTTCCAATTGCCTTAATTACAGCCGCAATTATGGCACTTGCATTCATGGGACTTCAAGGACTTTTCTCAGGTATTTAATTATGGGACAAACAGGTTATTTACTATTAGCTATCGCCATCTTATTAGTTTTACTAATAGTTTTCATTGTTTCCTTCATTTTAAATAAGAAAACTCCTGTTCCAAAAGGATGCGAAAACATTCAAATTAGTGATGAAAATTGTGCAGCTTGTCAAAACAGCGAGTGCGCTTTAAGAAAAGGAGGAGAAAAATAATTTATGGATATTTTATGGGCTATTTTGATCCTTCTTGGAATTGGCTTACTTTTAGGTCTTGGTTTAGCAATCGCTGCTAAAGTTTTATACGTTAAAGAAGACGAAAGAATTGATGAAGTTGCTAAAAGACTTCCAAATTATAACTGCGGTAGCTGTGGTTATGCAGGTTGTAAAGGTCTTGCAGAAGCAATCGTTACTGGCAAAGAACAAAGCTTAAAGAAATGTAAGCCTGGTAAGGAAGATGCCAACTTTAAACCAATTATTGAATATTTAGATGCTCATCCAAATGAGGATGGCTCAAAAGTTAATGTTCATTTATAAAATGAAAAGAAAATTAACTCTTTTACTTTTACCTGTTATTTCCCTTGCTTCTTGTGTCTCAAAAAACCCAATTAGCAAGGACTATTTTTATTTTGACACAGTTGTTGAGGCTAGGCTTTACCAGGGCGATCAAACTAATTTATTAGAATTAGGTAGCTTGTTCTCAAAAATTGATAAAATAGCCGACAATTTTGAAAACAGAGATTTAGATAATATTTATAAAATAAATAACACATCAGAAAATGTGATGGTTGAGCCAGAACTTTACGAAGTTTTAAACTTAGCATTTTCTAACTCTTTAGATTTTCTAAACATGTTTAATCCATTATGCGGATCTTTATCAAAAGCCTGGAAAAACTCATTAGCAAATAACGTTGTTCTTGATGAGCCAACAATCTCATCAGAACTTTTAAAGATGCAAAACACGCATTTAGAGTTTGTAAATGAGAACACAGTTAAAAAAGTTGGCGATGCTGAGATTGATTTAGGCGCCGTTGCAAAAGGCTATGCCCTTGATAAAGCAAAAGCTTATCTTGATAGCAAAGAGATTAAAGAGTACTTAATTGATGCTGGCTCATCATCCATTTTAATGGGTGAAAAAGAGGGTGGCAAAAATTTTAAGATTAAAATTTCAAATCTCGAGAATTCTTACCTAGAGGTGAAGAACTGTTTTATTTCAACTTCGTCAAATTCTCGTCAAAAAGTTGTAATCAATAATCAAACATATTCACATATCATTAATCCAGCTACTGGAAGCGCCATAAATGTGCACGATGCAATTATTGTCCTTTCAGATTCTGGTTATTTAGGTGATATTTTATCTACTGACTTTGTAAATGAATCTATTGATTCAATTGCAACACTTGAAGCACAATTTAACGTTAAAACTATCGTTATTGATGCAGGTCAAATCTCATATAAATCAGCAGGAATTGAGGTCTTAAACAAATGAAGAAAACTCTAAGAAATGACCTCATCTTAATTGGCGTACTTTTAGCCTTAATTTTAGGTGGTTTATTAGCGGTTCTTTTGACTCGCAAAAAAGATAACTTAATTGCCAAAATTTATGTCCAAAATGAGCTCGTCCAAACGATTGATCTAAAGAGTGAAAAAGACCATGAGTTCGAGATAAATGGAACCAAAGGGAAACTCATAATTTCTATCAAAAATCACTCCATAGGAGTGAAAGAAGCAGAATGCCCACATCAAGACTGCGTCCATACAGGCTATGTTAATGAGACAAATCGCCCTATAATTTGTGCTTATAATCAGGTCTATATTATCATCGAAGGCGACTCTTCTTATGATGCGAGGATTGGATAAATGAAAGTACAAAAAATCGCATTGTTAGGAGTGCTTCTTGCAGCGACAATTGTCATTGCCATTTTAGAGTCATTTATTCCTTCTTTTACAATTCCTGGAATTAAACTTGGATTTGCCAACATCGTAATCCTTGTAACTTTATATGAACTTGGCATTTGGGAAGCTGTTTTTATAAACGTTGTAAGAGTATTTGTGGTTGCTTTAGTTAGAGGAACATTCCTATCAATGGGCTTCTTTATGTCATTAACTGGAGCGTTTATGTCATTAGGAATTATGATTCTATTAGTTTTACTAATAAAGAAGTTTTCTATCATTGGAGTTTCTGTTTTAGGAGCTTTATTCCATGTTGTCGGTCAAATCTTAATTGCGATGGCCTACATGGGTTCAGGTTATGTTGTATTTTATCTTCCAATAATCGCATTAAGCGCGGTTATAACGGGCATAATAGTGGGCCTTGTAGCGGGCGCAATAATTCGAACAGGCATAATAAAAAAGCAGCGCGAAAAGTACAATTTCTAAGGTTAATAAAAAAGACGCTAAGCGTCTTTTACTTTTTCTCTAATTCAGTACCTTTGTAGAGGTAGTCAATTGTTGGTAAATGTTTCCAGGTATTAACGTGAAGTCTGTGCATTTCTTCGGTTAAGAATAATGCTTTACCAACTGAACGGACATCGTAAGGTTTAACTTCGATATATTCTCCGTTTACATATAAAGAGAAGACATCAGTAGCTTCCTCAATAACAAGGGTGTAGTAGATTTCGTATGGGAGATCGAATTTAAATTCTTCTCCGTGACGAGTTCCCACAAAGTGAAGACCAGAGTGATCAATGGTGAATTCACCTTCTCCACATTCAATTGAGCCAAGTTTTTTATCTTTAATAAGTTCGTATTTTGGGAGATCTCCAATTTTACATTTGAATGAGAACGAATAATTCTTGTCTTTACGAATGTCTTTGATTAATTCGCCACGTTCATATTCAACCCATTTTGTGAGTGATTCTGGAATAACACATGTGTCATCAAATGGGACGAAATCGTAGTAGTCATTAACTGTACAACCGTTACCACAGTTTTCACATTTAAGAATATTATTCTTATCAATCATCATTTCCTTGCCACATTTTGGACATTTATAGGCAATTGATGACATGTTAACAGCGGCTTTTCCTTTTGTCTTATATTTGATTCTCATTTTCTTATTCCAAGCGTAATCATCATGGGTGAAAATGGTGTTAATTTGTTCTTCAATTTCCTCTGGAGAAAGTTTTTGTAAGTCTTCCTTAGAATAAAGTTTTGAGATTGTCGCGAAGACTTTACCTGGGTGGTCATCTGTACAAGTTTTATGGCTTGATAAGTAAGCACCTTCAAGCTTCATAAAATAGACTGGAATTGCGTAATGTTTTAAGAACTTTCCAGTTCCTGGAACAATTGGTTGATTACAACCATAAATTGAGCTCATTCCTTCAGGAGAAAAGGCGATGGTGCCGCCATCTTTAATTCTTCTAGTGATGAACTTAATGAAAGTTAAGTCTTGAGTGAAATTCTTCTTTGGAATGACTGCGACTTTCTCAAAAAGTGGTCTTAAGTGAGCTTTATGGAACTCGGTGTAACCAGCGATCATATTGTATGGGCGAGGTTGAACGATTCTTTGGATGAAAAGGTGGTCTCTTCGAGATTGGTGGTTCCAGATAATAAAAGCCGGACCTTTTTCTTCGTTAATGTCGTCAATAATTTTGTAAGTTGGATGATATTTAGGAGAAAAAACAGGTAGGTGGTTTAAAAAAGTATAGCCAAACCACCAAAACTTCTTAGGTTTCCTAATATCTAATTCGTTGATTGTTTCTTCGATTGTTTTTTGTTGTTTGTTTTTCATAATTTTTACCAAGCAGCAAAGATTTTTACATAATTATATACTTATTTCAATGCTTTAGCACGTTAAGCGCATATATGTGCATAAATTTGACAAGTAAAGTTATTGTTATATACTATAAGCGAGCATTAAGCTTACATATAGAAGTCTTATTTATAATAAGAACTTAAGAATATATCCATAACATACCTAATTTATTAGGTAAAGAGGAAAAAGGAAAGATATTATGATTAAAATATTTGTAGATTCAGATAGTGATTTTACCTTGGAACATTGTAAAAATTGGGGTGTTTCATTAATCTCAATGCCTTATGAATTTAAAGGTAAAGAAGTAAAGCCTTATGTCGACTTTGAAAAGTTCGAACCTCATAAATATTATGAAGAACTTAGAAAAGGCGTCCTCCCATCAACTTCTGCTTTAAACCCAGAAGATTATATTAAATACTTCGAGCCAGAATTTAAGGCCGGAAATGATGTTTTTTACATCCATTTCTCTGCCGAAATGTCGGGTTCATTTAACTCCATGAGACTTGCTCTCGAGGATTTAAAGAAAAAATATCCAGAACGTAAATTCTATGAACTTGATACCTTAGGTATCACATTATGTGCATACTCCATTGGTAGAGACGTAATTAGAAAAGTTTTAGCAGGTGAAGATGTTGAAAAAGTTATCGAATGGGCTGAAAAAGAAAAGTATAGATATGCAACTTACTTCTTCGCAGATAACTTAAGATTCTTTGCAAAATCTGGTCGTGTTTCAGGAATCGCTGCTTTCATGGGTGGAATTATTGGTATTAGACCAATTCTCACCATGAACGACGAAGGAAAGATGGTTCCAGTTGGCAAAGTTAAAGGTAGAAGAAATGCTGTCTTAAAACTTGCAGATTACGTTGAAGAACTTGGTATTGAATTTGATGAACACGATATCGTTCTTGGCCATTGTGACGCAATCAACTTAGCAGAAGAATTAAAAGCAGAACTCGTCAATAGACTTGGCAAGAAACATAAACTTACCTTCGAAATTATCGATGTTAACCCAACTGCCGGTGCTCACTGTGGACCAGACACACTTGGTGTCACATTCCGTGCAAAACATAGATAAGACCTATAAGGTCTTTTCTTTTTATCAAGATATTGAATAATTGGTGGAGTAAATTTATAATTTAAGTAATATGGAACAAAATATAATAAACAAAATTAATGAATGGTCTAAATTCGCGGTTGAGGATTTAGATTTGCTTAATGAATATCAATCAATTAAAGATGATGAAGAAAAGCTTTATGATGCTTTCTACAAGGAGTTAAGTTTTGGCACAGCCGGACTTAGAGGAGTTCTAGGATTTGGCACGAACAGAATGAACATTTACGTTATACGTAAAGCAACTCTTGGTGTCGCTAATTACTTACTCGAAGAATATAAAAGTAAGAAGATCAATGTTGCAATAAGCTATGACTCAAGAATTAAATCAGACATCTTTGCTAAGGAAGCCGCTAAAGTTTTAGCGAGTAAAGGCATTCATGTTTATTTATATAAACAACTTATGCCTGTTCCGTTACTTTCATTCGCTACAAGAGAATTAAAATGTGACGCTGGAATTATGGTTACAGCCTCTCATAATCCATCAAAATACAACGGTTATAAAGTTTATGGTAGCGATGGTTGTCAAATCACCGAAATTGCGGCGGATAGAATCCTAAGTGAGATTGGTAAGATCAACCCATTTGAAGTCAAAACTGAGACTTTTGAAAATTTATTGTCTAATAAATTGATTGAATACATTTCCGACGATATTTTAGATAAGTTTATTAACATCGTTAGAAATGAATCTGTTCTTGGAAATGCGAAGGTAAATAAAGACGTTAAAATTGTTTATTCTCCACTCAATGGTGCCGGTTTAGTTCCTGTTACCAAGATTTTAAAAGAGAGTGGTTACTCAAATATTACAGTCGTTGAAGAACAAAGAAATCCTGATGGTCATTTCCCAACTTGTCCATTCCCTAACCCAGAAGTTAGAGAGGCAATGGAGCTCGGAATTAGCTATGCTAAAAAGGTCGATGCAGACTTATTAATTGCGACCGATCCTGACTGTGACCGTGTTGGAATTGCTGTGAAAAATGGTAACGATTTTACCCTTTTAAGTGGCAACCAAGTTGGTGTTTTAATGCTCAACTTTATTTGTGAACTTAGAACTTTAAATAAGACGATGCCTCCAAAACCATTCGCCGTTGCGACAATTGTTTCAACAGACATGGTGGAAGAAATCGCAAAACATTATGGAGTTAAGATGTATCGTTGCTTAACTGGCTTCAAATACATTGGCTCAATTATTGCTGCTCACGAACCTGCACACGAAGAGAAAAATTACATCATGGGTTTTGAAGAATCTTATGGTTATTTGACCCACACATACGCTAGAGATAAGGACGCAGTTAATGGTGCATTCATGATTGCTGAAATGTTCGCCTATTATAAGACTCAAGGTCTTTCATTAATTGATAAACTCAATTCTTTATATAAAGAATTTGGTTTCTACCTAAATAAGACCGATAATTTTGTCTTTGAGGGCGCTGCCGGATTTAGCAAAATGAAAGACATTATGGCCTCGTTTAGAGCGGGTTTATCAAGCATCGGTGGAATGAAAATTGCTGAGACTTTAGATTATGCTAAAGGCATAAACGGTCTGCCAAAATCGGATGTCTTAAAATACGTTTTAGAGAACGGATCAACAGTCGTTGTTAGACCTTCTGGAACTGAGCCGAAATTAAAAATGTATAGTTCTATAAAAGCTAAAGATGAACAAGAAGCTTATCAAATTTACGACAAAATCTATAAAGATTTAGGTAAAAAGTTTAATTAAATGAGGATTTATCCTCATTTTTAAATTTCTTAAATTCTCAATTTTATTTAAAATTGTTTTTTGCTAAAATATTTCTAAGTTTTTATTGAGGCACAAGTATGAAAAAGATTGCTGTTTTAACTTCAGGTGGCGATGCACCTGGTATGAATGCCTGTGTTCGTGCTGTTGTTCGTACAGGCTTAAAATTAGACTGCGAAATGTATGTCATTTATGAAGGCTATAAAGGCCTTGTCGAAGGACGTATTGAACAAGTTGACAGAAACTTTGTTTCTGACATCATCAATAGAGGCGGAACAATCCTTCGTACAGCTCGTCTTCCGGAATTCAAAGAAGATGCTTACCAAAAGATGGCTATTAAACAATTAAAATCTTATGGTATCGACTCATTAATCGTTATCGGTGGAGACGGAACCTATAGAGGCGCTCAAGCTTTAGCTGCTAAAGGAATCTCTGTCGTTGGTATTCCAGGATCAATTGATAATGACGTCTGTTCAACAGAAGCCTGTATTGGTTTTGATACAGCTCAAAACACAATTTGTGAATGTATCGATAAACTTAGAGATACAACAGCATCACATCAGAGATGTACATTTATCGAAGTTATGGGCAATCATTGTGGTGATTTAGCACTTTATTCTGGTGTTGCAGAAGGTGTTGAAATTGTCATTTCTCAAGACCATCCATACGACGAGGAAAAAGTCGTTGAAAAACTTATTTCCCTAAAGGGAGGTAAGAAAAAACACTCACTTGTCGTCGTCTCTGAAAAGATGTTCCCAGACATTTTTGAATTTGTTAAACGTATCACTGAGAAAACCGGAATTGAATGCCGTGCCCAAGTACTTGGCCACATTCAAAGAGGCGGCTCCCCATCAGCAAGAGACAGAATCTTAGCGACCCGCTATGGTGCAGAAGCTGTTAGAGCAATTGTTGATGGTGAATCCTGCATTGCACTTGGTTTATTCGGTGACGAAATCAAACATGTTCCATTCGAAGAAGCCTTCACAATGGAAAAAAATCCTCATAAAGATTTAATTAAACTTCTAAAACTTGTTAATAGATAATCTATTAGTTATAATTTCATTACAAAAAGGAGAAGTGAAATATGAATATTACAGTTTCACCTAACCTTAAGTAACGAGACACTGTCTCGTAAATATAAAAAAACTGTCACATTAATTTGTGGCAGTTTTATTTTTATAAATCGTAGAGAATGCGCCCTAACCTGATGTGTGTTGCGCCTTCTTTAATGGCCTCTTTATAATCATCTGACATTCCCATAGATAGGAACGGAAGTTTGATATTTAATTCTTTTTCTAAATCATCTTTCAAAATTTTTAATTTTGCGAACTGATTTTCAAGAGAGTTTTCATCGCTTGCTTTAATCGCCATCATCATAAGTCCGACGACCTCAATTTTAGAGAATTTCTGAAGCTCTTTTATGAAATCTTTTGCTTCAAAATAAGGAACTCCGTTTTTGCTTTCTTCAAGATTGATCGAAATTTCGACGAAACACTTGAGTGGATGATCGCGTTTTCTTTCGATAACTTCAGCAAGTTTTAGAGAATCTAAAGAGTGCAAATAATCAATCTTGTTAATGACCTCATTCGCCTTATTGCGTTGGAGGTGTCCGATAAAGTGCCAAATAGCACCTTTATTTTGTAGGACTGCGTATTTTTGTAAGAAAGATTCAGTTCTATTCTCGCCAAAATTATTAATGCCATTTTCCAAAAGAACTTCCATGTCATCAACTCCAACATACTTAGTGGCGGCGACTAAAGTTACATTCTCTGGAATAGTTTTAATAAATTCTTTGATATCTTTTCTTACCATGCCTATAAGTGTAATACTTTTTGAATAAAACTTAAAAGTTTTTTATAATAGTAGCAGAGGTTATATATGAAAAAGATAAAAACACTACTTGCTCTACCTCTTATTGGAGTGCTTTTAACCGGTTGTGTCGGCACAAAGCACTACGCAGAAGTAGAGTACCAAATCCGAGTAGGTTGGGATAAAGCTGAAGATTTTAGAATTTTACAACTCGGTGACATCCATTTATCTCAATCCGATCTTGATGAAGAACATTATGCCGTTATCGACCGCACAATCAAGGCTTCAAATCCAGATTTAATTATATTAAATGGTGACATTTTCACATATGCTGATAAACACACCGTTAAGAAGTTCTTTGAGTTCATGGATAGTCACAATATTTTGTGGACTTATACATTCGGAAACCATGATGACCAAGGTTATTATTCTGACACATTTATTCAAACACTTTTAGGTTCTGGAACTTACAAAAATTGTAGATTTATTGACCTTCCAGATGATGATGTAACTGGTAGAAGCAACTTCGTTTTAAACTTAAAAGGATCAGATGACAAAACACTTTACCAAGTATATTTACTTGAATCTCATAACTACAACTTCGATTTGATGGGTTATGACAACATTAAACAAGACCAAATCGACTGGTATGAAAGAATGGTCAATGCCGCAAAAGTCGAGAACGGTGGTACAGTTGTTCCATCCTCAATTTATATGCATATTGCCTTACCAGTTTTCACTGATAATTGGGAGCAATTGAAACCAGAAGATTTCAAAATTGGTGACATGGAAGAGGGTGCTGGATCAGCTGTATTAGATCTTGGTTTTTATAACAAGATTAAGGAACTAAATTCCACTCACTCAATCCATGTCAATCATGACCACGCAAACGATTCAGTGTTGTTATACGAAGGAATTAATTTTGTTTATGGAGTTCATTCCACAAATAGAATTTATAATGATAATGAGTCAAGAAAACTTGGTGGTTCATTAATGAAAATTAACAAAACCACTAAAGAATTACACTTCGAAAACTATTACGCTTCATATACTTCAGATGAAGTGACTCTAGTTACCGAAAAGGAGGCCGCATAGTATGAAATTACTTAAAAATCTATTCGGCGTTGCCATTACAATAATGGTCTCCGTTATCACATTCTTTGCATGGAACTTAATTTTCACGTTTGTTGGTAACCACGCATCAATCACTCATGTTG
This sequence comes from uncultured Caryophanales bacterium, assembly GCA_946407815.1. Classification (GTDB taxonomy): domain Bacteria; phylum Bacillota_I; class Bacilli_A; order RFN20; family CAG-826; genus Fiminaster. The sequence goes on along the minus strand of CAMJPB010000001.1, from coordinate 340,178 downwards.
AATTATCGGGAATGCCAATGGTTCTACTTATGATTGAACTTTATGTGACACTTTATGGCATCTTTAACTACGCAGTTTTGAAACGTAGAGACGCTTACATGTTTAGAAAATATTCAATAATCATCGGATGTTTTGCTCTTATTGGCGTTGTCTCTTCAATCGTCACAGGAACCTATGTCTACCATACATTCTTTGGTGATTATATTTTCTTAGCTTACCCATTTGTAATGCTTATTGTTCACGCTGCATTTTTAGGTGTAGCAATCTATGTTGCAATCTTATCAATTAGATTAATTCACAAAGAGCATCCTGAGAGAACTTGGAAGAATTCCAAAACTTATTGGATTAGAGAAGTTTTAATGGCATTTATGCTTATGTTTGCTCTTGAAAAATTCGGTGCATTCGTATTACTTCCAGTCTACTGGAGTAGCTACGATAGCATTTATACACTTCCTCTAATTATTCAATTTTTAGTGCCTCTATTTATCTTCTGTACTTACATGGTTGATAGACACTGGAAACACAATAGAAAATTAACAATTTGGTTGTTAGTAGGCTCACTTGTTTATACAACTTTCTCATTCACTTACATGTTAATTTTCGCTCACAATAATTACCCACTTGCTGTTAATTCAACATCAATGGTTTTACAACTTGAAAGACTATTAACAATACCAGTAGGATTTATCTTCCTTTATGGTTTCTGCATCCTTTATCCATGTATTACCATTGTTTACAATATTGTAAAAATTGCTAAAGAGAAAAAGGCTGCTTAATTGAAAAGTAACTAAAAACTAGAAGAGACCGGAACTACTCGGTCTCTTTTTAGATTTGATAAATATCAAATAATTCTATATAATAGGCAATACAAAAATGGATAATTTAGAAACTTTATTTAATAAAAAAGAATACGAATTGGTGCTATCTTTAACTAAAGATTCAACTGAGCCAAAAGAGCTTTTAATGCGTGTTTCGTGCCTAGTCGTTTTAGGCAAAACCGATGAAGCCTTAGATGAAATTGAAAAAAATCAATCTCTGATTGAAAAAGTTTATCAGTATCGTCTAATGAACTTACATTTTGAGCTTCTTTTATCCAAGAAACTTTATGACGAAGCGAGAATCGCTTTAAAGCATTATGAAGACCTTCCATATGTCTCTCAAGAAGTTGAAGAATATATGAGAGGAATGAAGGATAGAATTGAAGAAGAATCTCACCCAAAAGCTCGTCAAAAATTTGAACTTGATGAGATCTATGACATCCTTGAAAAAGACAAAGATCAAAGTAAAATTTCTCAAGTTCTATTTTCCTTAAAAAACTATAATCTCAATATTTATATTGATTCACTTAAGATTTTCCTTAAAAGAGAAGACGTAAATCCTAATTTTAGGACCTACGCCTTAATCCTTTTAGTGGATGAAAAATATAACGAAGAAGTGGAGTTTTTATCTCGCAAAGGTTTGATTAAAGTAAATCCTGATAAAATCATCGCTCCATTTATGACCCCATCTTTCAACGAGACATGTAGACTCATAACCGAAAAGGCAAGTCACGATGTCTCAATGATCGAAACTGGTCTCCATTTATTCAATTGCTACATCATCGATACCTACCCAGAAGACATTTACGTAGTCGGCGTTGATAAACTTTCCTCAGCATTCATTAGAATTGCTGAATCTTACCTTAATAAAGTTCATTCATCTAAAGATGAAGAAGTAATAAAATTAGCAGACAAAATTAAAGAAATTATTGAGTCTACTCCAGAAATAAGACTCTAATAGTTACATATCTTAGATAGTGTTACATTAAAAACTATTTTTCTTTATTGCGTGAAGCAAAATAAACACGTATACTTTTACTACGTAACTTAATTCAAAAAAGGAGATTACAATAAATTATGAAAAGAGTTGTTAACAAACTTGAAAAATCAAAAGTCGAAGTTATCTGCGACGTTGAAGAACAAGCCTGGAAAGAAGCTCAACAAAAAGCATTTGCTAAATTAGCAGCAAATCTTGAAATTAAGGGCTTCAGAAAAGGTAAAGTTCCTGCAGACATTGCAAAGAAACATATCGATACAGGTTCAATCTTTAATGAGGCTATCAATGCTATGCTTCAAGCAGCATATGATGAAGTCTTAAGAGAAGAAAAACTTCAACCATTTGCAAGACCAAGTGTTGATGTTACTAAAGTAAGTGACACCGAACTTCAATTAAAATTCACAATTATTCTTGCTCCAGAAGTTAAACTTGGTAAGTACAAAGGCTTAGGTATTAAGAAAGAAGCCGTTAAGGTTGAAGAAAAAGAAATTAACGAAGCAATCGAAAAATTAATCGCTCAAAATGCTTCCTTAGTTGTTAAAGAAGGCGAAGCAAAGAAGGGCGACACAGTTGTTATCGATTTCGTTGGTTCAGTTGATGGAAAAGAATTTGAAGGCGGAAAAGCTGACAATTACTCATTAGAGCTTGGCTCAAATTCATTCGTCCCAGGTTTCGAAGATCAATTAGTTGGTCACAAAGCTGGCGATGATGTTGACGTTAACGTCACATTCCCAACTCAATATGTTCCTGAACTTGCAGGTAAGAAGGCTTTATTTAAATGTAAAGTCCACGAAGTTAAAGAAAAGGTTATGCCAAAACTTGATGAAGATTTAATCAAAGATTTAAATCTCCCAGAAGTTAAGGATGAAGCTGGACTTCGTGAATACGAAAAGAAAGCTATTACCCAACAAAAAGAAGGTAAAGCACAAGCAGACGCTTTAAATAAGGTCTTAGAAGAAATTGTTTCTCATGCCGAAGTTGATCTTGCTCAAGAAGTTCTTTTAGAAGAAGTTGACGGCATGAAGAAAAACATGGAAGAGCAAGTTAAACAACGTGGTTTAACACTCGAACAATACTACCAAATCACTGGTCAAGGCGAAAAAGAAGTCGAAATGAGCATGAAGATTGAGGCAGAAAAGAACTTAAAGACAATTCTCTGCATGGAAGAAATTGCTAAAGCAGAAAAGCTTGAAGTTAGTGATGCTGATGTCGATGCTGAAATGAAATCAATCGCTGATATGTATAAGATGCCTGTTGACAAAGTCAAAGAAATCTTAGGCAAGGATTTAGGTAGATTTAAAGCAGAACTTCGTCAAAGAAAGATTCAAGATTTCTTAACAAAAGAAAATATTGCTTAATTATTTAGCTAAATAATTTTAGAAAGGAGGAAAAAAACATGGCAAAGATGACTTTACCATTACTCATTACCAAACAGTTTACTGTTTTTCCTGAACAAAGAAATTTACAAGTAGACGCTGGTAGAGATTTTTCCATTAAAGCTATTAATGCTTCTAGGGACAACAATTCATCCCTCCTTTTAGTCGTTACTCAAAAAGATGCTTCTATTGAAGTTCCAACAAGTAAAGATATTAATGAAATTGGTACTTTATGTCGCATCACTTCATATTCAAATATGAAGACATTTATTAGAGTTCATATTAACGGAACAAGTAGAGTTAAAATCAACAACATGAGTTTTGATCAAGCCGGCTACTTTGTAGCAGACGCTGAGACCGTGGAAGATGAAATTAAAAATAATCAAAGAGTTATTGGTTTATGTAAAGCCATTATTCAAATGGTTATGGAGATGCCAAAAATTAGTAACATCATCCCAGTTAGGACCTTCCAAGAAATCACATCTAAAGGCGTTGACCCAACAAAGTTGGCTGATGTTTTAGCTCCATTTATTCCTCTTACTGATGCAGGTAGATCTCGCATATTATGCGAGCTCGATTTAGAAAAACGTTTAGAGTTAACTCTCCAATCACTCCAAGAAGTGAAGAAAGAGGCTGAAATCGACGCTCAAATCCAAAAGGATGTTGCTGCTCAAACTGATAAGCAACAAAGAGACTACATTCTTCGTGAGAAAATGCGTGCAATTAAAAAAGAGCTCGGAGATGATCCGGACGGCACAACTGATGAGGATAACATCAAGAAACGTCTTGAAGAAAATCCTTATCCAGAGCACGTAAAAGCCAAAGTTAAAAGTGAACTTAAACGTTACTCAATGATGCCACAAGCATCACTCGAATCAAGTCTAATCATGAGCTACATTCAAACCTTAATGGATGTCCCATGGTATGAAGAAACTCAAGACAATGATGACCTTGAAAATGTTAAGAAAATTTTAGATGAAGACCATTTTGGTCTTACTGAAGTTAAAAAACGTATCGTTGAGTACCTCGCAGTCAAGAAAATGACTGGTAATTTAAAAGCTCCAATTTTATGTTTCTATGGTCCTCCAGGATGCGGAAAAACTTCCTTAGGAAAATCTATTGCTAGAGCCTTAGGCAGAAAGTTTTTCAAAGCAAGTCTTGGCGGTATTTCCGATGAAGCAGAAATTCGTGGACATAGACGCACTTATGTTGGCTCAATGCCAGGTAGAATCATAAGTGGAATGAAACGAGTTGGTGTTACTAACCCTGTTTTCCTTCTTGATGAAGTCGATAAACTCGCCTCATCTTATAAAGGTGATCCTGCATCAGCCCTTCTTGAGGTTTTAGACCCAGAACAAAACTTTGCCTTCAATGATAATTATCTTGAAGAACCTTACGATTTAAGTAATGTTTTGTTCATCGCAACAGCCAACTATCTTGAAAATATTCCTGCTCCTTTAAGAGATAGACTCGAACTTATCGAAGTTAACTCTTACACTGAGCTAGAAAAGGTCAAGATTGCTAAAGGTTTCTTATTTAAGAAAGAATTAGCCGCAAATGGTTTAAAACCACGTCAAATTTCCTTCTCAGATGAAGCATATTTACACATTATTCGCAAATATACCAGAGAATCTGGTGTTCGTGAACTTGAAAGAAAAATTGCTTCTATTATGAGAAAAGCAGTTGTTGAGCTTTTAACAAATAAAGAGCTTAAGAAAATTGAAGTTACACCTACTCTTGTTGAAAAGTATTTAGGCGCTCCAATTTTTGATGAAACTAAAAAGGAAGAAAAAGGCCAAGTTGGTGTTGTCACTGGCTTAGCTTATACCCAATATGGTGGTGATATTCTCCCTATCGAAGTCAATTATTTCCCTGGTAGGGGAAATCTCATTCTCACTGGTAAACTCGGTGAGGTTATGAAAGAATCGGCAACTATTGCTTATTCTTACGTTCGTTCAAATGCTGACAAGTACAAAATTGATCCAGCCTTATTTGAGAAAAACGACGTTCATATTCACGTTCCAGAAGGAGCTGTTCCAAAAGATGGACCAAGTGCTGGTGTAGCAATTACTACAGCCATTATTTCTTCATATACCAAATCTCCTGTATCTAATGAAGTTGCAATGACTGGCGAAGTTACACTTCGCGGTAATGCTTTACCAATCGGAGGACTCCGTGAAAAATCAATGGCGGCTTTAAGAAGCGGCATTAAGACAATTATTGTCCCACATGACAACAAGAAAGCTGTCGAAGAACTTCCAAAGGAAGTTAAAACAAGTTTAAATATCGTTTACATGAAAAATGTTGACGATGCGTTAAAGGTAGCTCTCGTTAAGTAAAATGATTAATTTTAACAAAGCGAAATTTATTAAATCTGCTCCTACCTACGAACAAAAACCAGAAAAGAATCTGAAAGAGATTGTCTTTGTCGGTAAGTCAAATGTTGGCAAGAGTTCTTTAATAAATGCGCTTGTTAAAAATAAATCTTTAGCGAAAACCTCATCAAAACCAGGTTACACTAAACTTCTCAATTACTTTGAGATTGATGAAAAGTTTTACTTAGTTGATGCACCAGGTTACGGATACACTGCAAGTGGAGGAAAATTACTCGATTCCTTCTCAAAAATGATGGAAACTTACTTCGATAATCCTTCACTTGCAGGTGTTATATTTATCGTTGATTCTCGTCACAATTTAAGCAAAGATGACGAAGCATTCTACGATTTTATCGTAGAGAAAGGTGTTCCGTTCATTCTTGTCGCTAATAAATATGACAAGCTCAACCAAAGCGAAAAAGCCAAGATTAAGAAACATATCACTCAAGAAATTGGCATCGCAAATTTCATTCCAACATCAATCACTCAAATGGTTGGACTTGAAGAGCTTAAAGCAGCGATAAGTAAACTCATTAATGAATAAAATGACCAATAGGTCATTTTTCTTTTTATAGCGGTTACATTATACTTTCTTTTCAAATATTTGAAAGAAGTGGTATAATTTTTTTATATAAACGAGGTCTAGATTATGCGAATTCTAGGAATTGATATAGGCGGAACCTCAATTAAAGGCGGAATAGTCTATAACACAGGCAAAATGGGAAAACTTTTTTCCTTGCCAATTGATAAAAATTTAAGTCAAGAAAAACAAATTGAAGCTTTAATTAATGTAATTAAAGAAACTTACGAAGAGGATGAATTTGAAGGAATTGGGCTTGGTATTCCAGGCGCAATTGATCCTACAAAAGGTGTTGTTTTATACTCTAATAACCTTAAGTGGGAAAACCTTCAAATAGGTACGCTTTTAAAAAGAGCATTCCCTGGTAAACGTATTGCAATGACAAACGATGCAAACGCAGCTGTTTTAGGTGAAGTAACATTTGGATCTGCTAAAAGCGAGAGAAATGTTGTTATGGTCACTTTAGGAACTGGCGTTGGTAGTGGAATTGTCATAAACGGAAAAATATTTGAAGGCGAACAAGGACATGGTGCTGAGCTCGGACACAGCGTGCTGGTAGTTGATGGTTTACAGTGTACTTGTGGCAGAAAAGGTTGTTTTGAAATGTATGCTTCTGCAACTGCTTTAATTCGTCAGGCAAATGAAGCAATTAAAGCTAATCCTAAATCTAAGTTAGCATTGTATGCTAAAGAAGGCAAAGAAGTTGACGGAAAGCTCATTTTTGAAACTTGCAAAGAAGGCTGTGCAACTGCCGAAGAAGTTGTCAATAATTATGTTAAATATTTATGCGAAGGTTTAATCAATATTTGTAATATTTTTAGACCTTCTTCAATCATCCTTTCTGGTGGAATTGCTAACCAAGGTGATTATCTACTAGATAAGGTTACTGAATACATGGAAAAAGAACATTATGGTTACTTACCAGAAGTCAAAGTTAGCCTTAAGATTGCTTCACTTGGATATAACTCTGGAATTATTGGGGCAGCATGCTTGATTCTTAAATAATTATGGAAGTAGTAAAACTAAGACCTTATATTAAGGAAATTGTTTGGGGCGGTAATGCTTTAAGAAAGTACGGAAAAGACGCTCCATACCAAAATATTGCCGAATGTTGGGAACTTTCTTTACATAAGGAAGGTTCATCAATAATTGCAAGTGGCAAAGATGAAGGCAAACCTTTATCAGAAGTTTTAAGCAAATTAGATTTGGGTGAAAAATGCGAGAAGTTCCCATTTTTCCCTTGTTTAATTAAGTTAATTAATGCGGCTAGAGCATTATCAGTCCAAGTTCATCCAAGTGATGAATACGCACTTAAAAATGAGAACAGTTTCGGTAAAACCGAAATGTGGTATATTTTGGAAGCTGAAGAAGGCGCTGGACTTTACCTTGGATTTAAACGTGACGTCACTAAAGAAGAAGTCGAAGCAAAGATTAAAGACAATACTTTAGTGGATCTCTTAAATTTCATCCCTGTTAAACCAGGTGATTGCTATTTTGTTAAAAGTGGAACGGTGCACGCTATCGGTCCTGGTATCACTTTATGTGAAATTCAACAAAACTCTAATTTGACCTATCGTCTTTACGATTGGGGCAAGATGGGAATGGATGGAAAACCACGTGAGCTTCATATTGAAAAAGGCTTAAAAGTTACAAACTTCAAGAAATTTGAGCCTATTAAATTTGATAGACCACTTTTAGGTAAGAGTGATTATTTCGCTTCCTATGAGTACTTAGTTAAAGATAAAAACGAGATTTCTGCAGATAAAGGATCGTTTGTTTCTATTACATTCATTGATGGAACTGGAAAAGTCAATAATATTGACTATTCCAAAGGAGATACATTCTTTATTCCAGCAGGCCAAAAAGTCAAAATTGAGGGAAGTGGAAAATACGTTTTAACCACGATTGAATAATGAAAACTTATTTTGATATTGTTTACTTTAAAAACTGTAAATTAGACATTTATGTGCCAGATTCTTTAAAACCTACCAAAACAATTGTTTATGTTCATGGTGGTGGTTTAGTTGAAGGCGATAAAAGAGACGAGCATAAAGAAAGATTTGGTAAGTTTTTTACCGATGAAAACTACGCCTTTGTCTCAATTGATTATAATCTTTATCCAAACGCTAAATGGCCTTCTTACATTTTAGAAGTTGCCCAAGGAATTAAGTTTATAATCGATAATTCTGATAAATATAACATCAGTAGAAATATCTATATTTCTGGTTCATCAGCAGGCTCATACATCATTATGATGCTTGCCTTAGATAAACATTACTTAGATGACATTGGAGTTGATCGCTCACTTATTAAAGGATGGATTAGCGATGACGGACAAATGACTGATCATTTTAATGTCCAAGAAATTGAGTTAAAAATCGATCCATGGGTTCAAAGAATTACCAAACTTGCTCCTTTGTATTACGTAGACAAAGACACGGAGATTTCAAGATTATTTTTAATCTACTACGATAACGATTTACCAATGAGAAAAGAGCAGAATTTACTTTTTTATGAAACACTTAAGCACTTCAAACCGGATGCTGATGTAGTTCTTAAAGAACTAAAAGGCACACATTGTGAAGGGACATGCCGTCCAGAACCGGATGGAACTTATAGATTTGTTAATGAAATTTTGGATTGGATTAAATAAGTATGGAACAAAGAATTAAAGATTTAGTGGAACTCTGGGCCAATAACGCTATAGAAGACAAAGATTTAGTTAACGAATACCAAAAAATTAAAGATGATGAGAATAAGATCATGGATGCCTTTTTCAAGGAACTTTCCTTTGGAACTGGTGGTCTAAGAGGCGAGCTTGGTTTTGGTCCAAATAGACTAAATATTTATAACGTTCGTAAAGCTACTCAAGGCTTAGCAAATTATTTGCTTAAAGAATATTCTTTAAAAGATGGTATTAGTGTAGCAATTGGTTACGATTCAAGACTTAAATCTGGTGTCTTTGCAAAAGAAGCCGCTAAAGTCTTATCAAGTAACGGAATTAAGGTTAACTTATTTAAAACTTTACTCCCTGTTCCTGTTCTTTCTTATGCTACAAGAGAACTTCATTGTAACGCAGGCATTATGATTACAGCGTCACATAACCCATCAAAATATAATGGTTATAAAGTTTATGGTAGTGATGGCTGCCAAATCACTGATGTTGCGGCTAATAAAATCTATGCTGAAATTAAACAAATTTCTCCATTTGAAGTTAGGACAAAAGACTTTGATTATTATTTAAATAATAAAAACATTGAATATATCGATGATTCTTTACTCTCAAGCTTTATTGAAAGAGTTAAAAAAGAATCTGTTTTAGGTGATCAAAAAGTTGATAGAAATGTCAAAATTATTTACTCACCTTTACACGGTACAGGTTTAGTGCCAGTTACCAGAATTCTTAAAGAAACTGGTTTTAATAACGTAACAGTTGTTGAAGAACAACGTTTACCAGATGGCTATTTCACAACTTGTCCATTCCCTAACCCTGAAGTTAGAGAAGCGATGGAACTAGGAATTCAATACGCGATTAAGAACAATGCTGACCTTTTAATCGCAACCGATCCTGATTGTGATAGAGTTGGTATTGCTGTTAAAAATGGTGATGATTACACACTTTTAACTGGTAACCAAACAGGCGTTCTTCTTTTGAACTACATCTGTGAGCTTAGATTGCTCAATAAGACAATGCCAAAAGACCCAACTATTGTTAAAACAATAGTAACAACTGATATGGCGAACGTTTTAGCAGCGCATTATGGTTGCGAAATTAAGTCTGTTTTGACCGGATTTAAGTATATTGGTGACGTTATTAAAGATATGGAAAATCACGGAAAAGAATCTTCCTATATCTTTGGTTTTGAAGAATCTTATGGCTATTTAACATCAACATACGTTAGAGATAAAGACGCTGTTGATGGTGCATTCATGATCGCGGAAATGTTCGCATATTATAAGACCCGTGGCATCTCATTAATTGAAAAACTTAATTCTTTATATAAAGAATATGGTTATTTCTTAAATACCTTAGATAATTACGGATTTGAAGGTGCGACTGGATTTGCCAAAATGAAAAACATTATGGCGAAAGTCAGAGAAAAAGTTGATTCAATTGGTGGTCTTAAGGTCGAAGAAGTTAAAGACTATTCCAGAGGAATCGATGGCTTACCTACTTCAGATGTTGTTAAGTTCTTCTTAGAAGGAGACACAACAGTCACTGTTAGACCTTCTGGAACTGAACCAAAACTTAAACTTTATTGCTCAGTTAAGGCTGATAATGAAGCATTAGCAAAAGAAAAACAAATTGAAATCAGAAAGCATTTTGAAAAGATTTTTAAATAAATATGAAGCTTTTATTAATCTCTAATAGTTTTGGTGTAAATCTTCAAAAATACGCTAAAGAAATTGCAAAAGCGAATGGACTAGATCTCCAAATATATACTTTGTATATAGGAGGTTGTCCTTTAGAGTTGCACGATAAAAATATTAAAGAAAATAATAAAACTTACGAATTATTCGTGGATGGGAATTCCACAGGAGAATTTGTCTCAATAAATGAAATGCTTACTAGAGATAAATGGGATTACATTTCTCTTCAACAAGCGTCTCATTTAAGTGGAGATATTTCTTCATATTATCCTTATTTAAATAATGTGTACACATACGTAAAAAAGATTTGCCCAAAAGCAAAGATTATGTGGCACAAAACATGGCCTTATTCTCGAAATAATCCATTTAAATTTAATGAAGTTAAAACGTGGTGCCCTACTTTCAAATTTAAAGACAGTGTTGAGATGGCCGCTGCCATTGATGAATGTGTCACAAAAATTAACGAAGAGTTTAAGTTTAATGTAGTCGTTGATAGCGGTAAAACCGTGTTCGAAGCTATGCTTGAGCTCGGTGATGTCTATGATTCAGAAGGTTTTCACCTTAATAATTTAGGGTGCTATTTAATTGGTTTAAATTTGATAAAAACCCTCAAAAATAAACCTGTTAAAAAGCTCTTTAAACCTGATGATTTAGATGAAGAAATCTGTAAGAAAAGTCTAGATTTTGTTAATAGATACTTTAATAACCTTAAAAGAGTAGAAACTAGAGGAAGATTCATCAAAAATGGTGAGTTTTTAAAGTTCTTCAACACTGGTTCAGGAATCAATTTCTGGGTTAAAGGAAAAAGCGTAACTTTTGCCGTAAAAATGCTTGATAATGATGGTTATTATTACGTGATTCAAGACTTCGATTATAACCACAAAAAGAAATGCTTTTTAGAGAAAAATAAGACAATTTACTCCGCATATTTCTTACAAGATAAGAAGCCACATCACTTTGCAATTGTGAAAGCAAACGAGTCAATGAATAATTCTTTTGAAGTTGGTTTATTAGACACGGACGGAAAAATAATCAGACGTAAAAAAGCTGAAAAATTTATAAAAGTTTACGGCGATTCAACCATTGCCGGTTATGGAATTTTAGCGCATACTGGTGAAGGCAACATTCATAACAGTGATGGTGTAGAAGATTTCTGCTTTCGAGCTTTATTTTCACTCGGTTTTGACTATGATATTTTTGCCGCTTCTGGCTGGGGATTGTCCTTTTCTGCGTACACAAATCCAAAGGAAGTTGGTATTGAAAAATATACCGAAAATTTGTGCGTTTGTTCTAGGAAAAAATGGGCTTCAAAACCCGCAGATTTATTAATCATTTCTCTTGGCACTAACGATCAGGCCTATATTGACGAAAATCCGGAAAAAACCCAGGAATTCCAGGGGATTTTCATTAATTCTTACAAAAAATTACTACTAAAAGAATACCAAAAAACTACTAATTTACCTGTAATAATGGTGTATGGATCTCTCATCGAAAAGCACGTTTATGATCTGATTGAAAAGACGTACCAAGAGCTGTCAAAAGAGTTCAAAAATATTCACCTTTTAAAACTCGATGGAGATAATACAGCAATCGCTTACCACTCGTATGTAACAGCTCACAAAAAGATGGCTGAAGAGCTAAAAGAAAAAGTTTCCGAAATTTTACTATAAATCGTTTTATCACTCGTGATATGTGCTTGATTAATTAAGCGCGTGTTTGTAAAATATTACTATCAAAGAGTTCTCATGCAATTAGGTATGTGAACGCTAACAAATTTATGCATATGCATAGAAAGGACGTAATCATGAGGGGGCATGATTATAAACTTCAAGCTAATGCAAGTTCCTCGCTGGAATGATTTTTTTCGTTCCAGTTTTTGGTGCTAAAAATTTGTAATAAAACTTTGAAAAGGAAAGGATAAAAAATGAACAAACTAAGAAAAGCATTAGTAGCGATTGTTGCAGCTTTATCTATCGGTGGTTTTACAGCATGTAAGAATGATCCTGGACAACAACAAACCGAAAATAAGAATTTTGAAGGCCTAACCCTTGCAAATGCAACAGTCACATACGATGGACAACCTCACTCCATTAGCGTAGCTGGTAACCTTCCTGAAGGTGCACAAGTTAGCTATGGTCAAGCAGGTAATTCTTTCACAGAAGTCGGACAACACAGTATTCAAGCAGTCATTTCCGCAGAAGGTTATAATAGCCTCACATTAAATGCTGTTTTAACAATTGTTAACGCTGATTTCGCAGGTTTATCACTTACTGACTTAACAGTCACATATGATGGCCAACCTCACAAGATTGAAGTCGCTGGCGAATTACCAACCGGCGCACAAGTTAGTTATGGTGATTTAGGTAATGAATTTACAGCCCCTGGTGTTTATAACATTGCCGCAACAGTCACATGTACTGGCTACACAACATTAAATCTTGACGCTGTTCTCACAATTAACAAGATGCAATTTGAAGGCATCGTGTTTGAAGGTGCTACAGTCGCATATGATGGCCAACCTCACTCAGTAGAAGCTACTGTTCCTCAAGCATATCTTGATGCCGGCGCAGAAGTCAGTTATGGTGACGGTGGCAATACATTCACAAATGCTGGTATGCACTTTGTTACCGCAACAGTTTCTTTAGAAAACTATGATGATTATTCTAAGACAGTTGCTCTTACAATCGGTGATAATGGTGTTGCAACAGCTCCATTTGTAGTCTCCGATTTTGAAGACATTGAAACAGATGCAGACTTAAACGATGAATTTAAATTAACATTCAATAAAGATGGTTCATCATGGGTCGTTCCTGGTTCAGCCAAGATGACACTTGAAGATAGAAGAACAATGGGATTTGATTCTGCAAATAAAGTCATGAGATTAGGTTTAACTCATCAAGGTTATGCATTCAGAGTTGAAAAAGATATTTCCGAATCATTTGATTGCAAAAAATATTCAGGTTTCGCACTTGATGCATACATGGATGATCGTGAACCTACTGGCGAAATGAAATTATCATTTAACCTTTGGTTAAAAGATGTTCCATTACCAGATCAATACGCAGCATACAGAAATACTTATATTTCCTTTATTATCGATGATGCATGTCCAGGCGTATGGGCACATTATGATATCCCATTCACCGACAATTCAATGACGATTGCTGACTTAACACATGATCAATCAGTCTTAGCATTATCCGCAGCTGGAATTTCAGTTGAAGATTTAACTCCATATATCGAAAAAGTTTCTATCAACATTAAACAAAACTTTGTTGCAAACGGAAATTGTATCGCATATCTCGACAATATCGCACTTACACGTGAAACTGTTGCTACAAGAAGATTAGATATCTTTAGTGGTATTTATGGGTTCGAATCAGGAAATGACAAATTTGTCACAATTGACCTTGCTGATAGTCTTACAACCGCATCATTCAAGGTTAATGGTACTGAAGAAGCTCAACTTACTGTTGAAAGAACTGATAGCACAGTTATCTTTAAAGATTCTCTTTCAAGTGGTGCTGGATTAACAGTTGTTGCAGAAATTACAAAAGAAGGCGCACTTCATGTTACACATATTGAAGGTGCAGCAGAATCAACATACGCATATTTGAGCGGCGCAACTGCAACTAAGATTGCAAACTTAAATTATAATTTACAAGACAAAGCTAGTGGTAGCGCACTTTCAGATAAGAACTGGCTACAAGAAAAAGACAATAATGGTTGGGTCAAGGCATCTAACCAAATGAACGTTAGAAATTATAATTCTAATATTTATTGTAATATGGTTACTGGTTATAGCATGACCAACCGTTATACATATCGCAATGACAAGAATGTTGGTTTAGCAAATAGACTCAGTGTTAAACTTGCTAATAACTTCTCTACTAATGCAGATATTAAAGCAAAGATTAAACTCATTCCATTCTCTGGTCCTGATAAATTTATTGCTGGTGGCGACGGTGATGTTTGGGAAGTTATTCCTGCGGGTGCTGGAAATAAAGATTCAGTCTTTGACTGGATTCAACTCAACTATGTATTTGATGCTGTTCAAGTCAAAGCAATTTCCTTCATTATTAAAGGATTTGCTAATGCTTCACAATACTTGTACTTTGATGATTTACAATTATCATACATCCCAAGCTTCTATCCATCAGTTAGTGCAGTTTCAATTGCACCAAATGAAGCAACAGTCGACGTTACATTAGGTAACAGCGTTGATTTAGTGGCTACAGTTACCGGTGCTAACGATCCTTCACAAGCAGTTTCATGGTATAGCAGCAACGAAGCAGTAGCGACAGTTAACTCAAACGGTAAAGTTACTGGTGTTGCAGAAGGTACAGCAAAAATCTATGCTTACTCAAGTATTGACCCAACAAAGAGAGGCGAATGTGCAATTACTGTCACCGATACTTCTCCTATGAAATCAGGACATTACTACTATATCGACGAAGTTGAAGGTGATGTTTACTTCATTGATGTCGCTGGTTCTGGTTGCAGAGTTAGAATTGAAGGCGGCGCAGCATTTGATGTCGCTATCTCATTTAATGGTAACGAAGTTACATTTACTGATACTTCATTCAGCGGAACAGGATTAGTTATCGTTGGCACAATTGGTGCAGACGGATATGAACTCTCATCAGTTACAGGTAGCTTTGCTTCTTCGTTCTCATTCTTAGAAGGCGAAACATTTGTGAAAACAAGCACTTTAAAACTTGACTTTGAAGACGGTGCTGGACAAGGCACATACACAAATAGTCATTGGTCAGAAAAGAAATGGGATGGTTCTACCTATGTCGCACGTTCATTAGATATGAACTCAAGATCAAAATTTGGTAGTAAGAACGTTAATATGCCATGTTCAACAACAGGACAAATTTGGATTTACACTCATGATAATTCTTTAGGACCTGTTAATCATATTAACATTGACTTATCTCACTACTTCTCATCCGGTATTACCATTTACTACAGAATTGCTATCTTTGATAAAGATGGTAATCAAACATGGGCAACCGGTAACGGAACTGATCAATATCAAAACATGTACTACAATGCTGATGTAAATCATCATCTTTCATTAGACTTTAATTCAACAGTCGCAGTTGGATTTGGTGTTTATGCTAAGACAGCAAGTGGTACAGGTTATCTTTACATGGACAATGTAGAGATTAGCTACAAATAATATCACAAACTTAAGATTTTCTTAAAAGTCTAGATATTAAGTAAAAACATCCTGCACTCAATGACCTTGGGTGCAGGATGTTAACACGATAAAAGTTATTATCCTAAACCCCTTAATTTCACCCCAAAAAAGAGGTTTATGATAATGACTTGAAATTATTAAAGAAGGTAAATAAATGAAAAACAAAATTATTGCTCCAAAACTAAATATTCCTTGGGAAGATAAACCTCAAAATTGTCCTTCCCCAATTTGGAGATACTCAAAAAACCCAATCATCAAAAGAAACCCTATAAAAAATGTCTCCAGAATTTTTAATTCTGCAGTACTTCCATACAAAGGTGAATTTATCGGAGTTTTTAGGGGCGATACATTTACAACTATACCTTTCTTATATGTTGGAAGAAGTAAAGATGGAATTAACTTTACTTTCGAAGAAAAACCTATAGATATTTACGATGAAGATGGCAATATCATGAAATTTGATTATTGCTATGATCCTAGACTTATTGAAATTGAAGGGACTTACTATGTAAGTTTCTGCACTCATATGCACGGACCAACTGTTGCAATTGTAAAAACAAATGATTTCAAAAGTTTTACTTTTGTATCAATTCCTTTACTACCATTTAATAGAAACGGAGTACTTTTCCCAAGAAGAATAAACGGAGATTATTTACTTCTTTCTAGACCAAGCGATAATGGTCACACACCATTTGGAGATATCTTCTTGTCAAGAAGCAAAGACATGATTGATTGGGGAAGACATTCTCACATTATGGAAAGCGGATATGAATGGTGGTGTGGACTTAAAGTTGGCGCTGGATGTAATCCAATCGAGACAAATTTAGGTTGGTTATGCTTCATTCACGGCACAACAAAGACATGCAACGGTTATGTTTACTCAATCGGCGCGATTATCTTAGATAAAGATGATCCGAGCAAAGTTTTATATCGTTGCTCACCATACTTATTAACTCCAGAAATGAACTATGAAACCGATGGTTTCGTTCCTAATGTTTGCTTCCCAACTTCAGCTTTAGTTGATGGCGAAACAGGTAGAATTGCTATCTACGCTGGAGCAGCAGATACATACGTTGAACTATTGTTCACAGATATTGACACAATTTTAGATTACATCGTTAAAAACGCACGCTAAAAGAAGGTAAAAATGGAACTTGTAACAATTCACAAGAAAAGATCGTTTGGCTTTACCGCAAAGCTTAGATTCAAAAAGTCGGGATTTTTAATTGCGATGATTATTCCGGCCATCATTTTCTATGCTATTTTCTGCTACGTTCCTATGTACGGCATTTTAATGGCGTTCCAAAAATATTATCCAAAACTTGGTATTTTCGGTTCCAAGTGGATTGGACTAGAAAACTTTAGAATTATTTTTGAAGACCCAGGTTTCTGGCGAGTTCTTCTTAATACAATTAAGATTGGTTCAATTAAGATTGTTTTGGCCTTCTTAGGCGCTGTTACAACAGCTCTTCTTCTTAACGAGTTAAGAATGAGAAAAACGAAGAAAGTCATTCAAATTATTGTTACCTTCCCACACTTCCTTAGCTGGGTTATTATCGCAGGCTTTGTAACGTCGCTGTTTGAAGATAGCGGCACGATAAACGACCTGATAGCGGTCCTTGGTGGACAGCGTGTTAGCTTTATGAGTAACGGTAACTTCTTCCTTGGCCTGCTCTTTGGAGCAGATATTTGGAAAGAAGCTGGCTGGGGTTCAATTGTTTATCTCGCGACCATGGCCGGAATTCCACAAGATCAATACGAAGCTGCCGACATTGACGGCGCAACACGTTTACAAAAGATTTGGCACGTTACATTACCAGGAATTAAGGCAGTAGCAATATTATTGCTTATTATGTCTGTTGGTGGTGTTTTATCTGCTGGATTTGATGAAATCTTTAACTTATACAATCCTACAGTTTATAAATATGCTGATATTTTGGATACCTATATTTATAGAGAGACATTTGAGTCGTATCGTAACCCAGGTATCGGTACGGCGGTTGGTTTATTTAAGTCTGTTGTCTCATTTATCTTAGTTATTACAACAGATAGAATTGCCAAAGCTTGTGGTGAAAGAGGAATCATCTAATGAGAAAAGATGTTGAAATAGAGCGTTTACCGCTTAGAAAAAGAACGGGTGGGGCGAATAATAAGCTCGGTCCATTAGACTGGGTTATTCTCGTTATTTTAGGCATTTTTGCCCTACTTATCATTTATCCGTTCTATAACGCTTTCTTAATTTCGCTTTCTCCTGAGAGAGTAGTTCTTGAAACTCCTTTCTTAATTTTCCCTAAAGAAATTACCTTTGACGCGTATAAAGAAGTCTTTACGAACAAATTACTGTGGTCTGGTTTTTCAGTAACCATGATCCTACTTATAGTAGGTACAGCCTATCAACTATTCTTCACAGTTATTACAGGCTATGCCCTAAGTAGAAGTAATTGGTTTGGTAAAAACTTCGTTATGAACATGATTTTAGTTACGATGTTTTTTGGTGGCGGTCTTGTTCCTTACTACTATTTGATTGTTTCGCTTGGGTTATACGACTCAATTTTAGTTATGATTATTCCAGGCGCGATTGATACATTTAATATGTTATTAATGCGTAACTATTTCGCATCTCTTCCAAAGGAAATGGAAGAAAGTGCGAAGATTGATGGTGCTAACGACATCACAGTTTTCGCTAAAATTTATTTACCTTTATCACTTCCGATGCTTGCAACAATCGGTTTATTCTTCGCTGTTGGTAACTGGAACTCCTGGTACAACGGTATGTTATTTATTGAAACTGCTAAATATAAACCATTGCAGCTTGTTCTTCGTGAAATGATTGTTACATCATCCACAAAGATTGATGGTGGTGACAGCACAAAGAGAATTTATTCTCAGGGTCTACAAATGGCCGCTGTCTTCTTTACCATTGTTCCGATGATGTCATTTTATCCATTCTTACAAAGGTTCTTTGTAAAAGGTATAGTTGTTGGTGCTATTAAAGGTTAAAGGGGGTAACTTTTATGAACAAAAAACTTATTACTAGTGCTGCACTTTTAGCGATTTTTTCTATTGCTATGACTGGCTGTGGAAAACGCGATGGTGGCGAATTAAAACTTAGAAATTTATATTTCTCAAGCTGGGAGGGCGATGATCCTTATACCAAGGTTATTGAAGAAAAATTCAATGTTAAAATCACTCCATCTAGCTACGATTACACAACCTGGGGTTCCCAGGTCGTTAACACAGTTAACGCTATGCAAATTGGTGATGTTTTCCATTTCGACTTAGAAAGCTTCAACTTTGGTAATACATATCTTGAATGGGCAGAAGGCGGAATTATTAAAGCTCTTCCTGACAACATGAGTAAATGGCCAAAGATTAAGGCAATGATTGATGCTACTACAAACATTAATTATCTTAAGATTGATGGAAAACTTTATGGTATTCCTCTTGCTTATAATATTGCTGATCCAAGCAAAGACTTCTCATCATTCACATATCTTTATAGAAGAGACTGGGTCAAGGCTCTTGACGCAGCAAACGTTGGTCAACCTGGCTATCCTCTTTTAAGAGATAATGATGTTTATACATGGCAAGAATTCTTAAAAATTATCGATGAATTCGGAAAAATTCCAGAAGTTGTTGCTCAAGATTGGTGCGCAATTGGTGACGTTTCTTGGGGCTTCCCATCACTCACAAACTTCTTTAAAAATTCACCTCACTGTTATTCAGTGAAGGATGATGGCAGTGTTGAAAATACATTTACATCAGCTGCTTACATTCAAGGTCTTGAAACTACAAGAGACCTTATTGACCGTAAACTTTATTTCGGTCAAAAAACACACACTAAAGACACAAAAGCTTACGACGCCTTTAAGGGTGGTCAAATGGGTATTTACTACGAAAACTTATCGCTTGGTAACTACACAACTTTAAGAAAAGATATCAAAGATATCGTTGTTGGTATTTCTGAGAGTGAACTCAACGATAGAACCGCAATTATGAAAGTTAAAGGACCAGATGGAAAGTTCCATCTTGAAGGTAGTGAAAACTGGTACTCAATGACCTTCTTTAATAATGATATGAGCAATGAAAAACAAGAAATCATTCTCGACATTATGGAATACCTTTTAGGTGAAGAAGGCACAAGACTTGCCATTTATGGCAAAGAGAACGTTGACTATGTTATGGTCGATGGCGAACCTGACTTAATTCCAGATAGCTGGGCTAAGAAGGCGAATGGTGAATACGCAGCCAAAGTTAACGGTGCAAAATATCTCCGTCAAATGGCTACTTTAAACTACGATACAACAAATATCGATCCATTTACTGATGAAAAGAGTCATCAAATCATTACCAGTTGGACTAATGAAATGAAAGCTGCAAAAGCAGCAGGTAACTTAGTTACCTTCCAAGAACCTCCTCACATCAAATGGATGTCAACCACATTAAAAGATCTAAATACATCCGGTTTAATCAACCTTGGTAACGACAATGCAATGAACTACTGCTATAGAGTTGCAGATTTTGAAACAAACGAAAATTACATTGCTCAATTCCAAAGCGCAAACTGGGTTAATACTATTAACGAAGTCAATCAAAAATTAGGACATTAATTTATGATAAAAGGGATTAAGAAATTATTCTTACTTACCACATTATCATTAACCGGCTGTGCAGGTGGTTCCGTTAAAAAAGACAAAGGTTTAATGGTGTTTTCACCACAAATAAATCTCATTAGTGATGATTTTGACGGACTCGGTGTTGAATGGGGTGCGTACGAAGATTTAAACAAATTACAAACAAATGCTTGGGATAGAATTACCAAGTACGCCGATAGAATGGATGGTATGTCTTTAATTAGATGTATGATCAACTTTGACTGGTTTTGTGAGAACTTTGATAATAAAGGTGATCAAGATAAAACTAATGACACTTGGACATACAATTTCACTAACAAGTGGATGAAATCCACTGAACAAGTTTTAACCTACTGTCAAGAACACGATTTAACAGTCGCCTTTGGTGCCTGGAACGTTATTGGCAGCATGGTTGATGACAAATGGGGAATGATGGACGATGTCACATCAGACCCACGTTGGACAACAATGTACGGTGACATTCTTGATTACTTAGTACTTAAGAAAGGTTTTACCTGCATTAAGTACATTGTTAACTCAAACGAACCTAACTATAGAGGTAAACCAAATTCATCTAAAAACTACTTCAATACTTTTGAGAAGTGGAGACAAGGTGTTTTGAATTTACGCGCTAAACTCGATAGCATGGGACTTAATTATATTAAGATTGTCGGTAGCGATGCTACCGCAACAAGCGATGGAAGTATGGAATCATATCTTTATGGCATTGCTGAAGATGAAACTTTAAGAAATGCCGTTGGAGATTATGGTGTTCATATTTATCCTTACAAAGAATCTCTTGATAACGGTGTTATGCTCGACACTTACGCCGAAAGAAACGCTGAAATTAAAAAAAGAGATGCTGAATACGGAAGTAAACGTCGCTTACATATCTGGGAAGCAGGTTTACAAGATGGTAAAAATGCTGCCTTAGACTGCCAAGAATTAATTGATACATATTCATACGCAAAATCCATGGCAAATTACACACTTACTGCTTTAGCAAGTGGCGTTAATGGCATTGCTTACTGGGATTTTGATGATGCAATGTACTTTATGTATAACGGAAATATCGCCACACCTAAAAAATGGGGAATGTTTTCAACATTAGGTGGCGCAAATTCGTTAGAACAATCACTTAGACCTTGGTATCATTCATCTATGCTAATGATGAATTTACTTAGAAAACACAATATCACATTTGATTCAGGCGATAACGGAAGTAAGAAAAACCCAACACTTCGTTCACTTGCAACTTTGTCAAATGATAGAAATTTAGCAGGCATTATGTTCTGTAATACAGACGTTATTAATGCCGCAAGCGTGAAGTTTGTTATGGATGAAAAATATAACAATAACGAGAAACTTTATGTTTATATGTTTAACGAAAAATTAGCCTTAATCGGTGAAGATGGCTTTATTAAGCCAAATTACGAAATTGAAGGCTCATTTAACAATATAAATGAATTAACTATTCCTGCGTCAACATTCGTAGTTATTTCAAATAAGGTGCTCTAATTATGAAGAAAAGATCATTTTTACTAATTCCAGCATTTGCCTCACTTCTCGCAGGGTGTGCGGTAAACCTAGATTTCACTGCTGGAAAAGATTTATCTCCAAATATCACTAAGGGAACCTTAGGAGACTTTTCATTAGTCGCACCTACAACTGGTGCTGTTGTGCATGATTTACCAACATTTAGTTGGACAGAATCTGCTAATGCACTTAACTATACACTAGAAGTTTGTTCAACGGATACATTTGATCCAAGCTCCAAGAGCGTAGTATACGCTAAGGAGACAAATATTGGCTCAACGTCGTTTAAATTAAGCTCTACATTAACTAAGAAAAACATTACTTATTATTGGAGAGTTACTGCTGTTAACGAATATAACACCAAATCAGTCGGTAAAGAAAAGCAATCAGCTGTTTCAACATTTAGATATGAAATCGATAGTGTAGGTGAAGTTGACATTGGTGTTGGCGAAAAAAGCGACTGGGCACTTCACGAAGTCGGCTCTTATGCTGATATTTCAATTGATGAAACTGACTTTTTTGGAACAGGTGACAAAGACTCATTAAAAATCACCTTTGAAAAAGAAAATACAAACCAAGGACCAGGCCACGAAAAATCTGATGGGTGGCTTTCTATACAGAAATCAGCAGAACTCGATTTATTTGACTGTAATGCTTTCTTCTGTAACTTCTATTACAGCGGCCACGATTCCACAATTTTAATCCGTGTGATCGACCAAGATGGCGAGTTATGGTACAAACAAGTTAAATTTACAATGGATACAAGACAACTTATCCTTCTTAAGTTTGATGATTTCATCTTAAGAACTGGTGATACAGTTGTTCAAAACCAAACTTTTGACCACGAACACATCCAAGGTATTGAAATTACTTTCGAAAAGACATTTGGTGATGGATGTTGTATCGTTGGCGGCATTAAAGCTGTTAATTCAGAAGATTACGAAGACTTATTCATTGAACATCTTAAATTCGATTGCGTTCCTGAAGATGAGTGGATTAATGAATCTTACAACTTCAAGAAAACTATCTCTGAAGATAAGTCTGAATTAGTCTTAGAGTATAGCAATGAACTCGGATTTAACGGTAATACCGTTACAATGAGCGGAGTTGGCTATGGCTTTGCTAAGATTCCTGTAGAAAGATACTTTAGCGAAGGTAATGCCGTTAGAGTCAAAATTAGATACACAGGTTATGCTGGAAAGACAAACGCAACGATTAGACTTTATGAACCTGATAGAGACCGTTGGAGCTATGAACATCCATACTCAGTTTTAACTGCAGGTGAATATTCTGAAATCACAATCCCATTTATGGGATTCAACCAAAGCTCAATTGTCGAAGGTAAACGTCAATTCTACTATATTAGCCAAATTCAATTTGGTCTAAATACATGTTATGGTGCCGGAACTCTTTCATTTAAAGATTTCGAAATTATTACTTTACCAGACATGTCCAAGAACCCAAGAGAAGTTGGTCTTGATGGCGTTATCGAAAACTTTGATAACTACGTTTACCGTGGTGAAGCTTATAAACAATGGGAAATCCGTTCATCCAATAAGGATGAAGGAATCTTCTTACTTAACGAAGAAAGATATCATGATGGCGTTAACAAATTAGGTGGTAAGTTCACTTACAAATCTGATATGGAAATGGCTACTTATGATATTTATACAGATGTCAAGGCCGAGGGCCTTACCGCACTTAAGTTCTGGATTAAAGACGCCAGTGTTCCAAAAACTGACAATCCTCATTTCTCCAACTTTACTGGTGAAGATGTAGCTGCAGAAGTTACATTCCAAATTTACCTAGCAGACGGAAGAGTTTTCCAATACGTTATTGATCACGCTCCAAGAATTTGGACTGAATATGTGATTCCATTTACTAAATTCACTCAAACTGATGGTCCAAATAACGGAAAACCAGTTTTAAGTCAAAACGTTAAGAACTTTGCATTTGGACTTAAGTATTTGTATTACTACAAATCTGGTGGTGTTGATGTACATTATCCTTTATACACTCAAAATAACCCAGTTTACATGGACGAAATTATGTTCAGCGATTACGCTGGAACAGTTGTTCAAAAAACAGATTTAGGTAAAGTTATCCATCCAGATTCAAGTAAGGTTAGTTTAGTTGATAATTTTGAGTATTCATCTAATGATGAACTTACAACTAACTGGACCTTAATTAAGAACCCAGAAAACGGTAGTGTTGAATTAGCAGATGAGGTTTCTGTTGCTACTGATGCAGGTTCACACTCCATGAAACTTAATTACTCTAAAGGTAAAGACAGCGCAGCATACGCTACATTCCCACAAATTGGTTCAGATGTTACTGCTAAAGCAGTACAACTCGACATTAAGGGTGATGGAAGTGCAAACATTTACGTTAATCTTTACTTCTTTGGTTATAACAACACTCTATATCAATATAGAGTTACATTAGCAAATTTCTCTTCATCATGGAATAGATGCGTATTTGGTTTAGATTCATCTGTTTTTGCTCCTCAAAATGGAGGCGGAGTCTTAAATAGAGATTCAATCCGTCTCTTACAAAAGATCACTTTTGGTGTTGCTGGTAGCGGAAGCGGAGCAGGTGCCGTCTATGTTGATAATATCAAGTTTGTTGTCAATAAACCTGGTGGAGGAGAATATTCATTTGGTGTTAATACAAAGACACCAATTGTCGAGGATTAGTTTATGAAATTAGATAGAGTAAAAGAAAATCCAATTCTCAAGGCTAATCCTAAAAACACTTGGGAAGAATTATGCGTATTAAACCCTGCCGTCATTTTTAATGACGAAGATGAAACATTCTACATGTTTTATCGTGCAGCAGCCAATGACAAAAAACACACTATTTCGCTTGGTTTAGCAACATCTAAAGACGGCGTTAACTTTGTTAGAGATAGTGATAAACCTTTAATGGTTGGAGATGAAGGCGGTGTTGATGAAGGCGGAATTGAAGATCCTCGAATTGTTAAAATTGGTGATTATTTCTACCTAACTTATGCCTCTAGAGTTTTCCATCCAGGTCAATACTGGAGAGAAGACAAAGAATACTTTGGTTTCCAACCAGAAGCTGGACCTAGATCTTTGATCTATAACAACACATTAACTCATTTAGCGGTCTCAAAAGATTTGCGTCACTGGAAGAAACTTGGTCGTATTACCGATCCAAGATTTGATGATAGAGATGTTGTCATTTTCCCTGAAAAAGTCGGTGGAAAATTCGTGATGCTTAGCCGTGGAATGGAAAGATGCGGAAAAGGTTATGAAAACAAAAATCCAGCCATCTATATTTCATATAGTGATGACCTTCAAATCTTTGATAACTATAAGTTATTAATGGAAGGCGAAACTGAATGGGAAAGCTTAAAAATTGGAGCTTCAACTCCTCCAATTAGAACCAAAGATGGTTGGTTATTAATCTATCATGGAGTGAGCGCTAAAGACTCCAACTATAGGGTCGGAGCAGTGCTTCTTGATATAAATGATCCAAGTCACATTTTACACCGTACCAAAGATTTTATCTTTGAACCTGTTGAAAAATTTGAGACAGATGGCTATTACAATGGATGCGTTTTCCCAACTGGAATCGTTGAAAGAGATGGAAAATTATTCATTTATTATGGCGCAGGTGACAAATGTATCGGACTTGCAACATGTAACTTAGATGAACTTCTTAAATTCGTGAAGGAGGGCAAATAAATGAAAAAGAAATATTTATTACTTCTTATCGCAGGTTTTGCCTTGGCAGGGTGCCAAGAAACTATAAATATTAATGACGTCTATAATCCTGATGGTTATACCATGAAAGAACTTGAAGCCGAAAATATTACAGTTTCTTTCTACTACAATTTTGGTAAAGAAGAAATGAACCTTAATAGCGGAATGTACGCTACTGGTTCATCTACATCTTTAAAGGTTGATAAAATCGCCAAAAATTCTAAAGTAAGTCGTCCTGAAAGAGATCCTTTAAGAGTTAATTATGAATTCGCTGGCTGGCACACAAAAGCCGATGAAGATTCACCTTTTGACTTTAATACAAATTTAATCAGAAACACAATTCTTTATGCTCACTGGAACAAAACTCAAGAAGATGAATTCGTTGAGCCAGAATATGTAGAACCATCACATATTGATGATAGTATAGATACTTTAGTATCTATTACAGGAGTTCTAAATATGCCAATTAGTGGCACAAGTGTCACGGTCGCCAATGGTTCTAAATCTAGACTTAATAGAAACAAAGAAGATGTTGTCGATTGTTTAAACTACAAGATTAAATCAGGTGTTACTTTAACTGCATCGTTTGATGGAACAAGCGTGATTTCATATAGTGCGACTGATGGTGAAAATGTCCAAAATGGCACAATTAGCGTTACTACAAATAATTTCAATGGCGGAAACTCCACTTATGATGGTAAAGCCAAAAATTATGAAGAGAAAGATGTAGCTTTCTTAGATCATAGAATTATGCTCGCTGGTTCTTCGTCTATGGAGAACTGGAAGAATTCCAGCGAAGACTTAAAACCAATGATTACCTATAATCACGGTATCGGTGGAACAACTGTTGGTGAATGGAAAAATGCTTATAATGCAAGACTTGTTTATCCATATTCACCAAAGATTGTTGTCTACTACGTTGGTGTTAACGATCTTAAAGATAGCGGTGACGGAAATGTCACAGGTGCAAGTCTTCAAACTATGTTTGATGATGTTCATGCGCACTTACCAAACACACAAATTTATTATGTGTTAATCAATAAACTCCCAGGTTTCTTAAATAGACAAGCCGAGTTTGAAAAGTGCAATAATAAGGCATTAGAATATGCAGAATCTCATTCTTATGTTACCTGTATTAACGCTGGTAAGGATCTTGTTAAAGAAAATGGAGATCCAAACCAAGCATTCTTCCTTATGGATGGAATCCATATGTCTCTTGCTGGCTATGCTATCTGGGGTCAAGTAATTAAATCAACATTAATTGCTGATTTCAAAAAGAATGCTTAATTTAGTAGATATTGAAAAAGGATTATATGGCGCCGAAATTAAAAAACGACGCCATTTTATCCTTTTTCTTGTCTCAACTATTTTAGTAATTTCTATCGTTTTAATATTGATGCTTGCATCAAAACGAAACTACATTGTCGAACTCATTTTTACTATCTTCTTTAGCGTTATTTATCTTATTTACTTAATCTTTTATTTCACAGTTATACAAAGATGTTTGAACGCAGAACTTAGGTTCTATGAAGGCGCTAAAAAAGCTGACTTATCTGAAGAGTTTTGTGAAATACTGAGCATTTCAGAAGAAGTGAAAGAATATAACGGTCTTGAATACTATGTTGTTGAAGCAAAAGTTGATGAAAACTATAAGAAAGTAGATAAGATTTTCTATGCTCCAACAAAGTTTAAATTCAAGAAGAATGAAAAACTAGTTTTTCATACTTTCGGTTCTATCATCATTAGTGTGGAGAGTAGAAAATGACATACAAGAAGCAATTTAAAAAGTCATTTTCTTACACTTGGTATCTCTATTTATTTGCAATAGTGGTTCCGACTGTTGTTTTTCCACTTTCATATTCATTCATGCATAGGCCAAAACAGTATGAAACTATCTCAGTTTTCCTTCCATGTGAGCTAAAAAATGACAAAGCAGAAGATATTCTTCTGGAGAAGTTTAAAGATTTAGGAGTTCGCAAATTTGAATTTATTACAGCGGATGCTGCAAATGAATATAATTTTGCAAAAAAGATCTCAGTTGTTGGCTATAACCGCTGCGATGTAATCATTGTTCCAGAGGATAAATTAGAGAAAGTTGGCGTCTTCACAACTTCGATTGAATTTAGTTCAGAGATTAAAAATTTATGCAAAATCGACAGCGAAAAGATCTTCAAAGTTGAAGAAGTTGATTACGCGGTTGAGCTTCCTACGAACAATCCTCTAAAGGAGTACGGAAAGTTCTTAGAAGAGAGCAATTACTACGCGTTTATAAACGCAAAAAGTTACAATATTGGCGAGTATTCCCAGTATAAACCAAACACAACAAATACATTTGAATTCATGAAATATTGTTTAGGAAAATAGATGAAAAAGAAGGTAAAAACAAACGATCTAACAGTGAAAGAATTGCCTCACACTAGATGGCAAGTTTTTGTGGATCTTCTTAAGAATCAAAAAAGACAAATGATATCATTATCCATGTTACTATTTGTGTTTTTACTACCTTTGGTAGTAGATATCTTAATTTTTAACATGTTTATCTATGGCGTTCCAAGCGGTTCAGAGAATTATGGGGCGACTATTTTTGCTTTAATTTTCTACATGATGATAGTGGCAATTCCGTGCTCAATGATTGGTTTTGTTGGGCTAAGCGGATTAGCTCATGTTTCCAAGATGATCGTGTGGCAAGAAGGCGTATTAACCGGTCCTGAATTTTTCGTTGGAATTAAAAAGAACTGGAAACAAGCTTTGATCTTTGGTTTTGTCTGGGGAGTTTCACTTTTTATCTTAGTTGTTGGCATCTTCTTTATGCTTAGAACCCAGTTAATAGTGGAGCAGCCTTGGTTAAATAGCGTTGGTATTGGTTTATGCATTGTCCAATTCATCGTTTTATCAATCGTTTGCGTTTATACGTTGACTTATGGTTGTTATTATTCTAATAATGCATGGCAAGTATTTAGAAACTCATTTGTCTTTTTCGTGGCAAAGTTTTTCAAAAATTTAGGTATGTTTGTTTTAACAACTGGATTAATTGTTGGTCTAATGTTTGTTGATTTTATCGCTCAAATTGCTATCATTATAGTAATAGCGTTTCTATCTTCATTTATGATGATAGGTTGGACATTACTCTCACACGAGGCTTTTGATCAATACATCAATAAGACAAATTATCCAGAATATTACAAAAAAGGTCTTTATTTAGAAAATAAGACCAAGGAGAATTAAATCATGGCAAAAGTAAGACTCGAAAATGTATACAAAGTATACGAAGGCGGCGTAAGAGCCGTTAACGATTTTAACTTAGACATTCCTGACAAAGAATTCGTCGTTTTTGTCGGTCCTTCTGGTTGTGGTAAATCAACAACTTTAAGAATGATTGCCGGTCTTGAAGAAATTACTCAAGGCAAACTTTATATTGATGATGAAGTAGTTAATGACGTTGAGAGCAAAAATAGAGATATTGCCATGGTCTTCCAAAATTACGCTCTTTATCCACACATGACAGTTTTCCAAAATATGGCCTTTGGTCTAAAACTTAGACACACCCCAAAAGAGGAAATTGAAAAGAGAGTTAAAGATGCCGCTGAAATTCTGGAAATCTCCGAACTTCTCACAAGAAAGCCTAAGGCTTTATCTGGTGGTCAAAGACAACGTGTTGCCCTTGGTAGAGCTATCGTTCGTGAGCCAAAAGTCTTCCTTCTTGATGAACCTTTATCAAACTTAGACGCTAAGTTAAGAGTTCAAATGAGAAGTGAAATTACAAAACTTCACGAAAAACTAAAAACAACATTCATTTATGTTACCCATGACCAAACCGAAGCTATGACAATGGGTACTAGAATTGTTGTTATGAAAGACGGTTTTATTCAACAAGTTGACTCACCAGTAGCTTTATATAATGACCCAGCAAATTTATTTGTCGCAACATTCTTAGGCTCACCTCAAATGAATATTTTGACAGCCAAACTTTCGATGAAAGGTAAAGAACTTGTTGCCACATTATCAGAAGCTGATGCAAAACCTGAACTCAGATTTTCTGAGAAGAAGACAAAACAACTTATTAATGATTCTTACATTGGTCAAGAAGTTAAATTCGGTATTCGTCCAGAAGCAATCAGCGTTGATGAAAAAGGCGAAATCGAAGGTATTATCGACGTAGTCGAACAACTTGGTGATGAGACAATCTATTATTGTCAAATTCCAGGAATCAAGAACAATATTATTGTTAAGGCTCCATTTAAAGGTAGAGTTAAGACTAAAGAAAAGATCAGACTTGCCTTTGACATGAACCAAGCTTACTTATTTGATGAGGTAACAACTCATTCCATTTTAGGAATTCGTCCATACAATAATTTCAAGGTTACTGTTAATAGAGATAGCTTAATTGTTGGCAAGAACAAACTTGAACTTCCAGAAGAGCTTAAGAATAAAATTCTTCCTTCTAAATTTGGCGAAGAACTTATTCTTGATGCAGCAGTGGATGAAATTTCACTCAATCCTATTAAGGATAGCATCAAACTCCCAATTAAAATTGACTTCACTGAAGATAAGACAGATTATATCGCTGCATTCTTCAAAGTTGATGGTCTCGACGAATATTTCGTCGCCAAGTTACATTTAGACCACGACATGAAGATTGATCACATTTATATTCCTGTCAAAAATATCAAATTATTTGATAAGAACGGCGAACTTGTTAAATCACACGAGACAATCTATCCAAACGTCACTGAAGGTCATGCCACAAGAAAAGGCGATAAATTATTCGTTAAAGCATTTGGCACAACCTTAGAAGTTGAAGATAGACCTGAATATGAAGGTTTTGAAGGTAAATGTTTAGTAGAACTAAAACCAGAGTTTGCTCAAGTAATTCTAAATAAGAAACTTCTCAAAGAGAAAGGTCTAAAAGATTTAGAGCAACCTAAATCAAACCTCATCACATTCACAGCCTATGATGAAGATAAAGCAAGAAATAGAAACTTCATTTATGGCTTAGTTAATGGTGTAGAGAATTATGCAACATTTTATGTTGAAAATAACTTCTCTGTCTATGCGATGGACAAATTCAAAATTCATATTCCAAAAGAGGGTATTGAATTACTAAAGATTTAGTTCAAACAGATATTTAATTTAAATATTTATTTGCTATAATATGTCTTGCCGATGACGAAGAGGTTGATTAACCTTCTTAGCATTAGAGAGTGGCTACCTGGTGAAAATGCCATCTAAGAAATAATCATTGTCGCTTAAGAGGCAGAATGGGAACATTCCGGTTGTTACGTTAAAACTTAATTAAGTGCTCTTACTGTGTAAGAGAATTAAGGTGGTACCACGTATAAAGCGTCCTTAAACGGATGCTTTTTTATATAAAAATTAAGGAGGAAAAGTCATGTTAGATAAAAGATATGATCCTAAAAAAGTTGAAGAAGGTAAGTATGATACTTGGAAAAAGGAAGGTTATTTTACCGCGGGTGATGAATCAAAATCGCCATTTTCAATGGTAATTCCTCCTCCAAACGTTACAGGTAAATTACATTTAGGCCATGCTTGGAACACAACAATCCAAGACATAACTGCTAGATATAAAAAGTTACAAGGTTTCGATGTCATGTGGCTCGCTGGTATGGACCACGCCGGCATTGCGACCCAAGCCAAAGTTGAAGAAAGACTTAGAAAAGAAGGCGTTTCTCGCTATGACCTTGGTCGTGAAGGATTTTTAGAAAAAGCTTGGTCATGGAAACATGAGTACGCTGATTTTATTCATAAACAATGGGCTAAAATGGGCTTAATGCTCGATTATAGCCGTGAAAGATTCACTCTTGACGACCAACTCAACAAAGCAGTTTTACACGTCTTTAAGACGTTATATGACAAAGGTCTTATTTATAGAGGTGAAAGAATTATTAACTTTGACCCTGAACTTAAGACTGCTTTAAGCAACATTGAGGTTGAGTATTCTGATGATCCAGGTAAATTCTATTATTTCAAATATCCAATTGTTGGAAGCGATGAATATTTAACAGTCGCTACAACTCGTCCAGAAACTATGTTTGGCGATACAGCTGTATTTGTTAACCCAAACGATGAAAGATACAAACATTTAATTGGCAAAAAAGTTATCAACCCAGCCAACGAAGATGAACTTCCAGTCATGGCAGATGAATATGTTGATATCGAATTTGGTACTGGTGCTATGAAATGTACTCCAGCCCACGACCCAAATGACTTTGCTTTAGCAAAGAAATACAACATGCCATTCATTAAATGTATGGATTTAGATGCAAAGATGAACGAAAACTGTGGCAAGTATAAAGGCATGGACCGTTATGAATGCCGTGATGCAGTGGTCGAACAAATTCGTAAAGATGGACGTTTAATCAAAATCGAAGGTATTGTTCACCAAGTCGGTCATAGCGAAAGAAGTCATTGTGTCGTTGAACCAATGCTCATGAAACAATGGTTTGTTAAGATGAAACCTTTAGCAGACCAAGCTCTTAGAGAATCTAAGGTTAACTTTGTTCCAGAACGTTTCAATCACACATATAGACAATGGATGGAAAACATCGATGATTGGTGTATTTCGAGACAACTTTGGTGGGGACACCGTATTCCTGCTTATTATAATAAGCAAACAGGAGATATTATTGTTTCAGAAACTCCAATCACAGATCCAAATTATGTCCAAGATGAGGACGTTTTAGATACATGGTTCTCATCTGCTTTATGGCCATTTGCAACTTTAGGTTGGCCTGAAGAAACAAAAGACCTTAAGAGATATTTCCCAAATTCACTTATGGTTACAGCCTATGACATTATTTTCTTCTGGGTCAGTAGAATGATTTTCCAATCCTTGGAATTCACTCAAGAATCTCCATTTAAAGACTGTTTAATCCATGGATTAATTCGTGACTCACAAGGCAGAAAAATGTCTAAGTCTTTAGGCAATGGTATTGACCCAATCGATGTAATCGATAAGTATGGTGTTGATGCTTTAAGATATTTCTTAACAACCGGTTCAGCACCTGGACAAGATATTCGTTATATTGAAGAAAAAGTTCAGGCTTCTTCAAATTATCTCAACAAGATTTGGAATTCCGCTCGTTATGTCTTGGACATTGTTGGCGAAAATTTTAAAGAATCTGAAATCAAATTTGATGAACTTAGACCACTTGAAAAAGATGTCTTTGTCAAACTTCAAAATACAATCAAATCAGTTGAAACTTATATGGATAAATATGAATATTCTATGGCTTCAACTTACCTATATAATTTCGTCTACGATGACTTCTGTTCAAACTACCTTGAAATGAGCAAAGTTGCTCTTCAAGGAGACGATGAAAATTACAAGCAAATCGTTAAATCTTTATTAGTGAATATTCTTAAGAATATTATTATCATGATTTACCCATTTGCCCCATTCATTGGTGAAGAACTTTATTTAGCCTTACCAGAGCATAAAAAATCGATCATGTTAGAGAGCTTCCCGAGAGCAATTAAATGCTCAAATAAAGGCTTAGAAGATGTCGAAGAACTCTACAAAATTATTCAAGATGTTCGTAACTATAAAGTAAGTAATAAACTTGCTCCAAATTACAAACTAAATCTTGTCGTTGAATACAAAAATAAACCATTCGAAGGTTATGAAAATTATTTAAGAAGATTTACATTCGCCGAAAAAATTGAGTTATGTGAAAAAGCTTCTTCAAAAGGAATGAAGTATGTCTACAACAACTCAACTCTTTACATTGAAGACTCAATCTCAGATGAAGAACTCGCTCTTAAAAAACAAAAAGATATCGAGTTTTTGAAATCAGAAATTGCTCGTTGTGAAGGCATGCTTTCTAACCCTCGATTTGTCGAAAAAGCACCTAAAGAGAAGGTAGAGCTTGAAAGAGCCAAGTTAGAGGCGCTTAAAGAAAAACTCCGAAATTTGTAAAAAAAGTAATAAAAATTTTATTTCTAATAAAAATTTTATTAAAAAAATTTTTTAGCCAAAATGCCATTTTGACCCGTATTAGGTATATAGAGGGAGGAAAATGGCATGATTAAATTATTCGCTGCTGTAATTGTCACTGCAGTCGTCATGATTGTGGTATTCCAATTCGTCGATCCAAAGGTGGAAAAGGCGGGTGGAAATGCCGCTACTTCATTAGTATCGGACAACACGACGACTTCAGGAACTTTATCTGTAACTATTTCAGGTGAAGTTAAAAGATCTGGTACGTATGTGCTAGAAGACAATACAACTTTACAAGAGTTAATTACTGTAGCCGGTGGGCTTACCACGAACGCAGATGAGTGCGCATTTGATACTTCATATTTACTTGAAGACAAAGCGAGCTTTTATATTGCGCCAAAATACGACCATTCAGACGTTTGTTCAATGGAACCAATCGTAAAAGTAAACATTAATCAAGACAGTTCAGAGGAATTACAATCCGTTAAAGGGATTGGTTCCACGGTTGCAAAGGCGATAGTGGACTATCGCACCACAAACGGTGAATACAAATGTATTGAAGGCCTAAAAAAGGTAAGCGGAATCGGAAACGCCACATTCGAGAAAATCAAAGATTACGTTCGTCTACGTAACTGATGATTTTAATAGGCGTAACATTTGCATTAGTAATTGGTCTGTATTTCGCTAGGTGTAACCTAGTAGTTTCAATTTTGATAAGTATTGCCTATTTCGCGTTCGTACTTTGGAAATTTGGCAAGAAGAAATTTGTGGTCTTTATTGCATTCTTCGCAATAGGGGTCTTCATTCCGAGAGTGACCTTCGCTGAAAATAAGGGTCCTGATTATGGCGGGATTGTTATTGATGCAAGGGATAATTACTACATTTTTCAGTCTAAATTTGAAAGATACTATGTATATTCGAAAGGAAATGATTTTGAGATTGGTGACAAAATTGTTCTGGAAGGAGAGGTCACAGAAATAAAATATACAACTTTTGAATCTCAGTATAATTTCAAAAGATACCTATTGAACAAAGGTGTGAAACGGGAATTGATTGTCAAAAATACGGAAGTAAAAAGACGATCATTAATAAGAATTCACCAATTTAAAAAGAAATTTCTTGCACATTATGATGAAAATACAGCCACTTTGATTTCTGCGTTTCTGTTCAATGACAAGGATTACTCGAGTGATTTAGTAAAGAAAGCTGATAGCAGTAGTATCTTATTCTTATTCTCACTATCAGGAGTGTATTTGCACGCTCTATTTGCTATCGCGAATTACCTACTTTTACTAAAGTTTACTAAAAAGACCTCGAGAATCCTTGCATTCACGATTTTTATTCCATTTGCCATTTTCTCCTTCACCAAAATAGGCACATTACGTGTATTTGGCCTATATATTCTTAAAACAATTAATGAGTTTTTCTTAGAAAGAAAACTTGCACACGTACAGCTAGTTTCCATACTAGCATTGATCTTTATAGCAATCGATTACCATCTTGTTTATCAAGAAGCGTTTTATATAGGTTTCTTATTATCCTTAATCGCTCCGGTAGCTTTATCAGCACTAAAGTTTCTAAAAAAGAAATGGAAACAGAAAGTTGTTGGGACTCTTTTATTTTCGGGTCTAGCATTTCCTTTAAGAGTAGGTTCGTCATATCTCAATCCTCTAACATTTGTTGAGATGATTCTTCTTGTTCCAATAAATTTTTTATTCCTAGTCTTCTCAATGCTATCGGTAATCACTCCTTTCTATACACCTACAATCTTCATAGGTAAAGCGATTATTTGGATATTAGAAATAATGGATTCGAATAAAATTCGGATTCCATTTGGTGATTGGGGTGGAACTTTTATTTATTTCTATTTGACGGTGTTTTTGCTGTTAGTCTTTTATCTAGAATCAGTAAGAATAAGGCATGCAAAAATAGCGATTGCATGCTTAGCGGTCATGATTACGGTTTCTGTAGTTCCACTCCAAGAACCAATAAGTAACTGTGTTTACTTTGTAAATGTTGGTCAAGGAGATTCAATAATTATTAAAAATAAAACCCACACTGTAATGATTGACACAGGTGGTTATAAAAACTTTGATATGGCGGAAGAAACCCTAATTCCGTTTATGAATAAAAAGAAAATCACTCATATCGATGCTTTAATTCTCTCGCATGATGACTTTGATCACGCTGGAGCCAAGGATTCACTGATTGAGGAGTTTAAAGTTTATAATGTCCTAACTGAACCGGAACAATTTCCGTATCAAATTGGAGATTTAAAATTTGAGAACTTAAACGATTTTGGTTTTGAAGATGAAAACGATAAATCTTTGGTTTTAAGTTTAAATTTTATTGGTAAAAAGTTCCTATTTACTGGTGATGCTTCTGTAGAGACAGAAGAAAAGATGATTCAGAAATATGATGTCGACTGTGATATTTTAAAAGTTGGGCATCATGGTTCTAACACATCAACATCAGAAAAATTCCTAAAACTAGCTTCTCCAGAAGAGGCAGTTATATCTTGTGGAGAGAAAAATTATTATGGTCATCCCCATCAAGAAATCATTGATCGTTTGAAAAAATATAACGTTAAAATCAGGAGAACTGACCTAGAAGGTACTATTTGCTATTTTTCATTAACAGCATAATGTATAATAATTCACGAAATGAATTACATTCTCTATGGCGAACTCTATCCGATGATTCGCAAACACCTTAATAAAATATTAAAGGATCGTCTTGGCGAAACTGATGATTTTAATGTTTACAAGATTGATTTTGAGGAATCATCAATAGACGAAATCGCATATGAAGCTTCATCTCTTCCTCTTGGCTATGACAAGAAAGCCGTAGTGGTAGATAATGCCATTTTCTTAACAAAAGAAGTGAGCGAAAGCGATGAAGAAAAGGTAATGGAAATCCTTAAAAAATCGACTGATGATATTGACTTAATTTTCATTTTGCGAAGTGATAAAGTTAATAAAAACGGTAAAATCTTTAATTTTATTAAAGAAAATGGGCAAGCCTTTGAATTCTTAAACATTGAAAAAGAACAATGGCCACTTTACATCAGGAAGTATTTTAAGAATAAAAATGTTGATATTACAAGCGAAGCCGTCGAAGAACTTTCTAATCGTGTTGATGGCGATTTAACTCGCTTCATCAATGAGGCTGAAAAGCTTTGCCTTTATAAGAATTCGATCACTTTAGCGGACGTCGCTTTGATGGTTGCTAAGCCTTTAGAAGATGACGCATTCCAAATGTCAAATGCTTTATTTAGAGGCGATAATGGTGCAGCTATCTCTATTTATAGAGATTTGAAGTTGTTAGGTCAAAAGTTCGTTGATGCACTTATTCCAATGCTTGCGAGCCAATTCAGATTTATTTCTGAGGTATGTTATTTAGACTCAAAAGGTTTTGAGAAAGAGGAAATCGCATCTGAACTCGGCGTCTCACCTGTAAGGGTAAAAATAGCCCTTAAAAATTCACGTAATATATCTAGAAGACAAATTTCTAATGCTCTAGATAAGTTATATAACTTAGATATGCAAATAAAAAGCGGCCAGATTGACCGCTCTTATGGTTTAGAATTATTTCTAATTAATTTTCCAAATTAACTTATTTGGATAATTCGTTAACAAGTCTGTTGAGTGATGATTTTTTACGTGCAGCAGTGTTACGTGTGTAAACACCAGCAGTAACTGACTTGTCGATTAATCTTAAAGCAACTTTTAATGCTGCTTTTGCGCCTTCGACGTCTTTCTTTTCACAAGCTAATCTAACCTTCTTGGATTCGGTTGCGATGTGGCTTCTGTATGAAACGTTTCTTTGACGTGATTTTTCGTTAGTTTGGATTCTTTTAATTTGTGATTTAATTTGTGCCATTTTTGCTAATTCCTTTCGCTAAACGTCTATTAGTCTACATTATCTAAAAAATTTTGGAATAAAATGTTCAATTTTGTTAGAATTCATCGAATAAATTTTTTTAAAACTTTTTCAAATTTTAACCCATTTTGCAAGAAGTCTTACATAAATCTATTTATGAAGTGATAATTGAAATTTCGTATTAACTAGCTTTATCTATAATGATTGATAATCATGCTCCCTAAACATATAATAATAGGGCATGAAACAAGTAAAAGACGTCAGAATTCTATATATGGGAACACCAGAAATGTCCGCAAAAGTTTTGCAGGCTCTTATCTCTGGTGGTTTTAACATTGTTGGCGTTGTTGCTCAAGAAGATCAACCTGTTGGAAGAAAGGCAATTATTACCGAAGTTCCAACAAAAGTTGTCGCCAAAGCCAACAATATTCCTGTCTATCAACCACATAAAATCCGTTTGGATTATGAATTTGTTAAAGATATTAATCCAGACTTAATTTTAACAATGGCCTATGGCCAAATCGTTCCTCAAGGTTTATTAGACATTCCTAAGATGGGTGCTTTAAACCTACACGGTTCGATTCTTCCAAAATATAGAGGAGCCGCTCCAATTCAACGTGCCATTATGAACGGTGAAAAGGAAACTGGTGTAACTCTTATGGAAATGGTCGACAAGATGGACGCCGGACAAATGTTTGGCTTCTCAAAATGCGAAATTACACCTGAAGACAATTACACTTCACTTTGTGAAAAGATTGTTAATTGTTGTATAGATGTCTGTAATAGACTCCTTCCAAAGTACTTTAATAATGAGCTAAAAGGCGAGGAACAAGATGAATCTAAAGTCTCTTTTGCAGACAAAATTAAACCTGAAACCGAGAAACTCTCTTTAGAGTATGGAATCGATCAATTCATCAACTGCGTTCGCGGTATGAGCGAAGAACCAGGTGCTTATGTCATGTTAGACGACCTTAAGCTTAAGATTTATAAATGTTCAAGAGCAAACAAGGTAGTTACTGGTGAAATCGGCACTTTATTAATCGAAAAAGGTGTTTTTCTTAAACTTAAGGATGGAGTTGTCGAACTTCAAGAACTTCAACTTTCAGGCAAAAAGAAAATGGATGGCAAGAGTTTTGCAAACGGCTCACACCATCTAAACGGAAAGAAAGTTAATTAAAAAAAGACTACTTTGTAGTCTTTTGTTTTATTTGAGTTATGAATAAGATATTGACATTATCAGTCCACGAACTAGTTGATTTTTTATTGCGCACTGGTGATATCGATAACCGAATTTATAATTCCAGCACGATGAGCGAGGGCACTTTGATTCACGCTTATTATCAATCTCGACAAGGCGGAAATTATATTTCCGAGTATCATTTATTTGAGAAATTTCATGTTGATGATTTCGATGTGAGCCTTGAAGGAAGAGCTGACGGAATCATTGATCTAGGTTCTACTGCAATTATCGATGAAATCAAATCAACAATTGTTCCACTTGAAGAATACTATGAATCTCAGAGAGAATGGCACCTTGGACAGGCAAAATGCTATGCATTGATGTACGCTCACGAGAAACATTACGATTCAGTTTCGATTAGACTAACCTACATTCATCAGGTTGATAAGTCTCAATTAATTAAGACTTTTGATTATTTAACAAGCGAACTTGAGGCCGAAATTGAAAAACTACTCTTTGAGTACATTGAGTTTTTTAAGATCATCTTTAACAAGAAAATTCGAAGAAATGAAAGTGCAAATAGTATAACTTTTCCTTTCAACAAATTTAGAGCAGGTCAGAAAGAACTCGCTAAATATTCCTATGGAATAGCTCAAAATGGTGGAATCCTTTTTGCTGAAGCTCCAACCGGAATTGGTAAAACAATTTCGACTCTTTTCCCTACCGTTAAGTCATTTGCTAGTGGAGAAAATGAGAAAATTTTTTATTTAACCGCGAAGAACTCAGGGAAAGAGATGGCGTTTAACGCAGCAAAGTTGCTTGTTAATAACGGACTAGATGCCTCTGCTATAGAAATTCTGGCAAAAGAAAAAGTTTGCTTCTGTCCAGGCAAAGCCTGTAATCCTGATGAATGCCCATACGCAAAGGGCTATTACACCAAAATTAGGGAAGTTATTAAGACTTCTATTACCAATAAACAGCTTTTTGAGACTGAGGACATTTTAGACATAGCACGTCATTATGCGATTTGTCCTTTTGAGCTCTCACTAGACTTATCTTTATACACAGACATTATTGTCTGTGATTACAATTATTTCTTTGACCCGATCGTTTATTTGAAACGATTCTTCGATTCTGATGCTTCTAACGTGATCATTTTAGTCGATGAAGCTCATAACTTAGTTCCTAGAAGTCGTTCAATGTATTCGGCTTCCTTTGATTTGTTTAAATATAAACAAGTTAAACATTCATTAATACATTTTGAGCACAAGAAGTTCAAAAATGCTCAAGCTAGAATGACAAAATTATTCAATAGATATATGGAATTGCCATTAGGCAACACAAGAATTGAAATGTTTAATAAAACAGACTTAAAGGCGATGGAGAATTACCTTTTAGCCTGTTCAGATATTAACAAAAACCATCACAGCGTAGTCTCAGATGAATTCACTGAATTTTACTTCGATGTTAACAAGTTTGTTAAATTACTCGATTTTTATGATGATACTTTTGCTTTATACGTTACTAGAAAAGACGAAAAGAGTCTTCAATTTAATCTTTTCTGTATAGATCCAAGTCAACAAATTAAAAGAACGACTGACCAAGTAAAGGGCAAAATTTTCTTCTCGGCGACTTTGTCGCC
The DNA here is from genome assembly GCA_946407815.1 of uncultured Caryophanales bacterium. Lineage (GTDB taxonomy): Bacteria > Bacillota_I > Bacilli_A > RFN20 > CAG-826 > Fiminaster. The sequence goes on along the minus strand of CAMJPB010000001.1, from coordinate 299,893 downwards.
AACACAGTATTATATTGATGTCATCGGTCAATATAATTTTAACCCAATGCTTCTTCTCCCGTCCCCGTTTGACAAGAATAATTTTAAATTATTAGTCGCTCCTAAAGTTTCCATCAAATATAAAAACAGGCAAGAAACAGTCCAGACAGTAGCAGATTACATTAAAGAGTTTATTTCCTATAAAGTTGGCAATTATTTTATCTACGTTCCTAGCTATGAATACTTGAATATGATTGTTCCTTATTTAGTTAGCGACGACTTTGAACTTATAGTTCAAGAGCGTGATATGAAAGAGGAAGAGAAAGACCAATTTCTTTCTTGTTTCGTAGAAAATCCAAAAAAGACAATGCTTGGAGTAGCTGTTTTAGGTGGCGCTTTTAGCGAAGGAATTGATCTAGAAGGTGAGCGTATTATTGGTGTTGTAATCGTTGGTGTTGGAATGCCTCAACTTTGCTTTGAACGTGATTTAATCAAAGAATACTACGATCGCACCAAGCAAAAAGGCTACGAATACGCTTATATAGCCCCAGGAATTAACAAAGTTATGCAGGCCTTAGGAAGAGTCATACGAAGTGAAAAAGACCGCGGCGTTGCGCTTTTAATCGATGATCGTTATTTGACTGAGGCTTATCACGATTTGTTTAAAAACACTTACTCTCATTATGAAGTTGTCACCTCAATAGAGGATATTAAAGAACAAGTTGAAAACTTCTGGAGTAATAAATAAAATATTGAGCATATGGCTTACGACAAGAAACATATCAGAAATTTCTCAATAATTGCCCATATTGACCATGGTAAATCAACTTTGGCCGATAGAATTTTAGAGTTAACTGAAACTGTTTCTCAAAGAGAAATGAAAGACCAATTTCTCGATTCAATGGATCTTGAAAGAGAAAGAGGAATTACTATTAAACTTAATGCAGTCACTATTAAGTACCACGCTAAAAACGGTGAGGATTATTTGTTTAATTTAATCGATACTCCGGGGCATGTTGACTTCTCTTACGAAGTAAGTAGATCATTAGCGGCATGCGAAGGCTGTCTTTTAGTCGTAGATGCAACCCAAGGTGTTGAGGCTCAAACATTGGCAAATGTCTACTTGGCAGTTGATAATAATCTCGAAATTGTTCCGGTAATCAATAAAATTGATTTGCCTTCCGCAATGCCTGATATGGCTAAGGAAGAAATCGAGAATCGTATCGGCATTCCTGCAGATAACGCATGTTTAGTCTCTGCAAAAACAGGTGAAGGGGTTGCTGATGTTTTAGAGGCTGTTGTAAACTATATTCCATCTCCTAAAGGAGATGATAATGCTCCACTTAAGGCTTTAATCTTCGACTCATATTATGATTCATACCGTGGTGTTGTCATTTTAATCAGAGTTAAAGAAGGCAAAGTTAAAGTTGGTGACAAGATTAGATTAATGGCCGCAAACAAAGAATACGAAGTAATCGAAGTTGGAATTAGAACTCCAAAAGAGATTAAAGTTGATGAACTTTGTAGCGGTGAAGTTGGCTACTTAGCAGCTCAAATTAAGGACATTAGAGACGTTCATCCAGGTGAAACTGTTACATTAGTAACAAACCTTGCAAAAGAAGCGCTACCTGGTTATAGAAAGATGAATCCAATGGTATATTGTGGTCTTTACCCTGTAGACTCTAAGAAATTCTTAGATTTGAAGGATGCTTTAGAGAAACTAACATTAAATGACGCCTCATTAACTTTCGAAGCTGAAACATCACAAGCCTTAGGTTTTGGTTTTAGATGTGGCTTTTTAGGTTTGCTTCATATGGACGTAGTCCAAGAACGTTTAGAAAGAGAATATAATCTTGATTTAATCCTAACCGCACCTAGTGTTATTTATCGTATTTATACGACAGATGGCGGAATGATGGAACTTGATAACCCGTCAAAACTACCTGATTTAACTGTAGTTAAAGAAATTCAAGAACCATACGTTAAAGCTTCAATTATGACCCCAAAAGAGTACGTAGGGGCAGTTATGGATCTATGTCAAAAACGTCGTGGTATTTATATTGATTTACAATATTTTGACGATACCAGAATGGTCGCCACATATGAATTACCATTAGCAGAAATTGTTTACAATTTCTTTGATAAACTTAAATCATTCACAAAAGGTTATGCCTCGTTAGATTATGAATACAGCGATTATAAGGCTGGAAACTTATCTAAGATGGACATTCTCCTTAATGGAGAAGTTATCGACGCCTTGTCTACAATCGTGCACAAAGGCAGTGCATACGAACGTGGAAGTGTTGTTGTTCGTAAGCTCAAAGAGATTATTCCAAGGCAACAATTTGAAGTCCCTGTTCAGGCTGCCATAAATGGCAAAATCATTGCAAGAGCCGATATTAAGGCCGTTCGTAAGGATGTTTTGGCTAAGTGTTATGGTGGAGATATTACTCGTAAACGTAAACTCTTAGAAAAACAAAAAGAAGGCAAGAAGAGAATGAAGGCAATTGGCTCTGTTGAAGTACCACAAGAAGCCTTCATGACAGTCCTCTCAATTGATGAGGAATAGTAGTTTTTTAGTAGAAATTTAGTAGTTTCTTATTGAAATAAGTTTATTCCTTTTATATAATTGTGCTAAGAGGAATTAATTTATGGCAGCAAGCGGTTTAAATCAAAAATATACAGTTGAAAAATATTGTACAAAAGCTGAGCTCGCAAAAGCACTTGGAACAAACTTAATTGAGCCTTTCTGGAGAGAGATCATTGAGTTTAGAAGAAAGTTCGCTATTGAGCTTCCTTTGTACGATGCATCATATTCTAAATATTATTTAGCGTTCATCGAATCTATCCAGGCAAAGAACTTGGAAACCAATAACTTAATTACAAAGTTTGTTGGTGGAACAACTAAGTTAACTAAAGGTTCTATCGCTCATTATACATTTACACGCGACATGCTAAAGACCTCTTTAAGAGCGGTTGCCAGATTGAACAAAATTGATGTTTCTGAAATTACTTTAACCAATATTATTGAAAGAAAACAAGTCGATTATCAATACTTCGTATTGGTGAGATATTTTGAGGCTTTAGAAGCGTTGAAATCTTCTGCATTTGGTTCAATTGATGATAGTTTCTTAGCTAAGAACTATGCAATACTTCGTGGAGAAGAAGAATTAACCTGTTTCTATAGAGAAAGTGATAACGAAACAGCCTCCTCAAAGGTCTTAATCGATAAAGCTTATGACCAAGGAATTCCTGCTCATCTTATAGATGATTCAATGCAGACCTTGATTGAATATATTAACAACCAAAGCGTTTCATTAGTTTCTCGAATTAGCGCAATCTTCTTCATGTTTAATTATGTTAAGCCATTCGAAATCTATAACGTAGAGCTCGCATCTTTGCTTGCAAAGAGAGTCCTTTCTTCCACAAGCATTGACACATCAAGCGTCTATGTCCCATTGGAAATTTTCTTAAATGATAACGAGTTCTTTTTTGAAGTTTCTAAAGAAGTTAATAGAACTCACGACTTCACATACGCATTTTTGAGAGGCTCAGACCTCATTAATATGGCATTTAATGTTGCTATTAATCGAATCGTTGAAGTTCACTCCACTTATCTTGATAACGAAGTTAAGATTGGGACTGATGAGAAGAAAATTCAAAAAGAATTTGGCTTTAAAGTTGAAAAACCTCATGTTGAAGTTAAGAAAGTCGAGACAAAAGCGCAAATTCAAGCTCGTATCGAAGCTAATGCTCCAAAAGATGAGACTCAGTACACTGAGAAAGAGATTAAGGCCAAAATTAAAGCCCTTCTTGAAGCAGATCCATACCTCAAAAAAGGAATGGCTGACTTCTATGTTCGTCACTGTGCCATAGGCAAGTACTACACATTACAGCAATACATGAAAGCTGAAAGAGTCGTTTATGAGACTGCTAGAACAGCAATGGTTCTGCTTGCAGAACGTGGTTATTATAGACAGGAAAAAATTAAAAATAAGTTTGTTTACACACCTATAAACAAGGAGTAATATATTTGATATGAAAATTTTAGCTACAGATTTCCCTCCATTTCTTATTGTCATTATCTTAGTCGCCTTTTTCGGTTTAATCGTTTTAGGTGTTATTCTTGTAAAGAGATTTGTTAAACCTCTTCAAATTGATAAACCAGAGATTAAAGAAGAAGATGCAATTAAAGAAGAACTTGATAGAGTTCTTGTTCCAATTGAAGACGAAGAAATTCAAAAGCAAATGAACGAAGCCTCTAAAAAAGATGGCGAATAATCCAAAGTCTTTATACATACACATACCGTTTTGTGAGCATATCTGCAAATATTGCGATTTCACAAAACTTTTTTATTTTAAAAGATTTGAAAAACCTTACCTGGATGCTTTAGAAAAAGAAATATCTTCTAAAGTTACTAACAAAGTTAGTACATTATACTTTGGTGGTGGGACTCCAACCGTTTTAAGTGATGAAGGTTTTGAAAGAATCTTATCTTTCGCAGCGAAATATCTAGATAAAGATTACGAGTTTACAGTCGAAGCGAACGTTGAAAATCTAACTGAAGCAAAACTTGATATTATGAAAAGATGCGGTGTAACCCGTCTTTCCATCGGCGTTCAATCAACTTGTAACGCCCTTTTGAAAGAAATTGGACGTTGTCACACATTCGAGGATGCCCAAAAAATCATAAAAATAGCCAAATCTAACGGCTTTAACAACATTAATGTTGATTTTATTTACGGCTTTAAGAACCAGTCCTTAAATGACCTAAAAATAGATTTAGAAGAATTCATTAAACTTGATGTTGATCATGTTTCGATATATTCACTCATTGTTGAAAAAGGATCCATGTTCTTCAAAGAAGGATATAAGAGCCAAAACGAAGAAGACTCCAGGAAATTTTATGAATTTATCGTTTCTTTCCTTAGAGATCACGGATACGAGCGATATGAAATATCGAACTTTGCAAGAAATGGAAAATATTCGCGTCACAACCTCACTTATTGGCATAACGAAGAATATTTTGGATGTGGTCTAGGTGCATCTGGATACGAGAACGATGTACGTTACGAGAATACTAAATCACTGCCAGAATATTTAAAAGGCAATTTTATTGACTCGACAGAAAATATTACGGAAAAAGAGCTCGAAGAATATTTCCTAATCACGAATTTAAGATTAGAAAATGGGTTCGAAAAAGCAAAATATAAATCTCAATTCGGATGTGATTTTGAAGAGAGATATAAAGACAAAATTAGAAATTTTGACCTAAAAAAATATTTTGACTTCTCAAACAAACGAATAAAGCTAAACGATGAAGGACTCATTTTGATGGATTTTGTCCTTCTTAAATTGCTCTAATTAGCACTCGCTCGTAAAAACTGCTAAATTTTACCTACAAAGTAGGTATTTTTTATATTTTGAATAATTTAGCACTTTACGCTTGCAAGTGCCAATCTTCTCTATATAATAATGGTGTTAGCACTCCAGCGAAAAGAGTGCCAAACGGAAAGGAGATAGGATATGAATCGTAGAGAACGAGTTCTTAAGTTGATTGTTGAACACTTCATCAAGACAGCAGAACCTGTTGGGAGTCGCACACTTATTGAAGAATATGACTTAAATTATTCCGGTGCGACAATCAGAGCAGAAATGAATTCCTTAGAGCAAGAAGGCTATTTAGAAAAGACTCACACATCCAGCGGGCGTGTTCCTTCTAGTAAAGGTTATAGATACTACATAGAGCATCTTAGAGAACGTTCTGTCAGTGATGAATTTAAATATCAGATGCAAAGCATCTTAGACGAAAAAATCCAATCAATTGATGACGTAATTAAAGAATCTTGTGAGATCTTGTCACAAATGACTTCATTAGCAAGTATTGTGCTCGGGCCAAACGCCACACAAGAAAAACTCGTTTCGGTTCAATTAATCCCAATCTCCGAAACATCCGCAACTTGTGTATTCATTACAGACCAAGGTTATGTCGAGAACAAAACATTCGTCTTAAATGAAAAAACCTCGCTAAGCGATGTCGAGAGCTGTGTCAAATTACTTAATGAAAGATTAAAAGGCACCTCAATTTCGGAATTAATTCCTAAGATGAAGGCCATCAAGCCATTACTTAGTGATTACGTCATTGATCACGACATAATTTACCAAGCTATGCTTGAAGCCTTCATCGGATTCGCGAAAGACCGCTTAAGCGCATTCGGTAAAGAAGAATTATTCGAACAACCTGAGTTTAGAGACGATGCAAGCAAGATTAGAAAATTAATTGAATTATTCGACTCACCAGAAGTATTTAGAGAGGTTGAAGAAGAAGGAGACAGTGAAATTTCTATCCATATCGGTGGAGAATCCACCGGAGATGATGATGTCTCAATTATCTCTGCTAAAGTTAAGATTCCTGGACAAAAAGAAGGTTCAATCGCCATCGTCGGTCCTAAGAGAATGGATTACGACCAAGTTGTTAGCTCAATGGAATATCTAGTTAATGAACTAGAAAGACGTTATTCCACTGGCAGAAAGGAGATAAATAATGAGTCAAGAAACCAAGGCCAAGGAAAAGGAGATGCATCAAAACAACAAGCATCAAGCAGCCAAGGCAAAGGAAGAAAACAAGCTCAAAGAAAGAATTGATAAGCTAAATGCCGATTGTGAGCATTGGAAAAATGAATACTATCGAGCATATGCTGACATGAAAAACTTACGTGATTCAATTGAGAAAGATCACCGTGAAGTTCTAAAGTACCGTGCAGCGGGCTTTGTTGAGAATTTACTTCCTATCTTAGATGGCTTCCATATGGCACTTAGTTGTGAAACAACTAGCCAAGAAATGAAGAACTTCCTTATCGGATTTGAATTCATTTATCGAAATATGGTAAGCGTTCTTGAAAACGAAGGTGTTAACGAAATATCTCCAAAAGTGGGCGACGGGTTTGATCCAAATTCCATGAGCGCACTAGAAACAAAGTTTGATGAAGGAAAACCTAACCGCATTCTCGAAGTGAAAGCGAAAGGTTATAAACTTCATGACAGGTTAATTAGACCTGCAATCGTGGTCGTCTCCACAGACAAAAAAGACGATGAAAAAGACAAAAACCAAAAAGAAGCTCCAAAAATGGATGCTTAAGGAGGATATAAATTATGGCAAAAGAAATTATCTTAGGTATTGACTTAGGTACTACAAACTCAGTTGTTAGCTATTTACAAGCTGATGGCAAGGTTAAAGTTATTCCAAATCCAGAAGGAACAATGACAACTCCATCTGTTGTTGCCTTTAAGGCAAGCGGAGAAGAAATCGTTGGTAACGCTGCAAAAAGACAAGCTGTTACTAACCCAGATACAGTTTCTTCTATTAAACGTAAAATGGGCTCTGCAGAAAAGGTCCATATTAAATCAGTAAACAAAGATTTCACCCCACAAGAAATCTCTGCAAAAATCCTCGCATACATGAAAAAGTATGCTGAAGAAAACATCGGACAAAAGGTCCAAAAAGCTGTTATTACTGTTCCTGCTTACTTCAACGACGCACAAAGACAAGCAACTAAAGATGCTGGTCAAATCGCTGGTCTTGACGTAGTCAGAATCATTAATGAACCTACAGCCGCAGCTCTTGCTTATGGCTTAGACACAAATAAATCCGAAAAGATCTTAGTTTACGATCTCGGCGGCGGTACATTCGACGTATCAATTCTTGATATCGGTGATGGTACCTTCGAAGTTATTTCAACCGCAGGCGATAACAAACTCGGTGGTGATGACTGGGATAAAGTCGTCGCAGACTGGATTAAAGCGCAAATTAAGATTGAACACGGTATCGATGTTACAGATAAAATGGCTGAGCAAAGATTCCTTGATGCTGCTGAAAAAGCAAAGATTGAACTTTCAAGTTCACTTCAAGCAACAATCTCTCTTCCATTTATTGCAATGAGTTCAAACGGACCAGTTAACTTTGAAACAACTCTTTCAAGAGCTAAATTCCAAGATATGACCAAGCACTTACTCGCTCGTACAGAAGAACCTGTCAGACGTGCCTTAGCGGATGCTAAGATGAAAGCAGCTGACTTAGATCAAGTCTTATTAATTGGTGGTTCTATCCGTATGCCAGCAGTCCAAGAACTTGTTAAGAAATTAACAGGCAAGACACCAAACTTATCAGTTAACCCTGATGAAGCAGTTTCTATCGGTGCAGCCTTCCAAGGTGGCGTTGTCTCTGGTGACTTAAAGGACGTTGTCCTTCTTGATGTCACTCCATTAACCTTAGGTATTGAAACTTTAGGTGGAGTTATGACACCTCTTATCAACAGAAACACAACAATTCCAACCACAAAATCACAAATCTTCTCAACTGCAGCAGATAATCAACCAGCAGTCGACATCATGGTCTATCAAGGTGAAAGACCAATGGCCCATGACAACAAACTTCTTGGTCACTTCCAGTTAACTGGAATTAAACCAGCACGTAGAGGTGAACCACGTATTGAAGTTACATTCTCAATCGATGTTAACGGTATCGTTAAAGTCCAAGCAAAAGACTTAGATACTCAAAAAGAACAAGAAATTACAATCTCTGGTTCAAACGGACTTTCTAAAGAAGATATCGATAGAATGGTTCACGAAGCTGAAGAAAATGCTGAAGCCGACGCTAAGCGTAAAGAAGAAGTTGAGCTTAAGAATAAAGCTGAACAATACATCAACTCTATTGACCAAGCTCTTCAAGAAAAAGGCGAAGGCATGGATGCTTCTCAAAAAGAACAAACCCAAAAACTTCGTGATGAACTTAAGACCGCTTTAGATAACAATGACATGGAAACCCTCAGAAATAAAATCGGCGAACTTGAAAAAGCCGCTGAAATGATGGCTTCTATGCAATCAAATAAAACCCAAAGTGGTGCTCCAGAACAAGAAGGCAATCAAACTGCAGACGATGTAGTTGATGCCGACTCAAAAATGAAAAACTAATCAACACATTTCATCTTTTTCCAAGGCGGAGGGACTTTATGTCCCTTCGCTTAAATAGTTAAGAAAGGAGAGAACAATGGCAAAACGTGATTTCTATGAAGTCTTAGGCGTAAATAAGTCAGCTTCAACTGATGAAATTAAATCCGCCTATCGTAAACTTGCTAAAAAATATCACCCAGACATAAATAAAGAGCCTGGCGCTGAAGAAAAATTTAAAGAAGTTCAAGAAGCCTGGGACGTTTTAGGTGATGAAAAGAAACGTCAAATGTACGACCAATTCGGTATGGCTGCATTTGAACAAGGTGCTTCAACAGGTGGTGCTGGAAATCCATTTAGTGGTGCCGGTTTTGGTTCTCAAGGTTTCGGTGGTGTTGATTTAGGTGATATATTTAGTTCCTTCTTTGGCGGAGGTCGTAGCACTAGAAGAGCTAACGTTGGCCCGCAAAGAGGTGAAGATACTCTTCAAAGAATCCGTGTTCCATTTATGGACGCGATTCTAGGCAAGAAAGTTTTGGTTCCAGTAGAATATGACGAAACATGTAAAACTTGTGGCGGAACAGGCGCAAAATCGCCTTCTGATATAAAAACATGTCCACACTGTAACGGACGTGGATACGTAACAGGCACTCATAGAAGCATCTTTGGTGTCATGGAAACCCAGGAAGTCTGTCCTGATTGTGGCGGATCTGGAAAAATTATTACAAGTAAATGTCCAGATTGTGGTGGAAAAGGCTACAATCACGTTAAACGTGATATTGAAGTAAATATCCCAGCCGGTATTAACCAAGGACAACAAATTCGTTTACGCGGAAAAGGCGGACACGGCATTAATGGTGGCGAAAATGGTGATTTATATTTAGAGATTGTCATCGTGCCACATGCAAGCTTCAAACGTGATGGAAATGACATTCATATCGACATTCCTATTAGTTTCGTAGATGCTACCTTAGGTAAGAAGATAGATGTTCCTACTGTTTATGGAGATTGTGAAGTTGAAATTCCAGCGGGTACGCAACCAAATCAAGTCCTCAGACTTAAGGGTCGCGGTATCAAAGATATGCGTAAGGGAACTCCTGGTGATGAATACCTTCACATCCAGATTAAGACCCCTACAAAACTATCTAGAGAGCAAAAGAAACTTCTGGAAGAGTACCAAAAAACAATCGATAAAGACGAATCAATATTTGAAAAATTTAAGAAAGCATTCAAAAAATAGATTGGCTTTGCCAATCTTTTTCTTTAATTTAGATTTAGATTTTCTAATTAAGACTTAGTTAACAATCACAAAGTAATTTATTTTAATAATAAACTTTGCTATTATCTTTCATATGTTTGACCCAAAAACGAATAAGTTTCCTTATCCAGAGGACACTGCACAACATTATTTGCCTGTCCATAAAGATAACGGAAATGTTTACGATGAGAATTATCCTTATATTGACCATTCTTTTTGGTTCAACTTTAAACGTGGTTTTATTAAGTTTTTAATTATCATCATTATGTTTCCGCTTCTTAGGATAAGAATGGGACTTAGAATTAAGGGCAAAAAGAACCTCAGAAAATACAAAAAATTATACAAAAATGGTGCAGTTTCAATCTGTAATCATATTCACATGTGGGATTTCCCATGCATTATGAGAGCTTTAATGCCAAGACGACCAAATATTATTGTTTGGGATAGAAACTGTTCAGGCGAGAACGCTTTTTTCGTTAGAATGATTGGTGGAATTCCTATTCCTACACAGAGTTTGAGAGGCACAGCCAAGATGACTCGCGAAACTCTGAATTTTGTTGAAAAAGGCGGTTGGTTACATGTATGCGCCGAGACCGCAATGTGGGAGTATTATGCACCAATTAGGCCATTTAAAGAGGGTGCTTCATACTTTGCATATAAGGCCGACAAGCCTTTAGTTCCAATGGCTTTCTCTTTTAGAGAATGTGGATGGATTAGAAAAAATATTTTCCATCAAATTGCCAAAATTACACTTAATATTGGCGAACCTCTATTCGCAAATAAAGATCTTCCAAAAGTTGAGGCAATGAGAGATTTAACAACTAGAGCTCATGAGGCAGTTTGTGCTTTGGCAGGGTGGAAAAAAGGCGAAAATATTTATCCACCAATTTACGATGAGAAATCATCAAAACGAATCGATTATTACACCAAAGAATATGGTGCAGGATATAAAGGCAGCTGGTAGTCAGTTGTCTTTTTTCTATTATTTGCTTTATAAATAGATTTATATTTTGTACAATAATAAGCGAGGATTTTTATATGAACAAATACATGCACATGGCTATTCTAGAAGCAAGAAAAGGCATTCGTCACGGACATGGCGGACCTTTTGGCGCAGTTATCGTTAAAGATGGTGAAGTTATCGGAAAAGGCCACAACGAAGTTGTTAAAAACAACGACCCAACATGCCACGGTGAAATGATGGCAATTCACAAAGCTTGTAAGAAACTTGGAACATTCGATTTGAGTGGTTGTGAACTTTATACAACAGGCGAGCCTTGTCCAATGTGCATGGCTGCTATTCTTTGGGCAAATATCGAGAAAGTATATTACGGATGTAATATTGTTGATACCGAAGACATCGGATTCAGAGATAAAGTTTTCTATGAATTCAATGAAAACGGTGGTAGAGAAAAGATGGTTTTCGAGCTTGATCGTAAAGCATGTTTAAAACTCTACAATGAGTATAAAAATATCGCTGATAAAACTGCTTATTAATTTTTAATTAATCGTATATGGCTAAATGTAAGTACTGTCACGAGGTTATTTCGCGCTTGGACAAAGAAGTTTGTCCTTTTTGCGGTGGAATCAAACCTTTAGAAGGTACTGATACATCAACCCAAGACGTTACTAAAGTAATTAACCAACTAGATCACCCTGTCGAGATCAAGCACAAGAAGCGTCTAATCGCTGCTTTACTTGCATTTTTGTTTGGTTTTGCTGGTGCTCCACATTTCTATTTAGGGAAAGTTAAGAAAGGATTTCTTACAGCTGCAATTTGTATCTCATTTATTGCGATTGTTGGAGTTGTTTTATTCTTTGCTGTTGGTTGGAAAAGCCCATTAGCATTCTTAATCCCTTATTTCGCTATTGAGTTTTACTCAATCTTTACTGGTTACGTTTATTTAACAAAACATAACATTCAAGATTCTGATGGAGAATTCTTAGAATAATGCAAAGATATTTTGGAAGAGTTTTAAGCACACAAGTTGTCTTAAGTGAAGACGACGTTTTTCATCTTACTCATGTAATGAGAGCAAAAGCCGGCGAACAAATCGAAGTTGTTGCCGATGGTTTAGTTTACTTAGCAGAAGTTAAAAAACTTAGACCTCTTACAATTGATGTTGTTAAGAAGATTCGTGAGAATCACGAGCTTCCAAATCATCTCATTTTAATTGCCTCTTTAATTAAAGGCGAAAAGATGGATTTTGTTCTACAAAAGGCTACTGAGCTTGGTGTAAGCGAAATTGTTTTGCTTCAAACAGATCGTACAGTTGTTAAGTTTAAAAGAGATGATAAACAAGTCAAATTACAACGTTTTAATAGAATATTAAAGGAAGCTGCTGAGCAATCAAAAAGAAGCATGATTCCTGCTTTATATAGAGTCATTGATTTAGACCATCTAAAAGATGTTGATGCTAATGTCAAAATGATTGCCTACGAGGGTATGGAAGGCACAACAACTTATCTCAACAAAGTTGTAAATTCAATTAAGCCTGGTCAAAAAGTCGCAATTATGGTCGGACCTGAAGGTGGTTTTACTGAACATGAAGTCCATATTGCTGAAAATCTAGGTTACAAAGTCGTTGGTCTTGGAAGAAGAATTCTTCGTTCTGAAACTGCTTGTATCTACGCTTTAAGCGTAATCGCTAATTATTTAGAATCAAAATAATGCTTAAATTTATTTCTCTCGGCTGTAAAGTTAACTCCTATGAGTCTAGCGCTCTTAAGGAGCTCTTTTTAAAAAACGGTTTTAAGGAAAACGAAGGTCCAGACATTATTGTCATTAATACTTGCTCAGTTACAGCAATTGCTGATCAAAAGTCCCGTCAAATCATTCGTAGAGAGAAAAGAAATAATCCAAATGCCATCGTTTGTGTCATGGGTTGTTATTCTCAAAAGAACGCTGAATACGTTAAAAAAGAATGTGGCGCAGACATCATTGTTGGAACCTCAAATAGGAGAAAATTAGTAGATTTTATAAATTTATTTATAAGAGATAAAAAACAGATAATTGCTATCGATCCAGAACCACGTAAATTTGACTATGAATCTTTTGGCACAATTGCCATTCCCGATTCAACTAGAGCTTACGTAAAAATCGAGGATGGTTGTAACAACTTCTGTTCTTATTGCACGATCCCTTATACACGTGGTGTCGCTCGCTCAAGAGATAAAAATGAAGTGCTTGAAGAAATTTCTTCACTCGTAAAACAAGGTTTCAAGGAAGTTGTTCTCACAGGCATACATACTGCGCATTATGGTCTAGACAACAAAGAGTGTTCGTTCTCAGATTTAGTTGAACAGATTTGCAACATTCCTGGTTTATATAGATTACGTATCTCTTCCATAGAAGAAAGCGAAATTGACGATAAGTTTTTAGAATTACTCAAGAAGTGTTCTTGCATAGCAAATCATTTACACATGCCACTTCAAAGCGGATCTAAAACAGTCTTAAAACGCATGTGCAGAAAATATAATGTTGATGACTTTATTAACAAAGTTAATCGTATTAGAGAAATTAGACCAGATATTGCGATTACTACAGATGTAATTGTTGGTTTCCCTGGAGAAACTGAAGAAGAGTTTAAAGAAACTTTTGATTTTATCAAAAAGGTTAATTTCGCAGAACTGCACGTCTTTCCATTTTCCGCTAGGGAAGGGACAAAAGCTTATTCAATGCCTGATCAAGTTAAACCGGAAATTAAGGCTCAAAGAGTGGATACTTTGATAAATTTATCAAACGAGCTTAATAAAGCTTACATTGAAAAGTTCAAAGGTCAAGAGTTCGAGGTTATCCTTGAGGAAAGAAATAAAAAGAGCGGTTTATTAAGCGGATATACATCTAATTATATTAAATTAGAGGCCGATTTGCCTGATGAATACATCGGAAAAATTCACAAAATTAAAGTTCGATAAAATCTAAACTTTTTATATAAATTTTGTACATAGTATGAAAAATTCTTGATTACCTTCTTGACTAATATATAATATTACACGGTCTATAGGAGGATAAATGTATGGCAGTCCCATTCAGGAGAACTTCGAAAACAGCTAAGAGATTAAGAAGAACCCATTTCAAACTCTCAGTCTCTGGATTAGTTAAATGCCCAAACTGTGGCGCAATGATTAAAGCACACAACGTTTGCCCAAAATGTGGTTACTATAATGGTAAAGCAGTTGTAACAAAAGCTGAAAAGAAGGAAGAAAAATAATAATTTAAATTATTAACAAAGGAGAAACTTATGGAAATCGCTAGAATGATCGATCACACACTTCTCAAACAAGATGCTTCAAGTGAAGCTATTGTTAAATTATGTGCAGAGGCAAAAGAATTTCATTTTGCATCAGTCTGCGTTAATCCAGGCTTTGTCCCTCTTGCCGCTAAAGAACTTAAAGGCACAGATGTCAAAGTTTGCACAGTCGTTGGTTTCCCATTAGGTGCAACATTACCAGAAAGCAAAGCTTACGAAGCAAAACTCGCAATTGAAGCAGGTGCTACAGAAGTTGATATGGTCTTAAATGACTCAATGGCTAAAGAACACAATTATGCTTATATTGAAGATGAAGTTAGACTCGTTAAGAAGGCTTGTGGAAAGATTTTACTAAAAGTAATTCTTGAAACTTGCTTATTAACAGATGAAGAAATTACCGAATGTTCAAAAGCATGTGTTAGAGCTGGAGCTGACTATGTCAAAACTTCAACTGGCTTTTCAAAAGGTGGCGCAACAGTCGAAGCTGTCAGATTAATGAGAGCAGCTGTTGGTCCAAATGTTGGAGTCAAAGCAAGTGGTGGAATTCACAACAAAGCTGAAGCTGAAGCAATGATTGAAGCAGGTGCAAGTCGCATCGGCGCATCATGTGGTGTTGCAATTGTCAAAGGAGAATAATATAATTATTCCCGTTACGTACGAAAGGAAGTGAGAAAAAAATGCCAAAAATTGTCGTTCGCGAAAATGAACAATTAGACGAAGCTCTTCGTCGTTTCAAAAGACAAGTCAACAAATCAGGTGTTCTTCTTGAAGCACGTAAAAGAGAGTTCTATCTCAAAAAAGGATTAAAGAGAAAACAAAAATCCGAGATGGCTCGTCGTAAAGCTTACTAAAAATGATGAAAAACGAAGGTTCGGCCTTCGTTTTTTTCTTGCCTTCAAAGTCTTTGAAAAATTTAGTTATAAAAAATTTTTAAAAAAAGTTATAAATATTATTTATAAAGCAATCTAAGGAAAACAAATTTTAGCCAAAATCGCATTTTGACCCGTAATAGGTATATAAGGGGGAAAAATGTATGAAATACTTCATTTACCAAGGCAACGACCACGATTGTGGGTTTGCCGCACTCAAAATGTACCTGGCTACAATTGCTAAGGACAAATCTTATCTTTATATTCCTAAACCTAATAAGCGCGAGCATTACACGCTTGAAGATTTAGTGAATATAGCCGCTGATTATGGTGTCCCACTTGATGCGTGCACCTGTAGCAAGGACTATTTTGATAATTTAGACGCACCTTCTATTGCGTTAATCGATGACAATCATGCGGTTTTAATTAAAAGGAAATACAAGCATTCAGTTGTTTTGTATGATCCTGGACGCGGTGTTGTCAGAATGAGAAGAGAAGAATTTTTAAGAAGATGGCGAAATATAATCCTTTCAAGTGACAATCCAGAACTCGTCAAAAAGCTAGAAAGAAAACGTCAGCATTTATTGCCGTTAAAACTCGACATTTTGACGAATATAATTTCGTTAGTTTCAGCAGCTGCTTTAATAGTGACTTTTTATCTATTAAATAAGAGCGAAAACTTCTTCTTTTCATTCATCTTTTTGTGCTTGTTTGTCGCAAGTCAAATTGTAGAAAAAGCTACACTTTATAAACAAGTTTATACTTTCGACTTAGAGTACATTCCACGTTACTTTAATTATCGACAAAATTGTTCGAAAGAAAAGTATCTTGAATACGTTAATTATAAACGCCAATTCTTTGTCAAAAATAGACAACAAATCGCATCACTTTTAATAGCGTTTATGATTACATTTTTACTGATTCTAAATGATTTCAAAAATGTTTTTGCGTTACTAGTTTTAGTGTTAATCAAATTACTTGAAATTCTAGTGTTTTCAAGAAACGAACAAGACACCAAAAACTACATAACCGAGCTTGAAAGTCGAAGTTTTAAGGATCCAAAAGTTGCCAAAGACCTTGCTTTAGAAGCAAACGTTAAGGCGGATGGCCACATTCTTTATAACTCAATGAAAGACATTTTCTATATTTTCGTGTCTTTCGGTTTTTCAGTAATTATGATGTTTATTACCAAAAATTTGGGTTGTAACTTTGTTATCTTCCATTTTGTAATGTACTTTGCTGGATTTAATGCCTATTCGAACTTATTAGAAGGAATTTCTAATCGAAAAGATTCCAGAAAAATGGAAAGAAGATTCTTTGATTCATGTAATTTATAGTATAAACTCGAGAAAGTATGTTATAATACTTTTCCCTAAGATATATGGTAATAGATTTTCTCAACCAAGGACCGAGTTCATACGATATTTACGAAGACACGTTTAACGAATACTACGTTAAAATCTTTAATGAACTCAAACTCAAGGGTGAATACATTACAGATGTCACTATTGTGGATAATAAAGCGATTCATAAAATTAACCGCGAATATCGTAATGTTGATCGCCCAACTGATGTAATCAGTTTTGCCTTCTTAGACGAAGAGTCCGAAAGAAAGCTTAAGGGAGGTCCAATTAATTTAGGGCAAATTATTATTTCTTATGAAAAAGCCGAGGAACAGGCCAAAGAATACGAACATTCTCTTAAAAGAGAAATGGTGTTCTTGTTTGTTCATGGCATGCTTCATTTACTTGGTTATGATCACATGAATGAGGCTGATGAAAAAGTTATGTTTGAATTACAAAATAAAATTTTGGGAGGACTAAAGTAATGAAACCAGAAGAACTTATTGAAAAGGCAAAGGAAGCTAGAAAGCTTTCATATTCGCCTTATTCACACTTTGCTGTTGGCGCAGCTTTACTATGCAAAGATGGAACTGTTTATGTTGGCGCAAACATCGAAAACTCTGCATATCCAATGTGCATGTGTGCCGAGAGAAACGCTCTTTATAATGCAAAAATGCACGGTGTTAAGAAAGAAGACATGGTTGCATTAGCTCTTTCTGCTGATACAGATGAACCATGCTCACCATGTGGAGCTTGTAGACAAGTTATCAGCGAACTCTTCCCAAAAGATGCTCCAATTTATATGTCAAATTTACGTGGAGACGTTCAAGAAACAAACATTGTTGAACTTCTTCCATACGCATTCTCAGAAGACGCATTAAAATAATGAAAAGCGGCTTTGTTTCAATTGTTGGTAGACCGAACGCTGGAAAGTCTACAATCATAAACGCTCTTTTAGAGCGTAAGCTTTCAATTGTTACAGAAAAAGCGCAAACAACTCGTAATTCCATTAAGGGAATTTACGATGATGGAGAATATCAAATTATCTTCATTGATACTCCAGGAATTCATAAGGCTAGCCATTCACTTGGCCAATTTATGAATAAAGAGGCTTTAGATTCTGCTAAAGATGTTGATGCAAACATTTTAGTGGTGGACGCATCTAAAAAATTTGATGTTGGTGACCAATTCATTAATGAATCACTTTCTAAAGAAATCCCACTTTTTATAGTTATCAATAAGATTGATTTAATGCGACTTCCTGAAGTACAGCAAATAAAAGCAAAATATCGAGAAATGTATCCTAATGCGAAGATTCTTGAAGCATCAGCAATCGAAAACTTTGGTATTGATGAACTTCTTCAAGAAGTTAAGTCAGTTATTAAAGAAGGTCCAAGATACTTTGCAGAGGATCAAGTTACCGATAAAGACTCATCATTTATGATCAGCGAAGTTATTCGCGAAAAACTCCTCAAACTCTTAAAAGATGAAGTCCCACACGATCTTGCTGTTAGAGTTGACGAAATTAAATCTAAAAAAGAAGCAGTTTACATTCGAGCAACAATCATTGTTGATAAAGAATCTCACAAGGGAATCGTTATTGGCAAAAACGGTAAACGAATCAAAGCTATTGGCATGAAAGCTAGAACCGATTTAGAGGAATACTACAATAAACGTATTTTCCTTGAATTATTTGTATCGGTTAAAGAAGACTGGCTCAATAATCCAAGAATTCTAAAAGAATTAGGTTATAAATAATGGAATTTGAAGGTATTGTTATTCGTCGTACTTCTTATAAAGAAGGAGCGGCAATGATATCTGTTTTAACTAAAGATAGAATTAGGTCATTTTTGGCAAAGGGTGTTTTAAAAATTACCTCAAAAAATGCACCAAGTGTGAATCTATTCACAAAATCAAATTTCCAAACATTCAATGGCCAAGAAGGTGACTTTCTTAGAGTAGGTGAAGTCATCTCGTCTTATCCAAACATAACTAAAAGTTTCGAGAAACTAGCAATTCTTGATTTTATATCTGAAACTACAAACTCATTAATCGGCACAAATGATGCTGGAGAAGTATATTACTTCTTAGAGAAAACACTAGAGAGCTTAAATGGAGATTTTTCTCCTTTAACTGCCCTTTTGATATACTTCGCAAAGGTTTTAAAAGCATCCGGTTATGGCCTTGATGTTGATTCGTGCGTTATTTGTGGCAAAAAAGTGGCAATAAGCGCTCTATCTTATAAAGATGGTGGATTTATTTGTCAAAAATGTTTTGATGCCTCATATCACGTGAAAACTGATCCTAGAAAACTTAAAATCTTACGTTATATTTTCAAAGTAGATTTAGATAATTTTACAAAAGTTGCTTTTAGCAACGATGAATGCAAAGAGATCATTTTTGAGCTTTGTGAGTTTCTAAATCACACATCCCAAATTGAATTTAAATCATTAACTTTGTTAAGTCAAATTTAAGAAAGTACACTTAAAATAGGTTGACAAATTACATAAAAAGGTGGATATTTATTCACATCATTTTTAAATGAGGACGATAATATATGGAAAAGAAATTTGATGAAATTGTAAACCATTTAATTACAAGTGGTTTCGTATATCCAGATTCAGAAATTTATGGTGGCTTATCCAACTCTTGGGACTACGGTCCTTTAGGAGTTGAATTAAAAAACAACATTAAAAGAGCTTATTGGAAGAAGTTTGTCCAAGAATCTCCAACCAATGTTGGAATTGATGCTGCAATTTTAATGAATCCAGGCGTTTGGAAAGCAACAGGACACGTTGCAACATTCTCCGATCCTTTAATTGACTGTAAGTCATGTCATGCAAGACATAGAGCAGACAACTTAATCGAAGAGCAATTTCCAGATGTTGATGTTCATGGCATGACCCAAGAACAAATGATGGAATTCATTAGAAGCAAAGGCGTTAAATGTCCAGTTTGTGGCAAATCTGACTTCACAGACATTAGACAATTTAACATGATGTTTAGAACTCACATTGGTGTTACTGAAGCAAGTGAATCTTTAGTTTACTTACGTCCAGAAACAGCCCAAGGTATGTTCGTTAACTTCAAAAATGTTCAAAGAACATCTCGTAAGAAAATTCCATTTGGCATTTGCGCAATTGGTAAAGCATTTAGAAATGAGATTACTCCAGGAAACTTCATTTTCCGTGTTCGTGAATTCGAACAAATGGAATGTGAGTTCTTCTGCAAACCAGGTACCGATCTTGAATGGTTCAAATATTGGAAAGATTATTCTTTAAAGTTCCTTGAATCTCTTGGAATTAAGGAAGAAAACCTCCGTTATAGAGACCACGAACCAGAAGAATTAGCATTCTATTCAAAAGGAACTTGTGATGTTGAATACAAATTCCCATTTGGTTGGGGTGAGATTTTAGGTGTTGCAGATAGAACCGATTATGACCTCAAACGTCATATGGAAGCTTCTAAACAATCTCTAGAGTATCTAGACCCTGAAACAAATGAAAAATACGTTCCGTACTGCATTGAACCTTCAATGGGTGTTGATCGTATCTTCTTAATGGTTGCAACTGATGCTTATGATGTTGAACAACTTGAAAACGACTTTAGAGTCGTTATGCATTTCAAACCTTTCTTAGCACCTTATCTTGCAGCTGTTTTACCTTTAAGCAAAGAGCAAAGAGAATTTGCAAAAGAATTACAACAAAAATTAGCAAAGAAATTCCATGTCATCTATGATGAGACCGCTTCAATTGGCAAACGTTATAGAAGACAAGACGCTATTGGAACTCCTTTCTGTATTACTGTTGATTTTGATACCGCTACAGACAATTCTGTAACAATTAGAAATAGAGACACAATGGAACAAGTTAGACTTCCAATTGACAAAGTCAAAGATTATTTAGAGGAAGCACTCGAGGAATAAAACTTAATGGCAATTGATTTTGATTTAGTGAAAGAGATAAAGCAACGTGCTGATATAGTGGACGTTATTTCCTACTATCTCAGTTCGGTGCAAAAGAAAGGCAAAGGCTATGTTGCTGTTTGCCCTTTTCACGATGATCATGATCCTTCCATGCAAATAAGCAAAGATAGACAAACATTCCATTGTTTTGTCTGTCAAACTGGTGGTGATGTCTTCACTTTCGTTCAAAAATATGACAAGTGTAGCTTCGAAGAAGCTGTTCGAAAAGTTTGTGACATTATTGGCTTTGATGATCCACGTTTGCACAAACAAGTTTATCAAAGAAAAGTCGATGAAAACTTAGTGCCAGTTTATAATTGTATTAACGAACTTCAAAAGTATTACGTTTATGCCTTAACAACCGAAGAAGGCAAGACTGCTCGAGATTATCTCGAGAAACGTAAATTAACGATGGAACAATGCACCAAATTTGGTGTTGGTTATGCTTTTGCAGACGGCAAAATGACAATTGAATACCTTAAAGCTAAAGGGTTTTCTTTGAAAAACATTGAAAATACAGGTATTGCAATTGCTCAAACCGCTGGTATGAGTGATAACAACCAAGGTCGCTTGATCTTCCCTATTAAAGATGGGAATGGACAAGTTTGCGGATTTTCCGCACGTAAAATTAATGACGACCCAGAAGCTCCAAAATACGTCAACTCACCTGAAACTGTAATTTTTACCAAAGGCAACATTTTATATAACTATCATCTTGCCAAGCAAACTGCTAGACACGATGGCTACATTTATGTAGTTGAAGGTTTCATGGATGTTTTTGCCTTTGATTCAATCGGAATTACTTCTTGTGTCGCCTTAATGTCCACAAAACTTACTAAACAACACATTGAGCTTTTAAGAAAGCTTGGAGTTGAGATTAGAATTTGTTTAGATGGGGATAAACCTGGTCAATCTGCAATGATGAGACTTATGGCGCAACTCGATGAAGCAAGACTTCCTTATCGACTAGTTTCAATGCCTGGAGAAGTTCGTGATCCGGACGAAATTTTGAAGCAAGACGGCGAAGATAAACTAAAAGTTTATGTTAACTCATTAGTTGATCCATTTAACTTTGCACTCAACTATTATCAAAACATCTCTCCGCTTCAAACTATTGAAGATAAGAAAAAAGTTGTGCATCATTTCATGCCGATGATTGCCTCAATTAAAGACAAACTCGTGCAAGACGACTATATTTATAAACTTTCTGAAGCAACTGGTTTTACATCAGCAGCTATAAGAAATTCACTAAAAGATTTCAAGAATAAAGCTGAAAGTAGCAACAAACCATTAACATTTGTTAACGGTGAGGTAAATACATCGTTAGATTTAAAGAAACTTTCTCGCGATATTAGAAGATTAACTTTAGCAGAAAGAACAGTATTGGACCTCATGTTTGTCTCTGATGAAGCAATTAAATTTTACGAAGAAGATATTAAATATTTCTACAACGAAATCTTTAGAGCAATCGCTAATTTTGTTGTAGAAGAATATAAAACATCTGGCGAAGTAAGTGAGACTTCACTTATTGATCAAGTAAATGCGCTAGATATAAAGAATAAAGAAGACATTCTTTCTGAAATCTCCGCTATAGGTTTTAGAAAAGATAAGACTAAATTTTCAAAGAAAACATTGGAGGACTGCGAACAAGTTATCAATGAGGAAAGAACTAAGATTTACGAGAAAAATGCCTTAAGACAAGCGTGCTTAGGGAAATCCCCAGAGGAACAAGCGCGGATTCTAACGGAATACCTTTCTAAGAAAAAATAACGATTTGACGTCAAAATTAGAGGAGGACGATTAAATGGCTAAAGAGAAAGTAGCAAAGGAAAAGAAGGAACCAAAAGCAGCTAAGAAAGCAGAAAGCAAAGCTGTAAAAAAGGTCGTCAAAGAACCGAAAGTAAAGAAAATTGCTGATGACGACGATGAAGAGGAAATTGAATCACTAGACTCGATTAAGAAACGTTTGCTTAAAAAAGCAAAAGCTGACGGAAATGAAATTGAACAAGGTGAAATTCAAGACGCAATTTCATTCTTAGATTTAGAAGACAAAGATGTTGAAGAACTTATCAACTATTTTAAATCTAATAAAATTAACGTTATTTCCGACAATGATGAAGAAGGAATTGAAGAATTAGAATTCGATGAATCAGCCGTCTCAATGGACATGGATGATGAAGATGTTCCTGATGAAAAAGAACTTCAAGATATTTCCAAACTTGTCATTGGTGATGTTAAGGTAAATGACTCAGTTAAGATTTATCTTAAAGAAATCGGAAAAGTTCCTTTATTAACCGCCCAACAAGAAATAGATTTAGCCCAAAGAATTATCGCGGGCGACGAAGATGCAAAACAAGAATTAATTAACGCTAACTTACGTTTAGTTATTTCTATTGCAAAGCGTTACGCTGGCCGTGGTATGCCTTTCTTAGATTTAATCCAAGAAGGTAACATGGGTTTAATTAAAGCTGTCGAAAAATTCGACTATACAAAAGGATTTAAGTTTTCAACTTACGCCACATGGTGGATTAGACAAGCCATTACTCGTGCCATTGCTGACCAAGCTCGTACAATTCGTATTCCGGTCCACATGGTTGAAACAATTAACAAGATTACGCGTGCTCAAAGACAACTCGTCCAAGAGCTTGGCCGTGATCCAACCGCTGAAGAAATTTCTGATCGTTTAGAAGGCTCATTAAGTGCTGCTAGAATTAGAGAAATTCAACGTATTAATCAAGAACCAGTCTCTTTAGAGACTCCTATTGGTGAAGAAGATGATTCACACTTAGGAGATTTCCTTGAAGATAAGGAAGTTGAATCTCCAAGTGATTACACAACAAAATCTCTTCTAAAGGATGAACTTAACGAAGTTATGCTCGAACTTACCGACAGAGAAAGAAGAGTTCTTGAGTTAAGATATGGTTTAATTGATAACCACCCAAGAACACTTGAAGAAGTTGGTAAAGTCTTTGGTGTCACTAGAGAAAGAATTCGTCAAATTGAGGCGAAAGCTATTAAAAAACTTAGAACCCGTAAACGTGTTTCACGTTTAGGAGATTATAGAGAGATTAGAAATTAATGAATCTTTCTCGAAGAATCAGAACGATAGGTGACTTTGTAGGGCCTAATGAAAGAGTCGCTGATGTTGGAGCAGATCATGGTATTTTAGAGCTTTATTTACTCGCAAAATACAATAATGTGACCATTGTAGCGATTGAAAACAAAAAAGGACCTTATCAAAATCTCGATAGTCAATTAAAGGCGTTTAAAAACATTCGTCTTTCCTTATCTGATGGCATTGAGGCAGTTGATAAAACAGTTGGAACTGTTATCATTGCCGGAATGGGTGGGTTAAGTATCAAGAAAATTCTTAATGCACATCCTAACAAGGTCGTAAAACTTAAAAAGTTTATCATTGATGCCCATCGAGATATTCCTGTCGCTAGAAAAACGATTGTTAACTATGGATTTAAGATTGTAAAAGAGAAAATTGTTTACGAAGAAGGTAAATTCTACGTCATTAATGTCTTTGAAAAAGCAACTGAAGATGTTAAATATTCAGACGACGAATTCGAATTTGGTTATAAGATTTATGAAGACGAATTATGGCCTAAATACAAACGATTTTTAATTAATAAAAACAATAAAACTATTGAGAAAATTAAAGATAATCGAGATATGCAAGACAGAGTCTTGATTCTTGAAAAAATAAACGAAAGATTAGAAAGATATGGAAAAAATTAAGTTATTTAGAGAACTTGCTAAACGCTTCCCAAAATCAATTAAAAGTAGGGGCGATAGAATCGGTTT
Source organism: uncultured Caryophanales bacterium (assembly GCA_946407815.1). Classification (GTDB taxonomy): domain Bacteria; phylum Bacillota_I; class Bacilli_A; order RFN20; family CAG-826; genus Fiminaster. The sequence continues at coordinate 275,470 of CAMJPB010000001.1, read as the reverse complement.
AATGACTGGAAAATTACCAGATAATATCAATCACATTTTACTTTGTTTAGATTTTGACGAAGAAGTTCTTAACAAAGTAAAGAAAATGGACAAAAAGCCAGACTTAATTTTAACCCATCACCCATTTATCTACGGGACAAGAGCAAGAATTCTTAATCATAACGAAGTCAAACGCTTCGTTTGTGAAGAAATCGATAAATTAGGCATTCCAGTTTATTCAATGCACACAAATTTTGATACGGGTAGAGGCGGAATGAACGACGCTCTTGCTGAAGCACTTAAACTTAAAAATATTCGTCCACTTGAGACCGTTCCAATGGCTCGTGGCGGAGAGCTTGAAAAAGCGATGGAAATCCATGAGTTTGCATTTTATGCAAATAAGTGCTTAGGAATGGAGTATTCTCATCTTATAAATGGTGGCACAAAAATAATTAAAAAAGTGGCAATTGTTGGTGGTGCAGGATCAAGAGAAATTGGCTACGTTATGAAGGAAGGTTATGACATTTTTATTTCTGGCGACATTCCTCATCATGCAAGAAGAGAAGTTTTAGCATATCACTATAATTTCCTTGATATGTGTCATGAAATTGAACGCATTTTTATGCCACAAATGAAAAAATTACTTCTTGAGATTGACCCAACTTTAAAAGTTGAAATAATCGATCACGAAGTAATTCCAGAATTAATTAAGTAATTTTGCTTTAATTTCGTTAATAATTTCTTTAGGAGTAGAAGCTCCAGAGGAAATTGCGATATGAGAAAGACCTGGCAGGTCTTTTTTATTTATTTCAGATGCGTTTTGAATTAATAAAACCTTCTTTTGAGGATAAAGCTTGGTCGCTAAATTTAATAAAGTTTTAGAGTTATTTGAGTTTAACCCACCCACAACATAAACAAGATCAACATCATCTTTTAAATTCATTAGAGATTCTTGTCTTTTGGTGGATGCGTTACAAATTCCGTTTAAGAATTCGGCATTCTTATAAATAGATTTAATCTTTTCGTTAATGTGTTCGACTTCAAATCTAGAAAGCGTAGTTTGGGAAATCACTAAAGGTGAAGATTCGATATTTTCAGGAATTTTTGCTTCTTTTGCATCGATAAAATGGACTTTATCAGAAATTGATAAAGCGGCAAGTGCTTCAGGGTGATTTTTCACGCCGATATAGAAAACATCTCTTTTTTGAATTGCTTTTCTAATCTCTTCAAATGAGTTTTTGACGAATGGGCACGTCGCATCAACGATTGTGTGACCGTTCTTAATAATCATTTCTTCAAGTGCTTTTGAGTGCCCGTGGGCGGTCAAAATGACGGTGGAAGGCTCAGAAATTTTGTCGACAAGTTGCTCATATGAGCAATTTGGTTCATAAATCGTCTTTACACCGTGTTTTTCAAGCTCTTTTAAAGAATCTTGGTTATGGACTAGCATTCCTAAAACAACCACGTTATTTGAAGGGTAATTTTCTTTTGTCTCAATTGCTAGTTTCATGGCGCGTTCTACGCCAACGCAATAACCACTAGGTTCTAAAATCGTAACTTTCATGTGTTCTATAATACCACGTTTACAATTTTTCGTGTATAATTAGGCGCGGGAAAAATTATGTCGTTTAAAGGAATCAATTTATCAAATGAAATGATTAGGTCTTTGGAAAGACAAGGTTTTTCTAATCCTTCCCAAATCCAATTAAGAGCAATTCCTAAAGCTTTAAAAGGTGAAACTTTAATGGTCCAATCCGCGACAGGAACGGGCAAAACTTTAGCCTTTTTAGTGCCGATAATTGAGAAAGTTGATTTAAAAAATCAAAATATCCAAGCAATTATCATTGCGCCTACTAGAGAACTTGCTCAACAAATCTTTGATTTTGCGACTCCATTTTTAAAGGAATTCCCAGACGTTAAAATCAAATTATTTAAGTCTGGAATCGAAAGAGAAGAAAGCGCTCAAGGCTTATCAATTCCTCCTCATATTGCAATCGGAACACCTGGTAGACTCGCTGATATTTTAGTGGGTTCTGTCTCATTAAAAAGCGTAAATACAATTGTATTAGATGAAGCCGATATGCTTTTAAGAGAAGGATTTTTTGGTGAAATCGATAAAATTGTTGATCAGACAAATAAACCTCGTTTCTTAGTTTATTCTGCAACACTTGAGGCCAATTTAGCGCACGAATTAGAGCGTTATATCGGTCCAAATATCCCTGTCATTAACGAAGAAACAATGACAGCCTCAAATGTCACTCATTACCTCGTAGATATAAGACATAATGATGTTTTAACATCATTGATTGATGTAATTGAGATTATAAAACCTTACTTATTAATGGTTTTTGCTTCTAAAAAAGAGACCGCTAATGAGATATATAGTGCTCTTAGAGCAAAAAAATATAAAGCCGCTTTACTTACTGGTGATTTAAATGCTAGAGAAAGAAAATCGGTGCTAAGACAAGTTAAAAATGATGAAGTTTATATTCTTGTTTGCTCGGATATGGCCGCTAGAGGTTTAGACATTCCAGATGTAAGTGACGTTATTAACGTTGATTTACCAAATAATCTTGAGTTCTATTATCACCGCGCCGGGAGAACTGGAAGATTTAATAAAAAGGGTAATTGCTACACTTTCTATAACAACGATAAAACGGCTAAACCTTTAGCGTTAATCCAGAATGGAGTTAAATTTAAGTACTTTGTACTTAGAGATAACCAACTCGTGGAAGGAAAAGGTATTGAAAAGTCTCATCCAACAAAACGAAAAGTTGATGAAGAACTTCAAAATAAGATTAAACAAGTAAAGGCTCAAATTCGTAATAAAGATAAGAAAGTTAAGCCTGGTTATAAGAAAAAACAAAAACAAGCGATTGAAAAAGTTAAACAAAAACATAGACGTGAGATTATTAAAAAAGATATCAGACGTCAAAGAGTTGAACGCTACAAGAGGGAAAATCAAAATGGATAAAATTCTAATCGGCTCACATGTTTCTATGTCAGCTCCAAAATATTATTTAGGTTCTGTTGAAGAAGCTATTTCTTATGGTGCAAACACGCTCATGTTTTATACAGGCGCGCCACAAAACGCTTTTAGATCTCCTCTTGAAAAACTTAGAATTGAAGAAGGACGTGCTCTTTTGAAAGAGCACAATTTTGATGAATCAAAGATTGTCGTCCACGCTCCTTACATAATTAACATCGCCAATCAACTTAATAAAGGCAACTATGATATGGCCAAATCAGTTCTTTTAAATGAAGTAAGAAGAACTGCTGGATTTGGTTGTAAAATCCTTGTTCTTCATCCAGGAAGCCACGTTAATACTGGTGTTGAAAACGGTGTAGACTCAATTATAAAAGCGCTTGATGAAGTTCTTTCTCAAGATGGAACAGACGTTAAAATCGCTCTTGAAACAATGGCTGGAAAAGGCTCAGAAATGGGTACTTCATTTGAACAAATGCAAGAAATCATTTCTAAGTGCAAATATCCTGATAGAGTCGGCATTTGTCTTGATACTTGTCACATTAGTGACAATAACTACGATGTAAGTGACTTTGATAAGATCTTAGACAACGTCGAAAACACCATTGGTCTTGATAAACTTTATGTCATCCACGTAAACGATTCAAAGAACCCAATTGGCGCGCATAAAGATAGACATGAGAACATAGGTTATGGCGAAATCGGATTCGATTCACTCAACAAAGTTGTTCACAATCCACGTGTTAGTGAAGTTCCAAAGATTCTTGAAACTCCATACGTTGATGATAAACCACCTTATAAAATTGAAATTGAAATGTTAAAAAATTCCAAATTTATAGATTGGAAGAACTAGAAAAGAGGACTTAGTCCTCTTTTATTTTTTCGATTTCTTTAACTAATTCAGCAAATATTTCTGAATCAGGAACAGTTTTAATAATCTCTTCTTTTTTAAATATTACCCATTGGCCTTTGCCGCCTGCGCATCCAATGTCCGCACGCTTGGCTTCGCCAGGACCATTTACTATGCATCCCATGACTGCGACAGTTTTATTAATGTGGTTGTCTTCAAGATATTTGAGCACTTGCTTTGCAAGAGGCACTAAATTGACTTGTGTACGTCCACATGTTGGGCACGAGATTAAGTTAGGATAATCTTCTCTAATCTCTAAATCTTTGAGAAGTCTACGGCACGCTCTGACCTCCTCTTGAGGCTCATCTGAGAGCGAAATTCGAATGGTATCTCCGATACCATTTAAGAGGATAGGAGCCAGCCCAGCTGTTGAGCGAATTAATCCGATGTCTTTTGGACCTGCTTCTGTGATTCCTAAATGAAGTGGATAATCAAATCTTTCAGAAGCCAATTTATAGGCTTCGATTGTTTCTAAAACGTGTGAACCTTTCAAACTGATAACAATGTTGTGGAAATCATATTTTTCTAAGATTGCGACAGTTCTTGCGGCGCTTTCGACGAGCTCTTTTGCCTTAACAATTGAGGTGTCATTGTTAACGTTTTTATCAATTGAACCAGAGTTTACTCCGATACGAATTGGAATGTTCTTTGCTTTGCAAAGGTCAACGACTTTTTTGACGTTTTCTTCTGAACCAATGTTGCCTGGGTTTAATCTGACTGCACTTGCGCCTGAATTAATTGATTCGATCGCAAGTTTGTAGTCAAAATGAATGTCAGCGATTAATGGAATAGAGATTTTTGCAACAATTTCTTTAATTGCTCTAGCGTCTTCCATGTCTAAAACAGAAACACGCATTAAATCTGCGCCTAAAGCGGCACATTCGTTAATTTGTTTTACAACATCATCAACTTTACTCGTTTTAATATTACACATTGATTGAATCAATACTTTTTTTGATCCACCTATTGTAATATTTCCGATTTTGATGCGTTTTGTTTCTTCTCTAGTAACCATTTTCATAAAAAGATTATAACAAACATAAAATATCTTGTAGATATATTTTAATTAATGTGCTATTATTTTTGTCGCAAAAAGCAAAGGAGATTATTACCTATGCCAAGAGATCATTTTACACTTAAGTGCACAGTATGTGGTGAAGAAAACTACATCGCAGACAAAAATAAAAAAGAACATCCAGAGAGAATGGAAATTAAAAAATACTGCTGGAAGTGCAAAAAACACACTGTTCACAAGGAGAAAAAGTAAGGATAAATCCTTATTTTTTTATTTATGATTGATATTTACTATTCTAGAAACGTCGCTGGAAATAGTTTCTTCGGGATTAACGAAAATAACGAAGCGTTTTTAGTCGATCCAAGTTTCAGCGAAGATGGTGGACTAATCAATCATATTCATAAATTAAATATCAAGTTAGTGGCAATTTTAATCACACATGGCCACTGGGATCACATTTCAAGTTTAGAAGAAATTTGCAAAGAATTCCCAGATGCTAGAGTTTATATTGGAGAGGAAGAGGCTGATTTTTTATCAAATGCTCACTATAACTTATCACAAGAGGCTTTTGATGAGGGTTATCCAGTCAAAGTTGTTACTTATGTGCCTGAGCACCTTTTAAAGGTGAGCGATGGAGAAATCATAAAGGAAGCCGGCTTTGAAATAAAAGTAATTCACACTCCATTTCACACAAAAGGAAGTGTTAGTTTCTATTTAGAGAAGGAAAAAGCCCTATTTTCAGGGGACACCTTATTCTTCTCAACAATTGGAAGAACCGACCTACCAACAGGCTCAAATAGAATGGTGGAGTCATCTCTAGCAAAACTTAAAGCTCTCCCTGAAGGAATTAAAGTTTATCCTGGTCATGGAGCATGTACTTTCTTAGATAGAGAGAAAAAATATAACAGTTATTTGAAAAATATCTAATATTTAGATATAATTTGTTCGATTTTGGAGAAATAAAATGAACGTTACAGAATTAAGACCTGGAAATTATTTCTTAGATGAAGGTAATTTATACCAAGTCATGGACATTCTTTTAAATAAAACCGCCATGAGAAAGATGGTTGCCAAAATTAAGGTAAAAAACCTTCGTACAGGCGCAATTACCGAGCTTGCACGTAATTCTGGCTATGATGTGGAAAGAACGTCTATAGACAAGAAGAAAATGTCTTATCTATATGACGCAGGCGATATGCTTGTGTTTATGGATAATAACACTTACGATCAAATTGAGATCGCAAAATCAAAATTAGAATGGGAATTAAACTTCCTTGTTGCTAACTCAGAGATTGACATCGTTTTCTATGAAAACGAAATCTTAGGAATCTCATTACCACCTACCGTTGCTCTAACAATTGCAGATTGCGAGCTTAGCGTACGTGGTGATACAGTAAATAGGGCTTTAAAAGTCGCTACACTTGAGACAGGATTCTCATTGAAAGTTCCTGAATTTATTAGCGCAGGAGAAAAAGTTCTTGTACGTACAGACACAGGCGAGTATCAAGGACGCGCCTAAAAGGAGAGAAAAATGGAATTAACAGTATTTGCAGTTGAAACTGGGGCATTAATTGGCATTATTATCGGATGTATTATCGCTGGTTTAGTGGCAGGATTCTTCATCTCACGTTGGTTCTTCAAGCGTGAACTTAAGAAAAATCCTCCAATTAATGAAAACATGATTCGTGCAATGTTCATGCAAATGGGACGTAAGCCAAGTGAAGCTCAAATCCGTGCAGTCATGAACTCAATGAAACGTAATCAATAAGGTTTATAATTGACAAAAATTAAGCGTCTCAAAAAGGCGCTTTTTTTGTTGTCATATTTTTATGTGGCCAAAGATAGATTTTGAATTTTGACATTGAATTTTGGATTAGAGAAAAGGCGCATTAAGGCCTCGAAATAGTGGCGGTAGTGGTGTTGTTAGAACGAACAAATTTCGTGCCTTTATGAGCCTGTTTTTGAAATGAAGAATTTTTTGAAATGTCTAATCGGGGTCGGAAAAATCGTCATTTAAAAATTGTCAATTAAAAACCTCCATTTCATCGAAACAATTTCTCATTTCCACAATGGAGGCTTAACTTAATTCACAGTAAATAAAACTACTAAAAAACTACTAATTTTTACCAAAAATCCTATTTCATCCACTTGATTTTGTTCTCGTTGTGAGCGGCGAGTTTTCTGATGTTTGATCGATGTCTGAAAATTAAAATGCCAGTTACAAGTGTTGAGGTTATAGCAAACTCTAAATTTGCGACTGCCCAGAGCTCGATAAGACCGAAACCCCAGAAGCATAGATTGACATTAATTTTAAGTGTGATTGAGAGGATAAAAAGAACCCATGCAAGAACGGCTGCCACTGCTGCTCCAACCATGGATGAGAGGGATACATATTTGGATTTTTTGAGGGTAATTCCGAATGCTAAAAAGCTAACTAAAAAGAGTGCCCAGCTTGTTGAAATAGCAAAACCTGCATAACTTGCTACAGCCTTACCGCCTCTGAAGTCAGCAAAGATTGGCCAACAGTGACCAAGTGTTGCTCCTAAAGGAGCAAACATAATTACTAATGCGCCGTCATGGAACATATTTTCACCTAAATTATTAGCAAAAGCTTCCTTAATTCCGCAGAAATTGAGAAAAACCCACACTAAAATCATAGGAATTATTGTCTTAATTGCGTCCAAAATGATGGTTGCAGCACCTAATTTTTTGCCATAAAGACGTCCAACGTTGGTTCCGCCAGAGTTTTTTGACCCATTTTCACGTGGATCTTCACCCTTAAAGAGTCTACAAAGTATGACTCCGACCGGAATTGCACCGAAAAAATATCCAAAAATTAATGAGGCCAAACAAGCAATTATATTATACAAGATAATATCCATCTGAATTCTCCTCCAAACCCCATAAATCATACACAAAAAGTGCTTTAGATTACAACAAATATTTTGTTATAATCAAGAACTGAAATCGATAAAGGTAACGCAAATAATGGCAGAAATTAAAGCAAAATCATCATATACAGCGGCTGATATTGACCTTTTAGAGGGACTTTCTGGTGTCAGAAAAAGACCTGCAATGTACATCGGCTCAACTAACCTTTATGGTGTTCATCACCTTGTTTGGGAAATCGTTGATAATGCTGTTGATGAAGCCTTAAATGGTTACGGAAATACGATCAAAATTACCATTCATAAGGATGGATCTTTGAGCGTTGAAGATGAAGGAAGAGGAATTCCTGTTGATATACATCAACAGACTAAGATGCCTGCTGTCCAATTGATCTTCACAACACTCCACTCAGGTGGTAAGTTTTCCAATAAAGCCTATCAATCATCTGCGGGACTCCATGGCGTTGGCTCTGCAGTCACAAATGCGTTATCAGAATACTGCGATGTTACCGTTTTTAAGGGTGGACAAATCTATCATATTCGTTTTGAAAATGGTGGAAAACTTGTAACTCCGCTTGAAGTTCTTGGTAGTACCAAGAAAAAGGGCACTTTAGTCCGCTTCAAACCAGACGCAAGAATCTTCTCAACAACTGACTTCAAGTTCGACATGATTTCTTCACATATCCAAGAAAGTGCGTTCCTTTTAAAAGGCGTAAAATTCATGCTATCTGACGAAAGAAGTGGAGAAAAAGTCGAGTTTTGTTATAAAGACGGTATAAAGGAATATATAAGCTCACTTGAACATGACAAAAACGTCATTGGAGACATCATTTCGTTTGAAGGTGTTGATGATTCTATATCTATAGATATAGCAATGCAATATGCTGTTCAAGAATACAGTGAAAATATCTACTCATACGCCAATAACGTAAGAACTAGAGATGGCGGAACTCATGAACAAGGATTTAGAGCTGGTCTTACAAAAGCTATTAATGACTATGCCGAAGAGCATGGATTAATCAAAAAGAATACAAAACTCGAAGGTGGAGACATCAGAGAAGGCTTAACTGCAGTAATTTCTCTTAAAATTCCTGAAGAAAAGCTCGAATATGAGGGTCAAACCAAGCAAAAACTAGGTACACCTGAAGCTTTACCAATCGTTACAAACTTTATTTATAATAACTTAAGTTATTATCTTGCAGAACACAAAGAGTTCGCGGTCAATTTGATCAAGAAATGTGTTGATGCTCAAAATACCAGAATTGCAGCCAGAAAAGTACGTGATGAGATGCGTTCTAGAAAAACTATCAAACAAGACATAGTCTTGTCTGATAAGTTAACTCCTGCAGCTAGTAAAGATTATGATAAGAACGAACTTTTCATAGTTGAGGGTGATTCTGCTGGCGGAACAGCGAAAAAGAGCCGTGATAGAGTGCATCAAGCGATATTACCACTACGTGGTAAACCTTTAAACACTTTCGGGTTGCCAATCGATAAAGTTCTCAAAAATGAAGAATGTGCAACCCTAATTAATACCATCGGAGCAGGTGTAAAAGAGACATTTAATGCCGACAATTCCCATTATGGGAAAGTTATCATTATGACTGATGCTGATACCGATGGAGCGCACATTCAAACACTTTTAATCACTTTCTTCTACAACTTTATGAGACCACTCATTTTGAAAGGAAAATTGTTCGTTGCGTTACCTCCTTTATATTTAATATATAAAGAAAACGACAAAAAGAAGTACGAATATGCCTGGGATGATGAGGGTTTAGATCAGGCAAAAGCTAGAATCGGATACGGTTGTAAAGTAAAACGATTCAAAGGTTTAGGCGAAATGAATGACGATCAACTCAAAGAATCGACAATGGATCCAAAATCCAGAGTTTTACTCAAAGTTACTATTGAAGATTCTTTAGTTGCAGAACAAAGACTTATTACCCTTATGGGTAATGATCCACAAACTAGACGTCAATGGATTGAAGAAAACATCAATTTCAACGAAGTTGACTCCTTTATTGAGGAGGTGAAGTAATATGGCGAAAAAGAAAATTACTCCAGAAGTAGAAATCGTTGAAAATATCCATAGCGAAACCCTTGAAGAAATCATGGGAACACGTTTTGCAACATACGCAAAATATGTCATTCAAGACCGTGCAATTCCAGACGCAAGAGATGGTTTAAAACCTGTCCAAAGACGTATTATTTATACTATGTATAAAGACGGTAATATTTTTACCCGTCCAACAAAGAAATGTGCCCACACAGTTGGTGCTGTTATGGGTGAATATCATCCACATGGAGACTCTTCAATTTATGAGGCTTTAGTTAGAATGTCTCAAGATTGGAAAAATAACGCTCCTTTAATCGATTTCCAAGGTAATAATGGCTCAATTGATGGTGATGGACCAGCAGCTTATCGTTATACCGAATCAAGATTATCCCAAATTGCGGAAGAAATGGTTCGAGATATCGATAAAGACACCGTTGATATGGCTTTAACCTTCGATGATAGCCAATTTGAACCTGTTGTTTTACCTTCAAGATTCCCTAATTTACTTGTTAACGGAACAGAAGGTATTGCTGTTGGTATGGCAACTGATATTCCGACACATAACCTCAAAGAGGTTATTGAAGCCGTAATTTACCGTATTAACCACGTTAGAGTCGAACCTTTAGACCTAATGGAATTCATTAAAGGTCCTGATTTCCCAAGTGGTGGAATTATTTATGCTTCTAAAGGTCTTCAAGATATTTATCTTGAAGGTAGAGGACGTATCGAAGTTGCTGCAAAAGCCGAAATAATTGATACAAATAAAGAAAAAGCCATAATTGTTACCGAAATTCCATATAAAGCCCAAAAGATTCAACTTGTTCACGAAATTGACATGTTAAAACATAATAATGTTTTACCAGGTATTGCTGAAGTTAGAGATGAATCTGATAGAAACGGAATTAGAATCGTTATTGAGATTAAAAAAGACGCTAAAATTGATGTTATTTACAACTATTTGATGACAAAATCTGGCTTGAAAATGAGCTATTCTGCAAATATGGTTGCCATCGTAAATGGTTCTCCAAAAACCATGAATTTGCTCGATTTTGTTGACTCATATATCGATCATCAAGTCGATGTAATTACCCGTAGATCGACCTTCGATTTAGCGAAATCTAAAGGCCGTTTGGACATCGTAAACGGGCTCATAAAAGCCATCTCAATTTTGGATCAAGTTGTTGAAACAATTCGTGCTTCAAAAGACAAGCAAGATGCCAAGAAAAACATCCAAAATAAGTTCGGTTTTAACGAGGCCCAAAGTGAAGCAATTGTTATGTTACAACTTTATAAGTTGTCTAACACAGATATTACAACTTTAGAGAACGAAAAACGAGCCCTTGAAGAGAACATCGAATTTCTCAACGGAATCCTCGAAAATCGTGATAAATTGAACCGCCTTTTGATCAAAGATTTGAAGACAATTTCTGACAAATACGGACACGACAGAAAGACCCAAATTATCGAGAAAGAAGAGACTAAACAAATTGACGTTCGTGACCTCATTTCCAAAGAGGAAGTCATGGTTGCTGTTTCTCGTGACGGTTACTTCAAACAATCAACAATAAAATCATATGCAAGCAGTGGAGAAAACCCACTTCCTGGCTTAAAAGATGGCGATGTGTGCGTATTTTCAGGTCAAGTTATGACAACTGACTACTTAATCAGCTTTACAAACTTAGGTAATTTCCTTTACATTCCAGTTTATGAAATTCCAAGTTCTAAGTGGAAAGATGAAGGAAAACACATCAATTTTAAGATTTCTTTAAATCCTAATGAAAAAATAGTGCGTGTGTACGCAATAGAGAAGTTTAAAAATGATTTGTTCTTTGTGCTTGTTTCAAAACGTGGACAAATTAAGCGTTTATCTTTAGATAACTTCTCGGTAATTCGTTATTCAAAAGCTCTCATTTGTATGAAATTACTACAAGATGATGAACTCGCAGACGTCGCATTTACCGACGGAAATAGCGATTTAATGCTCTTTACAAGTGATGGAAATGCCACATTCTATAACGAAAATGAACTACCAAATTCAGGCATGAGAAGTGGCGGTGTAAAAGGCATCTCAAAACTTGGTTCAGCGTGTATCGTAAATCTTCTTGTTTATCCAAAGGATAACTATGCGGGAAAAATTGGCTTAATTACCGACAAAGGAGCGGTCAGAATTTATGACCCAGATAAGACCAATTTCGTCACTCGTTTAGGTAGACCAACTCAGGTCTTCAAATCATTCAAATCTGAAGAGCACAAATTGGTGTATGCCTTCAAAGTTGATACTTCAATTGAATCTAATATAATTAGATTCCTCACAAACATGAAGGAAGTCAAAGAAGTTAACGTAAATGACTATCATTTGACTCCGATGGACTATTATTGTCACGATTCGATTGATCTTGGAAAGAAAATTACACTCGAAATTCCATTTATTGAAGGCAAAGATAGAATCTTAGCCTCAACAGTCTCAAATATGATTGAAGTTCCAGTGCAAGAAGAACTTCAAGAAGCTGAAATTATCGAAGAAATTCCTTCTAAGAAGGAAGAACCAGATAAAGAGACAGGTTACACTCAAATCTCAATCTTCGATGATGATGACTTATAAAAACCATAAATAAGCACCCGAAAAACGGTGCTTTTTATATGCGCGATTTATATTTGTTTTGTTAGAAAACTTTAAAGTTATCTAAAATTCATTTATAATACCGATATATGTTCAAAAGGTTCATCCCGTTTGCTCATGCTCAATCGATTTATGAAATCGATTTAATTTTTTATAAGAAACTAGGAATTAAATACGTATTTGCAGACCTCGATAACACTCTTGATTCATATAAACAAAAAACTCCGTTAGCTGAAGCTAAAGAACTCAAAGAGGGACTTGAAAAACTCGGAATCGAACTTATTATTGTTTCAAATAATACGGGAGAAAGAGTTAAAAAATATTCCAAAGAGTTAGGGGTTAGACATTTCTCAAGTTTAGCAAAACCATTTGCTATCCGAATAAAACGGATAATGAAAAAGCTAAACATTAAAAAAGAGGAAGTTATAATGATTGGTGATCAAATTGTGACAGACATTAGCTGCGCAAATGGGGCAAAGGTTAAATCAATCTTAACCGAAAAGCTCGTTAAAGAAGATCAACCAACAACAAGATTTAATCGATTATTCGATAATCCGCTCAGAAAAAAGCTAAAAAAGAAGAATTTACTTAAAGATTGGAGGCAAATCTAATGGATCAAATTCAAAAAGTCAGAAAATGCTACACTTGTGGCGCAACACTTCAAAGTGAAGACCCTTCTAAAGAAGGTTATATTAACCCTGAAGTCTTACAAAATCCTACTCAAAAGTTTTTCTTTTGCCAAAAATGTTTCGAGGCTGAAAGATATCGTTCAGTTTCCAATGAGCCTTTTATCGATTATGAATTTATCGATGTTTTAAAAGAAGCAAAAGCAAAAGAATGCCTCCTTGTTTACGTAGTAAACCTTTTCTCATTTGAAACATCTTTCTCTAAAGAAGTTATTGATCTTATTCAAGGAATGAACATTCTTGTTGTAGGTACAAAATATGACTTATTACCTCAAACAACAAGCAAAGAAGAAGTTTCGGAGTACGTTGCTCATAGATTTAGAGTCGCAGGACTTCAAATTCACGCTCCAGATGTTTATATCGCAACTGTTAATGATGAAGATTCCATCAGAGCAACATTAACTCGTATTTTTGAACTTAAAAACGGTAAAGACGTCTTTATTGTTGGACCTCAAGATTCCGGTAAGACAGCATTAATAAATGCTTTCTTAAAGATTTATAACAACCTTTCAAACGGTAACATAGTTACTTGTAACTATAAGCACACTCATTTAAAGGTTATGCAAATACCGATGACAAACAAGTCTGCAATGTACGAGACTCCAGGTATTTCCATTACTAACTCCATTTTATTTGGAATTGATGCGAAAACTTTGAAGAGTATTTACCTCACAAAAGCCGTAGAACCACGCAAAATGAGCATTTCTAAGGGCCACTCGTTATTTATTGGTGGTCTTGCCATTATCGAGCTTGTTGACGGCAATAAATTCGATTTAACATGCTTCTTCCACAAGAACGTTCACCTCAACAAGAGCCATGTGAGCGATGTCGAATCAAAATTCATTAAATTAAGCAAAAGAGGTGCACTTACACCTTCTTTATCAAAGATAAACTCCACAAAAGATATGGAAACATTTGAGATTACAATGTCAAATCCTGAAGGTTCATATAGAGATATAGGATTTGCTGGACTTGGCTGGGTTTGTGGTTTTGCAACTAACCAAAAACTTAGAGTTTACGTTCCAAAAGGTGTCTCAATTTACACATCTAGACCTAAAGTAAAAGTTAAATAATGAAAAATTTCGTTGTTTTTGGCGGCACATTTGACCCTGTTCATAATGGCCATTTAAGAATGGCCGAGGCAGCAGCAAAGAAGTTCAATGCTTCGCTCATTTTTGTGCCATCAAAAGCTCCTAGATGGAAATCACCAGAAGTCAGTTCTAATCAAAGATTAGAAATGCTGAAAATCGCTCTAAAAGGCGTTAGTTTTGACTACGAAATTTGTGAATTTGAATTAAATTCAAACACGGAAGTTAATTATTCAATTGATACAGTAAAATATCTTAAAAACATCCACAAGGATGATAATTTGTATTTTTTAATTGGCGCGGATCAGGTCAATAAGTTCCAAGATTGGAAAGATGCTAAAGAATTATCTAAACTAGTTCAAATTGTGTATTGTTATAGGCCTGAAAATGACTTTAATGAGAACAATATTAAAGAATTTAATATGATCGATTTAGGTTTTGATAAAAGCGGTGAAGTATCATCTTCAGCAATTAAAGATATGAAATCGGTGGATTTACCTTTTGAAGTCCTAGAATACATTGAAAAGAATCGTCTTTACTTTGTAAAGAAAGTTGCATTTTTTATCCCTGAAAAGCGTTTAAATCACTCAATTGAAGTCGCAAATTTGGCTTTAAAAGTGGCGGAAGTTAATAAATTAGAGCCTTTATATAAGTATTATTTCGCTGCTCTTTTACATGATTTAGGCAAAGGTTATTACAAAGAAGATGAAAACCTTTTGAAGATAATGAAAGATTATTATCCAGAATATTTGGATATTCCAAATTTCGCTTATCATCAATTCGCAGGTGAATTTTTAGCAAAAACCAAATTAGGCGTTGAAGATCCTGAAATTTTAGACGCAATTAAATTTCATTGCACAGGAAAGGCAAACATGAGCCCGCTTGGAATGGTCGTTTATGCTTGTGATAAGATCGAACCAACCAGAGAATTTGATTCAACTTGGTTAATTAATGCCTGTATGGAAGATTGGAAACAAGGATTTTTAACAACTTTGGAAGACAATAGAAAATATTTACTTGGAGCTAAAAAAGATATCACAAATAAACTCACTGATGAATGTTTCGAAATGTATTTGAAATAATTTCATCCTTTTTAATTATATAAGAACTTCGTATAATGTCCATTATGTTAACCAAATAATAAGAAAATACGAATTTATCGATACTTTTTAACTTAATAATAATGAAAAAGAACTCTGCAAAACGCGGAATTCTTTTCGTTTTTAAGCCGTATAAAACTACTAATTTTCTACTAATTTTGTATTTTTTGAAGGCTTATTTCCACTTAATTTATTCTTCAAAATTGACGCCACTATTGACACCACTAAAACAAGGATTATGGCCATTAATGAGTAGGCAAACATCGGCTCAAGGTTAGTTGGATCAAGATAGTTGTTAATATTTATCATTGTTCCGATTCCGCCCTTAGTGATACCGGTGATAATTTCCGCCATTATTTCTACCTTAAAAGCCATGCCGAATGTTGAGACAAGGCCGAGAGAAATGAATGGGAGGCCTAAAGGTAACTGTATATAAAACAAAGTTTTAAGCTTGTTTGAGCCATCCATTTGAGCGGCATCGAGGATTGTTTGATCGGTATTTCTGATCGCACTTACCACCGCTTCATAAAGAATTGGGAAGGTCATCACAATTACAACAAAGGCTGGAGCGTTTCTTCCACCGACTAAAACGATGAAAAGGAACACAAACGTTGCGGTAGGAGCTGCCTTAAAGAATGTGATAATAGGCGTAAAGAAATTATATAAGGCTTCGTTATTATTGACCAATATTCCTAAAAGGAATGCTAACACCATTGAGATGCCAAAACCAACTAATAATCTAATTATAGAAAAGCCTAAATAGCCGTAGGTTTTTCCTTGTCCAAGTAGTTCAAACATCAATTTGAATGTTTTTATTGGTGAAGGAAAAATCATGGAGCCTTGGTCGATTAATACAGACACTAAAAACCAGACTCCTATTAAAAATAGAAAGCCTAAAAGGAATAAATACTTATTTCGCAATACTTTCATCCTTAATTCCATCTACTCCGAAAATTGAGAGGAAATTGTTAATGTCATCTTTGATGACTGACGCTGCTTTGCAGTCGATTCCCATCCTATTTCCGTTCTTTGTGACTTGCACCGCCACTTCTGGTTTAACTGCGAAAAGTACCTCTGGATCCGCTACTTTATTCATAAGTTCGGCAACTTGATCAGGTTCTGCTGTCATCTTTTTGATGGATGACTCAATTGTTTTATAAACTGCATTCACACTTTTCACTGTATTTGCGACAAAAACAGAAGCTTGAGGAAGAATTAGACCACCACTTTGCTCTTTATATTTACTTTGTAAATCTTCGTAAACTGAGACGTTTGGAGTTGAGCTTTGAATGGTTGTTAAAGCAGGTTCTGCAATCAAGACATAGTCGACAAACTTGTTATCGTCTAATGGGTTCTTGCCAAGTTTTAAGCATTTTGCCGCATCTTGTGCAGATGGAACGTAGTGCAGAGCACTATCTAATGATGTTCCGTGAACGTAATGGAAAACTTTATCAGGAACAGCGCCTTGTTGGAATGCGACTATATAGTCAGTTTCGTCCATTACACCATTGTCATCGTGACCTGTTGATGCGACATAAAAATTGCCAAATGTGATTGTACAAAGCATTTTGAAAGGAAGGCCTTGTTTGTTGATGGCTTGCACTCCAACATTAGTTGGAAGAACAGCAACATCGGCATTTCCTGCTACCATCATCGCTAAAATCTTTGACGGATCTGTATCTGTAATAAATCCCTCTTCGGTCGCTAAACCAGCCATTGCGACAGCTGGAGCACCAGTAGGAACAACAATTTTTAATCCTTTTGTTCCACATCCTGCCAATAATATTGGCATTAATGCTAATAAACTTACTTTTTTCATATTTATCATCTCTTTTCGTAGCAATATATTATTTTATAATCCATAATAGTTATGTGATTCAAATCACACTTTTATATGAAAACTAATATTTTGTCATTACTTAGCAAAGAAGAGCGTTCT
This sequence comes from uncultured Caryophanales bacterium, assembly GCA_946407815.1. GTDB lineage: Bacteria > Bacillota_I > Bacilli_A > RFN20 > CAG-826 > Fiminaster. The sequence goes on along the minus strand of CAMJPB010000001.1, from coordinate 258,200 downwards.
CTTTTACATGTAAAAACACTTGTTAAAGGCGAGGTTTTGTTTAGGGAAGGGGAATTATGCTCTGAAGTCTCAATCGTTGTTTCTGGCCAGGTTAAAATTAGTTCTATGCACTATTCTGGTTCTGAAGTCATCTTCAACATTCTCGAAAATGGAGAAATGTTTGGAAATAACTTACTTTTTTCAGATAATCCGACCTACAAAGGTGACGTTATTGCCTTAAAAGATTCCACTATCGTTTCGATCAATAAAGCCAATTTAGAAAGAATATTGCGATGCAATAAAGAGTTTTTAATTGCCTATTTAAATATCCAATCCAACTTTGGAAAGAAGCTAAACTCCACTATTAAAATGCTTTCATTCTCGTCTGCAGAAGAAAGATTTTTGTTCTATCTTAAAGAGAATAATGACGAAATTAAGTTTGAGTCTGTTACAGATTTAGCGGACATTCTTCACCTTAAACGTGAAACATTATCTCGACTTCTAACAAAGTTAGAAAAAGAGAACATCATTCGACGTTCTCCTCATAAAATTTCTAAAGTTAATTAATCTTCAAGAAGTTCTTTGATTGGGGTTCCAATTTGATTTGGAGCCTTTTTAAGTCCAAAGTTCTCTAAGATTGTTGCACCGATATCAGCGAAGCATTCTCTTTCTTCGAGATATCTACCATTTTTGAATGACTTGCTATAAGCAAGGAATGGGACTTTTTCTCTAGTGTGATCGGTTCCGGTGTGAGTTGGATCATTACCGTGATCGGCTGTAACGATAATCAAATCGTTTTCTTTAGAAACTTCAATAAGTTCGCCTAAGCGCTTATCGAATTCTTCAAGACACTTGCCATAACCTGTTGGATTACGTCTATGACCATATTCAGAATCGAACTCAACTAAGTTGATGTAGCATAAACCTTCGAAATCGTGATGTTCGCATTCATCAATTGTTTTATCCATTCCGTCCATATTTGAAACGGTCTTTTGAGTTTTAACAACACCGCATTGATTGAAGATGTCTCCAATTTTACCAACACACGAAACCATGTAACCTTGTTCTTTCAGAACATCCATTGTAGTTATGCCACTTGGAGAGACTGCTAAATCGTGTCTATTTGGTGTTCTCTTGAAGCTGTCTTTGTCTTTTCCAACGTAAGGACGAGCGATAACACGACCAACATAATATTCAGGTTTCATACAGATTTCACGAGCGATTTCACAGCATCTGTACAATTCTTGTACACCAGTGACTTCTTCGTGTGCTGCAATTTGAAGAACTGAGTCTGCAGATGTGTAGACAATAAGAGAATTATCTCTCATTTGTTCTTCACCTAATTCTTTTAGAATTTCGGTACCAGAAGCAGCTTTATTTCCGATTAATTTATGACCTGTCTTTTCGGCAAGTTCATCCATTAATTCCTTTGGGAAACCTGTATCTGTAAATGTGACGAATGGTTTTGTTGTGTAAATTCCCATCATCTCCCAGTGACCTGTCATTGTGTCTTTACCGTTTGAGGCTTCACGTAGACGGGCACAGTAAGCTTGTGGGTGAGCAACTTTTGTTGTTCCTTTGACTGGAGCAAGATCTCCTAAACCTAATGAATTCATTACAGGGACATTAAGTCCACCGCATTTTTCTGCTGTATGAACAAAAGTATTTGTTCCTTTGTCACCAAATCTTTCAGCATCAGGCATTTCACCAATGCCAACTGAGTCAATAACAATTACGAATACTCTTTTGAATTTAGTCATGTTTTTCTCCTTTTAGACGTAAAAATTTTACCCTATTTTCGCTTACTATACAAATCATATGCGCTTAAAATTCGTTTGCTCGAGATGTTTGTGTATATTTGTGTGGTCGCTATATTAGCGTGTCCAAGCATTTCCTGCACTGCTCTTAGCTCTGCGCCGTTCTCTAACATATGAGTTGCAAAGCAATGTCTAAGCGTATGAGGCGAAATTTCAGTATAAATATTAGCTTGTTCAGCGTATTTTTTAACTTGTTTGAAAAAATAAACTCTCGAAACTGGCTCTCCATAACGATTTAGGAAGATGTATTCAGAGTTTTTGCCAGGATTTTTCTTTCTTCCGTCGTTGATATACTTTAATAAGTATTCGGTGGCATATTCACCGATTGGAACGATTCTTTCTTTATCACCTTTACCGATGATTTTGATCATTCCTCGTTCAAAATTTAGTTGTTTCAATCTGAGCGATAGGAGCTCACTAATTCGTAAACCGGATGAGTACATTACTTCGAGCATAGCTTTGTCTCTTTGCCCTTCCGGTTTATCTAAATTTGGCGCATTAAGCAAAGCTTCCACCTCTTCTGTTGAGATACAAACCGGCAACTTTTTAGCGCCTTTTGGTTTATCAAGTAAGTCTATTTGGAACGAGATTAAATGCTCTTTTTCTAAGAAAAGATAGAAGTTTTTAGTGCAAGAGATGCGTCTAAGAATCGTTGGAACCGAAAGCATGTTCTGCGTTTGGATTCGCACGAATTCCTGGATGTCATCACTTCTCAAATCATCAGTTGTTTGTTTGTTCAAAAAAGTGAAAAATTGTCTTAAATCGTACAGATAATTCTGTATTGTTTCAATAGAAACACCTTTTTCCACTCTAAGGTATTGAAAATATAACTCACTTGCCTCGTTTAGTGTCATATTCTCTTTCCTTTAGGTGGTCTGCGGCCGTTTTGAAAACAGATTTATTCATCGCTCGATTGAGTTCGCCAATGAGTAATCTAGTTTGATTTTCTTCTTTAATTTGCTCATAGTTATCAAATATTGATAATTGTTCGTAAGTTTCTTTTGGATTCTTTAATTGTTGAAGTGTTACTCCAATAAGTCTAATCGGACGTCCATCGTAGTTTTCTTCTAGAAGTTCAAAGGCTGTTTTGAAAATATCATCAAAACTGTTCGACATTTGAGGCAGGCGTTTAGATCTATTGATAATCTTAAATTCATTGTCTTTTAAGACAAGTTGGATGGTTTTGCCTTTCTTGCCTTCTTTTTGAGCGTCTCTTGCAACTTCTTCTGAGAGCTCTCTTAAAGGTTTTTCGAGCTCTTCTACCGATAAAGCATCACTAAATAACGTTGTAGAATGACCGACTGATTTTGGATCCCACGGCTGAGTATTAACCTCATCATCACCTTTTCCGTTAATCCAATCGGAAATTACATAGTAAAACTTACCTAATTCTTGTTTAATTTGTGGATCTTCTTCATCGATTCTTTTGATTAAATCACCAATTGTGTTGATGCCAATTTTGCGCAATCTAGGTGAAGTTTTCTTACCAATTCCAAAGAAATCCTCGATTGGCAGAGGTGCTAACTTTGCCTTTGCATCTTTCTTGCGGATTACTACTAAGCCATTAGGCTTTTTCATATCAGAAGCCATTTTAGCGAGGAATTTTGTAGGGGCAACACCGATTGAACATTTAAGTTTTGTCTCCTTAAAGAGTTCTTTTTGCATCTCTCTTAAATAAGATATTGGCTCTTTGTTACCTTTCAAAACATCAGTAAAATCGGCAAAACATTCATCAATTGATGCAGGTTCAACTTTGGTTGTATATTTTTTAATGAACGCGAAAAACTCGTTCGATTTTTGTTGATAGTAATGATAATCACCTTCAATTAAGATGACATTTGGGCACTTAAGCAATGCTTGGTAGGTTGGCATTCCTGATCTAACACCGTATTCTCTAGCGGCATAAGAACAAGTTGAAACAATGCCACCACGACCATTTCTTCCGATGATGACTGGCTTTCCTTCTAAGGACGGATTCTTAATTTCTTCGCATCTAACGAAAAAGGCATTCAAATCGATGTGAAGAATAATCTTGCTCATAATTCTATATTATAGAAATCCAGATAAATCTTCAATATTATGTTAACCAATTTAAGTAAAAGAAAAGAGGCAATCGCCTCAATTTCTATCTTTTTAACTCCTCTATTACGTCTTCTGGAGTTATATGGAATCGCTCTAATTGTTGAGCAATTGTTCCTTGTTTTACAAATTCGTTTGGCACAAAATAGGCCGAAATAGAGCCCTTAAATTTTTTCTCGAGTAAATATGCCATCACACTATTAACAAGGCCTCCACGCGTCGAATAAGGGTCATAAATGACTATTTTCTTAGCATCGAGAATCTCGTCGAGTAACTTTTCATCGATTGGATTGACATAAATTGCATTTACTAAAGTACATTTGATGCCGTTATTTATGATTTGCTTTTCAAGCTCGCGCATTAACGGACCAACAGAGATAATGACCAACTCTCTAGAGTCTTCTTTGACTTTCATCCAGCGACCAAATTCACTATTAACTTTGTTAAATCCTTCTTGTTTTGCGACTAAAGATCTAGGAAGTCTAATAAAGAATGGACCATGATTATTAAATGATTCATCAAAAAGAAGCTTTGCTTCATCGATTGTCGAAGGCATTGCAATAACTGTGCCTGGGATTGTTGATAAATAAGCTTCATCATAGATGCCTTGGTGAGTTTCACCATCAGCACCAACTAATCCTGCACGGTCAATGAGGAATGTTGAATTTAAATTCATACGTGCAATATCGTGGCTGACTTCGTCGTATGCACGTTGTAAAAATGTCGAATAAATCGAAACAATTGGGTGAATTCCAGCAACTGATAAAGAACCTGCTAAAGTAGCTGCATGCTCTTCGTTAATGCCGACGTCAATAATTCTGTCTTTGTACTTTTCATAAAGTTCATCAAGACCAGAACCCTTAAGGGTTGCTGGAGAAATAAGTACACTATTTGGGTGTTTTTCCATCTCAATTTCGGTTAAGTCTGCAAAGACATGTGACCAGGAAATTTCACCCTCGTGTTTATTTTTTGGCTCACCAGTTTCAATATTAAATGGGCTCACGCCATGCCAATAACCGGTTTGATCTTCTTCAGCGTATTTATAACCTTTACCTTTTATGGTAACAGCTTGGATAACGACTGATTTTTTGGTGTTTTTAGCTCTTTTCAAAGCTCTTTCGATTGATCTAATGTTATGACCATCAATTGGGCCAATATAGGCATAGCCTAAAGCAGTAAATGCGTTTCCTTTTACTAAAATGTGTTTAAAGAAATTCTTAATTGAACGGCTTACTCTTAAGATAAAACGACCAAATTTAGTCTTACTAAACGTTTTTTGATATCGATGTTTGAATCTATTGTATCTTCGAGATGTTGAAACATCCTCTAAAAATTTAGATAAACCACCGACTGGTTTAGAAATTGACATATTGTTGTCATTTATGACAATTATGACCTTGTGATCGCTGTGAGCAATTGAATTAAGGCCCTCAAATGCTAGGCCAGAATTAATTGAACCATCACCAATAAAGGCAACAATTTCATATTTATCACCATTTAAATCTCTTGCTATGGCAAAGCCATTTGCAGCAGAAATTGATGTTGATGAGTGACCAGCCTCAAAGCAATCATATGGCGATTCTTCTAATTTAAGGAAACCAGATACACCGCCTTCTTGTCTTAAATTATATAATTTACGTCCAGTTAAAATCTTGTGAGTATAAGATTGATGTCCGACATCGAATATAACTTTATCTACTGATAAGTCAAAGACTCTATGAAGAGCAATTGTCAATTCGACGGCACCAAGGTTGCTTGAAAGATGCCCACCTAAGTTACTTGTAACTTCAATCATTTTACTTCTAATATCAGATGCCAAAACATTGAGTTCATCGTAATTTAAAGTAGCCAAAAACTTAGGATTCTCAATTGAATCTAAATCAATGTGTTTAACTTTGTTAACATCTTTCTTGGACATATTCTATAAAACTACTAATTTTCTACTAATTTTCTACTAATTTTTAAGACAACTATTAAAATAGTTATTTTTGAAGTTCTTCAACTTTTCTTTCTGCTTCTTTAAGAGTCTTTTCTAAAGAGGCAATAAGCTTCTTTCCTTCTTCGTAAAGTTTTAAGGATTCTTCCAAAGGAAGAGTTTCGCTTTCAACCTTATTAACAATTTCCTCAAGTCTTTTTAAAGACTTTTCAAATTCAATCTTTTCTTCAGCCATTTACTTAGCCTCCTTTTGAATTACTTTTGTGGTCAATACACCACCATGTATTCTAGTTTTAACCATTTGGTTAATTTCTACATCACTTATGGAAGTAATGATCTTTCCAGATTCATTTTCGCTAATTGAGAATCCTCTTTGCAATGTGTTATCTAAAGATAACGATTTAAGTTGTTTCTTAATTGAGACAATTCTTTCTTTATTCATTTCGATTAGATGATTCATAAATGAATCGAGTCTTTTAGAAGTATTACCAATTTCAATCAAAGTCTTCTCATACATTGATTTTGGATTTTCAAAGAACGACATTTTCTTTACTAATTCAAGTTTATGATTGTAGTTACTGATTTTATCAGTAATAAATTCATCTAACTCTACAGCTCTATTAGCGAGAAGTTCGTAAATTTCGCGCTTATCTATAGTTGCGAGTTCTGCAGCACCTGTAGGAGTGGATGCACGTGCGTCTGCAATATAGTCAATGAGCGTAAAATCAATCTCATGGCCTACTGCCGATACTATCGGCACAGGGAATTCAGCGGCTGCTCTAACAAGAGTTTCGTCATTAAAAGCAGATAAATCTTCACTTGCTCCGCCACCTCGGCCGATGATAAGAGTGTCAATGTTGCTCTCTTTTGCCTTTTTTAGGGCTTCTAAGAGCGATTTTGGAGCGTCTGCTCCTTGTACCAAGGACGGGAAGATTATAACGTTTAAAAGCGGATTTCTTCGTAAGAGGTTTGTTTGGATATCCGCAAGGGCTGCGCTATTAGGAGCACTAATAACGCCAACTGATGTAGGGAAAGAAACAAGTTTCTTTTTTCTTGATTCATCGAATAAACCTTCGGCCGCTAACTTCTTTTTAAGAAGCTCAAGTTCTAATAATTGAGCGCCTTCGCCATAAAGCTCCATGGCCTGAGCGTATACTTGGTATTCGCCACGGCTTGGATAGACACTAACATAGCCAGTAACGATCACTTCATCTCCATTTTTAATGGAAGCTCGCATAAATCGTGTATATTCATTAAACATTACGGCTTTGATCGTGCTTTCTTCGTCCTTTAAGGAGAAATAGATATGGCCAGAAGGATAATGTTTGAAGTTAGAAACCTCACCTTTTAGGCGTAATCCTTTCAAAGTAAAGTCATTATCAAACTTAAGTTTGATATATCTATTTAACGACGTTACTGAGAAAAGATCTTTGCTTATCATAAAACTTTATCTAAGATTCCGTTTACAAATTTGTAATCATCTTTGTCTAAATAGGTTTTGGCAAGTTTCACAGCGATATTAATGATAATTCTCTTATCGGTATCTTGTGTCTGCCTATGAGTATAACTCATAATAAGAATTGCTTGTTCAAGCAAGTTAAGACGGTCAAAATTCCATTTTGGCATTCTATCTTGGAAAACTTTCTTTATCTCGTTGATGTGTGAGAGTGATTTGATAACCATTTCTTTTACAAAGAATGAGATTTCATCATACTCAACACCAAACACTGAAGTCATAATTTCTTCAACAGAAAATTCTTTATCCATGTTTGAATAAAGTAATGCATCATAGATGCATGTCATAATTAATTCATGCTCTTCATTACGAGATAAAAACAAACTTTCCATAACTACTTGATTTCATCAACAGATATTTCAACTTCAAATGGAATAGACTCAACATAAACATCTAAAGCGTGAGCAATCTCTTTTTGAAGTTCTTCGCAAATATCTGAGATCTTTTTGCCTCTTTTAACTGTGATGTGGACCCCGACAATAACTTTGCCGTCTTTTTTAAAGACGACTTTGACGGGTTCCTTTACTTTACACGCCCCCTTCAAGGATGTGTGATCAACGGCTGCTAAAGCAAGACGGGCAAAAACCTTACGAGAAATCGCAAGTTCTCCACCACGGTTTGATTGATTTATATAAATATAATCAGCCATTATTCTTTAAGTCCTTCTTCAACGAATTTAACAACATCTTCCTTAAGGAAGTGATAATCGGCGATAACGTCTTTTGCAGGAGCTGAAGCACCAAATGTATCAATGCCCATTACGTGTGCTGCATACTTATGCCAACCAAAGGTTGAAAGCATTTCAACAGCGAAACGTTTGCATCTGCAAATGCCCATAACTTGTTCTTTGTATTCTTTACTTTGTTTATCAAAATCAAACCATGAAGGCATAGAAACGACTCTGACATCGATTCCTTTTGATAAAAGTTCTTTTTGAGCTTCAACTGCTAATGAAACTTCAGAACCAGTTGCAATAAGAGTTGCATCTAAATGAGCTTTTTCTTTAGAAATAACATAAGCTCCTTTAGCGACATCTTTATATTTGCTTCCTAATATAGGAAGATTTTGTCTAGAAAGAATTAAAGCAGTTGGAGTTTCTTGACTCTTAAGTGCTCTTTCCCATGCTGCGTATGTCTCACGGGAATCACATGGACGGATAATGTTACAATTTGGAATACTTCTTAGCATAGCTAAGGTTTCAATTGGTTGATGGGTTGGACCATCTTCACCAACTGCGATTGAGTCATGTGAGAATAAATAAATTGCAGGTAATTTGCTTAAAGCAGCCATTCTAACTGCGGCTTTCATGTAGTCAGCAAAGACTAAGAAACAGCCAACATAAGTTTTAACGCCACCATGTAATAACATACCGTTTTGAGCGGATGCCATTGCGAATTCTCTAATACCCCAGTTGATATTTCTGCCTCTGGCAGATTTTGGAGTAAAGTCGATTCCATCAGTGATTTTTGTCATAACTGAACCAGCAACGTCGGCTGATCCACCCATTAAGAATGGAATCTTGTTATAAAGTTCGTTTAAACATTTACCAGAAGAATTTCTTGATGCTAAAGCATCATCTTCTGCGAATTTAGGTTCTTTGCCGAAGTAGCTAGAAACATCGCCTGCAAGTGCTTTTTCAAAACGTTTTGCAGCACTAGCGTGGCCTGCTTTCCATTCAGAAACATCCTTTTCATAATTTTTATGGGCTTCTTGACCACGTTTAGCAAATGTATCTTTGAAGTGGTTATAAACTTTGTTTGGAATTTCAAATTGTCCATATTTATAGCCATATAATGCCTTAGCATTAGCACCATCTTCTTCGCCAAGTGGGCTACCATGAACTTTATTAGTTCCTTGTTTTGCTGAACCAAAGCCAATAACTGTGTGGACGATAATTAAAGTTGGTTTAGATTTTGATGTTTTTGCTTTGCAAATTGCTTCATCAATCGCTTCAACATCATTTCCCTCCTCAACTTCTAAAACATTCCATTCAGAAGCTTTGAAACGCATTTTTACGTTTTCTGAGAAACTTAAATCGAGCTTTCCATCTAATGTAATTGCATTTGAATCGTAGAATAAAATTAATTTATTTAATTTTTGGTGACCTGCTAAGGAGATGGCTTCTTGAGAAATGCCTTCTTGTAAGCATCCGTCACCGCATAATGCGTATGTATAATGGTCACAAAGAACCTTTCCTTGTGGATATTGTGCTTTTACAGCTCTTTCAGCCATAGCCATACCAACGGCTTGGGCGATGCCTTGACCTAAAGGTCCACTTGTGGCATCAACACCAGCAGTATCTCTAAATTCTGGGTGGCCTGGAGTGCGGCTGTGGAGTTGTCTGAATGACTTCAAGTCATCAATTGTGACATCATAGCCAGAAACATGAAGCATTGTGTATAAAAGTGAGCTTGCATGTCCTGCAGATAAAACGAAACGGTCTCTATTAAACCACATTGGATCTTTTGGATCAGCGACTAAATGGCGTGTAAAAAGTGTGTACATAATAGGTGCACTTCCAAGTGCCATACCTGGGTGACCACTTTTTGCTTTATTGATTGTATCAATAACAGTGGCTCTAATAGCGTTGATTGATAATTGTTGTAATTCTTTTTCGTTCATTTTTGTTCTCCTTTATTCAGCAATTTTGATGCCTAAGTCTATAAGTTGAGCTTCATCGACTCCGCTTGGAGCGTTACTCATTGGACAACTTGCTTTAAGATTTTTTGGGAAGGCGATAACGTCACGAATGTTATCTGTTCCACAGATTATCATAGATAATCTTTCAAGCCCGAATGCGATTCCGCCATGAGGAGGAGTACCGTATTCGAAGGCTTTAACGAAATAACCAAATTTACGTGCAATATCTTCATCAGAGAAGCCTAAGATATTAAATATCTTCTTTTGCATGTCTTGGTCATAAATACGGAGTGAGCCACCACCAGCTTCATAACCGTTAATGACAATGTCATAAGCGGCTGAAAGAACTTTACTTGGATCAGAGTCTAAGTATTTTTCTGTCTCAGGTGTTGGACGTGTGAATGGGTGATGTAAAGCTTTGTATCTATTTTCAGTTTCACTGAATTCGAATAATGGGAAGTTCACAACCCATAATAAATCGTATGTATTAGGCTTAACAAGGCCAAGTTTATGAGCGTATTGGCTACGTAAAGCACCAAGGGCAAAACAGACCTTATCGTGTTCGCCCGCAAGAACAAGAATTAAGTCGCCGGCTTTAGCTTCAGTTGCATCAATCAAGTTATTAACTTGTTCTTCGTTCATGAATTTAAGAAGTGAAGATTCAACTCCGCTTTCGTTTACTTTGTAAACACCAATACCACCGAAGCCAAATTTCTTAGCTTCAAGTGTTAATGAATCGATAACTTTTCTAGAAGTTTCAGGTGCTTGACCAGGAATAACAATTGCCTTAATGCATTTTGCTTCTTTATAGCCATTGAATTCAGTTTTCTTTAAAACTTCAGTGACATCTTTAAGATGTAACTCAAATCTTGTATCTGGTTTATCGCTACCATATTTATCGACAGCTTCAGCATAATCCATTCTACGGAGTGGAGTTTTGATATCAACACCGATAGTTTCTTTGAATGTTTTCTTTAAGAAACCTTCCATAATGGTAAGGATTTCATCTTGATCAAGGAATGACATTTCTAAGTCAATCTGAGTGAACTCAGGTTGTCTATCTTGACGTAAATCTTCATCTCTAAAGCAACGAGCGATTTGATAGTATCTTTCCATTCCACCAATCATCAAAAGTTGTTTGAATAATTGTGGAGATTGAGGAAGAGCATAGAATGCTCCATGAGTAATTCTACTTGGAACAATGTAGTCTCTTGCACCTTCTGGAGTAGAAAGTGTTAAACAAGGAGTTTCGACCTCTATAAAGCCGTTTTCGTCAAAATACTCGTGAGCACAATGGACGATTTTGGCTCTCTTTTTGAGGTTTTCTTGTAAACAAGGTCTACGTAAATCAAGATATCTGTATTTTAAGCGTAAATCTTCAAGCGCGTCAGTTTCATCAGCGATAATCATAGGTGTTGTCTTAGCTTTGCTAAGTACTTTGATTTCACTTACTAAAACTTCGATTTCACCGGTCTTTAAGTTCTTGTTTGGAACTTCTTTTTTAACGACTTTTCCTTTTGCTTGAATAACATATTCACTTCGAATATCAGGAATTTCGGTTGATTCGTTAACGGTTAATTGGATGATGCCAGTTCTATCTCTTAAATCGATAAAAACGAGGCTTCCGAGGTTTCTTTTCTTTGAAACCCAGCCAACTAAGCTAACTTCTTTACCGACATCTTTTAAACCTAAATCGGTATTGTATGAACTTCTTAACATTTTTATTCCTCCTCGATATGATGCTCATCGTCTGCATAATACTTGTCGAGTAATGAATGCAATACATTTTCTAAATCATCTAGTTTCACTAGAGTTTGTGTTTGAGTTCTTAAATTTTTAACTGCGACTTCTCTATTAGCAACTTCGTTTTCGCCAATAATCATCGCAAATTTAGCGTTTTTGCGGTTAGCAGCTTTAAATAAAGCTCCCATAGATTTTGTCGCATAGTTCATTTCGACAATAAATCCTGTATTACGAAGCATATCTGCTAACACAAAGTTTTTCTCGATGATATCATCGGTCATGCCCATTAAGTAGAAATCTGGTCCAAGATTTGTGTTTGGATTGATAAGAGTTCTAATAATGTAGGCTAATCTTTCGATCCCCATTGCTAAACCGATGCCTTCAAGAGCTGGTCCGCCAACTTCTGCTAATAAATTAGCATAGTGACCTCCTCCACCGAGTGCACCGACGTTATCAACACCATCTCTATGGACGAAATGGTATTCAAAAACGATGCCAGTATAATAATCAAGACCTCTAACAAGGTTTGTATCAATCTCAGTTTCAATTCCTGCCTTTTCGAGAATCGAAATAACACTTTGAAGATACATCTTTGATTCTGGGGACAGATACTCTGTCATCTTTGGAGCGCCTTTTACGATTTCAACGTCTTCAGGAACTTTGCAATCCAAAATTCTAAGAGGGTTAACTTCTAACCTTCTTTTGCAGTCAGGACACATTTTATCAATATGTTTAGAGAAATAATCTCTAAGTGCTTCTTTATAAGCTTTACGGGAAGCTTCATCACCAAGGGAGTTGATTAAAACTTTAACATCGTATAAACCCATTGTGTTTAATAAACGATGACCAATGGAGATGACTTCTGCATCTTGATAGATGCTTGGCGCGCCGACAGCTTCAACGCCAAATTGGTTGAATTGACGGTATCTTCCAGCTTGTGGTCTTTCATATCTAAAACATGGACCAACATAGCAATATTTAAGTGGAAGATCGGCGTTTGCGTACAATTTGTTAGAAACAATGCTACGCATTACTCCGGCTGTAAGTTCAGGACGAAGGGTAACGCTTCTACCACCTTTGTCCTCAAAAGTGTACATTTCTTTATTAACGATATCGCTGGATTCACCGACACTTCTTAAGAAAAGTGGGGTGTGCTCTAAAATTGGAGTACGAATTTCTTTATAACCGTATAGTGAAGCAATACCCATCGCGGTATTTTCAATCATTGTATAAAGATTTGCTTCGTCAGCAATTATATCGTGTGTTCCTTTAACTGGGTTGATTTCCATAAAAAAATACTCCTAATATAATCACTGATATTATAGTTCATAATAACTATAAACACAATAGATTGATACGGAGTAATATTTTTATCTAGAATTAGTGAGTCGAACGATTAACTTCGTAGACAGATTTAACGTTAAGTAAATAGGCAATTACATCACGCAAAATTTCCGCATTTGCGACATAAATTGTGACGGCAATTGTCGTGGTCATTGTGTTTGGATGGAAGACGCCGTTAACAGCTGTAACGTTGATCTTTTTCTGACTGAAAACTGACATTACATCGAGCATTAAATCGCTTCTTTCGTAACACTCAATTTTGAGGTCAACTGGGTAGGTTGATTCTTTCAAATTATCTTTCCAAAATACCTCAATTAAACGACGTTTTTCATTGGCAATATTTGGGCAATCTTTACGGTGAACTGTGATACCTTTACCTTTGGTAATATACCCGACAATTTCGTCTCCAGGGATAGGTGTACAGCAGTTGCCTAAAGTGATGGCAATATCACCTATATTCCCGCTCACGTAAACCGGTGATTTATTGATGTCACTTTCTCTAATTTTAGAGAGTTTTATGACGTCGTCAGGCTTTCTTAAATTCAAGAAATCAATGATCGCTCCAGGGATCGGATTTTTGTTAGAAACAGCAACAAAAAGATCATCTAAATCTTTGACATTAAACTTGTCAAAAACAGCTTGACTGTCCACCAGTCTCATTGCTTCAAGATCACTGATACCAACTTGTTTAAATGCTTCGATAACAGAGGTTTTACCTCTATTAATTTTTTCTTCTTTTGTAAACTCAGCGTTCTTTTTGGTTAAAAATTTTCGAATGTGAGCTTTCGCAAAGTTAGTTGTCGCAATGTTAAGCCAACCTTCGTTTGGTCCTTGTGACTTTTCACTTGTTTTTATTTCAACGATATCACCTGTTTTAAGCTCTCTGCCGAGCGGAACCATTACATGGTTAACAATTGCTCCAACAGCATGCTCTGCCACCCCTGTGTGGATTTTATAGGCAAAATCAATTGGGGTTGCGCCAGTAGGAAGTTCAATAACTTTTCCAAGCGGAGTAAAGACGTAAACGTTAGCGTTAAAGATGTCATTTGAAAGAGTATTAACATACTCTTTTGCGTCGGCGTTATCTTCACTCATGTTAACAAGATCTCTAAACCAATGCAATTGCTCCTCAATTTCCTTTTGTTCTTTCTTAGGGTTGTAGTTAGAACCCTCTTTATAACGCCAGTGAGCAGCAACACCGGACTCAGCGATTGCATCCATTTGCTTTGTTCTAATTTGAACTTCAAATTCATTTCCGTCACCAGATAAAATACATGTATGAAGTGATTGATACATGTTTGGTTTTGGCATAGCAATATAATCTTTAAAACGGCCTGGAATTGGCTTATATGTAGCGTGAATAATACCCAAAATCTCGTAACAGTTAAGTTCGGTTTCGGTAATAATACGTAAGGCTAAAATATCAAAGATTTCTTCGAATTTACGGCCTTTTAAGTAGATTTTTCTATATATAGAATAGATTGATTTAACTCTAGAAGACATTTCAAACTTAATGCCTTTTTCAAACAAGTCATCGGCAATCTTTTTTGACATTTGCTCTAATGATTTTTGACCGTTTTTCACCTTATTATCGACAAGTGTTTTAATTTCTTTATATTTTTCAGGTTCAAGGTGCTTTAAAGATAAGTCTTCAAGTTCAGACTTAATCATGTTCATACCTAAACGGTGAGCGATTGGAGCGAAAACCTCAAGAGTTTCTCTTGAAAGTACTTTTTGTCTCTCTTCTGAAAGCGAAGAAAGAGTACGCATGTTATGAAGTCTATCCGCGAGTTTAATAAGAATAGCGCGGACATCTTTTGCCATTCCAAGGAAAATCTTACGATGATCCTCAAAAACGAATTCTGCTTCGCTCTTATGGGAGAGTTTTAAACGTTGAATCTTAGTTAAAGAATCAACAATATTCATGACATCTTCGCCGAATTTTTCTTTAATTGTCTCTAAAGAGACATCAGTGTCTTCGACAACGTCATGGAGTAAGCCGGCAATTAAAGTAGAAGGGCCGCAACCGATATCTGCCAAAATGTAACAAACTTCGATCAAATGATGAATATAAGGCTCGCCAGATTTACGCATTTGGCCTTTATGGGCTGCTTCTGCAAACTTATAAGCTTCCTCTACTTTGGCTCTAGCTTCAGGAGAAGAAATGTATAAGAAAAACTTTTCCTTAACTTCTTGGAAAGTATGTAATTTTTGACTGGTTTGACTACTTCTTCTTTGCATACTTACGTGTAATTATACATCATTTTACTTTCTTTGAAAGAAAAAAGGATAGCAATTAGCTACCCTTATGTGTTTATAAAATAGATTATTTCTTTTCGTATAGATGCATTAAATCGTAAGCTTCGTTATCGGTTGCTGCTTCCCATGATTTAGCATCGATTGATGTGTAATCACCTTTTGTAGCGGCATCTGCATCATGTCCTGTACCCATGAACTTTGGAACTGGTTCTTCGTCAACATCAGGATGTTGATATGTGATACCAGGAGCACAAACTGGCATTCCTTCACAATAATCAAACCATGTGAATAAGCCATAGCAGTTCTTTTGTTCTGATGTTGGATTTTGATGATTTGGAATTGTGTTATAAATCTTTTGGGTTGGATCATCTAATAATGCAATTGAGGAAACGAAGTTCTTTGTTGCCTTTGCAGGATAAAATCCAATATATTTTCCATCCCATGGTTTTCCTGGGCAGGAAAGTTGAAGTGAGAATTTTTCCTTAGTATGGAATTTGACTTTAACTGTAGCGGCTTCAGAAGTCTCTTTTGAGACTGTTGCCATATAGAATGGGTAAGTGCCTGCTGCATCTTTATGGTATTCGCCATTAGCAAATCTCATAAGGTCTTCATTTTTTCTATAGACACCCATTAAGTATTCGCCACCATCTTCTACCTTAGTAGCAATTGTGTATTCGCGGAATGTCTTTAAAGCTGCA
Source organism: uncultured Caryophanales bacterium (assembly GCA_946407815.1). GTDB lineage: Bacteria > Bacillota_I > Bacilli_A > RFN20 > CAG-826 > Fiminaster. The sequence continues at coordinate 242,189 of CAMJPB010000001.1, read as the reverse complement.
CCGTTATCGACTAATTGTTGGAGTGCTTGAGCAGATTTGTCTCCGCCACCAAATAAACCAAAGAAATCGAAATCACAGCCAGTTAAAGCTAAACCAGCCATAATTGGTAATAAGAATAATCTTTTTTTCATAATATTCCCCTTTTTATAATTATATTATACATTATTCATTATCAATGAAAAGAAAAAGCATCCACGAGGGATGCTATTTTAATGGTTTTCTTACTTATTTTGATAATTTGACCATGAATGCGCCAGCAATGTAAGCAACATCAATGACAAGACCAACGATACCAGCAGTTCCACCATTTAAGACGAGACCTGCAACGTTGAGAATTAAGATGATAATTGCCCAAACAAATGCTTTGTTAACATTCTTATCGTCACCTTTAGTGTAAGTCTTGATACCTCTAACTCCTGCGAAGACGTAGAAGAGTAAGGTAAGAAGTGAAATAACAAATACAACAATGCCAACAATAAGGGCTGCTGTACCGACTTCATCACCAGCGGCTGCACCAGCAATAATTGCGAGTAAACCAAGAATTGCGGTGACAAGTGACCACACGCCAACTGCGAGTAAGCAGATGCCGGAGATCAAAAGTAAAATTTTACCAACTTGTTTCATTATTTTTCCTCCACTAAATATTTTAGCAAAATTTGAAAATTTGTAAATAACTTATAATTATATTATAAAAAAGTGCGAACCGAAGTCCGCACTTAAGTAATTAGGAATAAATATTCTTATGCAATGAATTCGACAGATGCGATTCTTGTTTGATGGCCAACACTTTCGTAACTTAATGATTTTGCTGCTTGATCAAGGGATAAGATAGCTTTTCCTTGTTTCTTTTCAGTATTATAGTCATTGTCTATAGAATTGGTTGTACCTGGAATGTCTTCAAAATCAAAATAGTATGTAGTTCCGTCTTTTTCTTGGAATGTTGAATAGATGATTTCGAGTTTTGAAAAATTGGTATCTGCTTCAAAGGTAATATTGAATTTTTTATAAACTCTAAATTCAAAAGTCTTTGAATTTGTCACGGCTTGTGATAAAGCTGTGGTTGATGAACCTTGCGAAACAGTTACCTTACATCCACCATGAACGAATTCGATTGGTGAAGCAGATTTGTCAACACAATCTTCAAAATTGTATAAATTGACTTTTGCTAAACCAGTGCCAGCTTGACCGCCGCCACCTTGGCTGCTTCCGCCACCGGAACCGCCGCCAGAGCCTCCGCCGCCTTCGCCAGAACCGCCACCGGATCCGCCGCCTGAGCCGCCTTCGCCTTCTTGTTTTTCAGCTTTTTCCCAAGGGAAATTGATTGTGATTTCTTTACCGAAAAGGTTAAAAGTACAACCAGAAAGTAAGAAGCCGCCAACTAATGGTAATAAGAATAATCTTTTTTTCATGTTTTTCTCCTTTCCTATTACTTTTTGTAACAGAAATGGAATCGTACGTTTTCCACTTCTTTATACAGCTTATATTATACAAGACTACATTTTCTATTTCCATTTAATAAATGTAAATATAAAGAAACCAGCCAATTAAGACTGGTTTAATTATTAATAATTAAGTTAATAGTTTTAGTCTAAGTTATTAAGCTTTAGGAGTAACGGTAATGCCAGATACTTTAAATACATATTCTGAAAGTACACCATAGACTGAAGTTGTCCCTACCTGTAGTTTTTTTACTGCATTTTCAGGATCTGATTCATATGATGTACCATCATACCAATCTAATTGATAAGAGTTAATTATTTCATTTGGAACATTTGCTTCATTAAATGTAAGTTTAAAAACATCGATACCAGCACTGTCAAACAATTGCCCTGCTGTATATTCAGTTTTTGTTGGCTCAAGTTTTTCAGGAACGATTAAGTTGTTTATTGTTCCTGATTCACCACTTCTTGTATAAATCTTCAAATATTCAAGACCAACATTATATGAATTTTGCACATTGAATCTTATTGAATTAACATTTTCAACGAAAATGTATGATCTTAATAAACCTTCATTATTATTCGTGATGTTTGAAGAAGAATAAACAAATCCACTACTCTTTGATGTTTCTAAGGAATAATAATTCTTGCTGCTCATCTCACCATAGGTAAATTTGAATTCGACTTTTGAAATAACTTCATCAGCTTTGTTTAATTTAACATCAATTGCACCACTGCTATGTGCGTATCCAGGAATTTTTTCATTTGATGAAGCTTCTTTTTTAACTTTGGCAAACCTTATATTAAAATTATCTTCTTCAAAAGAAATTTCTTTTGGACTTGTAGTTAAATTATGAAGAATAGTGTCATTTTCATCATCATACATTTCTTTAAAATTGAATGTTTTTTCTGTCACAGTTGAAGGAGCATCATCAAAGATGATAGTAATTGATTTAAGCCAGAAAGTACCTGGACCTTGAAAATCGCTGGGTTCCATCCCTTCAGGAACTTTATATTCATCACAACTAATATCAATTTCAATGTCACCAGTTGCCGCTTCAAGATTTAAAGGAGAACTATACAAACTCATTGCATCGTTATAAACGCGTTCAATTGGTTTATTATCAATAAATGTTGTTTCACCAACTTTAACACTCATTTTGTGCCATGAATTCATTGATGCGCATTCAATTGAGATGTTTTTAACAGGCCTAAATATATGCGCTTTCAATTTTATTGAAGTTTCTGGATTTTTTGAACCACCTAAAGACAATCCACCGTAATAAGTTCCGGTATTTTCGCCTTTACTTCTTTCAAAATCCCATTCAACGCCGTTTAGGTTGGCGCGACCATTCTTTCTTCCATCGAATTTCTTTAAATCATTAGAAGAATTATATTGCCATAAATAGGTGTCATCTTCTTCTACATCAATAACTTTAATGGTGAAAGTTTTTGTTAGTAAAGGGTTATATGTATTAGTAGCAGTCAAATAAGAAGTTCCTTCACTTTTGCCTGTAACTCTAACTTTGTTAGAAGATGTTGAATCTACGACATAATCAACATAATTACCAGTTAAATTCCAAGTGAAAATCTTTTCTTCTGATAAATCTGGAGATGGCGATAAAGTTACTGAAATATCTTTAACTTCACCAACTTTTAGATAAAATGGAGCATTTGGAGTTTGACTTAAAGATGTTGCGTGCGTATGCATTTCACCTGGTCCATCAATGACTTCGCCTTCATCAGGTTGATCAGTATTTTCTTTTTTCTTTAAAAAATCGAACCAAGTTGATGGATCGGTAATTGTACATGCTGAAAGCAAGAATGCTATTGGCAAAATTAGAAGCGATTTCTTTTTCATAAGCTCTTCCTCTTATATTTATTTCATTATAACAAAATTGCGCGTACATTTAAGCGCATTTTGTGTATAGGCACGTATGTAAAGGTTAATATTAATCTCTAGTGATATAATCACTAACTCTAAATTCAATCGAGGTTTTTTCTCTAAAAGTAGAGGTTGTTAAGTTACCAAATAAATCAATAGATAAATGTGATTTGACCTCAGATTCTGAAATATTAAATCCTAATATTTTTGAGTTAATCGAAACTGGGGTTGATAAATGTTTACCAAAGCTAATAAATTGGAGTGATTTTGTTGGTAAATCTCTAAGTGAAAAAATTGGTTCAGGAAAACCAATTCCGAAAGGTGAAAATTCGAGCAAAATATCGTAATTTGTGAAGTTAATATCTTGTAATTTTAACTCAATTGAAGGTGGTTCGGCTTTTGTAAATTTATAAGCTTTCGCAAGAGCAATAAAATCGGCTTTGAATGCTTCAAAATCGCTCGCATTAATTGTAAGTCCGCCTGCCAAAGCATGACCACCACCTGCGACCATGTATTTTGATAAAGATTCGAATGCTTTTTGGACATTAAACCCTTCTTTTGAACGAATGCTTCCTTTTAGGAAGTTTTTATCAGTAGAGTCTTCTGTAAAAATAATTGTTGGAACGTTATATTCGTTTAAAAGTCGGTTCGCGATAAGTCCAATTAATCCTTCTTTTATGTCTAATTTTAAGACAATTCCTTCTTCGTTTAGCAAGTCTTTCGGAAGGGCCTCAACTGCTTCTTTTGTGAGCGTTTTTCTTAACTCATTTGTATTCTTAATCCAGCTCGAAAGTTTGAAAATCTCGTCATCATTCTCACTTAGCAAAAATCTCACCAAAAGATTGATGTTTTTATCGTCAACTAAGCGACCAACTGCATTGATTTTTGGAGCAACTTCCAAACTGAAGCTTTTCTCGGTAATTGTTGAGGAGTCTAACAAGGACATTAAAGGCTTATATTTGTAAGTTTTTAGATTCTCTAAAGCAATCCTAACTACACTTCTATTAAATGCCTTTAATTCCATCATGTCAGAAATGGTACTTAAACCTGCTAAAGTAATCAAAAACGGATCATAATGACCAAGTAAACCTCCGGATGTGATTAAAGACATAAAACCACCGCATCCAAAAACTTCGGAAATTTTCGAGACACTTGGGTGAATTATGCCTAAGGCATTAACTTGTTCTTCACGAACTTCGTGGTGATCGATAACAATGACGTCCATTCCAAGTTCATTTGCCTTATTTATGGCCTCGTGTTGGCTAATGCCGTTATCAACCGTAATAATAAGGCTAAAACCAGCTTTTTTCATCTTGATAACGTTATTAACGTTAAGACCATAGCCGTCTAGATATCTAATAGGAATATAATAACTAACCGGATAATTTAATTTTTCAAAAGTTCTGACCATAATTGCAGTCGAACAAATGCCATCACAGTCATAATCTCCATAGATAATAATCTTTTCTTTATTCTCGATTGCCTTAAAAATGCGTTCCTTAATTTTGTTCATGTCAGGAGGCAAGTTAAAATCAGGAAGAGTTAGTTCATCAACTGGCTTAATTAGCTCGTTATATTCTTCCTCCGTTAAAGCGTAAAAATCGATTATTTTTTGTCTAAAATCCATAGCAAATAAAAAGGGCTAAAAGCCCTTATATAATTAATCATTAATACCAATAAAGACAGTTTCTTCTGGTTCGCTTGAATTGCGTTTTGCTTGTTGTTTTGGTTTTTCTTTATTGAATAACTTAATCTTTGGAAGATGAATCTTGCTAAATAATTTTTCTAAGCCTAAGGCAAGTGGGCCAGTGACTGAGAGTAAAGCAATAACAGCAAAGATTTCACCAATAATTGCAGAAGCAAATAAGATTGCGGTATTTTCAACACCAAATCCGAAGAAGTTAATTAAGATATAAGCAAAGATGAGCATAAAGACAAATAAAGCAGATGCTGATTTGCCAAGAGCTTTAACTAAGATATCTTTTCTAGCTTCTCTAGTTAATTCAACACGACCTTCTTTAAGCATAGCTTTTTCAGTTGAAAGGAAGAATAATGATGCAAGCATCATGGAAACTGCGACAACTGGCATTGCTAAGGAAGTAATTGCTGTTGTTCCGATGAAGTGCATACCAACGATTGCGCCATATGCGATAGTTGTTGCACCAACGGTTGTTGCACAAACAGCAAGTGCTCTTGATGGGCGGAATCTGAATGCAAAGTATAATGAGATGCCTAAGATTGTGATTCCTGTTGCTAAAGCAACTAAGCCTTGATTTGGAGTATAAACAAGCTCTTTAGATGTCTTAATGCTTGCTTTTGTGTAATTTTCATCACGAGCAATAAAGACATCGTCTAAGTTTGAATTTAATGTCGTTTCGAGTTTTTCACGATCTGTTTCAGAAAGTGTTTTATCGATATTTAATGTGAAATAGTAATATGTGTTAGTTGTCTTAACATCATCTTCGTAGACATCTTGAGAAACTTTCTTGAAAGAAATTTCATTTTCAATACCTTTTTGTTCAGCATATTCTGTACCAACTAAGACATATTGAACATATGATTGAGCATCAGAAATAAGTGGATTTTCTGTATCAGCTTTCACTTTTGTATATACAACAGTTGTATCACTGACTGCTTTTTCAACATTTAATGGTGATTTTGATGCAGATGTAACACCAAAGGCGATGATACATGCAAGTGCGCCAACAGTTAAAGCACTGAAAATGATAGAAATAAGAGTTTTTCTCTTTGTGAAATCAACATTTTCATATGGAGCTTCATAAGCTGGTTTTTCTTCATTGTCCATAATGCTTGGAACTTTATCACCATCAATATTAAATACACCATATTTACTTTGTAAATTTGTGGAGTTTGTTACTAAGTACATTAATAGTTTGAAGGTAAGTAAGTTCATCAAAACTGTGAAGATTGCACCAAAGAATAAGACAACACCCATTGGTTTTAAGGCTGTTCCGCCTAATGCATAAAGCATTAAACCGGCAAATGCAAGGACGATAACAGAATCTAAAGTAAGAAGATTTGATTTCTTGCTTGCTTCTTGATTTGCTTTCTTGATTGTACGTCCTTTATAGACCTCTTCTTTGAAGCGGTTAACATAGACGATTTGTCCAAATAATGAACCAGCAGATAAGAGAATGAAACCAATAACTGCAGGAATATTGAATAAAACGTGCATTGTTGAGAATGAGATAAGGGTAATAAAGACTGTACCAAGGCTTGTTGCGATCATTGCTAAGGCGCTTAAACGATAGTAAACGACTAAGAGTAATGAAACGATAACGATTGCTATTGCTAAAGCAATAAATGTCTTGGACATTCTGATATTGACGTTATTACCAAATGTTAAGATTGGTTCAGCAGATGCTGATAAAGGTCTAGCATTTTTATAATAGTCAACTGTCATTGTGGTTGAAGAAATTTCAACTGTTGGGCAGGTAACTTCAAATTTATATTTGCTTGCCTTTAACATTCCAACGAGGAAGTTTGCTCTTGCGTTATCATCTTTTAAGCCAGAAATGTCTAATTGATTTGGGTTATCTTCTTCAGCAGTAGCACACATGAAATAAATTTCAGTTTCTGCTTCTTTAGAATCTTCGTACCAAATATTGTCGACATTAAATGCCATTAAGACTTTATCTCTTACTAATGGATCAACATCTAAGGTTTCTAAGGTTTCACCTTCTTCATAGTTTGCCCAAAGATAAAGGTAATTTTTTGGTGTGTCTTCGCTTTCTTCTCCTTCGGCATCAACTCTTACAGGAGCAGCTTTAGAAGAATCATCATCGTCACCACCGAATTCTTTACAAAGATCTTTGACGTCTTGTTTTCCTTCATCTGTTAAAGGAATAACGACAACAGGAACATTTGCGTCACCTTTATAATCGATTCTAATTTCATCAGCATTGAATAACTTGTGATCATTACGTGCTGGGTTACCATTTGAAGGAACTAAAGCAAAGCTTTCACCAGAGAAGGTGAGGTATTTAGCAACATAGTTGAATTCTTTGCTGTTCATTTCAAGAGCGACAGCAACTGAGTTTTCAACGGTCTTTTCATCTTCAGTACCGCTTTGGATTTTTACTGAGTAGTCTTCGACATTGTAATTATCTAAACGCTCACGCATTTGTTCGGCAACGACTGAAGCACGAGTTTTGTCTTCTGTTTCGTTTCCGCTTTTTTCAACGTTAAAAACGATTTCTCTATAATCTTTGCTGCTTGTGTATTCACGACCAGCGTTAAGTTTTGAGATGACTGGAGTTGCACCAACCCCGATTGCAAGAATGATTGCAATGACTGTTGTTATATAAGCTATTAATCTTCGCATAGTTTTAAGTTCCTTTTTATGTAATAAATATGGATTTTCTGTACCGCGTTAGATTTTACTATTATTTACTTTATAAGTAAAGCAAATATTGACTTATCCATTAGGGCTATATATGTAATTTTTTTCATTATTGAAAAGAATTGTATATCACAACATAATTATAAAATAGTCTTTTATTTACTTAGTAAATAGTTGTTTTGATCGTCTTTAAATGTTCCCTTCCTTTGTCTGTTAAGATTCGTCCTTTTGGCGTGCGGTCAATAAAGCCAATTTTTAGTAAATAAGACTCATAAACTTCTTCAAGAGTTGGTTTTTCTTCGCCTATAGCATACGCAATTGTGTCTAAACCAACAGGTCCACCATTAAACCTGTTATTCAGGGTCTGTAAGTAATTAATATCGACCTCATCTAAACCGATTGAGTCTATTCTTAAAGCACAAAGTGCTTTCTTGGTGTCTTCTAAAGTGATGTGAGACGAATTGTTAAAGTTTGCGAAATCTCGCACTCGACGGAAAATACGATTTGCTATTCGAGGTGTTCCACGAGATCTTTTTGCGATTTCATTCGCTGACTCTGGATCAATAGTTGAATTAAAGTAGTTTGCGGTCCTGTTAACTATTTGAGTGAGCTCTTCAACTGAGTAATAATCAATCTTCTCAAAGATACCAAATCTAGCCCTAAGAGGAGCAGATAAATCACCTGCCCTAGTAGTTGCACCTACAAGAGTAAAAGGAGGTAAATCAACCTTCATAGAATTAGCAGACGTTTCTTTAGAAACAAGTAGATTCAAACAGAAGTCTTCCATCGCACTATAAAGTAATTCTTCCACTACCCTTGGAAGCCTATGAATTTCATCAATGAAAAGAATATCTCCTGCCTGTAAAGATGTAAGAAGATAAGCTAAATCTCCAGGTTTTTCGATAGATGGACCATTAATTGTGACAATATTTCCACCCATTTCATTAGCAATGATGTTGGCGAGAGTTGTCTTTCCTAATCCTGGCGGTCCATAAAATAAGACATGGTCTAAAACTTCTTCCCTAGATTTAGCGGCTCCTAGGAAAACAGTTAGATTATTTTTAATAATATCTTGTCCAATATAGTCTTTTAGATAAGGAGGTCTTAGAGATTTTAAGTATTCTTCTTCACTTTGAGACATCTTCTTATCCGTAATTTTGGGCATTTTGAAGTCTCCTAATCGCTTCGGTTAAAATTTGTTGGGTTGAACCATTTGCGATATAGATGCCAGGAAGTACCTTATCTATTTCTTTTGATTTAAATTTAAGCTGTTTTAGGGCTTCTTTTACCTCTCTATATTGATCCGAGTTAACTTTCACGTATTTTCCAATGTGCTGTTTTAGATCTAGTAAAATTTGTGAGGCCATATGACCATTAATTCCTGGTAATGACTCAATTAATTCCAAATCGTTGTTTGAAACAGCTGTTAAAAGTTGGCTGTAATTTATCTTAGATAAGATAGTTAGAGCTGTTTTTGGACCAATTCCGTTAACATTAAGCAAAAGCTTAAACATACTTCTTTCATCTTTAGAAGTAAGACCGACTAAGTATTCGCTGTCCTCGCTCCTATGATGATGTAGATACAAAAATACATCTTGATTTAGATGGAAAGTTTTTGGTTCAGCGACTAAAACTTCGTAACCTAAACCGTAATTTTCAATGATTAAAGATCGGAAACCGATATCAATCACCGTGCCTTTAATTGTGCATAGCATAAAAAACACCTTTCTCGACTTGTTGTCGTAGGTGTTTATAGCGCTAGTCTTTTATCTATAATTATTATAATAAAAAACTTCCCATAAGGGAAGTATTTTCTTTATCTTTTAAATTCTTTTGGAGTTGGAATATCAACACGCTTATGTTCAGAGATTTTGTGAAGATGCTCAATTCGAGCTTTTGTAGCTTCATCAACTTCTTTTCCTAAAAGGAAATTATCTAAATCAGCATACTTAATTCCCATCTCGTCTTCATCGGTCTGACCTTCAAATAATCCGGCGGATGGTACACGTTCTGCTAAAACCTTGGATAAACCATATAATTTAGCAGCTTCTCTAACTTCAGATTTTGTTAAATAAACAATTGGTAAAACGTCTGCAGCACCATCACCATATTTGGTGAAATAACCAACGTAACGTTCATCCATGTTATCGGTGCCAAGGACTAATGAAGAATGTTCTTGAGCGTAGGCAAATAAGGCAACCATTCTCATTCTAACCATCAAGTTAGACTTAGTTAATCTAATGAATTCTTCACCTTTTAATTCCTTTAAATAACTATGGAAAGTATCAGTTAAATTGATAACTTCTAAGTTTACGTCGAGTTCTTTTGCAACTTGAATTGCATCATCAACATCAGCTTTATTGGAGTCAATACTAATCGAATAGCAGAAAAGTTTGTCTTTTCCGACAGCTTTTCTAGCGATTGCTGCAACTAAAGAAGAATCTACACCACCAGAAAGACCGAGAACATAGCCTTTACAGCCAGATTGTTCAAGATAATCTTGAAGAAACTTTTCAATTTCTAATAAATATTCTTTTAATTCCATAATTATTCTAAATATTCAAATTCGAAGTCACACAGTATAACTGTGTCTCCATCAACTGCGCCTTTTTCTTTAAGGGCTTTTTCAATTTCTATCTTTTCAAGATAAGAAATGAGTTTCATTAAACCCTCGTCAGTTGAAATGTTAATTAAATTATAAGTTCTTTCGATAGATTCACCAACAATTCTAAAGACATGATCTTTTTCATGCTTAATTTCAAAAATTGGTTTTTGTGACTCGTAAGCGTTATAAACCTTAACTTCTGGGTTATCATTACCAGTCATAAGTGGGAATCTATCCGTTTTAGCGAGTAATGCCTGACATTCATCAAGTATTTCTTTAACACCTAAATTTGTCAAACTAGATAAAGTAAAAATCTTATTTTTAAAGTGCTTTTTAAATTCTTTAAAAGCAGCTTCACTTTCTTCAGAATCCATCTTTGATGCCACAACGATAAGTGGGCGTTTATCTAAGCCCATTCCGTAAGATTTGAGCTCATTTTGAATAATTTTGAAGTTTTCGTATGGGTTTTCTTCTTCCATCGAAACTAAATGAACGATAACTCTACATCTCTCAAGGTGTCTTAAGAACGCAAGGCCTAAACCTTTACCTTTTGAAGCACCCTCGATAAGACCCGGGAGATCGGCCATAACAAATGAGCCGTTTTTAGTGTTAACTACGCCTAAATTTGGTTCAATTGTTGTGAATGGATAATCCGCGATTTCAGGATTAGCGTTACTAACAACACTTAAAAGTGTTGATTTACCAGCATTTGGAAGACCAACTAATCCAACATCTGCTAAAAGCTTAAGTTCAAGCACTAATCTCTTAGTTTGGCCTGGAAGACCGTTTTCAGCGACTTTTGGAACTCTATTTTTGTCAGATTTAAATGCGGCATTACCTCTACCACCTCTACCACCTTTGGCGACCATTAAGGTTTGTCCGTTTTCAGAAAGATCACCTAAAAACTTATGATCTTTTTCTTCATAAACAACTGTACCGCATGGAACTTCGACAATCATGTCTTCAGCTGCATGACCATACTTGTTTTTTGGACCACCTTTTTCGCCATCTCCAGCAATAAAAGTTTTGGAGTGTCTAAAATTAAATAAAGTATTTATTGATTTGTTAGCCTTAAAAATAATGGAGCCACCTCGACCACCGTTTCCGCCACTAGGTCCGCCTTTAGGCATGGACTTTTCGCGAAGAAAAGCGATCATTCCATCTCCACCTTTTCCGCTTCTAACTTCAATTACGACTCTATCTATAAACATATATACATACATTATACACGCATAATAAGAAAAAAGACCACAAATTTAGTGGTCTTTAATTCATTTTGGTTTTTTAAACTACTTTGCGTAAACTGAAGCGCGAGTTTTATTTTTACCGACTCTTTCGAATTTAACGATGCCATCGATTGTTGCGAAGATTGTATCATCTCCACCACGTTTTGTGTTGACACCTGGAAGAATTTTGGTACCTCTTTGACGATAGATAATGCTACCAGCATGGCAGAATTGTCCGTCGCTTAATTTAGCACCAAGTCTTTTTGATTCTGAGTCACGTCCGTTTTTGGTAGAACCGACACCTTTTTTAGAAGCAAAGAGTTGAAGATCTAATATAAATAACATAACTAATTTCCTTTCTCGATCACATGGAGATACTCGGCATTTGAGAACTCAATTGTTTTGAGTTGAACCCACATAATGTGAAGTAAATCGCGATCGTGTTTGTTAGGGTTGCCTTTAATAGCTATGTATGCGTCTCCAGGATTCAACTTGATTGTAAATAATTCAGGTTGTTCTAGAGCGTTACATCCTCCAACTAAGACTGTACTGACTGCTGCGCAGACAAGATCTTGTCCTTTTGGAGCTGAATTGGCATGCCCTTTAACGGTTAAACTTACAATTTTTCCGTCCTTATTACGAATTGCCTCAGCTTTAATCATATCTTAGGCAATTGATTCGACAACTAAGCATGTATATGGTTGTCTATGACCAATCATACGACGTGCTGAATTGTGTTTAGCTTTGTATTTGTAGATGCGAATCTTTTTACCAAGGCCGTTTTTGACGACTTTAGCGACAACTTTTGCACCTTCAACGTATGGTGTACCAACTTTAACTTCTTTGTCAGCGACTAAGAGAACTTTGTCAAATTCGTATTTTTCGTTTTCCTTAACTTCGAGTTTTTCGACGAAAATCTTTTGTCCAACTTCGACGCGGACTTGTTTTCCACCAGTTTCAATTATAGCGTACATTTAAATACCTCTACTTTCTCACTAAGGACTCGCTATTAAGGTCTAATGCCTTTGGCATTAAGTTTTGCTCACCTTTTCTATGCGGTTGTAGCTCGTGAGGCGACAACGCTTAATATTATATATTAGTTAACAATAATGTAAAGAAGTTTTCTAAATAAAGAAAAAGCAATTTTTTAAATATCTATGGTCACAAGGGTAGACTACATCTTTTATTTTTTGAAAGAAAGTTATGTGAATCCTATTTATCAAGCCGGACTAGATGGATGTGAATCCACCCTTGTAGACGATAAGATGATTTAGTAGTTTAATACCAAAATTTTTTGATGCTTTTTCTACTATTTTCGTTGTCAATATATCTTCTTTACTTGCCTCACTTTCCTCATTTGGATGATTGTGTAATAAATAATAATATTTAGCATTAGCTAAAATTAGCTCACGAATTACGTTTCTAACATCTAAAGTAAACGAGTCTGAAGTGCCTTTATAAAGGATCTTTTCTTTGATAAATCTTTTCTTTGTGTCAAGCATCACAAGCACCATTACTTCTTGCTCGAAATTTTCAAAGTATTTGTACCTAAAATAAACATCTTCTTCGTTACTAATTTTCTCGATTTCTTGGTATCGATTCTGCGAAAGTCTTTTGTGAAACTCGAAAGTTGCCAAAAGACGAAGCGCGATTGATTTTTTAAGTCCAGAATAGCCAAGTAACGAGACATAATCCGTCTTTGATAATGATTCCATCGAACTTGCGTGACTCACTAATAGTGAGCCTGCAATATCTAAGGCAGAATTTCCCTTGCCTCCAGAACCAATTATAAGAGCTAAAAGTTCCTGATCGGATAACTCTTCTATTCCATATTGAAGCGCCTTCTCACGTGGGCGTAAATTTAACGGAATATCAGATATCTTCATTACTTCCAGGTAAATTTCCAACCACCAGGAACTGCAGTTGAGCCTTCGTTTGACATAAATAACTTATAAATTACTACGCTCATAAGCGCGATTGCGCATATTGTTAGAACGGTCGCAAGTGCGATTTCTCCGGTAACAATTGCTCTCATGTCTTTTTTTGATAATTTGTATTTCATATATTATCTCCCTCTATATACCTATTACGGTCTAAAATGGCATTTTGGCTAAAAAACTTTTTTTAAAATATTTTTATTACATAAAAATTTTTTAAGAATTTTTCAGAAGTTGACGTAAAAAAAGAGTCAACGTTTCTGACTCTTCTTTAAATTTTGTTAATTTTTACTTAGATTCGATCTTAAGAATCTCGACTTTATATTCTCTATTTGCGTGGACTGAGACGACATCACCAACGTTTTTGTCAATAACAGCACGGCCAAGTGGAGAAATGTTTGAGATTAAACCTTTAAGTGGGTTTGCTTCAACTGTTCCAACAATTGTGTAAGTTTCAACTGAATTATCACTTAGATCTTTAATTGTGACTGTTGAGCCAAGAACAACACCTTTTGCTCTAGGTTTTTCAGAGATAATTTTGACATTTGCGAGAATGTTTTCAATTTCTTTGATTCTACCTTCAATTTCGGCTTGTTTTGTTCTTGCAGCATCGTAATCTGCGTTCTCGCTTAAGTCGCCTTGTGAACGGGCAGCCGATAAGGCTTCGATGCATTCTGGGCGGTCAATATCAATTAAACGGCGTAATTCTTTTTCTAAATTTTCTGCGCCTTCTTTTGTGAGTTCTACTTTATTTACCATGGATTTTCTCCTTTAAATAGCATTAAAGAGTTTAACAATACTCTTTTCAGATGTAAACCTAATTTTTAATCTCTTGAATTTTTTCATCATTCATGTAGGCATTGAACACTTCTTCAGCCTCAGAATATTCTTCATCATCTTCGATTTCTTCAAGAGATCCTTCTTTTTCATTTATAGCAAACACTAAGACGTTATCTTCATCATCTTTCTCATAGAGAAACACGTATTCTTTATGTCTTTGCTCAGATTCATATGTGAAGAGAATCTTCATCACCTTTTCTTCGCCTGAATCGGTCGTAATAATCATTTCATCATCTAAAATCATCTTATTTACCTCCGAATTTTTCTAAATATCGATCTAAAATGACGACCGCCGCCATTTCATCGATAATTTCTTTTCTTTTCTCGTAACTTAAACCTGTCACTTTAAGCTTTTCATCGGCCTCGATTGTCGAATAACTTTCATCAATCATTTCAATGTGTAAAGTAGGGTCAAGTTTAAGTAAATCATCTTTAAATCTTAAACAACTTTGAGCGTGCGGAGAAACATCTCCAGATTCATATAAAGGCATACCTAATGCGATGTCCTTAATGCCCTCTTTTTGGCATATTTCTAAGACATGTTCTCTGGCCTTTTTAAAGTTGCCAGGTTCAAAGCGAAAAGTCTCAACACCATGCGATGCGATTCTTAAAGAATCGGTTACAGCAATTCCAAGTGTTGTAGTGCCTAAATCTAAACCTAAAATTTTGCTCATTTAATAAGTCCTTTTAAGGTTGTTGTTGCTTCATCAAGTTTAGCAAGTAAACGGCCTTTACCGTTGGCCATATTTGGACGACCTCCGCCGCCACCTCCAAGGACTTTTGCGACTTCTCTTACTAAGTCACCAGCCTTGTTACTTTCGAGGGCTTTTCCGCCGACGAAAATGGCGATTGGAAGTTCTCCGTCACATCCACCAACTAAGAATAAAATGTAGTCAGGGAATTTCACCTTTAATTCATCACCAATTGAGTTAATGTTATCCATTGATTGATTTGGGAAATGTTTGCAAAGTAATTTGTAACCTTTGAATTCTTCAAAATCTTTCAAAACTTCATTAGCATTTTGGTGAGAAAGTTTGTCTTTCATTGATTCTAAAGTCTTGCTCATTTCGTTTAATTTAGCGAGTAAATCTTTCGTTTTTGCGAGCGCTTCTTTTGGAGAGTTACAACCAATTGATTTACAAACTTCCATTAATGCGTCTTCTCTTTCTTTAAGGAGTTTATAACCTCCTAAGGAGGTTCTTCCTTGAATACGACGGACACCAGCTGCTACTGAAGATTCAGATTCAATAACAAAAACGCCGATATCTGATGTATTTTTGACGTGACAACCACCACAGAATTCCATTGATTCTTCGCCGAAGCGAACAACTCTAACTTCATCTCCGTATTTTTCGGAGAAGAATGCTTTTGCTCCTAATTTAGAAGCCTCATCCTTCTTCATAATGCGAATATCTGATGGGATTGCTTTAGCAATCATATTATTAACTTCTTGTTCAACTTCTTTGAGTTGTTCAGCAGAAATCTTCTCGTAATGAGTGAAGTCAAATCTCATATAATCGTCACAAACGTATGAACCCATCTGCTTAATGTGTTCTCCGCCTAATACTTTGTCTAAAGCAGCTTGAAGTAAGTGAGTAGCAGAGTGATTTCTCTTAATAAGTTCACGTTTTTCAACGTCTAATTCAAGATGGAGTGTATCTCCGACTTTAACTGACCCATTAAGAACCTTCACAAAGTGAAGATTTTGCTTATTTGGAGCTTTTTGAACGCTTAAAACCTCGAGTTCTTTGCCTTCTCCGCTCATTTTACCGGTATCAGCAATTTCACCGCCGCTTTCGGCGTAGAAATTAGTTTGATCTAATATAATTTCGCCTTCATCTTCAATTGAATCGACTTTAACACCGTCTTTAAAGACACCAATAACCTTGGCATCAAGAGGGGTTTCTTCATAGAAGAAGTTTGAAGGCTCTTTAAAGTCTAATAAGTCCTTAGACTGTTTGTGCATGCTTTGTTCATCGCTACGAGCGTTTCTAGCGCGCTCCTTTTGCTTTTCCATTTCAACATTGAAGCCATTTTCATCAACTTCAACGTCGCTTTCTTTACAAATATCTTTTGTTAAATCAAGTGGGAAACCAAATGTGTCGTAAAGCTTAAAGGCGTCTTTTCCAGAAAGTTTTTTCTTACCTTCAATCATTTCACGAAGCAAAGCTTCGCCGCTAGAAAGTGTAAGAATAAATTTCTCTTCTTCAGCCTTTAACATTTTGACAATGTGAGCTTCTTTTGAGACGTATTCTGGGTAGAAATCTTTATATTTTTCAATAACCACTGGTACAAGAGTGTACATAAATGGTTTTTCAATACCGATCTTCTTTGCAAATCTCATTGCTCTACGAACAAGTCTACGTAAAACGTAGCCACGTCCTTCATTTGAGAACATTTCACCATCACCAATAGCAAAAGTAACTGCACGAATGTGGTCGGCAATAACTCTATATGGAATTTGGTTTGGTGCCTTATAAGGAACTTTAGCGATTTTTTCGACTGCTTTGATAATAGGCTCAAATAAGTCGGTTTCAAAGTTGGTGTCGGTTCCTTGTAAGACAGAGGCAATTCGCTCTAATCCTGCGCCTGTATCGATGTTTTTGGAAGGCAATTCTTTGTATTCACTTCGTGGAGTGCCTGGAACAGCGTTGAATTGGCTGAAAACAATGCCCCAAATTTCAATATAACGGTCATTTTCGATTTCTTCTCTAAGTAGACGTTCTCCTAAATGCTCAGGATCGTACTTTTCACCTCTATCAAAAAAGACTTCAGTATTTGGGCCAGCTGGACCAGCTCCAATTTCCCAATAGTTTCCTTCTAGTGGGATTAAATGAGATTCTTCAACACCTTGTTCTAACCAAAGCTTATGAGTTTCTTCATCTGCTGGGTTATAAGTAAAGTAAAGATTCTCTTTAGGCATGCCAAAATATTTCTCATTAGTTAAGATTTCATAGGCCCAAGCGACTACTTCTTTTTTGAAATAATCACCGATAGAGAAATTACCCAACATTTCGAATAATGTTTGGTGTCTAGCAGTAAAACCAACGTTTTCGATGTCGTTTGTACGAATCGATTTTTGAACGTTTGTAATTCTACGATTTGGTGGTACTTCACTACCATCCATGTACTTTTTAAGGGCAGCAACACCAGAGTTAATCCATAAAAGAGTTGGATCATTGTAAGGTATTAAATTTGCGCCTTTTTCAATGTGGTGTCCTTTTGATTCAAAGAACTTTAACCATGTTTCTCTAATTTCTTGACCAGTTAAATACTTCATTTTTCGGCCTCCTAAACAAAATAAAAAAGTATCAATTAGGAACGTCTTTAACGCGGTACCATCCTAATTCAATACTTCGTATTGCACTTAATTAATTGTCTTTAACGCAGAACTACGTCGACTTTCATCGACTCCAAAGGAGTGGCATATAATTTCCTTTGTGGGAGTGAATAAATTATACAATAATTTTAGTCTCAGTCAAATATAAAAGATGGCTCAATAATAGAGCCACCTTTATACGTTGTGTTTTGATTATGAGGACCACTTACCGTAAGACACAACTAAGTTACGCCAGTTAGTAAATGGAGTACAGCCTGTAGCATATTGAACTGACTTGCTATTATACCCGCCAATTGGACAGAAGAATGTTAAGCCAGTAGAATTCCCAGCAGCACTACCATGCCATTCATATTCAACAAGCTTTGAATGTACAGTCTGTAAGTTTCCAATTGAAGACATGAGCTCTGTGTTTGAATTATAAGTGCTACTTTGCGAAATCTTACTAAAGTAATCACCTGCATCAAATACGTCAAATCTATAACCGTTATTGTATGCATTTCCACTTCCAGAACCATATTTTTGACAAGAGTTAACTAAATTTTTATATGTGGTCCATTTTGAAGATGAAGTTATGATACTCTGCAATGAGGAAGCCATAGATTCCCAATAATACTCATATTCACCCCAATAAGATAAGTTCAAATATGATAGTGTTTGATCGTTTGGATCACCCCAATTTTGATATGCAGTTGTTGTATCAGTGGCAAAACCATCAACACAAGCTTTTAAGATATTTGGAGTAGTTCTCTTATTAAATAAATCATCAATCCATTTATCGTATGACCAACCATAGCCCCATTCTGATTCCTCTGAAGCAACTTGATATTTTGCATATTGAGAATTTAATCCGGCAATATCTTGAACTTGCATTAAGCAACAGTCGTATCCGACGAATTCTAAGAGGTTCTTTTCATTAGCGGTATTTCTCGCGCCTTTGATGGCGGCTGTTATTTCAGATGAAAGTAATGAATCGTCTCCATATTGTTCATCATAACAACAACCTTCCATGGCACCGCCATGATCCCAGAATATAATCGCAGTATTTTCAGCTGGATAAGCATCAAATCCCCACGCTAAGAAACTTTGTAGTGTTGATTGCAGGCCCATATTAGCTTTATTAATTTGTTCGTCTTTAACAAAACTCTTATTTTTCAAATGGAATCTATTAGCCTTATCTTTATTAATTACAGAAGAATATTCTGAGGACCATTTACTAGCACCACCAGCTTGAACAACCACGTTAACATCACTTGGTTGTCCTGAAACTGATGCAATTTCTCTTAAATCATCGGTTGCGCATCCGTCGTTATCATCTGCATAATCAGATTCAAGATCAGCACCACAAACATACATTAAAACTGTCCATTTTGCTAAAGAAGTATTAATTGTTACATTACATGTATCAGTATGACCACCATCTGCAGTTGTTACGGTGATAGTAGCAGAACCACTTGAAACATTCTTGGTAGATACCAATCCAGTGCTACTTACAGTAGCAACACTAGTATTTGAAGAGCTCCAGGTGACATTTTTGTTTGATGCATTATAAGGTAAAACAGTAGCTGATAATTGTTTTGTGCTACTAGATTTCATCTCAAGGGCATCTTCATTAATAGAAACACTTGTGACAGGTGTGCTTGTTACTGTGACAGTACATGTATCTGACTTATTATTTTCGGTTGTTGCAGTAATTGTTGCATAACCTTGAGATTTTGCACTTACGACACCTGTACTTGAAACTTCAGCAACACTTGAATTGCTACTTGTCCAAGTAATACCTGTATTTGTATTTGCTCCACTAGGATTATATGAAACTACTAATGGATAGGTTTCACCTGAGGTCATATTTATTGCACTTTGATTTAACGAAATACTTGTAACATCAACTGGTGTAGCTGCTTGAGTAGAAATAGTAATTCCAACAATATAAACACGTGCTTGTGAAGAAATCTTGAGACTGCTTATTGATGTAGGACTTGATAATGTATAAGTGTAGACATTTCCATTACTTGTTGTACTAACAGCGCTAGATCCACCATTTACATATAAAGATGTATTTTTCGAATCAGAACTATATTGAGCAATGGTGTAAGAAATAGAAGTTACATTTACTGAAGTAATTGTGCTTGAAAAGTTTAATGAAACATAACCGCTAGACTTACTTGACCCTAATTTTATTCCGCTTGTTCCTTTATAAGCTTTGCTGCAGGAATAACTGCTAACATAACTTGAACCAGCACTTAAAATAGTTGCGGAAACACTTCCTGATCCATATTCACTACTGCTATCAGTTGAAGCTGTAGCAAAGGTAATTTGGAAATTTTCGCTTTGAGGTGTAGCAGAATTTGTGATTGTAACTTCATATGAGGTAGATTTTGTAACACCATTTTCTGTATATGAAACAGTAATAGTACAATTTCCAGCACTAGCAGAGCTAAATCCGTTAAATGTTGCGGAATTTGTAACATCTTTATCGCTACCACCAATATAGGAGGCAGTTACTGTTGGTTTAACGAAATTATCTCCGACTTTATACGATGTCTTTTCGTTGGAAACTTCAATGCTATCTAATTTTGCGTTGACTGTTAGGTTAATAGTTCCTTTAGTGCCGCTTCCATCTTTAGCTGTAGCAGTTATTGTTACGCTTCCACTAGAAACGCCAGTTACAACGCCAGATTGGCTAACTGTCGCGATACTTGTATCGCTTGAAGACCAAGTGACATTCTTGTTATCAGCGTTTGCAGGTAAAACTTCTTTATTAATTGTTAATGTTTCACCAGCAAATAAATTCGTTACATTACCAGTTGTTGACAAATTAATTGAAGAAACTGGATTATCAGGAACAACAGCAGCTGTTTCAAGTCTATATAATTCTGGTAAACGCATACTACCACTAACATTTGTTGATGAACCATAGTTTGTAAATCTTGGACTTGAAGAATTATACAAAATTCTTCCATATGATTCAGTTGTACTCCAAATTGTTGCGTCACCATCACTTATGGAAATATCCCATGTAGTTGTTCCATCGTCCCAACATAAAGTTTTGGTTGATGTTGCGCCTAATTCACTATCTCCGTTAATAAATGTCCATGCACCGGATTCTCCGCCTAAAGTAAATTCAATTGTTCCACTACCTAAAGTAGTAACTTTTTGATCAGAGAATGTCGATGTAACTTTTCCTAAATATGTGCCACTTATATTAGTTGCAGTTACATTAGCGTTTTCATCACCAATAATAACTTTATCTCCTGCACTAAGATCATTTTCATCAGTGACCTTTATCCATTCAGGAGCAGAAGCAGCAACATTAACAGTACAGTTTGCACTAACTCCATCAGCACTTGCTGATATAACAGCAGTTCCAACTCCAACTGGATGAACAACGCCATTAGTAACAGTGGCAATGTTCGATTTATTAGATGACCATGTAACGGTTTTATATGTCGCATCATTTGGAAGAACAGTAGCTGTTAAGGTTGCATCACTTCCACCGACATATAAATCTAATGATGATTTACTTAATGTAACTGAAGTAACTCCAATCTTTGTTACTGTTACGCTACATGATGTAGTCTTTTCTCCATCAACAGTTGTGACAGTAATTGTTGCGGTACCAGGTGCAACGGCTGTAACAACACCATTAGCATTAACAGTTGCGATGTTAGTGTTAGTTGATGTCCAATTAACCGCAGTATTTGAGGCGTTTGCAGGTGAAATAGTTGCACTTAGTGTTTCAGTTTTGCCAGCAGAGATGGTTAAAGAATCCTTGTTCAATGATACACCAGTAACAGCAATAGTTGAGATTGTAACATTACATGTTGCTTGTTTATCTCCCGCAGTAGCAACTACTGTTGCGGTACCAGCAGAATAACCTGTAATTGTTCCGTTTGAAATAGATAAGCATCCTTTAGGATTATCATTAATAATAGACCAAATAACAGTCTTATCTGTTGCGTTGTTAGGTAAAACTGTTGCAGTTAATGTTTCGCTACTACCACCAACATAAACAGTTACCGAACCTGTATTTAATGAAATAGAAGAAACCGGAATAGCAGTAACTGAGATTGTAATGCTGCTAGAAATCTCAGAATTCGCAGTTAAATAAACCTTTGCAGTCCAATTTCCAGCAACATTAAATGTTCCGCTTGTAACGAGTTGATTATTTGGATTTCTAAGCTCTAAGCTAAGGCCGTTTGCAGAGAAATTGCTATATGCAATACTACTTGATGAACCATCGACTGCATAATTCTTAACAGCCGTTATATCATTCAAAACAATGTTGTCATTGACATGATATGAAGTTGTTTCCTTCGTTGCAGTAACACTAGTTACAACATTTGCAACATTGATTGTGTAAACGTTTGGAATGAGTGATTTGTAACTAATACTTACAGAGTATTCACCAGCGTGTTGGAATTTTTGAGTTGGATCTTGTTCAACTCCTCCATATGTCATTTTGTATGAGTACTCAGATTTTGAAAGCTTTTTCGAAGATCCATCTGACATCATTGCAGTGACAGTTAAACCACCATTTTCTACGAACGAATCAAAATTTTCAGTAACAATATATGTCCCTGCTTCTCCTTTGGCGTCTTCGACAGTTAAACCAGTTTCATATGCAGGTGTATTGATAGAAGCAGTCTTTTTATAAATTGAAATTGGTTTTGTATTAGTACTTGTTGAAGAATAACAAGAAAAAATAGGGCTTCCATTATTTGGGTTATAACGGATAGTATCTCGTGTATACGAGGAATCTCTAGCGTCTACAGTAGCATAATTTAAGGTCTCTTGTTCATCGCTAATTTTAATTCTAAAGCTTGAATCAGCGGTTATATCTGTTTCGGTGCGCAAATAATTACTGCCAGAAGAGCATGCTTTTAAGTAACCATCTCCAGTATTAAATGCGAAAAGATCATCTGATGAACCTTCCTCTAAAGTTAAAACTTGAACACTATTATTTATTATAATAGTTCCTTTTTCGTTATCTTTTGTAATTGAAACTGCACTTATATTATTTGAATTTTGTGTTGTGGATAAGGCGTAACTCACATCACTTTCTGCAGCGGCTATTACAACTTGATCACCAACTGCTAAATCTTTTTCATCAGTTACGATTTGCCATTCTTCTTCACCAGAAGCAGCAGCAGGATTTGCTGCACAGGTATATGTATAACGTAAACTGGTAAGGTTTATTGATCCACCATCAGCCTTTAATTCAATAAAATAAGGATTAGTAGCGGCAAGATCAAAAGTTTTTTCAGATGTTAAGACAGAATATTCACCCCATTTTGTGCCATTATAAGATGCTCTAAACTTTAAAGATGCACCATTTGAAGCTGTAAAGACAGGATAAATGGCTGACACAGATGTAATCTGTTGATCATTTTTTAGGGTGCCATTAGCATTTAAAGTAACGTGCCCTGATTGATTAGTTGTGCAACCAGAATATGAGAATTGAACAGCGTAATTGTTGTTATCGTTATAAATATATTGCGTTGCATTTCCATCATATTTGTTTGAGTTACTTAGTGTTAATGTATAACTTAAATCAGCTTCACTTCGGAATACGAATAAATTACCAGTAACACCAGTGCTTGATAAGGCAATTGCTAAAAGGCCTGAACCTGATAATGCAATTGCAGAGAATATACCGACTTTTCTTTTCATAAACAACCTACCAACTTAAATTTTTATATAAAAAAGAGAACATAAAGTTCTCTTAAAATTTTTAATATCCGAATACTTTATTAACTAATGAAATCCATTCAGTGAAATTTGAATACTGAGCATCATTATAATAATAGTAGAAATAACAACTTAGACCATGAGCATCAGCTGAGCCACCTTTTTGGGCTTTATTATGCTTAATCATCGCACTTAGTGCTTTTTCAACTGCAGTAATATAA
Source organism: uncultured Caryophanales bacterium (assembly GCA_946407815.1). GTDB lineage: Bacteria > Bacillota_I > Bacilli_A > RFN20 > CAG-826 > Fiminaster. The sequence continues at coordinate 218,645 of CAMJPB010000001.1, read as the reverse complement.
CTACTTCCAGGGTTAAAGGTCGAATTTGCCTTTAACTTTTGTAGATAATCATAAGCATCATACGCACCCCAAGAGATGTCTCCACCAAAATAATGGCTTGCTTGAACAACATTGTTCCAGAAATTTGATCTATTTGATGTCGTAATTTTAGCCTTTGTTTTAGTTGCAAGTGTTTCCCAAGCGCCTTTAAAGGCTGATATTTTAGATAAATCTAAATAAGATAAAGTTTGATTTGAATCAGAATCAGTGGCTTCTTCTCCACCAGAGAATTGGTTAATGTATGAATCAACAATGCTAGTTAAGATAGTTTCAGTGGATTTTTTGTTATAAACATTACCGATCCAGCCATCATATTTCCAACCATAGCCACTTTCAACTTCTTGCGAACCGACTTGGTAATTGAAATATTGACTATTAAATTCGGCAACTTCCATTGTTTGCATTAAGCAACAATCGTAACCAATCCATTCAAATTTGGAGGTTCCAGTGTTTCTAAATGCGCCATCGACTGCAGAGATGACTTCGTCATCAGTAAGCATGTCGTTATAATTTTCATCTTGACAACAACCTGCTAAACCACCACCGTGATTCCAAAGAATCAAAGCGTATTTTTCTGCAGGATATTCATCAATTCCCCATTCAAGGAAGCTTTGTAATGTGCTTGATTTACCCATATTTGCATTAGTAATTTGTTCATCTTGAACGTAAGAACTATTTGTTAAATGGAATCTATTAAGCTTTGATGCATCAATTACTGAAGAATAATAACTATTCCATGATTTTGATCCACCAGCTTCAACTACGATGTTTACATCGTCTGGTTTTCCATAAACTGAATCAATTTCATATAAATCGTATGTTGCTTCAGCTGCATCAGTTTCAAGATTTGATCCACAAACATAAAGGAAAATAGACCAATCTTTGTAGACGACATCTGAAACTAAAATTGTTGTTTGAGCACTAATTTCAGGATTTGCCTTAGAAGTAACTGTAACAACTGATGAACCAGGTTTAATGCCACTAATTAAGCCATTTTGGTTAATTGTTGCAACACTTGGATTGCTAGAAACAAAGGTAACTTCTTTATTTTTAGCATCATTTGGAACAATTGTCGGTTTTAATTCGGCAGTTCCACCAGTTCTAACTTTTAAGGTTTCTGGAAGTCTAATTTCGCTTATATAAGCGACAACTTCGATTTGAATTGTGGTAGAACGTTTAATATTTGTTCTTGGATCAGTATAAGTAAGTGTGACGTCTTTAACACCAGTTTGAAGTGTTGAAACTGATGAGAAAACAGCATCTTTTGTGACATCTGCTGTTGGTCCTTCATCGAATGTTGCAGTTACAACACCATCAAAGACATAAGTAGACTTTTTAGTGATTTCAGTGGAATATCCACTGGCTGAAATGCTAACGAGGTTTGGAATTCTTTCGATAACAGTGATTTCAACGCTATCTTCAAAGACTGTTTTGCTCTCTGAATCGGTGTAAGATACCTTTAAGGTATAAGTACCGACTTGGCTAGTGTTAATCGCACTAGAATCGACTGTAATGTAATCAGTAATATCAAGAACTGTGCCTTCACTATAAGTGGCTTTTACTCTTCCATCAAAATGGAATTCTTCACCTATAATATAGGTGGTTGTTTGACCAGTTAATGCGATTGTTTTAAGTAAAGATAAAACCTCAATTGGTTTAATTGCAGATGCAGTTTGACCACCATCATCTGTGTAAGTCACAACAAGTTGTGAAGTTCCCTTTTTAGAAACATCTAAAGGTGAAACTACTGCGTATTCAGTTACATCTTTAGTTGTGCTATCAATGAATGTGGCAGTTACTTTTCCATCAAAATCATACTCAACACCAACTTCAGCTGTTTCGGAATAATCACTAATCTCAATTTTGTTTACACTTATATATTCAACAACTTTGATGTTGACAGTTTTTGAATAGATTTTTTCCTTTGTTTCGTAACTTACTTTGAATTTTGCAGTATCAGTTAATGCTGACGTGTTGAGAGTTGAATAAGTTGCTTTAGAAGTAACATCTTGTTCTGTTTTATCTTCATAAACGGCGAAAACTTTGCCATCAAATTCATATTTTGAACCTTTTATGGCAGCTGTTTTATAGTCTTTTAGTTCAAGGTGATCTACTTTTTTGTCATCATACTCTTGGGTTTCTTCCTCAGGAGTTGTTGGGCCAAAAATACTAGAAAGATCGCAACCTGCTAGTGAGGTGGCCGCTAGTGACAAAATAAATAAATTTATAAATGTCTTTTTCATAATTAGCCATTATTTTAATAAAATAAGTCTTAAACTTCAATAAAAACCTTTACTTTTGTAAATAAAAAGAAAAAGAGAACCAATAATTGATTCTCTTTCGTAAGCATTTATTTGGCCTTAGATTAATAACCGAAGTTGTTAACTAAATAGAGCCAATTTGATAAGGTTGTGTATGTTGATGAGTAGTAAGATTTTGCGTCGCTATCTAGGCCCCAATACATACAAAGACCATATGAATTTCCAGCGCCTTTTCCTTTGCTAGAATATTTAACAAAGTTAGAATGTGCTGTAAAAACAGCATTTGTATAACTTGCATCAGGTTTAAAGGTTGAATTTGATGCTAATTTATTAACAAAGTCTTTTGCGTCAACTAAGCCGTAATATAAGTCACTACTATAGCCATCAACAGCGTATCTTTTTGCAGATTTTACAAGTGTTTTGAATGAACTCTTGTTGCTAGAAGTAATCTTGGATTTTAAGGCAACAGCCATATCTTCCCAAGCAGCTTTGTATTCATCAGCTTTTGATAAATCAAGGTAGGAAAGAGTTTGGTCATTACTTGAGGAAGAGGTTCCACCGTTATCCAAGATAAAGCCATCAACACAAGCTTTTAAGATTTCTGGGGTTGTCTTTTTAGCGTATAAATCGTCAACCCATGTATCATAATCCCAACCTTCGCCGGCTTCTGATTCTTCAGAAGCAATCATATAGTTGAAATATGGCGCATTTCCAATTGCAATATCTTGAACTTGCATTAAGCAAGCATCATAACCGATGAATTCTAATTTTTCACCTGTGTGGCCAGTATTTGCTAAAGCATTTTTGACAGCACTTTGAATTTCGGTGTTAAGAAGTGAATCATCATTCTTCTTTTCATCGAAACAAACGCCACTCATTCCACCACCATGATTCCAGAAAATAACACCAGTTTTTTCGGCAGGATAATTAGTTAATCCGTATTCTAAGAAGCTTTGTAATGTAGAAGATAAACCCATTGAAGCATAGCTTAATTGAGCATCTCTAACCAAAGATTTGTTACTTACGTGGTATCTTTCAAGTTTACTTGAAGAAATGCCATAAGTAGAAGCCCATGACTTAGCACCACCGGTTTCAATAACAAAGTTAACGTCTTCTGGTTGACCGGCAACTGTTAAGATTTCTTTTAAGTCAGCAGTAGCAAGTCTAGCATTAGAATCGCTCTCTAAGTCAGCACCACACATATAAAGAAGAATTGTCCATTCATCTTTAGATTCGGCAGAAACTGTAACCTCTGTAGATGAGCTAATTCCGTTATCTTCGGCTGTTACAGTGATTGTTGCATTACCGTTTGCCACACCAGTGACAAGTCCATTTTTATCGACTGTTGCAACACCTGTATTGCTACTTGAGAATGTGACATTCTTGTTCTTAGCATCAGTTGGTTGAACTGTGTATGAAAGAGATTTACTCTTGCCTAAAGTTACATTTAAGGTGTCAGGAACGACAATACCAGTAACTCTTGCGATAACTTCAATATCACTGATTATATATTTCTTAGTGATGGTGCTACCATCAGTTGTCTCACTATAAGAGATTGTTAGGCTCTTTTTACCTGTTGTTTGAGTACTTAATTCAGGAATTTCACAGTTGTTATCTTTGGTAACATCAGCAGTTGTTCCGTCGTCATAAGTTGCAATAACAACACCGTCAAAAACGTATTTTTCAAGCTTATTAACGGTCTTTGTGTAACCAGAAGCCTCAATTTTCAGGAGTTCTTTGATTTTTTCAGCGACTTTGATTGTAATTGTTTGTTTTACAGTTAAATCGCCTTCTGTATAGCTAACAACCACTTCATAAGAACCTTCATTAGAAGTATCAACTTTACTTGCATCAATTTCAGCTTTTTCAGTTACATCAACAGTTGAATTATCGCTATACTTAGCGACAACTTTTCCGTTAAAGATATAATCTGAACCAGGATTGAAGTTTGACGAATAACCAGAAACAGAAATTCCGACTAATTCTGCAAAAACGTCGATTGAGAATGTAGCTTTCTTAGTCACTTTTGCTTCTGTATAGGAAACTGTTATTTCCTTTTTTCCAGAAGATGAAGTATCAACACTTGAGAAAACGGCTGAACTTGTAACATCTTTTCGTGAATTATCATCATAAACAGCATAAACTTTGCCATCGAAAGAATAACTTTCGCCAGCTTTCACTTTTTCTGTGTAACCTTCAACTACAAGGTCTTTTAAAGAAAGTGATTCAACGACATTAATGTAAACGGTTTTTGAAAAAATAACCGCACTAGCTTCGAATGAAACTTTAAAAGGTTGCTTACCGAGCTTAGAAGTATCTAATGTACTATATGTACACTTCTCGGTAACCTCAACATCGGCTTTGTCTTCAAACCTTAAGAAGACTTTTCCAGAATACTCGTATTTGGAATCTTTCACAGCGGCGGTTTTGTAATCTCTTAGGTCTAAACCTAGGGCTTCATTATTATCGTCTCCAAAGCCAAGAAAAGAACATCCGCTTAATGCCGCGGCACAAAGTGAGGTGACTATTAATTTAAATACCGACTTTTTCATAGCGTATTTATTATAATAAACACACTATCCTTTTTCAAACAAAATGCACTAAACTTAATTAAGAGGCAAAAAGAATTTTTGTAAATCAGAAAAATTTGTATATAATACTCACTATTCATCGGCATTTATGAAAAAAAGAGTCCTTAATTTCTTTACGATTACATTAGGCGGAATGGCTAATGGTTTATTTGCCACTTTAATCATCGGCACCATTTTTGCAACTATCGGTTCATTCTTCGCCATTTGGCCAGAATCTAGCTTTTGCCAGTTCATGGTTGATGTGATCGGGACTTCTACTCATAAAACCGGACTTTCTAACGTTTTACAAATCTTAACTGGCGCTGGAATTGGTGTCGGAATTGCTCTAGCTCTGAAATTTGACGCGCTTAAAACTATCTGCATTGCTGCAGTTGGTGAATTAGCCGCTTATTTTTCGATGAGCGTGAACACTGAAGGCAAATTAATCACCAATAATGCACTAAAAGTTGGCGATCCACTTACAATCTTTTTGGTCTGTATTTCTGTTGGCTTACTAATAAGATTAGTACTTAGAAAGAAAACATCAGTTGATATTTTAATTGTTCCACTATTTTCAATGGCTATCGGACTTTTACTTTCTTTAGGAATTCGTTATCCATCAGCATACATCACATTTGGTATTCAATGGCTCATCTCAGTAGGAACTACTGCAGTTCCATTTGTCATGGGAATTGTCGTCGCTGTTTTAATGGGAATGGCTTTGACCGCTCCTATTTCAAGCGCAGCTATTGGAGCGATGATTTTCACTGGAAATCTTCCTGGTTTAATGATTGCTAGTGGCGCTGCTGTTGTGGGTTGTTCAACCCAAATGGTCGGTTTTGCCGTTCAATCCAGAAAAGATAATAATATTGGCCAAGTCATTTCAATTGGTATTGGAACATCAATGTTACAATTTAAGAATATCTTAAGAAAACCTATTGTATGGCTCCCAACAATCATTGCAAGTGCCATTTTAGGCCCAATCTCTACATGTTGGTTGAAACTTCAATGTATGGGCGCTTCATCTGGCATGGGAACCGCAGGATTAGTTGGTCAAATTGGAACGTTCTCTTCAATGGGAAATACATGGCAAACATGGGTTGGAATATTTGTTTTACAAATAATCCTTCCAATTATCCTTGTCTTCTTTATTGATTTATTGTTCAGAAAATTAGGTTGGATAAAACCAGGTGATCTCTCACTCAAGAGGGATGAAGAGTAAAAAAACTTCGAGTCGCAAATTGATCGAAGTTTTTTTATTTCTTTTATTTAAGTAGGTCAGGGTATTTTTTCATTATGTACTCTAAGTCTTTGTCACCTCTACCACTTAGGTTAACTAAGACCGAACCAGAATGGCGTGTACGAGCGATGCGAATTGCATATGCTAAAGCGTGAGATGATTCAATGGCAGGAATAATGCCTTCTAATCTTGAGAGAAGCATGAATGCTTCAAGCGCTTCTTCATCTGTAACAGTTTCGTATTGTACGCGACCAATATCGTGTAAGAATGCGTGTTCTGGACCTACACCTGGGTAATCTAAGCCAGATGCAATTGAATAGGCGTTTGCAACACTTCCATCTTTATTTAAGAGTACCTTTGACTTAAATCCGTGAAGAACATATTCCTTACCGAAAGTCATACTTGCGGCATTTTTGCCAATTTCCTTTCCTTCACCCATTGGCTCGACTCCAACGATTTGAACAGGATCATTTAAGAATGCTTCAAACATACCGATAGCGTTACTTCCGCCACCAACACAAGCACAAACAATGTCTGGTAATTCGCCAGTCATTTCTTGGAATTGTTCACGTGCTTCTCGACCAATAATTTCTTGGAATTCACGAACGATTAATGGGTAAGGATGAGGGCCGACTGCGGAGCCCATTAAATAGAACGCATCTTTTTGTTCTTTTAGGTAGGCTGTTAAGGCTGCATCGACTGCTTCTTTTAAGGTTCTAGTGCCTTCTTTTACAGGGATAACGTTAGCTCCTAGAATCTTCATTCTATTCACGTTAGGAGCTTGCTTCATCATGTCGACTTCGCCCATGTAAATATCACATTTTAAACCGAAATATGCAGCAGCTGTTGCAACGGCTGAACCATGGCTTCCTGCACCAGTTTCGGCGATAAGTTTTTTCTTGCCTAAAGTTTTAGCAAGCAGAGCTTGTCCCATACAGTTATTAAGTTTATGTGAGCCCATATGATTGAGGTCTTCACGTTTAATATAGATCTGAACTTTGCCTAAATAATTGGACAAACGTTCACAATGATAAACAGGTGTTGGTCTACCTTGGAAATCATGTCTAATTTGACGTAATTCGGCGATGAATTTTGCGGACTTACAGATGGTTAAATAGCCATTATAGATTTCTTGGAAAGTTTTCTTTGTTTTTTCATCTACAAATGAACCACCATAAGGACCAAAATAACCATCTTCATTTGGGTATTCTTTGCGATACGTTGCAAAGTCTATATCCTTATTATTATTTAATTTAATTGGGCCAGTTTTTCCGCGTCTATCTAAAGGTTTTGGAGCGTTATCTGGGATAAGATAAACTTTACCCTTTTTGCTTAAACCTTCAATACGGTTTTCTTGGCATAAAAGACGAACACGACGTTCGTTAATCCCCCATTTTTGGGCGGCTTCTTTAACTGAAATATACATTATTCCTATACCTCACTATCGGTATAATAATATAATATTCCGATGTCATGCGCAATGATATCTTTATAAATAAGATAAATATGTTCAATTTTGCACTTAAAATAAAATTTTATTTGCATTATCCCTATTTTGGCATAATATTATTGCAAGAGAGAAAAAGGTTATGAACAGAAATTTTGCGATTATTTCTAGCTCAAATTCCTATTTTTCTTATTGCTATTTTTATTTTAGGTAATTGTTTCCTACTTTAAAAATGCAGGTGGGAGACTTAGTCAAACACCTGGAAATAAAAATAACCCGGTGTTTGCTCCCGGGATTTATTTTTTGAAAAGGAGAAAGAAACATGAAAAGAAATCTCATTAAAACTATATTTTTACTTCCAGTAACCGCAACATTATTCACTGGATGTAATTCAACAAAGAACCAAATTGGCATTTTAATGCCAGTTGAGCACGTTGCACTTCAAGCAGCTGCTGATGGTTTTGTCGCCGGTTTAGAAGAATCTGGCTTAGTAAAGGGTAAAGATTTCACCATCAAACTCATGAACGCAGGTGGAAAAGATGCTGACATTGTTGCCTACTCAAAGACATTAGTCGCAGAGTCCAAAATGACATTAGGCGTTGGTACAGGTGCTTCCAAAGCACTTTTAAGTGCTTCTATTGATAAAGGTTCCACCAATCCAGTCTTATTCACTGCTGTTACTGATCCAGTAGGTGAAAGACTTGTCTCATCTATTGCAAACGGCAGCGGCTTTGTCACAGGTACAAGTGATGCCCAACCAATTCAAGCTCAAATTGAACTTCTTAAAGAATGTTTACCAGCAGCTGATAAAATCGGCATTATTTACACTCAAAGTGAAACAAACTCAGTTGTTCAGGCTACTCAAGCTAAGGCAGCAGCTGAAGCTTTAGGACTTACAGTTGTTCAAGAAACATGTACAGGTCCTTCTGATATTTCTACAGCCGCAGGTGCATTATGTGCAGTTGATGGTTTAGATGCAATTTATATTCCAACAGACAACAATATTGCTGCTAATACAAACGCAGTTAAACAAGAAGCTAATGCCAAAGGCATTCTTATCATTACAGGTGAAGAAGGTATGTGCCAATCAGGTGGTCACGTTACACTTTCTATTAATTACCGCGAATTAGGAAAAAGAACCGGACAAATGGCTGCACAAATCCTTAAAGGCGAAAAACAACCTGGTGAAATTCCAGTTGGTACAATGAGTAAAGAAGAATGTGAATATGTCTATTCTTCCGCAAATTTAGCAGGTTCAGGCATTACTCTTCCTGAATCAGTTCTTAACAAATCAAGGGATGTAACTGCTGCATAAATAGTTAAAAATGTTTTTAGACGTTATATTAAACATACTTTCTAGCGGACTTCCATGTGTCTTATTAGCACTTGGTATTTTCCTTACGTATCGTTTACTTGACTTCGCTGATTTAACTGCAGAGGGTAGTTTTCTGATAGGAGCCGCTGTTACGGCCGCACTGGTCGTTAAAGGCGTTAATCCTTGGTTAGCTACATTTATCTCTGTTATTGCTGGTTTTATGTGCGGAATGATCACTGGCATTCTTAATAGGTATCTTAAGATACCTAAGTTACTATCAGGTATCATTACCTTAACTGCATCCGCCTCAATTGCAATGTTAATTATGGGCTTTGCAAATGGCACTACATTTGCCTCACAAGTTTCATTTACAGACATTCAACCAGGCGGACAAACCCAGACAATTTACACTCTTTTCTATCCTTGGAAATACATTGAAAGCGTTAATCGCTACATTGTTGTAAATCCTTGGGGTGATGTTATTAAAGTTGCCGTTATGTTAGTTGTTGTTTTACTTGCAATGTTTATTATTTACTTCTTCTTTGGAACAGAATATGGCATGGCAATTAGAGCAACTGGCATGAACGAAAAGATGGCAAAATCACAAGGAATTAACGTTGATATTGCGACCATTACTTGCGTTTGCGTAGCAAATGCTTTAATTGCTCTTGGTGGCTCACTTTATGTTCAAGAAGCAAAGACTGTTTCCACCATCTCGGCGACAGGATATTTAGTTATCGGATTAGCCGCAATTTTAATTGGCGAGGCAATCTTTGGTAAACGTTCATTCAAGATTTGGTTAATTGCAGTCGCAATGGGCTCAATTTTCTACTTTATTATCATTACAATCGCGACTAGACTTGGTTTCCCAACACAGTTGAAGAGCTTACTCTATGCGATTCTTATTACAATTGCATTATGTATTCCTATTATTAAAGAATTAGTGCGTAATCTGAAAAAGAAGAAGGCTGAAACAAATGATTCAATTTAAAAATGTTACAAAAGTTTTCAACCTAACTGGCGCTATCGAAGATAGACGTATTGCTTTAAACAACATTAATTTAACGATTAATGATGGAGAATTCGTCACAATTATCGGCGGTAATGGCTCTGGTAAATCTACTACAATGAACGTTATTTCAGGTTCAATTCAACCTGATTCAGGTCATGTAGTGCTTTCAGGTATGGACATTACCAAGATGAAAGAATACGAAAGAGCAAAATATTTTGGCCGTGTTTTCCAAGATCCTATGGTCGGAACAACAGGTGAAATGTCTTGCCTAGAGAATCTTGAAATTGCCTTTAGAAGAGGTAAACAACATTCTCCAATTAAATGGGGCTTTTCTAATTCAGTTATTCAACTTTATTACAAGAAGTTACTACAAGAATTTCAACTTGGTCTAGAAGATAGAATGTCGCAAAAAGTAGGTGTTATGTCAGGTGGACAACGTCAAGCATTAACTTTGTTAATGGCGGCTACCGATTCTAGACTTGACACTCGTAAAGAGTTTATTGATATGTACTATAATGTTCGCTCAGGTGAACTTAGGTCAAAGATTAATCAGGCAACTCTTGATAAGAATAAAGAACTTGTTTCTTCCCTAAAGAAAGAGCTTAAAGAGTTCAAAAAAGAGGCAATTGCAATTTCTGGTAAGTTCTATGACGAGCAAAAGCAAATCTTCATCAATAAAACTAACGAAATTAAGAATTTAAAGCTTAAAAAAGATGAAGAAGAGGAGAAATTATTAGAAATCTATTTAGATTTCTCAAATGCACTCCATAACTTCAACCAAGATAGAAGAATTCTTCTTCTTGATGAGCACACCGCTGCGTTAGATCCTAAGACAGCAAAGAAAGTCTTAGAGCTCACAAATAGAATTGTTCGTGAGAAACACTTAACCACATTAATGGTTACTCATAACATGAGAGATGCATTAATGTATGGGGATAGATTAATTATGTTCCACAGTGGACACATAATTCATGATTTCTCAAAAGAAGAGAAGGCAAAATTAACTGCATCAGACTTACTTAAGTTCTTCGATGAAGCTGATAAGTCATTATTCGATAAATAAAAAGGCACATAGTGCCTTTTTTTAATCGATACGTTTGTTATCTCTATAAACTTCGTCAATTGTTCCAGAACCAATCATTAGCCCTTCTTCATTATAAAAGACAGCTTCTTGGCCAGGAGTAACTGCTTTGTAATAATCGTATTCACAGATTATTTCGTCTCCAACTTTGTTAATAGTCGCTGGATGATCTGGTTGACGATATCTGAACTTAACTCCCACTTTTTGTGGGAATTTTTCATTTTCATTTATGAAATTGAGTTTTCTCACGATACATTTATTGGACATCAAATACTTTTGAGTGTCTCCGCGGGTTACATAAAGAATATTCTTCTTGGCGTCTTTCTTAACGATGAACCAACCAGTCGCAGTTTCACCAGAAATTCCACCGATTCCAAGTCCTTTGTGTTGACCTATCGTGTAGTAATAAACTCCACGATGTTCTCCAACCTTTTTACCAGTGTCAATATCTATGATATTGCCTTTTTGAGCAGGAATGTAATTTTTGAGGAATTCTCTGAAATTACGTTCACCTATAAAACACACACCAGTTGAGTCTTTTTTGTCCATGACTGACTCTAGCCCAAGTTCGTGTGCAATTTGGCGAACTTCAATTTTATCAATGTCGCCAAGTGGGAACAAACAAGACTTAATTTGTTCCTCATTTATCTGTGACAAGAAATAAGTTTGGTCTTTATTTGTGTCTTTGCATTTAGCGAGATAATAAAGACCATCTTTTTCCACTCTTTTGGCGTAGTGACCCATCGCAATCATGTCACAGTTATTGTCTTTAGCGAACTTTAAAAAAGCGTCAAATTTGATGTATTTATTGCATAAAATATCAGGGTTTGGGGTACGTCCGTTTTCGTATTCTTCAATAAAGAAAGAAAAGACATGATCCCAATACTCTTTGATGAAATCCACTCTAAAGAGTGGAATACCAAGTTTTTCAGCAACTTTTTGAGCATCTTGGTAGTCTTTTTCTTGCGGACATTGTTCGTCATTTATTGTTGGATTTCCAAGGTAATCGCCATTAGCCATTGCATCCCAGTTACGCATAAAAGCGGCTACAACTTCATAGCCTGCTTTTTTAAGTAAATAGGCAGCAACTGCGCTATCAACGCCACCACTTAATCCAACCATTACTTTCATAAACCAAGTTCCTTTGAATCTAAAATGGTTGTAAATGGACCATTGTTTTCTAAATTAATTTTCATATCTGCCCCAAAAACACCAGTTTCAACTTTAATTCCAGTATTTTTTAAGCATTCGTTAAAGTAATCATATAGTTTTGTGGCTTCATCAGGTCTCATGGCGTTGACAAAAGAAGGTCTTCTACCGTCTTTTACTGAAGCGTATAAAGTAAACTGAGAAATAGATAAAATTTCTCCGCCTATATCGCTTAATGAAAGATTAGTCTTACCGTTTTCATCGTCAAATAGTCTCAGTGAGACTAATTTATTAACTATGCGTTCAACTCTTTCTTTTGTATCATCATGAGTGAAACCCACGAATAGACAAAAACCGCGGGAGATTTCTCCCACGATTTTATTAGATATTGTGCAACTAGCACGATTGACGTTTTGAATGACTACTCTCATTAACCTTTAATGTAATCGTGAACAGTTGGAGGGTATTCAACGAAGCCATCAACAATTGTAAATGCTTCTTCAATGTCCTTTAAGATTTGAGCAAAGTCGTCTTTATTTGTGTGTACGACACATAGTGTGTCACCCTTAGCAACTTTGTCGCCAACTTTCTTTTGTAAAACGATACCTGCTGACATATCAATAACATCATCAAATGTCTCTCTACCAGCACCTAAGCGCATAGCGCTTTCGCCAATTTCAAGTGCGATAATGTGTTTAATATAACCTGGTTTTGAAGCTTTAACTTCAACGATATGTTTAGCAAGTGGGAATTTTTCAGGATGATCGATGTAACTAACATCACCGCCTTGGGCGATGACCATTTGTCTTAATTTTTCAAAGGCTGATCCATCTTCAACAACTTTGTGAAGCATTGCAAGACCTTCTTCTTCGTCTTTAGCAATTCCGGCTTGTTCAAGCATAATTGCGCCTGATTGATAGCAAAGATCTTGGAAATCTTTTGGACCATGTCCATGAAGTGTATCAATAGCTTCTTTAACTTCAAGTGCGTTACCAACAGCAAAACCTAAAGGTTGTTCCATAGAAGTTAAGACAGCTCTCGTGTCTCTATTAAGCGAATTTCCGATAGCACACATGATTTTAGCGAGCTTTTTGGCATCTTCTCTAGTTTTCATGAATGCGCCATTACCAAACTTAACATCTAGAAGAATACAATCGCTACCAGAAGCAAGCTTCTTTGACATAACGCTAGAAGCGATAAGCGGAATTGATTCGACTGTACCTGTAACGTCACGTAATGCATATAATTTCTTATCTGCTGGAACTAAAGTTCCAGTTTGACCAGCAATGGCAACACCATTACTTCTTAAAATATCCATGAATTGTTCTTCTTCTAAGAAGACATTCATTCCTGGAATTGACTCTAATTTGTCTAAAGTTCCGCCGGTGTGGCCTAAACCTCTACCAGACATTTTTGCGACGATAGCGCCACAAGCTGCGACCATAGGTCCAAGTGCTAAAGAAGTCTTATCTCCAACACCACCTGTAGAGTGTTTATCAACTTTCTTGCCAGGGATTGAGCTTAAATCCATAACATCGCCACTGTGTTCCATTCTATCGGTAAGGTGAACGATTTCATCGTTTGTCATACCTTTAAACACAATAGCCATTAAAAGTGCAGAGACTTGGTAATCAGGAATTTTTCCTTCAACATAACCATCGATAAAGAAATCGATTTCTTGGTTAGTTAAAACGCCACCGTCTCTCTTTTTTGTAATAATATCAACCATTCTCATACGAATAATACCTCATAATAACTATAACATAACATTTCTATTTATAGAAACAAAACGTATAAGAACTAAGAAAACCTGGATAATTTTAGTAGATTTAATGTTGACGTCCGCTTATCCGTACGTTATCATATTTTAGGGAGGTAGTAATATGCCAACTATATCTATTACTGAAGCTAGAAGTAATCTTTACAAGTTAGCAGAAGAAGTTAACGAAAATTCTTCGCCTGTTTTATTGACTAATAAAAATGGGAAAAACTGCTACCTCATTGGTGAAGAAGATTTTAATGCACTGCTTGAAACAATGTATCTCAACTCAATTGAGGGTCTTGCTGATTTAATCAATGAAAGAGGTAAGGCACCACGTGAAGATTTTGTTGATGTCGATAAATTGGATTGGTAATGTTTAAAGTCGTTATCCATAAAGATGCAATTAAGGATTTAGAAAAATTAAAACAAGCTAAATTGGGCGAAAAAGCTAAACAACTTGTCGAAGATTTGAAAATAGATCCTTATAATTCGCCAGTAGAAAAATTAAAGGGAAACCTAAAAGGTTTCTACTCAAAAAGAATCAATATTCAACATCGTCTAGTTTATTCAATTGATGATGAAAATAAGATAGTTTCGATTGTTTCTATGTGGTCTCATTATGGTGATTAAAATCTCTTTCTAGCAAGAAAATCGCGAATATTTCGCGGTTTTTCTTTTTTGTTTTTACGAACCAATTAAAATATATGTTATAAATGGACTTTGAAAAATCGCTTGAGAAATATTTATCAAAAACTGAGATTGATGAGCTCATCAAATCTTTTTCTTGTAAAGAAAAGAAGGCAATTTACCTTAATTCCGAAAAATTATCATCTGATAATTTATTGGCTCTATTTCCAAACCTCAAAAAACATCCTGTTGTAGAAAACGGTTTTTTATACGACAAAGATGAATATGAACTCGGAAAGAAAATTTATCACGAACTAGGCGCTTATTATATTCAAGAGCCTTCCGCAATGCTTGTCGCTCATTTTTTGGACGCAAAACCAGGAGAAGTTGTTCTTGATTTATGCGCTGCACCAGGCGGAAAAACTATTCAAACTGCATTAAAAATGCAGAACAGCGGCTTAATAATCGCAAATGATCTTTCAAAATCACGTGCAAATGTCTTATTAAGTAACATCGAAAGACTCGGCATTTCTAACACCGTTATTACTTCCTTAGACTTTAAAAACCACTACCAAAAATTTGCTAATTATTTTGACAAAATTATCCTTGATGCGCCTTGCTCAGGATCAGGAATGTTCAGAAAATCTGAAGAAATGAAAGATGACTGGACTTATGAAAAAGTTTTGAAGAATGCTGCCATTCAAAAAGAACTTATTTTGATGTGCTATTCGATGCTAAAAGAGGGTGGAAAAATGGTTTATTCGACCTGTTCTTACTCTTATGAAGAAGACGAGGAAGTCATTGAATATTTACTCCAAAATAGCGATGCAAAACTAGAAAATATTCCTTCTTTTGAAGGTGAATTTAGATCTATAAAATTTAAAGAAAGTGTCCACCTTTTCCCATCTCATTTTGAAGGCGAAGGACACTACATTGCCTTAATTTCTAAACCTGGATTACTACATAGTAGTAAATTATCTCAAATTGAGCTCACTAGAACAGTTCAAGGTAAAGGCAAAGATAAAGAAATTCAAAAGTTTATTTGTCCTACAAAATTACCTAATAACTTTTTAGAATTATCGCTTCGTCCAGGTCTATTTTTAGGAAGCCAAATTAAGGACAAATTTATCCCTTCTCACCACTACTCACATGCTTCAAAAGTAGAAAACGCAATTGAGCTTACTAAAGAAGAAGTTATTAAGTATTTAAAAGGCGAAACGCTAAATAAAAAATGCCCGAATGGCTACCATTTTGTGAGCTACATGGGCATGAAGTTAGGTGTTATTTATTCCCTTAACGGAACGCTTAAGAATTATTATCCTAAAGGCTTACGCTTGAGCGCGAGCATCGACTCTAGTTTCTAATTCTTTCTTTTTATCTGAAATCTTCATTGATTCAATATAAGTTTTATCTAAATATCTTAGATGGTCGACCTCAGCGTTGACCTTTTTTCTAAGTTCTCCTGCTAAATCATTAGTGTTCATTTTGCGAGATTCTTCACTTGATAAAGTCTCAATAAGCGAAAAATAAACAGGATATTTTCTTAAGCAAGATTTCATGGATAAGGCTCTAAAGCCACCATAGGTGGCTGAGACCATAATTGGAACGTTGGCCATTTGGGCAATCTTTAAGGTTCCAGCGTGGAAATCTAGACATGGATTTTCAGGGTTTTTATTTCTGGTTCCTTCAATATAAATAATAACTGAAGGTTTACTTGGATCTTTTAAATAAGAGACAACTTTTTTAATCTCGCTAAGTTGGGACATGATGTTATCTCTATCAAGTGGAAAAACTTCAATTGCCTTGGCAACTTGACGAACAAAAGGCATCTTGAAAACTTCCTTCTTAGCAACAAATGTAACTGGTTTTTCACTATTAATGATAATCATTAATGGATCAAAGAATGATAAATGGTTAGAAATAAGTAAAGATTTCTCCTTTGAATTAGTGAACTTGTCTAAATTAGACATGTGATAATCAAGGTGAAATCTATTAATAACAAAAGATATTTCTTTTCTTGCTACTTTGTAACGTTTTTCAAGTGGATATTTCTCTGGATGTCTTGAATACCTAATCATGTAAAAAAGGTGATAATAAATAATCACGGGCACCGCGACTAACACGATTTTTACATATTGTAGGAATTTGGACATTTTTATCGACTTAATTGTTGAAGATCTTCAACGATGATTATTGTACCAAATTTTTCGTGTGCGTCCAAGTGTCCGCTTACTGCAACGCGCGTATTAGATGGAATTGCATTAAGTCTTGTGTTAGGTTGTCCTGTCCAATATTTAAGAACAATCTTAGGGACAGCAGCATCATTTTCTTGGAAAAATGGTAGTTCATATTCGAAATATCTATGATGTTCATCGATATTTTCTCTTAATAAACCAATAATATTGACACAGTTCATATTGCATCTCCTTTAACTATTTAAATAAATATTTTACATCAGTTAAAAAGAGATAATTCCCGATTTTGATAAAAGAAAAGCCTTCTATATGAAGGCTATTCGCTAGTTTCTCCGTCATCTGGGATTAAAGTTGATACTTCGCTAGATGAAACTTGAGATTCATAAGGGCTATAAATAAGAACTTTACATCCTCTAGCGTCTCCTTGGTCAGCGACTACGCCTTCCTTTTGGAGCCTATAGAAGATCTTACCAGCTCTTGAGAAGCCCATTCCATAAGTTCTAGTAATATATGAGATAGAGAAATATTCTCTATGTTTAGCATCATCTTTAATACGTTGATAAACTTCTTCTTCGCTCTTGCTCTTATCAATTGGAGCAACTTCGACTTCTTCAAACTTCTTTTCTTCAACAGGTGGTTCAAGATTCATAAACACTGGATCAAATTGAGGTTGATAATGTTCTCTTAAGAAGTCACAGACACGCATAATCTCAGTTTCTGAAACGTAACAACCTTGGACACGTGGTTTAATTGAACGAGATAAAAGCGGACAATCAATAAGCATATCGCCATTTCCTAATAACGATTCAGCACCACCTGAGCCAATAACTGTCATAGAGTCAGTTGCAGAGGCACACATCAAGGCGACACGTGTTGCAACGTTACCTTTAATAACGCCGTCAATAACATTGACACTTGGACGTTGGGTCGCAAAGACCATGTGAATGCCAGCAGCACGAGCCTTTTGAACGATTCTAACAACGCTTTCTCTAATTTCTTTACAAGTTTCAATTAAATCAGCGTATTCATCGATAAAGACAACAATGTATGGGAGTGGTTCAAGTTTATTTTGCTTTGCAAAGACATTAAATCCTTTAATATCTCTAACTCTATTTGTTTGGAAAAGATTATATCTTCTTTCCATTTCATCAACTAACTTGCTAAAGCAAGCTGGAACTTTCTTAAGATCAGAAATAACTGGGCAAAGAAGATGTGGAATATCATCATAGAAGCTCATTTCAACCTTCTTTGGGTCAACCATGATAAGTTTAAGTTCTTCTGGTCTATTTCTCATTAAAAGAGAAATAATTGTCGCGTGAACAAAGATTGACTTACCTGAACCAGTTGTACCTGCAACAAGAAGGTGTGGGAAATCTGGTAAACTAGCAAATTTAAGTTCACCTGAAATAGAAACACCAAATGGAATATCCATTTTATGCTTTGCATCAGTTGGTAAACCTTCGATTGCTTCTCTAATTGTGACGTTAGTTCTATGTTCGTTAGGAATTTCTAAGCCAGAGGTTGATTTTCCAGCGACAATTGACTCAAATCTGACTGGAAGACCACCAAGTCTAACAGCAATGTCATCAACATATCTTTGAACAGCGTTAATTGAAACGTCGTCATTTGTCTTAATATCATAACGAGTGACAGATGGGCCAACGGTATAAGAAACAACTTCAGCACCAATTTTTAAGTTAGCAAGGGCACGGTTAATAATCTCAATTCTATTTTTAATAGATTCTTCGTTTGCATTTCCATCAACTTTAGCAGTATTTTTGTCTAAAAGATCGATGCTAGGATAAATATATGTTTTCAAAGGCGTTGCCTTTGGTTGAGGTTTATGTAAGAAATCTACTTCTGGTTCACTTATTACAGGTTCAGGAATAATTTCTTGAACTGGAGCGACTGGTTTTTCAGGCGCATCGTTTCTAAGTGACTCAGTAAATGGATCTACGAATTCTTTTTCTTCTTTTTCACTTTCTACTGAAAGAGGTTCACTATTTTCAACTTCTTCGCTTTTGAAAGTTTCTTCAAATGCTGGTTTTTGAGGTTCAAAAACAGCTTTAGTGACTTCTTCATTAGCAACTTCTTTACTTAAAGAAGAGTTTTCATCCATTAAGACAAAGCGAGCTTTTTTAAGTTCGTTATCATTATTAATTGGAGTTGTTGTGTGGAATGTTTCGAAAATAGGCTTATTGTCAAAAGAGAACGGCTCTTCTTCTTTAGCTTCTTCGACTTTAATAGGTTCAGCAGGTTCAACTTCTGCCATATTTAAATCAACTTCTTTAAAGACATTGTCTTTACCAACCTTTTTACGAAGCTTCAAATACTTAATAAACTTATGAATTTGAGGGTTAAAGATGATGATAATGCCCGCTCCAAAAAGAATCCAACAAACAATATTAAGTCCAATTGGAGTAATTGCGCTATTTAAAGCACCGGCTAAAATAAAGCCAACTTTACCACCACCAAATTTTGGGCTTGGGCCTATTGTATTAAGATTAGCGGCGCTAATCTCATTAAATACTGGAATTGCGTTAGAGAATGTTAAATATTTAGCGGTTCCTGTTTCGGTTGTACCGTGTCCAATAATTTCAACACCGTTTACAACTGCACCCCAGCTTGCCCAATGTGACGACAAAATTAAGAAGCAAATTATAATGATAAAAATGCCCCAGAGTTGCCCACCTAAATGGATTTTAATGACTTTCTTTTTCAAAATTAGGTACAAACCTAAAAGTAGTAAGTAAGGTAAGAAAAGCCAGAAGCCAACAAATCCAAAGCTATAAGTTATTAATTTAATTAAAAATGAGAAAGGAGTATTTGAAGAAAAAAGGGTGACAAGAGCTAAAAGGATGAAACAAATTCCACCCATTATTGAAATGTGATTTTGGTTAATCCTAAATTTCTCTTTCATACCATAAAAAATATTATAAATTAATATAAGAATAAATTAAACCAAAAATGGATTAATTTATTTCAGAAATAATTGGAATAATTGTCGGAGTCTTATTAATGGCTCTTCTAACTGCCTTAAACACGATATCTTTAACCGCGTTTTCCATGTAGGCAAGTGAATAATTTTCTTTTACAAGCTCGTTTTCTACTGTAGACACGAATAAGCGTGTAATCTCACGGATTAGCGATTCGTTATCTTTTAAGAAAACAAGGCCTCTTGCTTGGACGTCTGGTCCAGCGACAATCTTATGTTCGCTTTTAGAAATTGTTACGCCTAAAACAATAACGCCTTCATCAGCAAATCTTTGTCTTTCTTCTAAAACTACAGCTCCAATATCGCCAACGCCTTTACCATCGATAAAGACATCTCCAACTAGTACTTTTTGCGAGCTAAGTTTTCCAAATCCAGCTTCAAATTCAATAACATCACCATTATCAACAATGAATACATTGTTGTGATTTAAGCCAATGTTCATCGCAAGAGCAATTTTTGCGCAGGCAAGAAGCTTAACAAATGGAGCAGAAGTTGGGATTAAATAAGTAGGTCTAAATGTGGCAATGAAGTATTTAATGTCTTCTTCATAAGCACGCATTTTAGCGTATACTTTTGGATTTGCTCTAATGATTTGACAATCAGTTTTATAAAGTTCATCGATTGTCTCAGTTGTTGATGTTTCGTTTTCAAGCGAGGTGTGGCAACCATAGACAAAAGTATCATTTTTAGTCAAAAACACTATCTTTTCGTCATTATTTTTGGTTGCGAGCAACGCAATTTTGTCATTAAGTTTACGGCCAAAACCAGTCATAAACACTAAGACATCTTGTGGTCTAAGACGATTAACATCTTCCACTGATGCGATCGAGTCACGTTTCACGTGAAGGAATCCTTCTTCGCTTAGAACATTAATGATTTCGGTAGAGTGATAATCATAAGGAATAATCTTTCTACCATGAGTAATTGCCGCATTTAAACATTCAATAATATTGAATAAATTTGGTCGATCAATTGCTAAGAAAATACGACCTTGTCTATCAAATATATCTGTTTTTAAAACATTTAAAAGGCGGTAATTTGGGGAACAAAATCCTGGCTTATCAGCATTAAATGCATCAATCATTAAAACTAAAGTTTTATCCCTTAATAATTTTGAGATTTTAACTTTATCAGGAGTAAACCCAGGCTCAAAGTCATTATGCATAACTGCATTAGACATGAAAATGATGTTTCCTTGATCAGTATTAAAGCTTATACCGACTGCTTCAGTAAAGTTTGTAGTTACTCCAAAAAATGAAATTAAACGGTTGTTAAGCACTAAATCAGCGTCAGTTTTAACTATGTTAATCGCAAGTCGAGAGTAGTTTAAATTAAAGTGATTACAAAAGCCTTTCAAAAAGTCATTTGTTGTTCTAGTGCAATAAATTGGAGCAGGAACTTTCTCATAAATATAAGGAAGGGCCCCCATTACTGAGTCAAAACCATGAGTTATAAAGTAACCTTTAACTCTTTCCTTGTTTTCAACAAGATAGTCATAACGAGGTATGATAAAATCAATTCCAGGTTTAGTTTTATCTGGAAGTCTATATCCGGCTTCAATGACGAAAATATCGTTATTAATTTCGATAGCATACATGTTCTTGTATGTTTCGTCTTGCCCACCAAGCATTATGATTTTGATTTTATCCATGAAAATTACCTTTCAATGTTTTTGGTTGCGATAATATCTACTCCTGTGCCTAAAACATCTTTAATTACAACATCACCAATAACAATTGGTGCGTGAACAATTGTTTTGCTAATTTCTTCCATTACTTTAAAGATTAATTCCTTTGGAATTGGCTCTTTTGTTTTTACAGGAAGACGAGCTTCAACTTCAGAAACAATGTTCACTGAAGAAGTTACCATTCTGACTGGATGAGTAAGCTCTGCTTTAGCATATGCTGCTCCTCTAGGACAGAAATTTCCGGTAACATTAAGTTGATCATCAACGCTTAATCTACATCCGCGAGGACATGTAATGCAAATAAGTTCTTTCATTATTTTCTTTCCTCCACGAATACTTTGATTTCTGAACCCTCTTTTTTAAAGAGTTCTTTTTTAAGTCTAACAATTTCCATCTCTGATGGAACAATTGCTGGCTTAAATATCTTTTTAATAACGTTATCACCTTCTGCAATAACGATATTGATGTCTTTCATTGGTTTAGCGACTCTAAACTTAAAGGAACATGATTCTTTTACGTCATCGATATAGAGTTTTTGTGGAACAACATAGTTGATTCCAACTCCTGGATTAACGTCATAAACATGACCTTTATGAGTGAGCTCGCCATGAAGGTAACTAACTGCTCCTTCTGCTGCTTCTCTAGCTTCTTCTACTACGTAGTCGACTAAATCGTGAACGTGTAAAACGTTACCAGCAGAGAAGATTCCTGGAATTTCACTTTCCATTGCTTGTGTTACTTTTGCACCTCTAGTTTTTGAGAAGTGTAAAGGTAATTTATTGAATAAATCAACGTTAGGAAGAAGTCCGACAGAAAGAAGTAAGCAATCGCACTCAAATTCGATTTCTGTACCAGGAATAAACTGCATTTTATCATCAACTTTAGCGATAACCACCTTTTCAAGGTGAGAATCACCAATGACTTGTTTAACAGTGTGACTTAAATATAAAGGAATATCATAGTCTTTCAAACATTGGACAATGTTTCTATTTAAACCTGCTGAATAAGGCATAAGTTCGGCAACACCAAGGACTTTTGCGCCTTCAAGTGTCATTCTACGCGCCATAATTAAGCCGATATCACCAGATCCTAAAATAAAGACCTTTTTACCAACTAAATAACCATAGCAGTTAACGTAAAGTTGAGCTTGTCCAGCTGTATAAACACCACTAGGTCTATCGCCAGGAATTTGGATTGCTCCAGCATTTCTTTCATAGCAACCTGTGGTTAATATAATTGCTTCAGCCTGAACCTCAACAATGCCTTCTTTTGCATTTGAATAAGTTACGACTTTGTCGTCACTTATATTTAAGACATTTGATTCGAGTTTATAGTCAATTCCTAACTCTTTAACTTTGTTAGAAAATCTTGTCATAAACTCTGGTCCGGTTAATTCTTCTTTGAATTCGTGAAGACCGAAGCCATTATGAATACATTGATTTAGGATACCTCCTAAATATGCGTTCTTTTCGATAATTAAAATATCTTTTTCTCCAAGATCATAGGCTCTAATAGCAGCTGCCATACCGGCAGAACCACCACCAATAATAACTAATCTACGTTTAATCATTTTGCGCCTCCTTTAACTTTGTAAGGAATTACAAATGATCCTTCTTTTTGGAATAATACCTTATTTAAAGGTATATCAAACTTCTCAGAGATGAGTTTTGTGACAATTGGTTGACAGAAACCGCCTTGGCACTTACCAAATCCAGCTCTAGTACGTTTCTTAACGGCTTTAATTGTTTTTGGAGGCACTGAAGTCTCCATTTCAAATAATATTTCTCCAAGAGAAATCTTTTCACAGTTACAAACGATTTGTCCATATTCTGGATTTTTCTTAATGAACTCATTACGTTCAGCTACGCTCATCTTAGCTAAATTAGGGCGTTTTTTAACGTAAGGATTATAATTTGGATTTGCTTTAAGATTTATAATCTTAGCGAGATATTCATTAATAACGTATTCGGCAATTGCTGGAGAAGAAACTAGTCCTGGAGACTCAATACCGGAAAGATTAATAAAATGATTGTCATTTTTCGCAAATCCGATAATAAAGTCATGTGTGGATGGAGTTGGTCTAGATCCAGCAAATGTTCTAATTACTTGGTTAAATGGAATGGATGGAACCATGTCTAATGCTTGACGTCTAATTTCATCTAATGTTGGTTTATCAGTTGAAACATCATCTTTTGATGGCATAGCTTCGGCTGATGGGCCAACTAAATAAGTTCCACCAATACTTGGTGTGACTAAAATTCCTTTGCCCTTTTCACTTGGAAGAGGGAAGATCGTGTGTTTCACTAAATCATCTGTGTAGTGGTCTAAAATGAAGTATTCGCCTTTACGTGGGGTAATTGAATAATCAATGTCTTCCACCATTTTGTGAATCTCATCACTATGGATACCAGCAGCATTAATGATAATTTTGCTTTGGTAAAAATTACCACTTTCACATTTTATCTCGTAAAATTCGCCGTTTTTCTTAATAGAAACGACTTTTTCAGATAAGAATAGCTTAACACCATTATCAACCGCATTTTCCATGGCGTGGACCGCAAAGGTGAAAGGATTAATAATACCTGCTGTTGGGGCAAGTAAAGATCCTTTCACATTCGGATTAATATGCGGTTCTAATTTTAAAGTTTCTTCAGCGCTAAGAATTTTAACTTCAACGCCATTTTCTTTGCTTCGTTTAGCAAGATCCTCTAAAAGAGGAAGTTGGCTTTCATATAAAGCAACAGTTAAAGAACCAATACGTTCCATTTCAACATCAAGCTCTTCGCAGACTTTATCCATCATCTTGTTACCAAGAACGTTTAACTTAGCCTTTAAAGTGCCTGGAACTGGATCGTATCCTGAGTGAACAATAGCTGAGTTAGCCATTGTTACGACGTTGCCGACATCTGGTTCTTTTTCTAAGACCGCTACCGATAGTTGGTAGCTTGAAAGTTTGCGCGCGATGAGCGAGCCTACAATGCCAGCACCAACTACGATAACATCAAACATATCAATTTAACCTTTAAAAATATAATTTTTATTTCTTGTGGCCTTTATGTGGTTTAGCTTCGAACGGCTTTTCAACATATCCGGCTGGTTTTTCAATGAATTCTCTATGAGAAACTTTGACTTTCCCGTGTTCATCGATTTCGCAAACACGGACTTTCAAGACGTCACCAACTTTGACTTTGTCACTTGCTTTTGCAACATAACCCCAGTCAAGTCTTGAAACGTGGCATAAGCCTTCGCAGTTTCCAAAGAGTTCAACGAATGCACCATAGTCTTCGACTCTGGTGACTTTACCTTCGTAAACTTCGCCAACTTTAGCTTCACGAACGATATTTTCAATCATTGCTTTTGCTTTGTTGATCATTTCACGGTTCATATGGTAAATAACGACGTGTCCATCATCATCAATATCGATTTGGACGTTATCGCATTGTGCGATGATGTCGTTAATAACTTTTCCGCCAGTACCGATAACTTCTCTGATTTTGTCAACTGGGACAATCATCTTATCAAGTTTTGGAGCAAATTCAGAAACATCTGGTCTAGGTTCAGAAATGGCTTTAGCCATAACTTCACGGATTTCTTTTCTGGCTTTACCTGCTTGTGCTAAAGCTTTTGCTAAAACTTCACGGGTAACACCAGCAATCTTAATGTCCATTTGAAGGGCAGTAATACCTTTTGCAGTACCTGCAACCTTGAAGTCCATATCACCGAAGTGGTCTTCAAGACCTTGGATATCGGTTAAGATTTGGAATGGGTGATCATTTAAGTCACCAGTTGAGATTAAACCCATAGCAATACCGCTGACCATTCCTTTAATAGGAACACCAGCTGCCATAAGGGACATACAACCTGCACAAATAGAAGCTTGTGAAGATGAACCGTTTGATTCAACAACTTCGGAAACTGTTCTAATTGTGTATGGGAATTCTTCTTCGCTTGGGATGACATAGCTTAAAGCTCTTTCGCCTAAAGCACCATGTCCGATTTCTCTACGTGCTAAGACACCGATTTTTCCTGTACCACCAACACACCATTGTGGGAAGTTATAGTGATGCATGAAACGTTTTTCGGTTTCAGCGGTTAAATCATCTAAAACTTGTTTGTCGCTTAAAGGACCTAAAGTTGTAGTTGAAATAACTTGTGTTTGTCCACGGGTGAACATGGCAGAGCCATGAACTCTTCTACCTAAGATGTCGACTTGAGCATCAAGTGGACGGATTTCATCAATCTTACGGCCATCTGGTCTAATTTTGTCTTCTGCGATAAGTCTACGAACTTCTTGGTGAACGATGTCTTCTTGAATTTCGTGAACTTGTTGAACAACTTTTGGATCAGCACCGTTTGCTGCGTATTCTTCTTCTGTCTCTTTTTCGATTGCTTCAATCTTTTCTTCTCTTTCGAGTTTGTCTTTTGTGGAGACAGCTTTTCTAAGTTTCTTGTCAACTTTTGCGACAACTTCTTCACGTAAATCTTCTGGAATTACCTTGAATTGGATGTCTTTATTCTTTTCTACGCCAATTTTCTTAATAATTTCCTTTTGGAAACGGCAGAGTTTCTTAACTGCTTCGTGACCAAACATTAAGGCGTCTAACATATCTTCTTCGCTAACTTCGGCAGCACCTGCTTCAACCATGTTAATAGCTTCTTCAGTACCTGCGACACAAAGATCGATATCTGATTTTGCTTTTTGTTCAACTGTTGGGTTGATAACTAATTTGCCATCAACTCTTCCGACATAAACACCAGCGATAGGACCATTAAATGGAACGTCAGAGATACAAACACAAAGAGATGAACCTAACATTGCGGTGATTTCTGGAGAATTATCGTAATCAGCAGCCATTACTTGAGAAACGACTTGAACTTCATTACGGAATCCTTCTGGGAAAAGTGGACGCATTGTACGGTCAGTAATTCTAGATGCGAGAATCGCATGAGAACTTGGACGACCTTCTCTTCTTAAGAATCCGCCTGGAATCTTTCCAGCAGCGTACATTCTTTCTTGGTACTCAACTGAAAGTGGGAAGAAATCCCAGTCAACAGTATGTTTGGACATTGTAACGTTTGATAAGACTACAGTGTCGCCATAACGTACCAATACCGCAGCACGTGTTTGCTTGGCGATTTCACCAGCTTCAACAACGATCTTACGGCCTTCGAATTCTAATTCGAATACTTTTTTCATTATCTTCTTTTTCTCCTTTAAAATAACTATTAATAGTTTATCATAAAATGATACATTTATAATAACACTTTTAAATAAAAAGAAAGGACCATTACTAAGTAATGGTCCATCTTTATAAGTTAACTACACTTATTTACGGATCTTTAATTCGGATAAGAGTTTGACGTATGCATCTCTGTCTGTCTTATTAAGATAGTTAAGAAGTGCTCTACGTTGTCCAACTAATACGAATAATCCACGTCTGCCTGATGCATCCTTTTTATTATTTTTGAGGTGCACAGTTAAGTCGTTAATTTGTGCTGTAAGAAGAGCGATTTGGACTTGGGCTGAACCTGTGTCTTTTTCGTTCTTGCCATACTTCTTAACGATTTCAGCAGTTCTTTCTTTGGATAACATAATTTTATCCCTCCTATTTAGTTCTTCGCTTAATCCAGGTATAACGTCGGAGTGCTCGTTAAACTTAGAATAAGTTGCGACATTATTATAATGATTTTTTAAATCATTGACAACAATAAATTTGAAAATAAAAAAGATGGACTATGTCCATCTTAATTATGCTAAACTTTAATTATTTAACCCAAGCAAATGAGAAGGTTGTGCTTCCTGATTTATAACCTGCAAGAATGCCTGAGAAGTTATACTCATAAGTTGCAGAACCAGTTTCAACTTTGAAACCGAGTAATGTGTAATAAGCATACTTATCGTTACCTTCATCACTTCCAGTGAAGTAAGTAACTTTTTCGTTTGCTAGTGCAACTTCGATACCTTTTAATTCACCAGCATTGTATTTACCAGAAACTGCATCGATAATTGAGTCAATTCCACTACCGATTGAAGAAGGAATATCATAAACTAAATCAACTTTTTTAGCATCATATTCGCCTTTAATCTTAACTTGTTTGAAATCTGGAACTTCTTTACAAGCTTCGGTTGCTTTTTCTTTGAATTTTGCGTAATCAGATTTTAAAAGACCATAGCAGCCTGTTAATGCAAATGCTGAGGCCATTCCTAATAAAAATAAACTCTTTTTCATTATAGTTGTCCTTTCTAATTCATCATTATTTTAGCACCCTAAATATATGATTTCAAATTAAAAGTCTCCATAAGGAGACAATTAATTCAATTTTTCTTAATTTTTAACGACTCTCAGCCAATAAACTTTCCCAATCAATATCGCTATCATCATAATCAGTTGAGTCATCACCTTGAGTATATGCATAATCGAGATAAGCATCGGCTTGAGATTGAGGAACAATATCAAGTGAATATTCAAAGAAATCATCGTTAGCATAAATTACGTAATATAAATCCCCAACCTTATACCAGTCAAAATAATATGGATACTCTGGGTCAGTTTCAGAAGAGAGTTCCTCATCTTTGACAGCATTACTTGGTAATTGGGCCTCTAACAAAGGAACATATTGATCAATAGTATCATCCAAACTATCCCAGTCAGGAGAATTATAAAATCCAGCAAACATGAGATCTTCTTGTTCGTGAGAATATAATACATTTTCATATTTTTCATTTGAATCCCAAGTAGCAAACTCAATAAATTCTAGTTGATCTTGACCCATTTGAAAAACCGCAGCAGCCATTGGTTTAATTAAATCTTCAATATATTGAAGAGTGATTGTAGTTTCGCCACCTGTTTGGCCACCTTGACCTTGATCACCAGATTGTCCACCTTGGCTCTCATCACCAGTGTTAGTTCCTTGGTTTTCATTTTCGTTATCTTCAACGACCTTTTTCTCACCAATACCAATTTGGGCTAGAACATCGTTAAAATCACAAGCAGTTAAACCAAAACTTGCACAAAGTAATGCAGATAAAAGTAACTTAGTTTTTCTCATAATAATGACTTCGAACTTTATTAAAGTTGACTTTCTTTATGTTTATTGGAAATGACAAATAAGATGAGTAATAATGCAAACCCGTAGAAGATGAACATTAACCATAAAACTTGAGTTAAAATTGCGACTAGTGCAAATGCAACTGCAAGGACACCAGCGCAAATTAAAGCAGCATTGTTTTTCTTCTTGAATGAAGCGATTTTTTCTTCTTTTGTAGGTTCTTTATTGACGATTTCTGGCATGTAGAAATCACACTTTAAGTAAGGGATGATATAAAGGGCACTTGCAATAGTAAGAAGGATGCCAAATGGTAAGGTAATAATAATACCGACTTTTGTATTTGGATTTCCTTTTGCTAAAAGCAAAATCATAAAAATAACTAAAACTAATTGGAAACCTGCGCTAACAGTGCCGGCTAACAAAAGACCTTTTCTTGGAGTAACTTTTTCGTTGTTTTTGATAAATGGAATCATTGAATATGCAATATAAATTGACATAAATAATGAAATAATTGCAGCTAAGAACAAGAACATTCCAAGGAGTGCACCATTAGGAAGATTACTGAAACCAACAAATCTATTTAAACCTTTAGATGTTGGGTCAATATCACCAGCAAAATGGTGAAGGAAAAGTGATCCTAATGCGTAAAGTGCGGCTAAAGATGAAATAATTGCAACTAAAGTCGCTGTAAATTTAAAATTGTTTAACTTTTTGATTATTTTTCTAAACATAGTTTTAGTCCTTTGTTACGTTTAACATTATATAATAATCTTCAAAAATTACAATACAGAGCGAATAAACTATTTAAATTGTAGTTTATAGAGCTTGTAATAGTAGCTTCTGTTCTTCAAAAGTTCGTTATGAGTGCCTTTTTCGATAACCTCGCCATTTTGCAGACACAAAATTTGATCAGCTTTTTGAATTGTTGAGAGTCTATGAGCGACAACTAACATTGTTCCAAGTGATGCCATTTTGTTTAATGAATCTTGAATAACAGCCTCGGTTTCTGTGTCGATATTTGCGGTCGCTTCATCGAGCAATAAAATCTGTGGTTTATGCAAAATTGTACGAGCGAAAGACATTAATTGTCTTTGTCCTTGCGAGAAGTTCTCGCCGCGCTCCACCACTTTTTCTTCATATTTGTTTGGAAGTTTGTCAATAAAGTAGCTTGCATTTACATAATCACAAGCAGACTTGATTTCGTCATCGCTAAACTTGTCATCAAACAATGTGATGTTCGATTTAATCGTTCCAGAGAATAGGAAAACGTCCTGTAACATTTGACCGATTGCAGCCCTAATTGAACTGACTTTAATGTCGTTAATATCGACGTCATCAATCAAAATTTGACCTTTTTGCGGTTTGTAGGCTTTCGTTAAGAGCGAGAAAATTGTCGTTTTTCCGGCGCCAGTTGCCCCAACAAGAGCAAATGTTTGGCCTTTTTCAACAACAAAACTAACGTCCTTCAAAACCCAGTTTTTATCATCATAACTAAACCAGACATTTCTAAACTCAATCTTGCCGTCAAAGTGAGTAATTTCTCTTGCATCTTCTTTATCAACAACCTTTGGTTGAACATCAAGTAAATTGAATAATCTTTCAGAGGAAGTAAGAGCTCTTTCAATGTGCAATAACTGGTCAGAAATTTGTTGAATTGGCTCAAAGAATTTCTCCAAGAACCAGGCGAAAACGACAACTGATCCGGCAGTTAATGCAAGTTTTGCAGATAGGAAGAACAAAAGAGCTGTTCCGATGTATTGAGCAAGAATGACAAATGGTCTATGGAATGAGAAAGTACCCATAATTTTAAATCTATTCTTACGGTAAATGCTGTTTCTTTTTCTAAAATCCTCACGAGCGCTTTCTTCTCTATTAAATAATTGAATAACTTTCATACCGTTAAGATCTTCAGATAGTGTTGTGTTAAGGTCAGATAAATAACCTTTTTCAAGTCTATGAAGTCTTGCGATACGTTTTCTAAAGAAGAATGAACCAACAATAACAACTGAGGCAATTCCTAAAACGATTAAAGCAAGTGTTGGAGAAATAAAAATCATGACTGCGTAAACACCAACAACAGACATTACATTTCTAAATAAATTGGCTAACTGATTTGTGTACAAATCACTGATATGTGATGTGTAGTTACAAACTCGAGTAGTTAATGAACCAACAGGTAAAACTTCAAATTGATCAAGAGACATTTTTTCGATGTGCTCAAATGTCTCAAGTCGCATCTGATAAACAACATTATTTCCGACTTTTTGAAGAATTTTTGTCTCAATAAATCTGATACCTTGTGATATCACAAAGCATGATAAATAAACCGCAATTCCACCAAATAAAACTTTAAGAACAATATTTGACGAATTAAGGTTATCAATGATATCACGGTAAATAAGTGGAACAAGAATATCTAAAGCAACACTTAAGACGATAAGTAAGATCGCAACTAAAAGACGACCTGTGTATGGTTTTAAATATTTAAAAGTTCGCTTCAAGATGACTTTTACAGGAAGCTTAACATCGCCGACTAATTTAGACTTATTGTCTTGCATAGTTAACCTCCTTTAATTCATCTTCTAACTTTTGAAGTTCAGCCATCTTTTTATAAGTTGGTGAAATATTAAGTAAATTTTCAGGTGTATCGAAAGCTTCTAATCTGCCTTCATTTAAAACGATAACTTTGTTAAGTTTACTGACTGTGGAGATACGAGAAGAAATAATAATTGTTGTTTTTCCAGCTCTTTCTTTAGCGATATTTGCGAGAATTTTCTCTTCAGTGTCAATATCAACTGCAGAAACTGAGTCATCTAAAATCATAATAGGAGCATTTTTAATAAATGCTCTTGAAATAGCAATTCTTTGTTTTTGACCACCAGATAGGGAAAGACCTCTTTCTCCAGTTAGTGAGTCATATTTTTTCTCGAAATTCTCAATATCTTTAGCAACATCGGAGAATTTAGCGGCTATTTCAATCTCATCAAAGAATGCATCTTCTCTACCAAATTGAATGTTATCTTTAACCGACATCGAGAAAAGGAAGTTGTCTTGAGGAACAGCTGCCACCGATTCTCTAACTGATTTTACAGTGCAATTCATTATGTCTTTGTCATCGAAGAAAAGTGTGCCTTCTTCAAGGTTATAAAGTCGAGACAATAACGAAACTAAACTTGACTTGCCTGAACCAACCCTTCCAACAACCCCGATATTTTCACCAGGATTAATGACCAAAGAAATATCTTTGAGGACTGGGACTTTATCATCTTCATAAGCAAAATTTAGATTCTTAAATTCAATCTTGCCTTGAACATCTTTTAACTCAATTGCGCCTTCTTTATCTTTTATAATTTCTGGAGCATCCATGAATCTAGCGATTCTTTTGTAAGAAGTTTTAGCTCTAGCGTGCATTGTAATGACTGAACCAAGAGCAATAAGAGGCCAGATTAAAATTATAAAATAATTTAAGAAAGTGACTAATTCAGCGGTTGTTAAAGTAACTTCTAAACCAAAAATATGAGCAGGCTTTCCGGTTGCGGCCATATAAACAAACCAGCCACCTAAACCAATAATTAACGAAACAATACCTTCAATTAAAACGATAATAACAACGTCAAACAGAACGCTAATGACGCCAAGTTTTATGTCAGCGTCTTTATTTTTTCTCGCAATTTTTGAGAAATGAAGAAGTTGCTGGGTCTCTTTTAAGAAAGCTTTAATAACTCTAATTCCTGTGAAAGTTTCTTCACAATAATCATAAAGATTATCGAAAGCACTTTGGCGTTGATTCCAGAGTTTTGCCATGACTTTTTCGACTAATAAACCCCAAACTACAATTAAAAGAATTGGGAGCAAAATAAATAACGACATAACCCAGTTTCTGATGAACATTCTTATAAGAACTATTGCGGTCATAAAGAAGCCATCAACGAGCATAACTGTGCCCCAACCTAAATATTCCTGCACCTCTTCTGTGTCGGATGTAATCCAGGACATAACGTTACCTACTTTAGTATTGTGGTAATATGTCTGGTCAAGTCGAAGCGACTTATCAAACATGTCTTGTCTTAAACATTCGGTTATTTTTGTGGATGATCCAAATAAGAAAAATCTAAAAATAATTCTTCCAGCGAACATCCCTAACGAGATTAATAAAATCTGTAGTCCATAGATTTGGACCTGTTTCATAACGTTGTCAGGGTTATACCCTTCTACGAATAAGGCAACGAGATCACCAATCAAATCAGGAATAAATAATTGTACAGTGTCGACTGCAGCCAAAAATAAAACACCTAAAAAGATGAAGATTCCGTATTTTTTGTAATATTTATTTAAATATTTTCCAAAAAGCATTAGAAAACCTCTTTTACATCCTTTTCGATTTGAGATTTAAGTTCTTCAATAGAAGAGAACTCTTTTTCAGGGCGAATGAACTTCAAAAATTCAAGGTTAATTACATCACCTTTAACTTCACCCTTAAATTCTTTAAGATGTATTTCAATTCCAGGTTCAAAACCTTTTCCAATTGTTGGCTTAACTCCAACATTTGTGATTGAAATATGTGGAACGTTATCAACGTAACAAATTGTCTTATAAACACCGAATTTTGGAAGCACGTAGTTGTCAGATAACTTTAAGTTTAATGTTGGGAATCCAATCTTTGATCCGATGTGATTTCCACTTACAATATTTCCGACAACACTGTAATTATGACCTAAAAGGTCATTTGCTTTTTCAATTTCGCCATCTTTAACTAAATTAGCGATTGATTGAGTCGAAACTTTCTCGCCATTTACGTTTTTAATATCAATTTCGTAGACATCGAAATAATCCTTAAGTGTCGAAATAGTTCCTTTAGCTTGAGCGCCATATCTAAAATCTTTTCCGACAAAAATCTCTTTAACGTGCATTTTCTTGAGCATTTCGATGAAATCCATGTCAGAAAGCTTAGTAAATTCTTTATCGATTTGGGCGACAAAATAGTAGTCAACTCCAAGTTTAGAAATGATTTTAAAACGATCATCTAGAGAAGTTAAAACGCTCTTATTCTTGCCATTATCTACAATTGTAGATATAGGTTTAGAGAAAGTGAGCAACCCTAAAATATGTTTAGCGTATTTTCTAGCGTATTTAATGAGTTCTTGGTGCCCAATATGTACGCCATCAAAGTAGCCTAAACAAAGCGAAAGAGAGTCAAATCTTTCAGTAGGTTTTTTGTAATCTAAAAGAATCGTTTTCATTCTGAAAAATATTATACACGTAAAAAGAAAAAATAGCACTCACTATCTAAGATAATTTTGGCTATTTTTATTTTTTAACGTAATCCGCGAACGCAGCTATAGACTCCACTTGGTTCTCTCTTGTAGAGAGCTATTATACCATCTTTGTCTTTTAAGAGTATTTGTTCATCGTTAATCGGAAGTCTAAAATGCATTCCGTTTAAGGCTTTTTTAGCAAGCTCTTCATCACATTCGAACGACTTTAAGTGAGCTAACATTTTGCTAATTGGGATTAAATCAGCTTCAGTTAC
Organism: uncultured Caryophanales bacterium; assembly: GCA_946407815.1. Lineage (GTDB taxonomy): Bacteria > Bacillota_I > Bacilli_A > RFN20 > CAG-826 > Fiminaster. The sequence continues at coordinate 184,685 of CAMJPB010000001.1, read as the reverse complement.
TTCACTACTTCTTTTTGCATCCTTAAGCGAGTAAGGTCCAACTTCCAAACGAGTGAGTTTTGTTAAGTGACCAACGGTGCCTAATTTTTCAGCTATGTCTTCACCTAAAGTTCTGATGTATGTTCCTTTTGAAACCTTAGTTACAAAAGTTATTTCGTCTTTTTCAAAGCTTACTAAATCAAGAGAAAAGATATTTATTTCGCGAGGTTTTCTTTCAATTTCAACACCTTGTCTAGCGTACTTGTAGAGTTCTTTTCCGTTCACTTTTAATGCTGAAAAAAGAGGCGGAATTTGGGTGGTTTTTCCCAAAAATCCCTGGAAAATCCCGCATATTTTCTTTTTTGTGAGTTCTGGAATTTCTTTGTTTTCCACTACTTCTCCAGTTAGGTCTCCAGTATTTGTTTTCTCTCCTAATTTGAGAGTTGCCAAATACTTTTTATCCATCACTTCAAGGAATGGAGCAATTTTTGTGGAAGTTCCTAAAAGGACGACTAAAAGTCCATCTGCAAAAGGATCAAGAGTTCCGATGTGACCGGCTTTCTTTTGACCTAATTTACGAGAAACATTGTTAACTTCTTGTCTTGAAGTTAGCCCAATTTCCTTATTAATTAGTAAACTTCCGTTAATCATAAGTACATATATTCTATATTGATTGCCCTATTTAATAAATAAAATGTATAATATTGTCTATGAAATCCATTAGAAGAATTCTAGGACTCATTCGTAAAGCAGACCAAAAGTTTGATTTTTTCCACGAGAATGACAAAGTCATGATTGGCGTTTCAGGCGGAAAAGACTCTATGGTGCTCTTAAAAGCACTTTCTCAATTTCAACATTTTGACTGCGTTAATTTTGAAATCGTTCCAGTCATTTTAGACTTAGGATTCCCTGGATTTGATGCGGAACCAATCAAAGAATACGTTAAATCTCTTGGATTAGAATTAATTGTTCATAACTCAAGCGAAGTTTTTAAAATTTTGAAAACTCAACAAAAAGACGCGAAAAACCTACCTTGTTCAATCTGCTCTAGAATGAAAAAGGCAGCAATAAATAAGGTCGCTAAAGAACTTGGATGCAACAAAGTTGCATTTGCACACCATGGAGATGATGCAATTGAAACTTTATTCATGAACGAAATTTTTGGAGGACGAGTCGCCTCTTTCCAACCAAAAATGCACCTTGACCGTGCGGATATTGAATTCATTCGTCCATTAATTCTTTGTCACGAAGAAGATATCATCCGCTGCCAAAAAGAAGAAAATATTCCTTCATTCCCATCTCATTGTCCAAACGATGGCAAAACAATGCGTGCGGAAATGAAATCTTTATTAAAAGATATATACAAAAAATATCCATCTGCGAAACACAATTTCTTCTTAATGATGGAAAATCACGAACAAGAGATCCTATATTACACTGATATTTTCTACAAAATGGAAAGAAAAGATCTCTCATTTAAGCCTGTTATTTCTGCTTCTGACTCGAGAAATGAAACTAAGTTAAGATTGAATCTTAAATGTTTAAATCTTGAGGAAGATGTCACTAGATTTGTTGTTTATAAACTTGATAAGCCAATTGGAGTTATCTCGTTCACTAAAGAGGAGATTCCATCAATCCATGATTTGCGCTTGTTAAAGGAACACGAGGAAGAAAAAGAAGCAATTGAGGCATTCATAAATAGTAACCTCCACTACTTCAATTCTCCGTTTTACCCAATGTAGTTCATGATTAAAGAATACTTAGAAAATAATCTTAAATTCATAAAAGTTTCTAATAGTGATTTAACTATTACTTTTTGTGATCTTGGAGCGTCGATTTATTCCATTAAATTGAAAGATAAAGAGATGCTTTTGACACCTAAAAATCTAGATGATTATTCTAAGAATAATATTTATCATGGGAAGAGCGTTGGAAGAACCGCTAATAGAATTAAAGGGGACGTTATAAAAATTGATGGCGAAACCTATAAATTAGAAGAAAATGAGTTTGGAAATACGCTTCATGGAGGAGTCAACGGACTAAGCTCAAAAACATTTAAATATAAAGTTTCAGAATCGAAAACATCGACAAAAGTTGTTTTTAGTTACACATCAAAAGATGGCGAGTCAGGATTTCCTGGTACATTAAAAACTCAAATTACATATAAAATTGCGAAAGAAAAACCTGAATTTAGAATCGATTTTAAGGCAAGTTCAGACAAACCAACACTATGCGATTTAACAAATCATTCCTATTTTAATCTTGGCGAAGAAAGTGTTAAACCATTGTCTTTGAAGATTTTATCTTCACAATACTTGCTCACCACCACTGATGAACTTCTTCCATTGGAAATTAAGGATGTGTTCGATGAACTAGATTTCAGAAGTTTCAAACGTATTAAAAAAGGACTTAAGTCACCTCAAATAAAACAAGGTAAAGCTAATGGCTATGACCACTATTTGTTATTTGATGAAATGAGCAAAAAACCACAAATTATTCTAAAAAGTAAAGATGTTAAATTAAAAATTTACACTGATTTTGAAGGCGTTCAAATTTACTCCGACAATTATGAAGATGATATTGAGTATTTAAACACAAATGAAAAAGTAAATCGTGGTATTGCAATTGAACCGATGGATAACTATTTAAACCGCAAAGTTCTTAGACCAGGCGAAAAATACGCTCGATTCATTAAATATAAATTCTCAACTAAATAGAAAAAAGATGCACAAAGTGCATCTTATTTTTTCATTTTCTCGATTTGTTCTGACTCTTTTTTAAGTATTTCGTCTAGACGATTTACCTTTTCATAAGTTTTACTAAGATAGATATTGTTATTAATCAATTCATATTTTGATTGTAGCAAATGCGACAATTAAAATTTAAGCCCTAGTAAAATCTGAAAAAGGATGCTTTGTATCCTCTTTTTTGTTCAAACTACTATTTTACAAAAAGCATATTTGAATTATGCATACTTAAAAGGAATAATTTGTTCGAGTGATTGTTTGCTATCAAGATGAATCTTTCTAGAGTCAATATCAAGTTGAATATTTAAGAAATATCTCTCAGATAGGCCGAAAAATTTTCCTAATCTAATCGAAGTATCTAATGTAACACCTCTTCTTCCATGAAGAATGTCTTGTATTCTTGAAACTGGAACACCAATAGAATTTGCTAAAAAATAAGCAGAGATGTGATAAGGATCCATAAACTCTTCTTTAAGAATTTCTCCAACTGTTGGTAATTCTATATTCTTCATGCCTTTCTCCTTTAGTGATAATCAACTATTCTAACATCGATAACATCAGCACCATCACTATCTAATTTAAATATAACTCTATATTTGTCATTGATACGAATGCTATAGTATCCATCCAAATTCCCAGTAAGCTTTTCTAAATGATTTGATGGCGGGATTCTAAGATCTTTCAATGAGCTAGAGCTATTCAGCATTATTAATTTCCTTAATGCAATCTTTTGAATATTGAAAGGAAATTTCTTAGAAAAAATACCATTATAAATATTTTCTGTTTCTTTGTCTTTGAAAGATCTTATCATAAATATACCTGTTTAACGTGTACATGTCAAGCATGCATTTTGCCCACCTAATTTGTTATTTTATAGAGTATCATATATGTTGATAAATATCAACATATATGATACATAGAATGTGATTTAAATAAAAAAAGACAGCTTTACCAATATAGTTTTGCTGTCTTTATATCATTTTTTCTTAGTGATGGAGAACTACGAAAAAGAGATGCTTTTCTATCAAGATATTATCAATAGTAGTTGCTATTACTTTATCTAAATCTCGAGATTCAAATTATTTTGCTAAAACAGCAGTAAACGGAGGCAAAATATTGTTAGTAATATCTTTTGAAGAAATAATAATTTCTCCATCAAAAATATAATCTTCCGTTGAGCAGTTTAAATAAAGCTTTAAATTGCCTCTTTCGATAACAAGAACTCTATGAGCATTTCTTATTTCAAGTAAGTTTCCTGTTAAATCGGAGCATTCTTTCCTTATGCCAATCATTTTTTTAATAAAATTAAGCAAAGAAGTTGGATCTTTTTTCGCATCTTCAATCGATAAAGTATTCATATCAAAGAAAGGTAAATATGTCTTACCACTTGTATTTGAAAATCCATGATTTTTATCATTATTATCCCAAATCATCGGAGTTCTAGAACTTGTTCTTTGGTAACCACCATCTTTAGAAACGAGAGGTTTAGATCTCATCATTAATTCATCACCATAATAAAGGAAGGGGTTGCCAGGCATAGAATACATAAAAATGTAAAACATTTTTAATCTATCAATATCCAACAAATTCGAAATTCTTTCGCAATCATGATTTCCACTTATAAGTGCAATATGTTTATCTCTTTTCAAAGCAGAAGTAAAGCGCTCTTTCATATCATTAACAATAAAGTCAATATCATCAGCACCGTTTAATAAACTTGGACCACCAGACACTTTACTACTTCTTGCCAAATGATGATAAAAATTTAAATTACAATCTAAAACAAAATCGGCATCAAATCCTGCTTCTAAAGATTTTTCAGGCCAATCCCATTCAGATACAAAATAAGCATTAGGGTATTCTTTTCTAATAATACTAAAGAACCATTTCCAGGTCTCGATAGTCGCCAATAGATCTTTATCTTGTTTTACCAAACAATCAGCCATATCGACCCTAAAACCATCAACACCTAAGTCTAGCCAAAATCTCATAATTTTAAGGATAAATTCACGTGTTTTTAACGTTCTTTTATCTTTATATGACATTTGCCATGGATATTTGATCTCATTAAAACCAAGGTTAAAAGCAGCCTGATGAGAAAAAAAGTTCACCATAAAAGCGCCATCCCTATCGTACAAACCAGAAATTAAACGTAATTCTTTCGAGTTTTCCCATACAGAATCTGTCCATATAAAAAGATCCGAAAACTCATTTATTTCAGGTTTTGCACTTTCTAAAAAGATTTTACTATAAATAGAGGCATGACCTATAACTAAGTCGTTAATGATCTTAATCCCTTTTTCATGTGCGCTTCTTAGTAATGATTTAAAATCTTCGATTGTTCCAAATTTTGGATCAACATCAAAAAAGTCTTCAACATCATAACCACCATCTTTAAAAGGGGATTTAAAGAATGGGTTTATCCAAATAGCATTACACCCTAAATCCTTAATATAGTCTAGTTTTTGCTCGATTCCTTTTAAATCACCAATTCCATCATCATTTGAATCATAAAATGATGTCGGATAAACCTCATAAAATATTAAATCTTTAGTATCCATATTTACTAACTATAATACTATGTATTAAGCCTTATTTTCTGAGCCGAAAATTTTAATCTTTTCTTTAATCGCGTTTTTGATATACTCGACTTTTAAATTACGTGTTTTTAGATAATCGTAGCCTTTTTCATTAGCGGTCTTCATTGCATTAACACCCGCGATACATAAATCAGTAAAAACATTAACCTTTGCAATGCCGTTAGCAATTGTGTTTTTAAAATCGTCATCAGAAAGTCCACTTCCTCCGTGTAAAACAAGAGGAATATCGACGTTATCTTTAATTTCTTTAAGACGTTCAATGTTTAAAACAGGTTTAAATTTATAAGCACCATGAGCTGTTCCGATTGAAATTGCTAAAGCATCTACACCGGTCGCTTCTAAAAAATCTTTAGCTTCTTTTACTGTTGTGTAGCGATCAGTGAGTAAATTATCTCCAATTGTTGCATCACCAACATGACCGATTTCTCCTTCAATTGTAGCACCTAATTTATGAGCATAGTCTCTCATTTCTTTAGTCATTTTCACATTTGTTTGATAATCATAAGCACTACCATCAAACATAATAGAGGTAAATCCTAAAGCTAAAGCTTCTTTACATTTTTCAAAAGTCAAACCATGGTCATAATGAACTACAACAGGTACTTTTGATTCTTTTGCTTTTGCAATAATTGAAGGTGCAATTAATTCTAATTCACCAAAAGGGAGCAAAACTTCAGCAGTACCAATTATAATTGGTGAATTCATTTCTTCGGCTGCTGAAATAGCTGCTTCTAACATATCCGTGTCTGTTGTGTTAAACAAACCTACCGCATATCTTTCTTTTTTTGCTTTAAGCAATACATCATTTAAATTAGCTAACATAAAATTTACCTCTTATATTTGTTATAAAAATTTTCAGTTTCTGATAAAGAAATAATTGAACTAGTTGCGTCTGCTCCAAGTAAAGAACTCGCTGCAATTGAAGTGGCTAATTTTAAAATTTCTTTATTCGAATAGTTATGGTAAATGCCCACCAAGCATCCACTACAGAAAGCATCTCCCGCACCGGTAGCGCCAATTATTAAATCTGAATCTAGTTTTAAAGAGTTTAACTCAATAGTCTCATTGTCGGTTACACAACAACACTTTTCAGGCATATGAATGATTACTCGATTAATCACACCAAGTTTTTTTAGATTTTTAGCAGATTGAATAAGATTTTTTGAATCAACTTTTTCATTTAACAATCTTCCAGCTTCGAATTCATTGATAATCAAATTATCAACATAAGGAAGACACTTAACTATTGGAGAGTAATCGAATTTTTCGTTGCTTATCATATCGATAGAGGTGATTATGCCTTTTTCTTTTGCACATTTTAAAATTTTTAAACCATCTCCATCATCGATTTTTTTAAGTAAGGTGAAATAACCTAAATGAATCATTGAATAATCAAAAGAGATATCCTCAAAACCAAAATCATCTGCTGCGCCAGTGTAATTCAAGAAAGTTCTTTGCCCACCAATAACAGAAATAACTTCTGTAAAACTAGTTGGTTTTGAAGTTGTTTTTAAATTTTCTAAACTTAATGAAAAATTAGTTAATGTTTGTTTCAAAAATTCGCCATTTTCATCATCGCCAATTTTAGCAGACACCAAAACATCGATTGAAGGATCAATCTTTTTTATATCAATTGCATCATTTGCAACTAATCCACCAACTGCCTTTAATACTCGATCAATTGTAACTAGTTCACCTTGAGAAGGAAAACGTTTAACTTCACGAATATTATCAACAATGATGCTTCCCGCTATTTCAATACCATTTTTCATTTTATTAATTTGCTTCTGCTATTAATGGTCCAGCAAGTTCCTTTAAGAAGAACAACTTACCAGGAAGTGTTGGAATGTAACTAGAAGTTACAAATCTAGTTGGACCATAACGTAATGTCATCCAGAGTGACATTCCTTGCCAATTCATCCCGCGACCTAAGGCGCCATCCGCTCCACCAATTGCATAATCAGCTTTAAACATGATTCCAGGACCCATTGTGTTAGCAAAACATGGAATTAAAGATGTATTTGATTTAAAAGATGTAATAGAATTTTGCTCAATTGTAAGAGGGTGAAGTTTAACACCGATTCTATATGGCTGTTTAAGCCATTCCTCATCACTATCAAATTCTGCTCCGATCATTGGTTCCCAGAATGCAATATGACACATTCTACCAATTCCGTAGACTAAAATTAATTTAGCACCTTCCTCTTTTAATTTATTAATCTTTGACAAATAAGTTGGTAAGTTGCTTTTTAAAGCAAAGTTCCTATGACTTTCTGGTACTGTTAGCTCGCCTAAAGGATTATAGAATGCATTTTTCATCGCAGATTGGAATGAAGCTTCTCCAACTATTGTGTTTCCGTCTTTGTCTGCCCATTCATCCATATTAAAACAATAAACATTTTGGCACGATTCTTTCCATTCTTTTAAGAAATACACTGCCCAACGATACATCCCCATAGGACCAACAGGAAGAATGAAAATTATTTTTTCTTTTCTTGCGTTAGCCAGTTTAATTTGGTTAGCAATCTCATGCCCCATTAAAACATTAAATTCTTCAACATTTTCGCATTGTATTGGTTGGAAGTTGTCATTCCAAAATGGTTGTTTTTCGAAAATATCTTCTGGCTTATTTGAACAACATTTTCCTATTATTTTAAAATCCCATCCCTTTGGATAGAAATTTTCGAGTAAACTACCTTTTAAAGTTGAATTGAAATCCATAAATATACCCTTCTTTCTTAACTAAATTATGGTAAAAGTCTTTTTGTCGTATTTTTCAAATACGTGTTAGCTCTTTTAAATCCTTCAGCGTATTTTGCACCGCATTGATATCCTCTATATTTTGAGCATGTTCTGACCATATCTGCGAAATCAATGCCATCATGCTCTTTCATCCAAACTAATTGAGATTCATGACATTCAAGCATCTTAATTTTTAGTTCAATTTCATCTGAAATATCAACAAACTCATCTGGAATAAAATTAACTCCCGCCAATGTGTCCATATAAAAAATAGGCACTAATTCAGCAGGGTTTTTTGTCTTTGGAGGATAATTAGGCACTGTTGCGGCAAATGACGCCGCAAAAACAAGTTTACTAGTGGCGATATGATCTGGCATATAATCATCAGGATTATGTGTAATTATAAAGTCTGGCTTAACTTTCCTAATAACTTCAACTAATTTATCAACTGATTCTTTGTTTTCAGAAAAAATGTCTAAATCATCAAATCCAGCATAAATAACTTCTTTGATTCCTGCTAAAGAACCAGCTTTTTTAGCCTCGTTAATTCTAATCTTTGATAATTCCTCAGGTGGAATAATAACGTGGCCTAAATTGCCGCTTGAAAGATGGCAAACATAAACTTTATCGCCTCTTTTCACACATTTAGCGAGTGTCCCGCTACAGGCAATTTCTATATCGTCTGGATGACACCCTATTGCAAGTACTCTCATAATTAGCCTCCCTTTTAAGATAGTTCTACAAACTTTTCTCTAACATGAAATGAATTTGTTAAAGTTGGAGATAAAGCTTGTAAAATATATTCACTTCTTATTCCTTTAGTCTCAATTCTAAAAGCATTAAACTTAATAAATTTATAATCGAATTTAGATAAATCTAAATTAATTTTGACGTAATAATTGTTTCCGTCTATAAGAACATCACTTTTAAAGAAATCTCTTGAGATAAATGTTGGTTTTATATTTTTAATAGTTGCTACAAATGTTACACCATTTGGAGCTACTTCAAATTCGAAATAGTCTTCAAACCCTAAATCAAGAAACACTTCAACAACATCTCCGTTATATAAAGCATCATTATCTTTATTTGAATATGAGTTAAGTGAAGAATCAAATGCTTCAAAATAAAACTCGAGAAAATTATTTTTCTTTTTTACTTCAAAATATGTTTTTACTTCAGAAGTATATCCGGTTCTATTATCAAGCAATTCTTTTTTCATTTTATCTCTTACTTAAAACTTCTTCTTCGTATTTTTTTATTTCAATAAACATTTCATGGTCGCTTACCATGCCTTGGTTTTTAAGATATTCATCCCACACCTCACCCCAAGGTAATGTTTTGATTTCTTCTTGTAAAGCGAGAACTTTTCCATGCTCGTATTTATCTTGAGCTTCTTTAAGCATATTCCATGGTGTTAAAAGAGCTCTTAAAAGGGCTTTTTCCATATTTCTAGCACCTATAATAAGTGCTAAGACCCTATTAATTGAAGCATCAAAATAATCAAGACCAATATAGCTCTTTGATAAGCCATTACACTTAACTAATTCATCTGCGACATCTTGAAGATCATCATTAAGTTTTAGAACATGGTCGCTATCCCATCTAACCGGTCTAGAGACATGGAATGCAAGTTTATCGTAAAAACAGAACATAGATGAAATTTTATCCGCAACATTTTCAGTAGGATGGAAATGGCCGGTGTCTAATAAACAACAAATATGTCTACTTGCGGCATAGTTTAGATAAAACTCATTACTACCCGCAGTATATGACTCAACACCAATACCAAAAACTTTTGATTCGACTGAAACGTCCATAACTTTCTTGTCATACTTGTAACCAGCGAGAATCTTATCTAAAGAATCTTTAAGTCTAAGTCTTGGTCCAATTCTATCAGCAGGGACATCTTTTAAGCCGTCTGGAATCCAGATATTCATTAAAGATTTTTGGCCAAGTTCTTTGCCAAACATTTCGGTAATCTTTAAACCGTTAATACAATGTTTAATCCAATATTCTCTAACTATCTCATCAGGAGAAGATAAAGATAAACCATCTACGAGCATGTCATGAGAGAAGATTGTTGGATTATAATCTAATCCAAGGCCCCTTTCTTTAGCGTATTTGACCCATTCTTTAAATTGCTCAGGTCCAACATCACATCTATCGACTTTTTTACCAGTTTGATAAATAGCGTGAAGATTGATTTTTTTACTACCTGGAATGTATCTCAATGCTTCGTCTAAATCTTTAGTTAATTCTGCAAAATTTCTAGCTCTTCCAGGATATTTTCCTGTTGTTTGAATACCGCCAGTTAATTTTCCTTCATTTTCAAATCCCTTTACATCATCAAGTTGCCAACAATGTAAGGAGATTTTAGTTTTCGCTAATTCTTTAAGTGCCTTTTTTACATCAACACCATATTTAGCATATGCTTCTTTGACTTCTTTTCTCATAATTCTTTGCCCACTTTCATTTGAACTTTTATGTTTCCAAGCGATGTTGCTTCAATTGGCATCGCTATTACATCTAATTTTGTGTATTCCTTAATTAAATTGTTAAGATAATCATTTTTAGCGCCTCCACCAATAACATAAATCTTTTTAAATTTTTTGTTAGTAATTCTTTCTATTTCATTAATCGACTCTTTATAAGATTTAGCCATTGAATGATAAATAGAGGCAAATAAATCGTAATCGGATTTTGGAGGTTTTTCTTTAAGCAATTTAAGAATCGCTAGTTTCATATTTTTAGGCGCATTTAAACTTGGATCATTAACCGAAAATGTTTCTTTATATGTCGATTTTTCCAAACCTTTAGCGATCTCATCGAAACTTAAATTTACTTCTTCCATTACTTGATTTGTAAGATACATTCCCATTATGTTTTTTAAGAATCTAATATAGTTCACACCGCCTTCATTTGTGTAATTAGCATTTAATGAATCTTTATTTATAATCGGATCTTTAGATTTAATTCCTAATAATGACCAAGTTCCTGATGAAAGAATCAAAGATTCTTCATCTACTTCGATAGACTCAAAAGCACTGGCTGTATCATGTGAAGCACATAAAACAACAGTACAGTTTCCTCCGACTTCTTGTTCAATTTCAGGAAGAAGTCTTCCGACCGTTTCTCCTGGCATATTTAAAGACGTAAATAATCTTTTCGGTAATCCTATTTTTTCAATTAGTCCAAAAGAGTACTTTTTTGTTTTTGGATTAATAAATCCGCCAGTAGATTCATCAGTATATTCATGTGTTTTTTTACCAGTAAGTTTATAAATAAAATAACTCGGTAGCATTAAGTAATCTGTGGCATTTTTTATTCTGCCCATTTCTTTATCATCAAAAAGTTGATAGATAGTGTTAAATGAAGCAAATTGAATGCCAGTAAGTTTATAGATTTGTTCAAAAGGTATTATTTCATGAACTTTCTCAGCGGCTTTTAAACATCTTTTATTTCTATAAGCATAATATGGAGGGATTTCTTTATCTTTATTCATTAAAATATAATCAACACCCCAAGTATCGATCGATAAAGACTCAATCTCGCGATATTTACTAAAAGCTTTTTTTATACCTTGAATGATTTCTCTAAAAAATCTTGGAATATCCCACACTAAACCATTTTTAGAATCATCCATACATGTTCTAAATCTATGAACTTCATCTAGATGGATTTTTCCATCTTTAAGATAGCCAACAACATGTCGACCACTACTAGCTCCTAAATCAATCGCGAGATAATATTTCATATTATTTTTCTTCAATAACCCCAGGCATCATCTTGAGATTCCATAGTTTTGCTAAGCCCATAATAACTTCATCTGGAATCTCGTTAACTAGATGATCAAGAGTCAACATATAAATTTGAGCAGTCTTCTCAACAGTTTCAATTAATCCAAAAGCTTCATCAATGTCGTTTCCGGCACCATAAATACCATGGTTTGTCCAAGACACAATACGATGTTCTTTCATTTTTTCAGCAGTTGCTACACCGATTTCATTGGTACCACAAACCATACAAGGAAGAACACCGATGCCTTCTGGGAAAACAACCACCGCTTCAGTATTTGATTTCCATAGTTTTCTTGTAAAAATTATTTCATCTGTTGCTAAACATGCTCCCATACAAATTGTGTAAGTTGGGTGAGTATGCATGATAACTCTATTATTTGGATTTATTTTTAATCTAGTTGCATGACTCATTAAATGAGCTGGAAATTCACTTGTGAATTTTCCGCCATCTTTATAACCCCAAAGTAGATGCGCAATTGCTCCATTTGAGTCTATTTTAATCAATCCAAGATTATTTTCTGGATCACTTTTAACATTCTTAAAATATTTACCTGTTCCTGTAACTAAGAAATATTTGTTTCTGCAGATTTCATCTGCTTTAAAACCAAGAGGAATATCTCTTAGCGAAACGTCATTAGGGAAGTATTCTTTTACATACTTCTCATCAATAAGATAAGAAATATTTCCTCCATTACGTTCATCCCATCCTTGACGATACATATTTTCAGTAATATCACTCATTTCCTGAACAAACTTTGAATTTTTAAAACTCATATTCATATGATTCTCCACAAAATCTAAATCAAGGTCTTTATAAATTTCCTCTGCTAAAACTTTGTTACCTCTAATTGAGAAATGAAGTCGATCAAATTCTTGAAGATCTTTAGAAGTTTCTTCCGTGATACGTTCGCTACTTGCTAAATCAATTAAATTAATATTCTTTTCTTTAGCAAATTTGCGGATAAAACCGACAGCTTTTCTAACATTTTCTGCAAAAGGATAATTGCTATCCTGAGTTACAAATGGAGGCGTGCATAAATAAATCTTTGCACTACTTTCTTTTTCTAAAATATCGATTAATTCTTGATAATCTTTATTGCCTTGTGTTTCTTCTTCAAACGAAAGTCCACCGTTTGTGCCTAACATTACGACAATAATTGATGCATCAGAAACATCTAAATGACAGTTTTTAAAGAAAGTTAAATATGATGTGGGATTACACCCACATTTGCCATAATTTCTTGTCTCAAATCCAGTTAATTCGCTTAAGAAAAACGGATAAGTTTCATCAACTAGATGAGGAGCAATACCTTCTTTTCTATCACCATCATCACCCTCAGTTAAAGAGTCTCCAAGGCAACAAATAATTTTCTTTTTTGGATTTTCATCGTAATTCATAATCAAATCCTCCTCTTATAAGAATGGTTGATACTCTTTCTTTTTTCTAAAGAAAATATAAAGAAGTAAGGATGAAATTGCCACGAACGAGGTTAAAATAATCAATAAAATATATAAACTAGACCAACTTGTGTGCTCTACATAAAGTGCTACACCGTATGCCGCAATAACTTCTCCTACATAGGCAGAACCATTCACAAATCCAGAAAACATTCCACTATCGTAATATGATCTCATTTGAAGAGCTAATAAATTGGTCGTTGTTGTGTTAATACATCCAAATCCAAAATAGCCAATTGCCGCAAATATAATATAAAGAGCAGTTATCTGTGTTTTTAATGAAATTAAAATCATTATAAACGAAATTATGACAACAAACATTAATGCTGAAATTATCTGCTCAAACTTCCAGTTAAATTTTCTTAAAGTTACGACTAATACAGAACAGAAACAGTGCACAATTGGAACTACTACAGCAAAAAAGATTGCAAGCGAAGACATTAAACCGAAACTCTCTTCCAAAATATTTGGAGTCCAGTTTTTAATACTTCCAGTTCCGATTGCCGCAATTGGAGTAAAGACCATGAATGCAATCATAAACAAAAATAGAAATTTAGGCTTCTCTACTTTTTTGTACATTGTTGTATCATTTTCTTTTTCATCATATTCTTTTGGACTACATTTAAAATATTTTGAAACAAATAAGAAATTTACATCAAAAAGGAATATTAAAACCGCGCTTACAAGAAAAACGATTCTATAAACGTTTAATGCAGTAAAAGCTGAGGAAAGCAAATAACCTAAGGCGGAACCTAAACCATTCACAACAGACAAAATAACAGATGCTTTACTTAGGAGCTTTTCTTCCAAATTTTCACTCAATATTTTCATTATTGACATCCAGAAAAATGAGTAAAAAACTCCTCCTGCTAGCCAAATAAAGTTATAAGTAATAAATGGTAAACGTAAATATAATAAGAAAAGACAAATTGATTCCAGTAATACTGGAATAAAAACAGATAATCTCTTGTTATATTTTTTTATCAAAAACGAATTAATAATTTGACCCGCACCATAAGCAAAAGAGAATAGAGTAATAATCAAACTAGCTGTTGATTTTTCGATGCCATAATCTTTTTGAAAATTTAAAAGATTTGCGGCCACGGCAGATCTGCCAATAACATGAACAAAATAAAGAATTGATAATGAAAGAATTAATATTATTTGTTTGCTTTTAGATTCTAATACTTTTTTCATAACAACACCTTCTAAAATTTGCTAGCTAGTCTCTCTCTAAAGTCATTTATAATTGTTAGCAAGCTTTTATTTAATAATTCATAGGATTCATCGTTTAAACCTTTTTTATCGATTTTAGTTTCAAGTGATAAAACGCCATCAAAATTAATTACTTTCAAACCTTTAATAAAATCTTCCCAATTAAATGTACCTAAATATGGCATAAGATGTGAGTCACAATCACCACGATTATCGTGTATATGTAGACATTTAATTTTATCCTTTCCTTTTAAAAGGAAGTCGTAGATATTTTCATCTTTAAGCATATTAAAATGACCAGTGTCTAAGCACATTACAATATTTGGATGATTGAGTTCTTTAACAAAATTAAGAGTTCCGCTTCCTGAGAAAAAATCCTTAACATTTGTAAAAGGTAAATTTTCAATCGCAATATAAACACCTTTTTCTTCTGCAACTTTTGCAAGTCTAGAAAAGAAAACTTTGTTTACTGCTTTTAATTCCTCAAGAGGGGCTTTATCCCAAATATATTTTCCTCTTACTGCTATTGGGTGAACCACAACATATTTAGCGCCTACTATTGAGGCCCCTTCAATAGCTTTTCGGTAATATAAAAACATATCTTTATCCTGATTTTCGAACTCAAACTTTGGTTCCCACATAGCATGTAACTGAACTATTTCTAATTCATAATCATCTAATTTACTTTTTAATCTTGAAAGGAATGAAACGAATTCTTCACCATCTAAATTTAAAGCAGACCCTAAAATATCAAAAGATGCTAAACCTTGATAGTCTAGAGCTTCTATTCCTCTTTTTTTGAACTCATCAAAATTAATTCCAAACTCATTATTTGGATTAAATGCATTTGATTCCATTCCAATTAAATGTTTCATATCTATTTCTCAATCCAGATTATTTCGTAACCATTTAATACCAATTCTTTTTGTTTTCCATCTATATCAAAAAAGATAGTTTTTTCTTGTTCTGCTTTATTATTTAATAAAGCATATTTATTAATTTCCTTGTAATAAAAACAATCGACATTTGGATTAGTTGATAAAGCTTTCTTATACAACATTTCCTTTTTAGATGCCCAAAGCAACGTTTTATAAATCAATCTAAATGCCTCAAATGAATCTAAAAGTCCTGAAATATATACCGCTCGACCACTACCGTATTCATTTACTGATAAATTTAAGTTACCACCCTGAACAGTGTTTTGGGTTGGATCATTTTCATTAATCATGCATTTTAAGATTTCAGCATTAGTTGGGTAAACTGTTTGATTTTGAGAAAAGAATTTGACTTTGGACATATCAATATCATCAATAATCCAATGATCTTTATTTTCCTCACCAAAAAACTTATTCTTGTGATAAGTAAAACCAATTTCTTTTTCAACTCCAAGAACATCAGAAAGTTGGAAATACTTTCCTTGATACTTATATCCACTTGGGTTTCCAATTCCAACAAATCCGCCACCATTAGCAACAAAATCCCTTATTTTTTCTAACAATTTTTCATTTTTCCAGTAAAAATCACCTTGGAAAGAAGAGCCTTCTAAACCAGTGTTAATTAACACATCAAAATCTGATAGAAACACATTCCCATCTATGATGTCGTCAAAAGAGATGAACTTTACATCAACTGGTTGGCCGCACATTGCATTAAACAATGTACCATAACCTAAAGTCTCTTGTTTTACATCATCTGTAAAATTGCCATTAAACATCCAGGTATTTTGTCTGCCCCAATAACTCATGACAGCGACTTTCACAAAATTATACGAACCAGTTTTATCTACATTTGATCTTATTTCTCTAAATTCATCGCATACCTTTTTGATTAGCTTTGTGAAATTTGGATAGGTATCAGCTAATTTGAGGTAACCACCAAAACCTATTCTGTCGATAGGTTTCTTTAATAATCCTCTTCTCTCGCTTAAATAATTCTTTTTCAAATAAGCGCAACCAAGTTCATCACTAGGGCATTCGTTAGGGAAGAAATATGGATTAAGTCTACCTTCTGTATATTTTATGCCTTCCATATCGCTTAAAAGACGAATATACGGACCACTATGAGGCGCACCAACAACTGCATCTAAACCAATAGAAGCAAAATATGGATTATAAGGTTCAGTGCCAATTCTATGGTCACCATCAAACATCATGGCTTTCTTATTATACTTATGGACTATATCAACGAACATTTTCGCCCATGCACAGCATTTTCTTTGCACTAAATCAATGTATTTTCGTGTCCTAGAATTAGGTATTTCAAATCTTGAAGCATAGCTTCCGCCGGTTACAATATCTTCTAAAGTAATCTTTTCTTTATATTCTTTCTCGTATTCTTCAAACATCTTTGGTGATGCACTCATCGCATATGTGTGCCAATCCCAATGAGTCATCTCTAATCCTGATTTATATAAAATAAAGAAATTATAGAAAAATGTGGTAAACCTAACTACAGTGATATCAGGATTTGCTTTGCACCATTCTTCCATTCTATAAAGCATATGATTTAATGCTTCAGGATAAATTGGATCAATATCAACATCATGAGGAACATCTTTCCAATTATTGGAATGATAATTATATATTTGAACTGGATCCCAAATATTTTTTGCAAAGAAATTAACAGTGTATTCGTGATAAGGAATTGTATTGAAAATTTTAACAATGTTATTTCCCAAATATTCCCAAGTTTTTATTTCTTTACCAATTGTTCTGTCGTAGACTTGCCAAAAAACTTTATATTTATAAGGATTTATTTCCAAAGCTTCTTTAAATAAATTATCAAGCAAATCGATTTCAAGTTCATTTCCAAAAGCGGTTTTTCTATCTGTAATTAACGCAACATTTTGTAAATATTCTGGATGATTTTTCGCATATTCGTGATCTTCTCTAACAATAAAATATGCTTTATAGACATCACATCCAAAAATATCTTTTGCCTTTAAAGGCAAAGAAACACCATCACAATCTCTTACAGCATCGGCACCCCAAAATTCAAGGTACTTCTTCGTGCCTTCAATAAACGTTGAATCAGTTGGAATTGTAACAAATCCTTTATTTTTCATTTTATTTAATTCTTTTTTCGCTTTCCTTATCAAAATACATAAGCTTATTTTTATCAAAACAAATTTCGACCAAATCATCTGGTTGAACTTTATTATCACTTGGAATTTTCATAATGATGTCATGATCTTCATTTTTGAAATAAACGGCAAGTTCAAAACCTAATAATTCAACGAATTCACATCTTAATTTAAAAGCTTCAGACTTTGTTTTAATTGAATTATCTTTTGAAAGATAAATATTTTCAGGTCTAACACCTAAAATAAGTTCTTTTCCATCGTAATCTTTTAAAATTTCTTTATCTTCATTATTAATGTTAATAGAGATGTTCTCGCCAAATACTAATTTTCCTTTTTCATACTTAGCATTTATGAAATTAGTTGGAGGATTTCCAATAAATCCTGCCACAAAAACATTTATAGGATCAGAGAAAACTTCTTTAGGTGTGCCAATTTGTTGAATCCATCCATCTTTCATAATTACGATTCTATCAGCCATTGTCATAGCTTCTGTTTGGTCATGAGTAACATAGACAGTTGTTGCGCCAACACGCTTATGAATTTTCGAAATCTCACTTCTAGTTTGAACTCTAAGTTTAGCGTCCAAGTTGGATAATGGCTCATCCATCAAGAAAACTTTTGGATGACGAACAATTGTTCGTCCTAACGCAACTCTTTGACGTTGTCCGCCAGATAAAGCAGCTGGTTTACGATATAAATATTTCTTTAAATCAAGAATTTCAACAGCGTTATAGACTTCTTTGTAGATTTCATGTCCTTTCATTTTTCGTCTTTCTACAAGAGGAACATCATTATTTTCTAAGAATTCTAAATCAGCTCGCAAAACTTCAAGGCGTTCTTTTCTTTCAGCAATACCAGTTTTGATAACCTTAATACTACTATTGAAATTTTCGACAGTTTTTAAATGCGTTTCTTTTTCCTTATTATCTTTAAAGTCAGTCTTCCCTTCAACTTTTAAAAGTTGATTTTCTTTTTTAGCAAGATCTTTCTCCATAATGGCAATACGTTTTTCTAATTGTTTTATGGTTAAAGAAACTCTTTTTGCTCTTAATTCATCTTTACCGATTACTTGTTTAACATATTTTTCTCTTTCTTCTAAAAGTAAAGTAGCTTCTTTATAAACTTTGTCTCTTTCTACAAATAAAGATTCATCAGCATCTTTTTTGTTAATTTTTTTATCGATATTATCAATTTGTTTGAATAAAACTTTAATTTTTTCAGTCAATTCATTATATTTTTCATTTTCCTCTAATACTGGCATATCCATCTTGCAGTGTTTAAGTGCAAATGAAATGTTGTCTTTAACAGTCATATGTGGATAAAGAGCATAATTTTGGAAAACCATTGCGACTCCTCTTTCTTGAGGAACTACACTATTAACAAGTCGATTATCGATATAAAGTTCACCAGAAGTAATTTCTTCAAGTCCAGCAATCATCCTTAATGTGGTAGATTTTCCACATCCAGATGGACCGACAAAAACAATAAATTCTTTGTCTTTGATTTCGAGGTTAAAATCAAATACCGCTTGAACGTTATTTGGATAAACCTTATTAATGTTTTTCAGTGATAAAGTAGACATAGTTTATTCTCCTTTTGCTAAACCTTTTTTATAAATAGTAGGAAATTGTTTTTCGTTTATGTATTTGTCAAACTTGGATGTGACATATAAATGCCAAAGTAAAATATAAATGGGACCAATAAATAACATTAATACTAAAAGTATTATATTTATAATTAATAATATATTAATGTACCAGATGAACATTAACGCGAATAAGACACCAGAAAAGGCTAAAGAAACAAGTAAATTAGAAAATGTGAATCTAATAGATGCATTAATTGTTTGAGCAAATGTTAATTCATATGTCATTAATAAAGAGATGATAAAGAATATAAATGGAACAATTAAGATATAGAAAAATCCCAATGTAAAACCCGAGAATAAATATAAATAATCTCCACTTCCATAATTTCTAACCAAAGTAACTAAAATGTTAGTCGCACCTTTGAATAATCCAAATAAGAAACCACATAATAAGGCAAGCTTCCAATATTTTTTAATTCCTAAGATGAAATCGTTTTTGAAGAAAATAACTTCTCCATAAACTAAATTTCTGATTATTCTTAAGCAACCTGCTACTCCGATAGAGAAAATCATGAAAGTAAAGACTAAAGAACTTTCTTTTACTAATGTAAAAAGTAATTCAAAAGATTTAGTTTCTTCTTCTGTCATAGACACTATATTTTGTTCTAAATAAGTGTACATGAACATGTTTGAAAAACTTTCAACTAATAAAAATGGAATAAAGAAAATAACTAACCACATTCCCAATAAAAGAAGGGTCTTAAATTCATGAGTTAAAATATCTTTAAATTGAGCCTTTCTTGTGGTTGGCAAAGTAGAGGCATCAAAGTCTTTTTTATTTAATTTGATCTCAACTTTCTTACTCTTTCTAGCCATAAATTGCCCCTAGTAATTTAAAGATTTCCTCAGTGGTTCCATCACTTTTAAAATTTTTAGTGTGAACACTTCCATTATTAATAAATATATAATATTTAATTCCATCATTATATTTAATGTAGTCTTTTAAATATCCGTCTTTTCCGTCAAAAATTTCAATCCCGAAATGTTTATCTTCTACCATTTTGTTTGTTATTGAATAATATGAATTTTCATCATTTATTTCGACTAAGTTGGCGGCATAATCATTTTTAAATCCGTTTTCAGAGAGAATTAATATATCGCTATTAAGTCCTTGAGTTTGATAAACAACATCATATGTATTCATTGAACTAAGATGAGAATAAATTGTTGTTTCTTTATCTTTTTCGTCCGTATTTTGTTTTATATATGATTTAAAAGCTTCTGAATCGTTTATGTTAGCATCAACAAAAACAGTAAACATTTCTTCAGGTTTTGGATTAGTTTTTAAAATGATTCCATACGTAAGAGCGGCAGGAATTAAAATAACCGCCAATATGTATAAATATAGTCGATGCGTAATATGATTCTTAAGTGAAAAACTAAGCTTCTTCATAATATTCCTTAATATAATTAAAGGCGATTAAGATTTTGTAAGTCTTATCTTTTTTTAAATCGTTTTCAAAAAGTGAAGACAAATATAAAACTCTTGGTTTTTTATCTATTAAACAAGTGATTTCATATACGTTAGATTTATCAGATAAAGTTATTGGTTTTTCTTTAATTACACTTATAAGAGCTTTTCTAGATTCGCCTTTTTCTTTAAAGATATTTAAATATTCAGTAGCAATTCGTTTAAAAAACAATGATCTATCAATGAAATATATTGAAAAAACAGTGAAAACTAACGTAACGAAAGAACCTAATAGTTGGAAAAGAAGTTTCTTTTCATAAAACGAAAAAATAATAAAGCACGTAAAAGAAATAGTTGCTAAAATCACAAAAACTACAAAAAGATTAAAAGACTTTTTTGTCTTTTTAAGTAATAGATTTAAATCGTCTTGATTATATAGTTTCATATAAATCCTTAAAATAAGCTTGCACCTTTTTGTTTTTACTCTTTAATAAAGCGACTGGCTCATCATGGGCAATTATTTTACCTTCTTCCATTACATAAATGTAATCTGCAATAGCAATGGCATCTTGTATATCATGCGAAATGAAAATAACAGTGTCATTGTTTTTATTAAAAATCTTTTTTAATTCAATCGTTAAAGTATGTGATAAAGGCTTATCCAAATTAGAAAAAGGCTCATCAAAAATATACAAAGAAGGTTTTTTAATCATTGCCTTAGCAAGAAGCACTCTTTGAGCCTGTCCGATTGATAATTCTTTAATTTTTCTAGTTAATAAAGATTTTAAATTGAAAAATTCGGCAATTTCATACACTCTTTGCTTAATTTCTTCTACTGATATATTTTGAACTTCAAGAGGAAATGCTATGTTATGAAAAACATTCATTTTCGGATAAAGTACTAAATTTTGATCTACATATGAAATATTTCTATCTTTTGGAGGAAGATAAGTAGTAACTAAATCATCAAATAAAACATTCCCACTATCTGGAGAAAGTATACCGGTTATAACCTTGATTAAAGTTGTCTTTCCTGAACCTGATGCTCCAATAATAACGCTTATTTTTCCTTTAGGAAAATTTACTGAAAGATTATCAATAACAGTAGTAGTTACTTTTTTGATATTGTTATATGAAACAGTGAGATTCTTAATGGAAACTTTAGGCATATTATTTTTCTGGAACAAGGGTAAATTCGTTTACTTCACCCTCGTAGGAGCCTCCAAGTAAAAATTGAGGAACTATTCCACCAATTTTATTATTTATCGATACATGAGCATGTCCACATAAATAGGCAACAATATTGTTTTTAGGATTAACAAGCAATTCTTTAAAGTTTTTCTCATTTTCTCCCATAGGCATGTCTTTTTGACCGAAAGCAACTTTCTTTAAGTAGCCAGGTGCAAATGCTTGAAAAACTTCGTCCATTCCTTCTTCAAAAAATGGTGCGTGCCCTACAACTAAAACAGGCTTATTTAACTTAATTAATTCTTTAAAATATTGAACTTGTTCATTGTCAATATGGCTATCATGTGTATCAAGACCAAATATAATAAGATCATCAAATTCCATTTTTTGAGTATTTAACGATCCATCTTTTACGTATTTATCAAAAAGATGATAGTACTTATCAAAAGTTTTTTTAGAACGGTAATCATCTTCTTCAATCAGGCCTTGATATTTATCCATGTAAGTCCAATCATGATTACCTAATACAAAGAAATAATTTTTCACTTTAGAAAGCTCTTTATCAAAAAAGGCAAAATTAGCTTTGGATGGAAAATCTAAAATATCCCCAGAAAAAATTGGCATTAAATTGTTCTTTGCGGCATAATCCATCATTTCAGTTAATTTCTCTTGAGGTTTTGTACCATTGCGAGTGAAATGGATTTTTTCTCTTCTTGCATAAACTTCAGATTTCTCTTTTGAAAAATCTTCATCTTGAATTAAAAGATGTAAATCTGTAATTTGAAGGAACTTATATTCTTTTTTTAGTCCTTTGACTTTAAGTGTAAAATTGTTTATTTTCATAGTTTTAAATTACTCGATTTCTTTAAATGTTATATATGCTCCAGCGTCCATTTCGTTCATCTCTACAAATATTCCTTTTTGCTCAATTGGAATAAACTTCAAGAATAGACTATTTAATGGCACATTAAATTGTTCGCTTATTTTATAAGCGTTTGTTATGGTGCCGCTTAATTTTATCTTTTGATATTCTTTAAATTTTGACCAGTTAGGATTTATTCCGCTACTGACGAACTTACCATCTAGATAAGTGTTAATGAAACCATTTTTGTTTTCGTTATTGGTTTTACAAAGAATTTCTAAATCTTTCTTTTCACCAAGTTGTCCATCAACTGGAATTAAGATGTATAGTTTTCGAGAATAATTTTCGTTATTTCTATCCTGATAGGCTTTTCCATTGAGTTCCCAGAAAATAGTTTCATTTATAGGTTGTTTAAAGTTTTTCACTACTGGCAAAAAGATATTTTCAGCAATTCTAGAAATTCCATATTTAAGTGAATTGCAATAAAGTTCCTTGTATTTTTTAACATATTGATTAACTAGTTGCTTATTACCAGATTTATATGCTTGTTCTTGGTTCGCAAATAAATCATAATAAGAAATAGTTAATTTCAGTTTTCTAATCCTATCTTTCTCTCCGTGATCGTGAGATAAAGCTAAAGCTTTATTTAATAGTTCTCTTCCTTTTGAAATATAAAGATCACTGTTCTTTTTAGGAATAATCACATATGGATCAAAACTTGAATAAACATATTCATTCGAGAGTTCTAATGATAAATCCATATATTCTTTAATATATTCATAGCCTTTTCCGTAATATCCTTCTAAAAAATCTAGGATATGTTGTTGATACTCTTCTTTGCTCATTAACGGGTTGAACATAATTTTAGCGAGTAAATAAATTTCAAGTTCATTAAAGTTTGCACTGTCACTTGCACCATTAATGTAGATCCCTTTAGCATTATGTTTCAAAAAGAACTTAATATTATCTAAAAGAGATGGCCAAATTGGGAAAATAACATTTGTCAATCCATAATTATATGGATAATCCCAAATATACATCTTTTTGGTCATTTTTGACCATTCTTCAATAGTTTTAAGTGTTTGATAAGATTGTTTTAATTTTGGATCATTATTCTTTAAATATAATTTTCCAGCATTTTCTATGCTCATTTTTCTAACAGCATGAGGGCAATATCTTATAACAATATCATCATCAGGTTTAATCTTATTTGGTGGAGTCACCATCTCATGATAAATAAGTGTTTCCACTAAAACTTTTGGAAAAATATTATGGATTTTGCGACTTATTTTGTTCACAAAATCGATTAATAAATCAGTATCGTTATAACCTTCATTTAATAACTTCTTACAATGTTCGCATCTACAATAAGTCATATTTGCATCATTAATAGAAATAGAAATTAATGAAGGGTCGTTTTCATTGTTAAGCCATTCAATAGCTTCATTTGTTATGATTTCAACTGTTTCAGGATTTGATAGACAAAGGCCATTAGGATTTCTCACTTTTCCATCAAAAGCATAAAGATTTTTATTTTCTTTATAGTATTTTGCGGGTTTGACTAATTTAGAAAATGTATGGACTAAACCATCAAAACCACCAGCAAATCCAACAGAACCACCATCTTCAGGTCTTAATTTCCTAACAAAATTTCCATTAATCTTTGATTTGACTGAAAAATCTGGATCCCAGGCATTCCAGTCACATATCTCTCTATATTCAAATGGTGGATTAAATCTTTCTTCAAAATCACTTAAGTTTATTCTTTTTTGATATTTGATTTTTTCAACATCTGTAGAAAAGAATCTTAAACCTAGATATTTTTCTAAAAACGTATAAATGCCATATTGTAAACCACGTTTTCCGCCATTAAATGACAAAATATTATTTTTTAAATAGAAATGATACTCATCGCAATCATATTTTTCTTTTCCTTTAACACTAGAAAAACAATCGCCAATGATTATTCTTCCTTTAGTGCTTAAAGGATAAGAATCTAAATATATTGGTAGATGATATCCAGTTAATTTAAAGATATATTCCTGGATAATTCGAGCGCCTTTTTTAATATATTCGTCGGCACCACTTGGACCTAAAAACGCTCCGCAGGAAGGAATGCATATTGAAAACTCATTTATATTAAGGTTGTTAATACAAATGTTAGTTAGATGTTCTCCAATTCTAAAATAGTTTTTCATATGCTTAAAGTTTTATAATAAATTATTCTAAAAAAATTTATATTTTAATCAGCGACCTCACCATACCAATTAGTTTGAACATCCCAATTTTGAGGATTAACACCTCGATATTGAGTTAAACCATGTTGGTTGGATATGCCAATTGATGCATTACCTCTAACACATTTAACATTTAGATTATTCATTTTATTTGCTAATGCATAAGTTGCAGTTTCATAATCTGATGTGGAATAAGAAGATTCATAATTCATAAGCATTGTGAATGTCCAATGGAGACGAGATTTTTGGACACGATTTAATAATATCGAATCTCCAGATACCGCATTTTCCGCGGCATCCCAGTAGCTTTCACAATTATTTTTAAATATAGGAGTAAAACTAAATTGTTTGCCAGCGTCATAATCTGCACTTGAACGGATTTCACCTGTCAAATTATTTTTAGCTTCGCTTATGTATGAAAGAATATATTGACCAGCAGCTCCATAATAACAATTACAAAAATCATTAATTAAGGAAGTATATTCTGAATATGACATTGCTGGATTTTGAAGCATTTTTGCAATTAAAAAGCTTCTTAATTCACCAAATTCGCCATTATTTCTAAGAAATCCTTCAACATATACACCTTTTACGCCAACTTCTTCCAAATATTTTAAGTTATAGTAAATATCATCAAAGTTTGGATAAACATTCATATAATTGCGGTAATTATTTGAATAATAATATACATAGACACTATCACATATGTCGGTCCATCCATCCAGTAAAGCTTGCTCTTCTTCTAAATCTAATGAATTATTTCTATCAGCAATACAACCACCAAAGTCAGAACAAAATCTGATGGTAACATTGTCTTCCGGAACTATTCCACCAAGAGGAAGTTCTTTGGTTTCGTGATATGCAAGTGTTTCAATTTGAATATCATTGTGACCACTAGTTTTAACATGTCTAGCAAGTTCGTTGACCCAACGTAACCATGTACCTGATACTCCGTATTGAGCATATTGCGCTTCACAATCATCACAGTGACAAATATTGTCATTATCCATCAATGAAACTAAATAACGAGATGATTGACCGTCATATGTTCCGTTAATACCAGGAGCATAAATGCCTGCTTTGTAATTTTGTATTTTATAGATTAGATATGTTTTAGCAAGATTAAGAGCACCCTCACTTGAAAAACAAACTTGAGCATTCTTATAGTTATCGTTAGCACTACTAGTTACATATGGATCACCATTTTTATCAACAGAAAAGTATTCAGGATGATAATAATTACCATTAATGTCTAAATGAACCTGATTAATAAGCGCTGTACCTGTATTTGAGGAGTTGCCAATAAGGGTATGAACATTTGCGTTACTATTGATATAACCAAAGTATCCACCATATTGTTCTTCTTTAATATTATTGTTTGTTTCAGTTCTGCCAACTAAACCATTTAACCCTTGAGAAACTGACCAATCAACATCATAACTATCCTTGTATACAAGTTCTCTGTATTCAAAAGATTGATGATGTGTTTCGTTGATATTGGTAATTTTAATTTCTGATTTGTTTGGTGCTTTAAAGACGTCTTTAGTATAAAAATCAAATCCTACACTTTCCAACCATGCATACACACCATAAATAATGCCGCGTTTATTCATGGCATCGATGTGTAATGAATTTTGATGCTTTACAAGTTTATATGACTCTGGATTATTAATAGTAGAAGCAAATCTATTTGTGGAACCTAAAACAATTTCATATTCAGCAGTCGGCGTAACATCTGAAACGATTTCAAGATTAATATCACTTTCACTAAGACAATCTTTTAAAATGTTTGCTGCGTGACACGTGGGAGAAGAAGAGTCATTAATTTCTGAGTTTGGAATAACAATCTTACTTCTTTGAACATCTGTAGCGACAGAAACATTTTTATACATAAATGCATCAGCAGATTTGTTTTGAGTAATAAGATATACAGCATTTCCAAATTCGGTTGTAGAAGTTTCTGTATATTCTACGCTAAATCTCAAGAGTGAAAAATTTCTAACTGTTGCATTAAATGTAATATGTTGCCAATTTGTCGTATCACTTAAATCGAGAGAAGCAATTGATGGTGCATCATTTCTTGCATTATTTGAATAAATGCTGTTCACCCAAAGAAAAGCACTCCATTCATTAAAAGTACCAGTAATTTTAATATCCATTTCAACAATTACATCTGTATCAACCGCTAAATCCGTAGATAAACCTGCGATACTTTGATAAAAACCATTTCCCTTTGAGTTAGCACCACCAGATTTTGCGATTGCAGCAATCTCCACATTCGCATAATTAAATGAATCAGCAGATTTATTCATTGAAAGTAAATAAACGCCATTACCATAATCGGAAGTATTAGCAACTGGATAAGATGAATTTCTTCTCAAAGCAGAGAAATTCCTTACAGTAGCGTTAAATGAAACATGATGCCATCCTGTTTCACCATTATTAATTATGCTTGTAATTGTGGTTTTTCCATTTAATTCGCCACCAGCAGTTGAATAAACACTGTCAGCAACAAAAATATCGCTATAAGAATTGTATGTTCCGGTAACATAAACATCCATATCGATAGTGACTTGTGTGCCTACTACAAAGTCAGTTGATAAACAGGCTATACTTTGATAATACCTATCATTACTATTGCCATTATCTCCTGAAGGAATTAAAGATTTATACGGATTGAAGGTAAAATCTTTATAACTAAATGCATCAGCAGATTTATTCATTGAAAGTAAATAAACAGCATTACCATAACTAGATGTATCGAAAACTGGATAAGATGAATTTCTTCTCAAAGCAGAGAAATTCCTTACAGTAGCGTTAAATGAAACATGATGCCATCCTGTTTCACCATTATTAATTATGCTTGTAATTGTGGTTTTTCCATTTAATTCGCCACCAGCAGTTGAATAAACACTGTCAGCAACAAAAATATCGCTATAAGAATTGTATGTTCCGGTAACATAAACATCCATTTCTACAATAACTTTTGTGCCAACTTCTAAATCAGTTTCTAATGCAGTAATACTTTGATAGTACTTATCAGCATTATTACCATTATCGCCAGCTGGAGTTAATGCGTTTTGTGTAATTTCAACATTCTTATAGTTAAAAGAATCTAATGTGCCATGTGTAATAGCGATAAGATAAACAGCATTTCCAAATTCAGATGTATCTTGAGTCACGTATTTCGTATTGTATGTTAAATTTGGGAAATTTCTGATTGTAGCTTCAAAACTAATATGATGCCATCCTTCTGAACCATCAATGATTATAGTTTTAATACTCGTTCTATCTTTATCACTTTCGCCACCAGAAGTTGACCAGACATTATTTACCCAGTAAATTTCACAAGACACGTTATCAAAAGTCCCGGTAACAGAAACATCCATTTCAACAGTTACAGGCGTTCCTACCGGAAGATTACTTTGTAACCCTGTCATTGATTGGAATAAACCATTACCGTCTGTGTTTTGTCCTCCAGATTTCATAAATAAATTAGGATCATCTGGTACGCTACATGTATAGCCAATTTCTATTGATTCTATAGAAACCGTTCCTTCAAATTTAATAGTAAAATATTTTGTTGGTTCAAAAGAAATAATGTTATTTAATGTTCCTTCAACAGTTACACTATCATCTACACATTCAGTTTGTCGATAATAGTGAGTATAAATTGTTAAATATGCATTTGAATTACTACTAGTACCTTTAACATAAACCTCAGAAACACCATTTAAAACGGTGACGTTATAGATGTATTCACCATTGCTTGTTGTGCTAAAAGCAGTGTTTGATGTAGCACTATTAAAATTGTCACCATCATTTGAAAAGCCAATAGTAAAGTTATTATTCAACCTAGAAGTTATATCTTTTACTGATTCTTTGTTATAACCCCAATCATGATCTAAAAGAATACTATATGGCGTTGATAAACTTGTTTCAGCAAATGCTGTTCTTTTAAAAGGGGAATTATTGTTAATAGCAGCAACTCCTACTGCGAGTGCTGTGGCTAATGTCGAAGCAAGCGCAACTAAACCTTTGTTAAATTTCATAATAAGTCCTCCTTTTTTACTAGGCTTTTGCCGTAATAACTACATTTGTAAAATCAAATGAATTTGCTGTTTTGTTATTTGCAATAAGATAAACACCATTACCATAACTTGAAGTATCGAATTCTGGATGGTTAGCACTTTGTCTAAGTAAGTCAAAGTTCCTAACATATGCTTCAAAAGTAATTGTTTGCCAACTACTTGTGTCAGATGTATCAAGAAGTGACATAATTGATGTAACTTCATTACGCACATTATTACTCCATACAGTATTTACGGCATAAATCGAACAATATTGATTAAATGTTCCAGTAATTTTTATATCCATTGTTACAGTAACTAATGTGCCAACTTCTAAATCAGTTTCTAAAACAGAAATGCTTTGATAGTATCTATCAGCACTATTTCCGTTATCGCCAGCAGGCGTCATTGACTTAATTGCAGTAAAAGAAACATTCTTATAAGCAAATGAATCTGCAGATTTATTCATTGAAAGTAAATAAACAGCATTACCATAACTAGATGTATCGAAAACTGGATAAGATGAATTTCTTCTCAAAGCAGAGAAATTCCTTACAGTAGCGTTAAATGAAACATGATGCCATCCTGTTTCACCATTATTAATTATGCTTGTAATTGTGGTTTTTCCATTTAATTCGCCACCAGCAGTTGAATAAACACTGTCAGCAACAAAAATATCACTATAGGAATTGTATGTTCCTGTAACATAAACATCCATTTCTACAATAACTTTTGTGCCAACTTCATAATTGGTCTTTAATCCAACAATACTTTGGTAATATGTATCCTTAGTATTTCCGTTATTTCCTGCAGGAATTAAAGTATCGACTGGAGTTAAAGTTACATTTTTATAAGCAAATGAATCAGCTGATTTATTCATTGCTATTAAATAAATAGCATTACCGATACTAGAAGTGTCATAAACAGAATAAGCTGAGTTATATCTTAATGCTTCAAAGTTTCTAACAAATGCGTTAAATGAAACATGGTGCCATCCGCTTTCTCCGTTATTAATAACGCTTGTAATATCAGTTTTAGCATTTAATTCGCCACCAGCAACTGAATAAACACTATCAGCAGCATAAATACGACTATATGTATCGAATGTTCCGGTAACGTAAACATCCATTTCAACAGTTAGCATTGTGCCAACTGCAAAATCAGTCTTTAATCCAGCAATGCTTTGATAATAAGTATTAGATGTATTTCCATTATCTCCGGCAGGAATTAAAGATTCTACTGGAGTTAAAGTGACATTATTATAGTCAAATGCATCGACTGATTTGTTTCTTGCAATGAGATAGACAGCATTGCCAGAGTTAGATGTATCAAAAATTGGGAAACTGGAATTAAATCTCAAATTCTCAAAGTTATTAACTTTTGCTAAAAATGAGACATGATGCCAACCAGTTTCGCCATTATTAATTAAACTTGTAATTTCGGTTTTATCTTTTAATTCACCACCAGCAACTGAATAAACAGAATCTACCCAGTAAATACCTGAATAAGAATTAAACTCTCCAGTAACATTAACGTCCATTTCAACGGCGACTGTTGTTCCTACTTCTAAAGTAGTCTTTAATCCAGCAATACTTTGGTAATAAGTATCGTTAGTATTTCCGTTATCACCAGCAGGAGTAAGTGATTCATTCAAGACGTTAAATGATACATTTTTATAACACATTGAAAATACAGACTTATTTCTAGAAATAAGATAGACACCATTTCCTTCATTAGATGTATCAACAATAGGGAAGGAAGAATTAAATCTAAAGTTAGCAAAATTTCTAACTCTTGCATCAAATGAAATATGATGCCATTCCTCTCCTAAAGCAGAAGATGCTATATTAGTCTTATCTTTAACTTCGCCACCATCGACAGTGTAAACAGAATCAACCCAATAAATTCCAGAGTAGTCATTGAATGTTCCATCCGTTTTTACATCCATTTCGACGTTGACTAAAGTAGCAACTGGTAAACTTGTTTTTAAAACACCGATGCTTTGATAATACATATCAGCACCAACGTTATTATCACCAGATGGATTTAATGAACCAATTTGTTCAACATTAACATTCTTATAATAGAAGAAATCAGTTGATAAATGTCCATGCAAATAAACAAGAATGTAGTTTCCTTCAAATGAATGGGTGTAACCACTTTCTCCATCATGGAAATTGATTTCCGATGTATTTAATACTCTAGTGTGGAAAGTAACGCTTCTAAAATCATTGCTTTCTTTTAACTCAGCGTTTGAAAGAATCCTTGTATATCTAGGAGTTCCTGTGCTCCATAATAATCCAGCAGTTCTAAGTTCAGAATAATCTCCGGTTGTTTTAACCGCAACATCCATTGTTACTTCAACATCACTACCAGCTTCAAGATTAGTTGAAATAGCTAATACTGAAACGTAAGTATTATTAACATTTGCGTGCTTAGGAACTAAAGTTCCAGTTGAATATTTACTTTCTTCACATTTAACGTTTCTTGCAAATACAGTTAAAGATTCATTTTCATCCTTAGCGTATTCATAAATTGTTGTGTAGAAATCACCATGTTCATCTAAATCTGCTAAGAAAGATACAGTGTGATATTCAAGAGTAGAAATATCACTGCGTTTAATTGGCTCAAACATGCCAGTTAACTTTTTGTCTTGATCAAATGCACCAAAACCAACACTAACTGTGCCATCTGGATCAGCAGTTCCGCAAATATCCATCGAGATTTCAACACTTTGATTTGCAAAAGCGCTTGTTAAATCAGCTTCATCTACATAATTATCGTTTGGAGGTAAAAGTTTAGATGAACCATCATCATTAAAATGGAATCTTAATGGTTTATTTGACCATGCGCCACCACATAAATCAAAATCATATCTAAATTTATAATCATATTTTAATTCCGGACTAGTTTCATTCACTGAGATTGGCAAAAGTTCATCATAACAAATATCGTCAATATACATTGGAATGTAGAATTCTTCTTCACCAATTGTAATTTTTGAACCAGGTCCAAAAATAAGAATTTGTTCATTTTGTAATTCAACTTCAAAATGTACTTGGCACCATTCACCAATAGTAACACTTGCTTCTTTTGGACGAGAAGTTGCTCTTTCGTGTTCAGCAGAAGCTCCCCACCCATCATAAATTATTTTAGGTAAATATTTTGTTGAAATTGTTGATTCACTATAACCAGGAACTTCTGGAATATAAACCCAATATGATGCTTTTGTGATATCTCTAAAATCAATATCATTAATACCACTTGCGGCATATTTTTGTAAATTTACTTGAGTTTGGGTTGGAAGATATAAAGAATAAGGGGCACTATGTGCTTGTTCGTTACTAACAACCCATCCAGGATCTTGTTGAGAAGGTACAACACGATTAAATTTTCTATTATCAAAAGAATAGATTTCTCCAGGATTAATATTTGAAGTACCAACCTCTTCTTGGACGTTACTCCAATAAGAAACACCGTTTTTAATAGCTTCAATTTGAATATTATATTCTCCAGTTTTAGTTATGATAGGATTTTCGCCTGTTACTAAATCTAATGGAGAACTAACGTTTTCTCTAGCTTTTACACCATCAATATAAACATTATAAGAGTCAAATTCATATCCAGACGACCAAGAAATTTGATTCAAAGCATAAAGGGAAAGCGTTGGTCCTGGAATATATGACAAAGTTTCACTCTTTTCAGAAACGTCCGATTCAAGATAAACGATTTGTCTATTTTTAACATAAGCTTTACATTTAACTTTAATGTAATAGTCACCAGTTGTTGATGCTTTAAATTCATTTGTTTGATAAGTGACAAAGTTCTTGTCATTTACAGAGACCAAGTATGACGAAGCTTCTTCAACTGCATCCCAAACAATTATGTTTTCATGAGTTTTTTCATCAACTGCAAGTTTCCCTTTATTTGGAGTTGCAAGTTTTTTAGTGGTAAATGATAAAGATGAAAAATCACCAACTTTATCTCCGTTAACAGCTCTAACTTTAAGTTCTGTGACTGAAACATCTTTAACAACATCAAAAATGTTTAAGGATGTTTCACTAGTTTTAGCAAAAAGTTTGTTATCAACTGTGTATTCATACTCTGTAGCTCCAGTGACACTTGACCATTCAACTTGACCTGCACTAGAAGCAAATTTTAAATCGGTTACAATTCCAAGAGTACTTGTTTTTGAACTATCTTTACCACTTTCATTGCCTCGAATAAAATCTAAAATTGGATGAAGAATATTTTGCCCAATCCAACTCTGACTAATTGAGTTTTTTACTTCTGATAAACTACATGAAGTTAATCCTAGCATCGACACAATTAATAAAGTAAATAGTGACTTCTTTTTCATAATTTAGTCTCCTTTTTAAAATTTACTCTTAATCAAGGGAGTAACCTTTACGATCCATTTCGTATTTGTATTTTTTGTTGCCGTCTGCAGTCCATGCAGTTTTCTTAGCATCAAATAATTCTTGGGCAGTTCTTCTATCCGCTGGATTTGATGCCCCAAATTTATTCTCATAATTTGAATCCATATACAAATATGGAGATACAGCTTGTTTTGCAGCTGGAATATTAAAGAATTTGTCGCTTTGAGAAAGAATCTTGTAAGCATCCTTTAAGAATTTATTGTTGTTATATTTTTCTAAATCCGTATTAGCGGCTTTAATTGGAACGTAATTACCTGCTTTTGCTTGATTTACTGCATCAATACCAAATTTAGAATAATAAAATTTGAGGAATAATTTTGCTAATTCAGGATTTTTACCTTTCTTTGTTATAACAAATCTTGATCCTTCAGAACCAACATAAACAAAATTTCTAGCTTTTTTAACATGATCAAAATCGGCTTGACTAACTTCAAATCCTGTACCGGAAAGAGATGTTCCTCCGTTATCAATTGACTTAATTAACGCAGATAATTCAGCATCATTTTCAATTGAAGGGCATTTTTCTCTAATTGCAGAAATGACAGGAGCTTTAAACATTCCATAATCATTTACATTGACTCCATAGTTTTTTATAGCGGTTTCCATCTCAGTCATAAGCCAACTTCCGACAAACATCATTGCTGTCCCAGGTTGTAACAACTTTAGTTGAGCAGCATTTGCGTTATAACCAGTGCATTGACTTGATGCAAATTTATCACCCCAATATAGGTCTTCAAGTACTTTACCTGCTTTAAGATGACCATCAAGATAGGCTGAACTAACATCTGTTGTGTATTTAGTGCCATTCCAAACTCTACCATATTGAGCTTTCGTATAAGCTTCTTTTCCTTCATATTGTGCTGCCAAAGAAGAATAAAGGAAGTTTAAATAGACTGAACTATCACCACCAGAATATACAAGAGGAGTAGCAGCTTGTGATTTAATTTGATTACATAAACTAATTAATTCGTCTGTAGTAACAGGGATTTGAGAATCACTAACGTATTCACGATTATAAGCAAATCCGTACGCACCACAGTAAGCTGGTATCGTATAGAAATGTCCATTTTCATCACTGCATGATTCAAAATATGATTCTTCAATTCTATCCTTGATTTTAATTGATTCATCAGTAGCATTAGCTTCATAAACATCGTCAAGACTTACGAATAAACTACGATAATCCATAATACTTGCTTCAGTCATGTAAAGATCATACTTATCCTCAATACCACCAACAATTTGACCATAAATATCATCTGGACGAACTGAATATGACTTATCAACTTTTACATTTGGATACTTAATTTTGAATGCATCGATTGCATTGCCTAACCATTCTTCGCCAAAACCTTTTTTGAAGAAACGGATGTTTAAAGAACCGTTTACAGAAGTATCTGGCTGGATTGTTTCGCTAGGAACATATTGTCCTTTTCCATCTTCCTCATCGTCATCATTAAATTGCACTCCGCATGATATTGCACCACATGCGATTAATGGAAGTAAAAGTAACTTAATCTTTTTCATAGTTTTTCCTCCTATCCTTTTAAGCCACCAATAGAGATGTTTTCCATAAGTTTGTTTGAAAAGAAAATAAATATTATGAATAACGGGAATGTACAAATAAATATTCCAGCAAATAAAACTGGATAATTTCCCGACCATTCAACAATTGATTGGTATTTATATAAACCAGTAGCAAGAGTCGGCATTTTACTTAAGTAAAGTAAAGGACCCATGTAATCGTTCCACTTAGCAATGAATTCAAGAATAATAAGAGTTACAAGAATCGGAGTTGCTTGTGGTCTCATGGCCTTAAAATAAATTGTATAAAATCCTGCTCCGTCAATTTGAGCAGCCTCAACATAAGCATTAGATATATTGTTATAAAATGAATAACACATAATTAACTTCATTCCATAAACATTAATTGCAGTTAAAAGAATTAAATATGAATTTGTAAGATGGAGTCCGTACATAAGTCTATATGTTGAAATAAACGTTGCACCAATTGGGACAGACATCATAAATAAACACAATCCATAAAGGAATTTCTTCCCTCTAAAATTATATTTATTAAGTACGTACGCATATGCGGATGTAAATTCCATATGAATTACGGCGCTTCCAACCGCAAACCAAATAGAATTCCATAACATTTGAGTAAATGTCATTCCTTCGGAGGAAATGGTTTTAACAGCCTTAATATAATTATCGATTCTAAGAACGCTTGGGAATGTAAACGGAGAATCTGAGTAGTCTTTAAATGATTTAAGCGAGGAAATTAAGCCCCAAATAAGTGGGTAAAAAAGCATTGCAGCATAAATGAAGAATAATAGGAAAACAAAACCAAAAATAACAAGTTCAAATGGACTTTTTCTAATTCTAGAATTAGGAGATCTTTTTATTTTTGTTTTCATAACTCTAATACCTTACTGGTTCTATCTTGCTTACAAAGTGATTAATTAGAAGCGTAAATGGCAAGACTATAACTCCTTTTAATAAACCAATAACGCCTGATAACGCCTGATCTGATTTTGTTCCAGAAACAGTTAAAACATATTCGAAATAGCCTAGATCATATGTACCATATGCACCCTGCGTTAACAAAAGTGTTGCACCATTAGTAGTTAAAATACCTGTAAACATAAGCATCAACATTGTTGCAAGGAATGGCCAAGTAATCGGGAAAACAATATAAATAAATTCTTGAATGACATTTAAACCATCTAAATGTGCCGCTTCAATTATTTCATCAGGTATACGAGAAAAAGCACTCAACCAATAAATTAGGTTTCCTGTCAAGTGAGCATAGAAGAAATAAAAGAGCATTGTTTTCATTGCGAAACGAGAGTCACGAAGAAGCAAAATACCTTCTTGGCCAAATAATTGTTGGATGAAGAACTGAACTTGTCCATTAGGTCCAACCATATTTTTAAAGAAAATAGAAATAATGACACTAGAAAGTAAAGACGGGAAGAAAAACACGTATCTAAAAATCTTATATCCCCATATTTTCTTATATAAGAAAAATCCCATAATAAAACTAATAGGGGTTAATACAACTATATTAAGAGTCCAATACTTCAAATTATTTACAAGTGCCTCTACAAATAAGTTTCCTGGTGTTCGCATTTGTTGGAAAACGTATTTAAAATTATCAAACCCATATCTAATAACATTGCCATATGTATCATAAACTTCAAAAGCAATCGGAACGGACTGAATTGTTCCATAAACCCAGAAAATAATTAAGTCTATAATCGGAAGAATTAAAACTGACCAAATGCAAAGTAACTCTTTGGTGCGATTTCTTTTCTTTTGTTTAGCCGCATCAAAAACTATATCAGCATCAATTTTGCTGTAATAATTTACGATATTTCCGTTGAAAGTAACTTTGCTTTTGGCGATCATAATTTTTACCAATATTGAGGTGATGATGTGAAATCAGTAATATATAGATTTATCGTGCAATTATCATATTTATAAATGGCATTATATTTTTTTAAGTTTTGATATAAGTTCTTGTTTCTTTCTACTAATTCAGCAGCTTCAAATTCATCTGCTGCTAAGTAGCGTTTCTCGAAAGTGCAAAATAATTCGATAAAGACCCAGTGAAGGGATGATTTTTCGACATGAGCAAATTCATCAGAATCTTTTGAAACAGCATCCATAGCATTGTTCCAGCAACTATTCATTTTATTTATAAACTCCATATCGTACTTTTGCGTTTTCTTATCCCATTTAAAATCGAATAAGTCTTCTTGTCCAGCATGTGTATCAAGGCATCCTTTTTCTTTAATCTTGTTCAAAATGGATCTATTTGCATACTTAATATAATCTCTAACATGCTTCCAGCCAGCTCCATAATATCCTCTTAAAAAATCACAAATATGATATTCGTATTCTTCATCAGACATAGTTGGTTTAGCCGCTAATTTTGCTAAAACGTAAGCCTTGAGTTCGGCAAATTCACATGAATCTTCAGCAAAACCTTCTTGGTAAATAGCTTTAACTCCGTGTTTATAATAAAATTCAATATTATCTTTTAACTGATAATAATTTGGCCAAGAATTATATAAATTTCCCCATGTAATAGGATAAGTCCAAACAGAAAATTCATTAGCGCAGTCTTGCCAATCAAGGAAATATTGTTCTCTTTGTATCAATTTTTCACATTTATGATCATCGTCATGGAAAGGACACATCTCACTACAAAATCTAATAATGACATTATCTTCAGCCTTAACTCCTCCTTTTGGAGCTTCGATTGACCAATTATAGGCCAAAGTATCAACTTTAATATCAGGGTATTTTTCTTTAATAGCTTTAGCAACTTTATTGATATACAAAAGCATAACGCCACTTTTCCCGTATATTTTTTCTGCTTCAATGCATTTGCTACATTGACAGAAAGCGCCACCATCATTTTGACTTAAAGACAAAATTTTTGAATTAGGGTCTGTTGCAATTAAAGAATCAATATTGGCTAAAAGTGTTTCTATTGAATCATAATTTGAAAAACATGGCTGGCGATTTTCTGCACCTGAATAAGCAGAACCAACATTTGAGGAATACCAATCAGGATGTGCGCTATAGTATGTATTGTATGGAAGCAAATGTTTAAATGTGTGAACTAAATATTTGCCTCCACCAATATAACCTGTATAACCACCATACTTTAAAGTGTTTTTAAGATCACTACGTTGGAAATCATGGTTAATCTTTTGTTTTACTGCAAAAGCAGGATCCCAAGCGCACTTAAACATTGTTTCTCTCATATCCATTTTTGGAGTCCAAGATAAATCTATTGAATTTGGCACAAAAACATCTTTTGATTCAGGGATTCTTTCGCAGGTTGGTGTGAAAAATCTATACCCTAAAGCTTCAAGGAAAGAATAAACTCCATAAAGAAGTCCTCTCTTTTTATTAGCGGCGATAATTAAATCATCATCAATATTTTTGATGATGAATGATTCTTCACCTAAAGAAGCAAAATCTATATTAGAGACTTTTGTTCTATTACACTCTCCAAGTATAATTTCATGTTCTTGTTCAGAAGTTGAATCAGTGATGATTTCCAAATCATATCCAAGAGATTTCTTAAAATAAGTTTGTAATTCGCTAGATGCGTAATTTGTAACAGAATTTATGTTGTTAGAGATAACAATCTTGTATTCTCTTATATCAACACCATTTGAAGTGTATGTTTTAGGAACGGCTTCATTTGGAAGAATATCTTCTTCATCCTGCGTATCATCTTCATGAGTGTCGTCTTCATGAGTTTCACCGCCACCATTAAAAATATCAAAAAATTTACAGCCGGATAAAACTAAGCCAAATAATAAAGGCAACATTAAAAACCGTTTTTTCATAGTTTTTTTCCTTTCCTGATGAAAGAATCGTCAACTCTAACTTTTACATTTTTATGATTAATGGAAATTTCAATTGTTCCATTGACTGAAGGAATTGAACATTCAATATAATCTAAATTTAATAAATTAGGACGTACGGAAATAACTTTTCCATATTCAATATGAAGACCAACAATATTCTCAAGGACAAATGGAATTACACCACATGACCATCCGTGACAAAGTGATTTTCTATAACCTGTAAAACAGTCAGAACCAAAATCCCCATGAAAATCTAATTGATTTTCTTTAGGAATCTCATTCAATTTACAAGAATTTTTTGTCCATGATATATCAAATTCTTCGAATAAAGTAGTTCCTCCGACATCTAACATACCGCCAAAATAATCGAGCATGGAATTAAAGGCGGTCTGTAAATTGTCATTTTGAGCAAGGGATTCAAGAATAAAATAAGAAAGGAATGCAGAATATCCTTCACATCCATTGTTCTTTATTTGCTCAATACATTGTTTTTTATCCATTTTTCCAGTTAATAAACCTAAAGAATTAACTGGTTTTGAATTAGTTACTTTAAATGATGATTTATTTAATAAATCAAAAAGCTCTTTACCAAGACTCTTATCAGTAGTTGATATAAATGGGCAATTAATTAATTTATCTAAAGTAAATATAAATAAACATTTAATACCAACTAAACTGCAATTTTGATTCCAAGTAGACCAATCAAAGAATGTCAAACCCCAATATTGATGATCAACAAGAACAAAGTTTTTAGAAATCAATTCTTTAAACATTAAAAGATTATTACTTATACAACTTAAATATTTTTCATCTATATCGCCTGTTAAATCAAAATATTTTAACAAAGTTAAAACAAACCACGCATTATAAGATGGAATACCGTTATACCATGTTGGAGAGGGATAATTTTCAATTACAAAATTTAAACTATTTTTAACGTTTTCTAATGAATTAAATGAATAAATTGCTGCAGATAATTCAGGATATAAATCTCCAGCCCAAATATGTTGATCTCTTTTTGCACCTTCAAAGAAAACACCATTTTGGCGATTTAGCCATAATGTTCGGCTTGCAGCATCCATAATTCTATTTAATCTTTCATTGTTTGATTTAAATTTAAATACTGGAGCTTCTTCGTGTTTAAAAGCTAAAAATATATTCTCAATTTGGAATTCGGCGTCTTCTAAGAAATCTAATCTTACAAAACGGAAACCCGTCGAACCCCATACCATATCCGAATGGGAAGACATGTAAACAACCATGTCTCTTGTTGAATGATCATTTGAAGAGCCTTTGTAGCCTAATTCACTATTAGCTTCCATAAGTGATTCACCAAAACGAATCCTTAAAAAAGGATTAATACCATCATAAGAATTGTTTCCGAAACTAATTCTGATGCCACCAAAATATTCAGCTCCAAAGTCCATTACTAGGAAACCTTTCCCTTTTACCAAGCAATACTTATTGGGGGCAATTAAATTGCTAAAAAAAGAGTTAGAAAACAAATATTCCAAATTAGAAACGTTTGGAGATGAATGAATTATAGAAATTGGCTTTAAAAATGTAAGCTCATCCATAATATTCAAAAATATTTTAGGATAATTGGCGATTATATACAATTTTCCTGATTGACTAAATACTGTCCTATATTGACTTTTTCTATTTAAAATACTAATATCAAACTATGGAAATCAAACTTTCTGAAAAAGACATATTTTTTAATTCAAAATCAATTAGCACACAACTAATTAAATATATGGATACCAAGTATCATTGCCACGATTTTTTTGAATTTTTTTATGTCATTAGTGGAGAAGCCATTCACAATTTAAATGGAAAAAGATTTAAAATTAAAAAAGGACAGGCTTTTCTATTATTACCTGAAGATCATCATTCGTTCGAATATGGTAATAAGGAATTTTTGCATAGAGATTTATTAATAAAAAAGAATTTATTTAAATCGATTTGTGAACAATACTCGCCTACTTTATTTAATGAAATAATAAATAGAAAATATTCTTTAAGTTTCATTCCGAACAACTCAAATTTAATTAGTTTAGAAAAGCTTTCTGAGAATCTCGAAATGGCTCTTACTAAGTCAAATAAATTATTAGAGAAACAAATCTGTTACGAAATAATTGGTACAATTATTTTTTCTGGGACAAATAATATTGATCAAAACAATGAAAAAGTAGCTCGTTTAGTAAAGGTTTTATCATCACCCGATTTTTTTAAATACGATATTAATGATATACTCCAAATGGAAAATGTTGGTTATTGTCGTGAATATATTTGTAGATTATTTAAGAAGATTACAGGCACGACCATGACCACATTTTTTAATACAAATAAAATTGAATACGCTATCACTCTTAAACAAACTGGTTTCTATAGCAACAATGATATACGTGAAATAGTGAACATTCCAAATGAATCATATTTTTATAAGTTACTGAAAAAGCAAAATCATAAATTGCAATAAATAGATCTTTTTAATTTAATACTTTTATAAGACTTAAAAATGTTGCTAAGCATCCTCTTCACTATTTTTCCATTTTCTCGATTTTCACAACACTTCAACCAGGCAGCTGGACGATGGTTCCATTCTTAGCCAGTCACGTACAGTATTAAAAAGAAGGTTCTATCCAATGTAAGAAAAAAGGCATTAACTGCCTTTAATTATCTTCATAATGTGACCACATCGAATGGACGACAACGGTATTTAATTCTTTATAGACTTTATAAACTAACCTGTGTTGAATATTGATTCTTCGAGAATAATATCCTGCTAGTTCACCTACTAATTTTTCATATGGAGGAGGATTTTGAAATGGGTTGTTTACTAAAAGAGAGAGCAACTTTTTGACTTTACTTTCTAGTCCTGCTCTTTTCAATAATTCCTTATCTTTTTCAGCATTTTTAGTAAACTTAACAACCCACATATTTACCATTCTTCGTTAGGGTTAAAAGTAGACATTTTGGAAATATCTTCTTTTTCTCCTTCTTTAATCTTATTTAAAAGTCCTTTTTGTGACACTAAAAAGATTGTTTCCATCATTGCGTTATAATCTTCTTCAGAAACAATAACTGCGTTGCCTTTTTTCGTACTTACCGTAATTGCATCATTATATTCAACGACATTTTCAATTGAGGTAAATAAATTCTTTCTTAATGATGAGATACTTGTTACTGACATATGTCACTCCTCCCATAATTATTATATCATAAACATGTACAATATCAAGTACAATTGTACAATAAAACGTACAACTATAAATTTAAAGAAAAGGATGCATAGCATCCTTACTTTTTCATTTTATCAATTTGTTCAGACTCTTTTTTAAGTAATTCGTCTAAACGATTTACCTTTTCATAAGTCTCATCAAGATAAAAAGTAATCTCTGGTGTTTTTCTAATATCAATCTTCTTTGCAAGTGAGCTTCTGACATAGCCTTTACACTTATTAAGCTCTTCAAGATTTTGTTTTGGGTACTTCGCTCCAAGGAAGGTAACATAAACTTTAGCGTAGCTAAAGTCAGCGCTTACCCAAACTTCACTAACAGTGCAAAATCCTATTTTTGGATTTCTTAACTCAAATTGAATGATTTCAGAAATATTTTTACCAATGATTGATTGAATTCTTTGAGTACGGTCTGCCATTACTCTTTTTCAACCATTTCGTATGCTTCGACTACATCTTGTTCCTTCAAATCGTT
The DNA here is from genome assembly GCA_946407815.1 of uncultured Caryophanales bacterium. Classification (GTDB taxonomy): domain Bacteria; phylum Bacillota_I; class Bacilli_A; order RFN20; family CAG-826; genus Fiminaster. The sequence goes on along the minus strand of CAMJPB010000001.1, from coordinate 142,098 downwards.
GAAGTTTTCAATTGTAATACCGCATTCGAATCCTTCTTTAACTTCTTTAGCGTCATCTTTAAATCTTTTAAGAGATCCAAGTTTGCCTTCGTAGACAATGACACCATTTCTTAAGACTCTAACTAAGCAGTTTGCCTTAATTACACCACTAGTGACGTAAGAACCAGCGACTGTACCAACTTTAGAAATCTTAATGAGCGTTCTAACTTCAGCTTGACCTAAGATAGACTCAACTTTTTCTTTCTTATACATACCTTTCATCGCGGCTTCCATTTCTTCAATAAGAGCGTAGATGATACGATGTAATCTAATTTCAACACCAGCTTCTTCAGCTTTAGCTGAAACCATTGCTGTAGGTCTAACATTAAAGCCATAAATAATAGCATTTGAAGCACTTGCTAACATGACGTCATTATTTGTAATTGCACCCGCTGAGGAGTGAATAACGTTGATATGAACTTGCTCATTTGAGAGCTTAGCAAGAGACGCTTTAACAGCTTCTGCTGAACCAGTTGTATCAGCTTTTAAGACGATGTTAACTTCTTGAACTTCGCCTTGGTGTTCGGTAATTCTTGAGTAAATCTTCTCAAGAGAAGCTGCTGCTTGAGCGCTTTGATCTTCTGCTTTCTTTGCTAAAGCACGCTTTGTAGCGATGTCTTTAGCTTGTTTTTCAGTTGGAAACGCCATGAATTTATCACCAGCGTTAGGAACTTCACTTAAACCAATAACGGAAACTGGGGTAGAAGGTCTAGCTTCCTTGACAGTTTTCTTGTACTCGTTTGTCATTCTACGGATTTTGCCATAGGCAGTTCCGACAACGACATAGTCTTGGAAAGTTAATGTTCCATTTTCAACTAAAAGCGTTGCTTTTGGGCCTTCACCTTTATCTAGATTTGCTTCAATAACTGTACCGATAGCATATCTATTTGGATTAGCCTTAAGTTCTTGCATTTCAGCGACAAGAATAATGGATTCAAGTAACTCTTTAATGCCTTGATTTTTCTTTGCAGAGATTTCGCAGCAAATGTTACTTCCACCATATTCTTCGGCAATAATGTCATAAGACATTAATTCTGTTTTAACACGGTCTGGATCAGCACCTGGTTTATCCATTTTGTTGATAGCAACAATAATAGGGACGCCAGCTGCTTTAGCGTGGTCGATAGCCTCAATTGTTTGAGGCATAACTCCATCATCTGCAGCGACAACAAGGACAACAATATCAGTAACTGCTGCACCTCTTTGTCTCATAGCGGTGAATGCTTCGTGACCTGGAGTGTCTAAAAATGTAATTTTTTGGCCATTAATTTCTTTTTGATAAGCACCAATGGCTTGAGAAATACCACCAACTTCAGCTTCAGTTAAATGTGAAGACCTGATGGCGTCGATTAAGGTAGTTTTACCGTGGTCGACGTGGCCCATGATTGTGACAATCGGAGCTCTTGGTTGTAAGTCTTCTGGTTTATCAACGATTTCAACTTCTTCGAAGTTTTCTTCGCTAACAATCTTTTCTTTCTTGAAATCATAGCCATATTGTAAACAAATTAGACCAATGGTTTCATCATCGAGGGTTTGGTTAATTGTGACCATCATTTTCTTCTCTAGGAAGAGAAATTTAATGATATCATTAACTTGAATATTTAATTCCTTGGCAAGTTCGCCGACTGACATATTTCTAGTAAAGACAAAAACACCGTTATTGACTTTGTTTGTAGCGTCTTTTCTAGACTGGCCAGAAGGAATATTTGTTTTTCTATTATCTTGATATTTTGCCATAACTTTTACCTCCCTTTCTTCCTTTTATATCAGATAAAATAACTAAAGTTATTTATCGTCATCGTCGTAGTATTCATCGAATTCATCGTAATCGATGTCTTCATCTGAATCTGCGTAATCATCTTCGTAGTATTCTTCCTCTTCACGAGCAAGTTCAGCAAGTTCTTCGTCAGTGTAGATTGCCATTTTTGGTTTAACTTCTTCTGGTTTAACCTCTTCATGAGCAACTTCTTCTTCCTCGATCTTGCGTGGACGTTTAGAAGTCTTTTGTGTAGCCTTGAAGTTTTCTTTTGCTTTCTCGCTATCGAGAGCTGCTTCAAGAGCATCGATAGAAGTTGTTGTTTTAACAACAGTTGTTTTTGGCTCTGGTTTTTCCTCAACAATTTCAGGAGCAACTTCTGGAGCTTTTTCTTCAACAACTGGAGCTTCAACGACTGGCTCTTCGACAACTGGAGCTTCTTCTTTAGCGGCTTCAACTTCGTCTTCAATCTTTTGAGGTTTAGCTTTTTCTACACCACCCTCAAGTTTTGAAGCGGCTGCACGTTCAGATTTAATTTGTAAAAGATATCTTTCATATTTTTCTTTTTGAACACGAAGTTTCTCTTCTTCTTGAACTTGTTCGATTGTCTTGAGTTCGATTTCAACTTCGTTAGCCATTGATTCTTCTTTAATATCAATGTGTGTTTCTGTTAATTTAGAAGCAACGCGGACGTTTGCGCCTTTACGACCAATTGCGAGTGAGAGTTGTCCATCTGGAACAACCGCGATTGCACATTTTTTACCATTTTCATCAGTAAATGTACCGATTTTGAGGATTTGTGCTGGTCTAAGAGCATCAATGATGAAAAGAGCATCATTTGGAGAATATTGAATGATATCGATCTTTTCTTTGTCTCTTGAGTTACCTAATTGGGCAACAATTTTTTGGATAACTGAACCGTTAGCACCGATACAGCAGCTAACTGGGTCAACGTTGATATCGTTGCTGTAAACAGCAAGTTTGGAACGAATGCCGGCTTCACGAGCTAAGTTTTTAATAATAACTGTGCCGTCATAGATTTCACGAACCTCTTCTTCGAAGAGTCTACGTAAAAATCCTGCATCTGCTCTTGAAACACGGACCATTGGGCTCTTGCCACTTTCAGCACCGGTAACGTTACTAACATATAATCTAACTGGAGCACCAGATTCTAACATTTCGTCGCCGATTAAATCTTTTCTTGTTAAATATAAGGAAGAGCGACCAACATTAACAACTGCACCTCTATCATCACATTTTTCAACAACACCAGTGATCATTTCACCAATCTTGTCTTTGTAGACTTCATAGAGAGAAACTTTTTCAGCTTCTGCAAGTTTCTGTCTTAAGACAGATTTAACAGTTAAAGCAGTAAGACGGGCCATATCATCTGGTGAAGTTTCGACAACATATTCGTCTCCAACAGCGTATTTTTTGCCTTTCTTGCCTTTGTTTGCGTCTTCTAAAGAAATTTCTAAAAGATCATCTTCGACATGATCATCATCTTCGACGACTTTACGAACATATTCCATCTTAATTTCGGCTGGTTGTTCGGTAATTGTGACTCTAACATCGATGCCTTCAACAATGTAGCCATCACAAATTTGCTTTTCTAAAGCTTTTTTGAGTGATTCTTTGAGGGCTTCGATAATTGCATCCTTGCTAATTCCCTTAGCTTCTGCAATTTCTTCTAGAGCTTCTAAGAATTTTGTTGCATCCATACTTTTTATTCTCCTTAAAATTTGATTGCAAGACGTGCTTTATCAACTGTAGGTCTCACTATCTCACATTTGATAAGACGTGTTTTTTCTTTGTAAGAGATAACGATTTTATCGTTATCAACACTTTGTAAAGTACCTTCTATAATGTTTAATCCTTTATATGGGTTAGTTAGGTGAATGTTGACGTATCTACCAACGTATTTCTCTAGCTTAGAGACGTCGATAGCCTTCTCTGCTCCAAATGTTGTGACATCTAAAACATAATTTGTTTTAATTAAGTCAGCTTCATCTAGGATTGGAGAAACGATGTCATTGACCTTCATAATTTCATCTAGATCAATAACTTCATCATCTTTGTCCACCATTACTCTTAAGTAGTTTGTGCCAAATTCATTAACGAATTTAACTTCGACTTCAGAGTAACCTAAAGCCTTTATAGGCTTTTCAATAAGGTTTAAGACGGTACTTTCAAGTGTCATGAATGTCTCCTTAATAAACTAAAGAGTGGCAACCTGCCACTCTTAAAAATAAGAGTTACTCAGCGAACTGAGCAACATTATTGTGCCTTAATATAATTAACTTTGCAACTATTTTTTCTTAAATAATTTATTTTTAACTTGAATCGCTTTTTCTTTCTGCTTTTCGTAGTATTCAGTTAGATACTCTTTGATATTTTCTTTAGTTAAATATCTTAGCGTGTAGAAAGGCGATTTTTTGGTTACACTGCCGACTTTTTCAGAAATGGAGGCTTTGAATTCTTCAAACTTGACTGATGCGGCATCCGCGTATTTTTTGATCATTAAACCAACGTGGAGCGAGTAGCAGAAGTCAACAATCATCATGCCGATAACGATGCCAATGAAGAAGACGTAAAGTGGGAATTCGGAAATGAAATATAGTGCCTCAATTAGGATTGGATTGAGCAAGAAATAATACGCCACTCCAGCACCAAACCATATGAGCGAAAATAATGGACAAATTAAGCCCTTAAAATTGCCCCATTGATTGGAGTAATCCCAGAGCTTCATGTGTAAACCTTTGATAAATATCAAACCGGCAATTAATTCGATCAAAGTTAGGCCAATTCCGATGGCGATTAAAATGATCAAAACATTGACCCAATTTGGTAGGCCTAAACCCTCAATATTTATGTTGGAAATGCCAAACAAAATTAACACTCCAAAACCATAAAGTGGGATGTAAGGACCAACCATAAATCCAGGGTTAACCCACTTCTTTTGAGAGACAAATCTTCTGAATAAAAGTTCGATAAAGTAACCAGTTACTGACCCAATAACGAACAAGGTTGCAATAGCTACTAAAATTTTCATAATCAACAATATTATTGAGCATAAAGTTTAGATTTCAAGCAAAATCAAAATAAAATTAGATTTTGATATAAAAAGGTGGTTTTTCTTGCATAAGTGAAACAAATTATTTATAATTTATCTCGCTTTAAGTAAAAGGAGCTACAAACTTATGCGTAAATTCTTATTACCAATTATCAATTTAGTAAATGTTGTCCTCGTCTCAATTGCATGGGGATTAAGCGGTAAAACAGCTGTTATTGATGCTGCACGTAGTGATGCTGCAAGTGGAAACATCTACCAAGTCATTTGGGAAGGTCAAGTTGCTACACACAACGTTAACGTCATGGGTATCGTTGGATTCTTCTTATTCATCCTTGCCTGTGCATTAATGCTTTTAGCATTCATCCCATTCAAAGCACGTAAATTCACAACATGCTTAGGTGGATTATCATTCATCGCCGCAGGCGTATTATTCCTTAACGCTCCATGGCATGCCGCACGTGCAATTTATAAACCTGAATTAACAGGTGCAATCATTGCAATCGCAGTTCTTCTCTTCATTGCTGGTGCATTCTCACTTGTAATGTCAATTATCGAATTTTTCGAAAAAAAAACACAAAAAGTAGATAAAAAGAGCTCAAAACTTGCAAAATTAACAAAAATTGAGAAACTTGAATTGTGTTTCTCAATCGTAGTAGTAGCCTTATCAATCTTCATTCTTATCTTTGAATTATGTAAGTTTGTTATCTGGCTCTGCTTCGTTTATTTAGCACTTGTGCTCGCTTATGTTATTTGGGTCTTCGTACTCGAACTTAAGAAAGGCAAAAAGGCTGCTAAATAATTATTGTAAATAATTATGAAAAACTTCCCAAATCGGGAAGTTTTTTTCTAGTTATTTTTGCTTGCTTCTAAGGCTTCACGCACGCCTGTCGCGAGCTGGTCTGCGCATGATGTAGGCCTATAACCGCACGTATTTCCTTTAAGATATTGTTCAATCTTTTCTACGGTCCAGCTATCAACTAGTTTGGCTACCGCTTTAGTGTTCCCTGGACAACCACCATTAAACTTTATATTAGTGATTACATTGCCTTCAATATCGAAATCAATTGAAGATGAACATGTTCCTTTACAAATATATTTGTAGTGCATTTTATTTTTCTTTCCTCACAATATTTATGATTTTATAAATTGTTGGAGATAATGCTGCAGTAACAGTAATCTCAAAAATGAAGTTCCAGCCGATTATAACCAAGAAAAAGAATCTATAAAGATTAGCACCTTCTGGAACAAGATTTCTCACGGCTTCAGCAACAATTGTAAAGGAAGCTAAAACGAAGAGCCCAGTGTTTATAAGAGGAACCAAAATAGACGCTAAAATTACAGCGAATAACTCATTTTTCTTAGAAAGTAACTTATAAGCGAAACCAGATACCATACCAGCGATAGTACATTTTAATAAACAAGTGAATACAGTTCCTACTGGCGCTACAGAAAAGAAAGCAGCTGAATCAAAAATTAGGAAGAATGCACCGTTTACCAAGCCAATTAATGCACCAGCCCATGGACCATACATAATTGCGCACAACGCAATCGGTATAAGAGCTAAATTAATGACAAAAGGTCCTATTTTCCAAAATAAGCTGACAACCGCCAAAACTATTTCTAATGCTATTAAAATAGCAACTCCTGTAATTTTTCTTACTGAGTCATTTTTCATAACAATTAATCCTCATCATTCTCGTCTTTAATTTCGCCGACGAGTTCTTCTAATATATCTTCCATTGTAACGATGCCGACAACCTTATCATCGTCTTTGACGATGGCTAAGTGTTGATGAGCAGCTTGTAACTTCTTAAATAATCTTGAGATTTTGTGAGATGGTTTACACACGACAATATCAGTCATAATGATCTTATTAATGTCTGTTTCGCCTTTAACTAAGAGCTCAAATAAATCTTTTTGGTGTATAACACCATAGGCTGTATCAAGCTTTGTAGATTTACAAACGACCATTCTGGATCTATTAGTCTCAATAAAGTACTGACAAATCTTTTTAAATGATTCATTTCCGCGAATATGATCAACTTCTTTAGCCTTGATCATAACGTCTTCAACTTTAGTGTCACCATATTCTATGGTGTTTTGAATAATATCTTCTTCAATATCGTTAAGAACACGAGCTTCATTCATGTCTTCAACAAGCATTGAGAATTCTTCTTCGGTGTAAGGAACGTCTTCCTCATTTTCAACGTGAAGAAGTTTCTTAATTAACCATTGAATTCCACTTAAAATAAGTGAAATTGGGAAGAATAAATAATAGAAAACGTAAAGTAAATAAACGTTTATTCTCGCGAAGAACTCTGGTCGCTCTTTAGCGAGTGATTTAGGGGTAACTTCTCCAAATATAAGGACCACTATTGTCACTATAATTGTGGCTAAAGTTGGACCTAAATCTCCATAGTATTTTACAAATAAAATTGTCGCGAATGCTGATGCCGCAATATTTACAATATTGTTACCAATTAAAATCGTTGATAATAAGCGGTCATAGTTCTTGCTAATTTTCATAACAAGTCTCGCACTTCGATGTGTTTTAGCAAGATTTTCAATTCTAATTTCATTAAGAGATGTAAACGCAGTTTCGCTTAATGAAAAGAATGCTGAGAATAGTAATAAACCTACTAAGATAATTATTGAAATTAGAACGAAATTTGGTAATTCGTCTAGAGATGTAAATATAATACTGGGATCAGGGCTAGTATTCATAGACAATTTGATATTGTATAAGATTTGTTAGGATTTTTGTAGTGATAATTTAATATTACCACTACTAAATCCATTCCAATTTAGAAGAATAAGAGAGCTTCGTCTAAATTTGATTCAATGTTGTTGACATCAGAGATTGGTTCATCTGATTCAGCAATGTTTTCAACCAAATTTTCATTACGAACTTCAGCTTCTTCCTCAGAATAAAACTTAAATAAGTTTTTCATGATTTGGTTTCTCCTTTCTAATCAGTCAGAGGAGGGGGTTTCTTCAATTCTTTTAGCGCGCCTTCAAGAATCGAAGGGTAATAGCATAGTCCTTTAAACTAGAAAATCAACTAAAATAGTAGAAAATTTTATGAAAGCAGTTACATATAATGTAACGTTATCTTGACAAAACACTCCACTTTTAGTGTATTATTCTACGTATGAAGTACGAAGAAGTGAGTTGGTATAGCGAAAGACTAAACCGCTACATGAAAATTAGAATTTATGGTCATTATGGACCAGCTTTCATCGCTTTTCCGTGCCAAGATAAACTTTCAGATGACTTCGCAAATAACGGAATGATCGATGTTTTAAAGCCTTTTCTAGAAGAAGGAAGAATGAAACTTTTCTGCCTAGATTCAAATGATGATGAGACAGTTTCGTCCACTCATTGGGATAAGGCTCATGCAGCGTATAAGCTTGAAATGTATCATCAATACTTCATTAATGAAGTACTTCCATTTGTTTACGACAACATGCAAGGTTTTTGCTATCCATATTTGATCGGAATGTCAATGGGCGCATCTCACTCTGTTAACAACTTTTTACGTAGACCAGAATTGTTCGCTGGATTCATCGCTTTAAGCGGACAATACAATATCGCCTCCTTCTTTGGAGGCTATATGAACTCTGATGTTTATAACAATTCTCCAGTTCATTATTTAAGAAACATGCCTAATGACCACTTCTACATAGGCGTGTATAATTCTAAAAGAATGATCGCTTGTATTGGAAAAGGCGCTTATGAACATTTAGTTTCTGATTCCAACTATGAACTCGATCAAATCGCTAGAGAAAAAGGAATTCATATCGATTTTAACTTCTGGGATGAAAACTCAACTCATGACTGGCCAAGTTGGAAATATCAACTTCCTTACTTCTTGAATAAAATTTTATAATTATAAAATTATGTACGACTTACTTTTTAACCAAATTAAGACAATTATTAAAAAAGATATTCCTCTAACTTCAAATCTTGCGAATATCTCTGCTTTACTTTTCAAAATGGAAAATATTAACTGGGCTGGCTTTTATCTTATGGATAATGACCGCTTGGTGTTAGGGCCTTTCCAAGGCGACGTTGCCTGCACAATTATTCCTTTAGGAAAAGGCGTATGCGGCACTGCTGCAGCCAAAAAAGAAACAATAATCGTTGATGATGTTAATAAATTTGAAGGTCACATTGCTTGTTCTTCATTATCAAAAAGCGAAATTGTTGTGCCTATTATTAAAAATAATAAAGTATTTGGAGTCATTGATATAGACGCTCCAATTTACTCTAGATTCTCTACCGAAGAGAAAGAATTTTTAGAAAAAGTTGCAAAAGAAATTGAACATTTGCTTTAACTTTTCATAATTGTGCTAAAATATAAGGCAATTCGAGGTTAAAAAGATGATTATTAAACCTAAAAGAAACGAACATCCAAAAGTAACTATTACAAAGCACGAGCCTAAAAAAGCAGCTCCTGCTAAGAAAGCTCCTGCTAAGAAAGAACCAGTTGATTCAACAAGAGTTTACCATGTTGCAAAAAGAGAAGATGGTAAATGGCAAGTTAAATTTGCTGGAGGTGAAAAAGCTATTAAGTTATTCAAAACTCAAAAAGAAGCTCTTGAATACTCAAAACAAATGGCTGAAAACCAAGGCGGCGCCATGTTAGTACATAATTCCAAAGGTAAAAACAAAGGAAAGATTAAATCAAAATAAAAAGGCCTTATGAACTGCTAGCATAAAAGTGGACAAGGAAAAAATGAACCGTCCACTTTTTTCTTTGCTATTCTATTGAAAAGGAGAATAAAAATGGGCAGACCTAGAGGAACAAAAAACAATATGCGGTCGCCAAAGGAAAAGGAAGCAATCGTCCTTGAATATTTTAATGACAAATGTCCATCTTATAGAAAGACGGCAGATAAGTATGGAATAAGTCGTGGCGGTTTCACACTTTGGATAAAAAATTATCGCAAATATGGAATCGCAGGTTTAAGAAGTAAAACAGGTCGAAAAAAGCATCCAGGAAAAGGCAATCCGTATAGCTCTTTGCAAAACAAGAAAAACAAAACTAGAGAAGAAGAACTTGAGTTAGAAAATCTTAAATTAAAAGTCGAGGTTGCCCGATTAAAAAAAGGGTACCAAGTGAAAGGAGTTGGTTCAAAAAAGGAATACGTTACTATCAACGACTTGAATACGAAGTCTTAGAAGAATTGTCAAAACAATATCCTATTTCATTGCTATGCAATGTTATGGATATAAATCGAAGTGGATATTATAAATGGAAATTTCGAAAATCTCATCCATCAGCAAGACATATCCAAAGAATGAAAGATGTCGAATATATCAAAGAGCAGTCTAACAAACATAAAGCCCATGGTTATCGTTGGTTAGCGGCTTACCTGAAGAAAAACGATGGCGTGATTATGTCTCCAGAATACATATATCGATGTAGGAAATATGCTGGAGTTGTGTGCGAATCAAAGCATTATAAATATAAGAAACCTGGCGAGAGTAGTTACATTTATCCAAATCTCATATGGAATAACTGGAACGCTTCTAAACCATTAGAAATTATCGTATCTGATATGACGGCATTCTATTCAAAAGGAATCTATTACGAACTAACATTATATTTTGATACATTCAACCGTGAAATTGTGGGCTTTGGATTAACTGATCGAAAAGGTGATATAAAACCATATTTTGAAGGATTAGAACAAGTTATCGGGCTTTTAAAAGAAAAAGAACAAACCAACTCATCTACTTTGCATACAGATCAGGGTGCGGTTTATTCTTCTGAAGCCTTTAATAAGCTTCTAATTAATAATAGCATTATTCATTCAATGTCTCGAGCAGGAACTCCGACGGACAATCCAATAGACGAATCTCTTAATGGTTGGATTAAAGATGAATTGTTTATCGATTTTAATTTACAGAAATGTGACGATGTTTTATCGCTGATAAAAAAATATATAAATTATTATAATCATGAGCGTCCAATGTATTGTTTGAAATACAAAACCCCACATCAGTATAAATCTGACATGGGGTATTGATGCTTTTTTTGGCTGTCTACTTTTTGTTGACTAGTTCATTAGGCCTTTTTTTCTTAGTCTTTTAACGGTTAATAAATGAAAATCCCCTAGAAATCACCACTATTTTAGAATTTTATACGCAAAATGTTCTTGTTATTTGCGTAAACATATTCAGTTTCTTTGCTAATACTTTTAATAATGGAAATACCAAGTCCACCAATAATGCCTTGTTCCATATTTTCTTGGACTGTTCGTTTTTCTTTTAAAAGCGGATTAAATGGGTGGGAGTTATCAATAAATATTAAAGTTGATGAGTCTTTATCTTTCTCAATAATAACTTCTAAAGATTTATAAGCTTTAGTTTGACCATAGGAAATGATGTTGTTCATTGCTTCATCAATAACTACACCAATTTTGCTAAGTGTATTCTCATCTAAATGCTTTAAATTTTTATTAACTTTTTCAGTTAAATCGGTAATGTCATCATAAGTTGGATTTAAATAAGAATATGAAACAGCATCTTTTTTAATCTCAAACGCTAGCATAGTAATGTCATCAAATTGTTCTTCTTGCCCAATAAAACTTTCTAGATCATTAATTGCGCTAGGGATGAAGCTACTAACTTCATTCACTTTCGCTAAAGAATCTTTGATTCTTTCGTAAGAAAATTCTTCTTTATCACTATTAATGGCTTCATTTAATCCATCCGTGTATAAAACAATCGCTTCGCCTTTTTGAAGCTTAATTTTTTGTGAGATATATTCAAAGTCCTCTTCAATACCAAGAACAAAGTTAGATTCAACATTTAATCTTTCCCACTTACTATTTCTACGAATAAATGGACGTTCATGACCAGCGGAAACATAGTTAAATTCCTTTGTTTTTAAATCTAAAACACCAAGGAAACAAGTTACAAAGAATCCTTCTTTATTGTTCATGCAAAGCGAATTATTAATACTTTGGAAGACTTTTGCTAAATCTTTCTCTTGTTTAGATACACTTTGGATAGATTCTTTGGAGCGCATCATAAATAATGATGCTGGAATGCCTTTTCCGGAAACATCAGCGATTGTAACTGCTAAATGATCTTCATCAATAAAGAAATAATCATAAAAGTCTCCACCGACACCTTTTGCAGGTTTAATAAAAGCTCTAAGTTCAATATCTTTTTCAAAGAAAGTTTGAGCTGGTAAAGATTCAATTTGAATCTTACTTGCGACATTAATTTCAGCATTTATAGCTTGTTCTTTATCTTTAGCTTTTTTGATTTTATCAACATAGCTAATGATTTGTTCTTGCATGACATTAAATTTGTCAGACAAGTCTTTAATTTCATCATGAGTATTAACGTTTGCGTCAACAATCTCTAGTTTTTCCTCATTTTTCATCTTATCAACGAATTGATCGGTAGAAAGCATGAGTCTTGAAACATTTCTTAGAACAAACAGTTTCGCTAAAAGGGCATAAATAGCAACGAGGACTATTGCTGAAGCAAAAGTAATAAGTAATTCAGTAAGTAGTTGACTACGAAATTCCTTCTGGAATTCGGCAAAACTATATTCACCGCGAATTATAATCTTAAAATCATCGTCAATTAAAGGTACGTTAACGATATGATATGTAAATAATTTATCCTTTGTTGTGACTGATTTAGCAGTTTCATCCGATTTGCAAAATTCTCTATCATATTCATCCACATCAGTGTCCGCTAAACCAATAGTAGAAAGATTATCTTCCATTTCTAAATCGGAATTAAAAACAATAATTAATCTATCAAATTTCAAATCATATAAACCTAATGATGAATATGGGATTTGATATGTTGAACAAAGTTGTTGGACTCTTGCTAAAGACTCAGAATAAAAAGCTTTTCTCAAGGCTTTATGTAAATCCATACCTAAAGAACCTTCTGGAGGATCAAATAAAGCGATACGCATATCTTTCTGATATGAATCTAGTTCTTCTTGATTTAAGCTATCAAAACCGTTTCTCACACTATTGTAACGAGTGTAAAGGATAGACATAATTTCAGAAGTTTGGTCTTTATTGTTAGAAAAAATAGACTCAATATTCTCAGTTGCTTGAGCGCAGTCACTTACGAATGTCTTTTTGTTGTTGGAATAAGATATTCCAGAAGAGATTGCTAAAGAAGCGGACACTGTTGTGACAGTAAGTAGTCCGGTAAGTAAAATAATTTTACTTAATAAGCCAAATCTCTTCTTAGCCATATGTTTTTAGATAATTTTTAAAATCTTATCAAAACCAGTAACACTAAAGATTTCTTTAACAACAGCATTAATGTTACGAATAACCATCTTGTTATTTGTGGCTTGAGCTTCCTTTTTAAATGCGACTAAAAGTCTTAGTCCTGCGGAAGAAACGTATTGAAGTTTCTCAAAGTTTAAATCAATATCAAGATTTCTTCTTTTTTCAATAGGTAAAGCATTAGCGAGCTCTTGGGATGTGACTGTATCAAGTCTTCCTTCAAGTTCGATAATTAATGTACCATTTTCTTCTCTTGTTTTGATTTCCATATCTATTTAGCTCCTTTCAAATAGATCTCTATCGAAGTGTTATTTGTATTCAAAACTCTTGTATAAGAGATTTTATCCACAATGTTTTTAACAAGCAAGATTCCAGAAGTAGAAAACTCTGCTTCTTCTTCCTTGTACTGAGTTGGATCAAAGACTATTCCATCATCTTTTAAAGTTAAAATTAACTTATTATCAACAATCTTAAGTGTAACATCAATGTAGTAATGATGATGCTTCATTTTATAACCGTAACTGATAATATTTGAGGCCATTTCTTCTGCTCCTAATGCAATCATAGCTGCGTCTCTAGCATCGACATTATGCTTTAAAGCATAAGATTCTACTTCCTCAGATAAAATTGAGGCATTTTTAGGGTCATTATTCACAGTGACATCATACTTATCAATGCTCTTATAGGAAGGAATCATAAATAGACCTTGATTCTTCAAACCTTTTTTCTTTGAATAAATGAAAATGAAAAGATACGTTAGTAAAACTGTTCCTAATTCTGCCGCTAATTGGCCAATATAATAACCTGTTAATCCGAATGAACTTAATAAAATTAAAGAAAGAGGGATCATTAAAATTGCTCCACGACAGAAAACAGTAATGTAAGCAGGCATATTCTTTTCGATGGTCGGGTAATACATTTGGTTAAATTTGCTAATCTCATAAGGAATAAATGCGAATACAAAAATCCTGACATAAAGATTAATTTGCTGAGGGGCAACGGATGCATCAAAACCAAAGATTCGACAGTAAAATGCTGGGAATAAGAATAATATAAGTGCCACTATTACCGTTACAATTATATTAATAAAATATAACTGTTTTACAATCTTCCTTAAGCCATAGTAATCTTTTTCTCCATAAAGGACGCCACAAATATTTGGAATAACTTGGATTACTCCGCCAAGTAGTAGGTCAAATACAAACATCATATTTGCCATTACACCAAAAATTAAAATATCTGCTGAGGATGGGTCAATAAGTCGAGAAATAAAGATGTTACAAACCGACATTTGAATTGCAGTAAGAGCAAGGTTGAAAGCAGTTGAAGATGATGCTTTAAGTGAACTTCCCATAACTTCTTTACTTGCCTCAAAATGAAGGGTAAAGGAGAGCAATCTTCTTTTTGAGAAGATGTAAAGGATAATTAAAAGCGAACCAAAAGCATAACCAACGACTGTAGAAAGAGCGGCACCATAAACACCCATGCTAAGATATTTAATAAATATAAATTCAGTTAAAACTTTAACTGCATTTGCAACAATATACATTCCAGCTGCTAAACGTGGATTATTATCAACGCCAACAAAACAAGCCAGTGCTAAAGCAAATCCAATAACTGGGTCAGTCACCATATAAATGAAGATATATTGTCGTCCGAGTTCTTTGAACTCTGCAGGGCAATATAAAGCTGCTAAAGGCTCAGATACAAAGAAGGAAAGTATAGCAAAAACTAAAGAAATTCCTACTGCTAAAATCATACATAAGGAAAATGTTGTTTTAGCTTTTGATACTTCGCGCTTCCCAAGCAAATTAGCAACAACTATTGACCCGCCTGTGCCTAATGCAAAACCCGGAAGTTGCACAACAAAAAGTATTGGCAATACTAACGATGTCGCAGTCAGAGCGTCATTTCCGATTAAATTTCCAACAAAAATGCCATCTAAAAGTGACCCAAATTGCATAGCAAAGATCATCAGTATTGATGGAATCAGATACTGAATCATTTTTTTGGTCATCAACTTTGAGTTACGTTGAAGCATTAATCATCATTCCTTTCAAAGAATTCGAGTCCAATTAATGATTTGATGGCTTTTTCAAGATACTCTTGGTCGGTAATTGGCCACTTATATCCAAGTCTATATAATGCCTTAATAGAAAAACTATTATCGGTCAAAATATATGAATGGGTATGAGAGTCTTGTGAGGTATAAGCAATAAGCGCTGAGACTTTTTTGCTCTTTTCCTCATCATTTGCAGCATCAATAACAGCATCCATAAAGTCTTTTTCTTTAACATTTTCAATCTTTAGACCACAGTCATTCATCGCCTTCATAACATCGCCCATTTCAACTGGGTGAGAGTTGGCGCTATGGAAGAGGGTAAACTGTTTTGGTGCTGTTGATAAAACTAAAATAGTTTTAGCTACTTCATCAATTGGCGAGAAATCAGTTGTATCATCTAAGCCAGAAATAGGGAACTTATTTAGAGCATAGTAACCTCGAAGAGTTCTCATAAACCCGTTTGTGATTGAATTGATTTGGAACTCACCATCACTTTGTCTAGACATTAAGTTACCGACACGGATAATCTTACCATCAAGTCCTCTTTCATCAATGGCTTTGAGCATAGCTTCTTCTGCCATAAATTTAGAGTGAATGTACTTGTTAGAAATATCTTGACCGATATCAAGTTCACATTCTTTCATCTTATAATGATCAGGGAACTTGTGGTCAATATTTTCGCCCGCAACACTAAGTGTTGAAATTTGGATCATTCTTGCTTTATGTGCTAAAGCAATCTCGATTAAGTTTTTAACACCGCCGACATTAATTCTTTCAATGATATCATCATTTGAGAAATGCTTAACAATAGCGGCTGAATTTATCAAAGTGTCAAACTTAATTCCTTTAAGTTTTTCGCCTAGGTCAGGATCAGCAATATCTCCATCAACAATATGAATGAAGCTGTCTAGTTCTTCTTCAAAAGGCGAATCAAAATAGTATTCTAAAAGAAGTGAGAGTCTACTTCTAAGTGAGATGTGTTTTGATCTAACTAAAACGTAAGTTTCTACCTTTTGATCAATAAGTTCTTTTAGGATATGGATTCCAAGGAATCCAGTTGCTCCGGTAAGAAGAACTGTGCCGAGTTCTCTTTCTTTATAAATTTCATCAACAAACTCAACTTTATTCTTTTCAAGAGCAGGATATTTGTTACTTCCTTTAGTTTCAACAGCCTTTTCTTCTTTTGTTTCTGAAATACTTTCAGGCTTTTCAATAGTTCCAGCGAGTTCTTCGGCGGTTGAATGTTCAAAAACATCTTTGTAAGCAATTGCTAAATTCTCTTTTAATGCAAGCATTGCGACTTTAGAAGCACTTAAGGATGTGCCACCAAGTTCAAAGAAATCTTCATCAACTCCAACGCTTTCAACGCCTAGTGCTTTAGCAAATATAGCACAAATTGCCTTTTCTAACTTAGTTCTAGGAGCTTTTTTCTCCTTTGTGGATGTAGTTGTGACAATCTCAGGAAGAGCTTTCTTATCAATCTTTCCATTTGGAGTTAAAGGAATTCTATCTAACTGCATCATGGCCTTTGGAATCATATATGGAGTAAGTGATTTTGCCATATGCTCTGTAAGTTCTTCTTTCGAAACTTCTTTAGAAGCTGTGTAGTAAAGTGCTAAATAGTCACCATCAACAGCGTTATTTTTAACTAAGATGACACATCTAGTGACATCTGGGTGGGAATTACAGACATTCTCGATTTCATCGAGTTCAATTCTTAAACCATGTAACTTAATTTGGTTATCAAGTCTACCGAAGAATTCGGTGTTGCCTTCCATATTCATTCTGGCAAGGTCACCTGAACGATAAGCACGTTCTCCAAAGACTTCGATAAATGAAGCTTTAGTCTTTTCTTCAAGTTTGTAGTAGCCAATACCAACGCTATCACCGCCGATTGTTAAATCACCAATCGCGCATATTGGTAAAACATGTCCTGCTTTGTCCAAAATATAATATTTTGTGTTAGCAACCGGTGTACCAATTGTGACATATTTATCTTTGATAAATGTCATAGATGATGTGATTGTGGTTTCTGTTGGTCCATAACCATTATCAATTAAGCAATTAATGCCAAGTTTTCTAATTCTTTCGACAAGTTCATAAGGAACTGCTTCACCACCCATATCAAGAACTTGGAAGTTTTTAAGAGCTTCAACAAATTCAGGTGTATCTAATACGTTAGAAACGTAGGATGGGGTTAAGAACATTATATTAACGCCATATTTCTTAAGTGTTTCTGATAAAAGAAGTGGGTTTTCAATTTCTTCTTCACTTGCAATTACTGCTTGATATCCATGTGAAAGAACGACACATTCTTCTTGTAAGGAAGCATCAAATGAGAATGATGCGAATGAACATGAAGAAACCTTTCCTTTAATGACTTTATATTCCCTTGTAGCAAGGTTGGTGCCATCAAGAACATAGTTCGATAAGTTCTTGTGGGACAACATAACACCTTTAGGTTTTCCAGTGCTACCTGAGGTGTAGATGATATATGCAAGAGAATCCATAGAAATCTCAAGATTTAGATTTGTTGTTTTATCTGATTTTAGAATTTCTTCAATTCTTAAAACCTTAACTCCAGTCTTCTTAATGAGGTCTTCCTTTTCCTCTTCAATTTCCTTTGTTGTGATGATTATTTTGGAGTCAGAGTTTGTAATGATGTATTCAATTCTATCGTCAGGATATTTTGGATCGATTGTAACAAAGGCTCCACCTGACTTAATAATACCTTCTCTTACGATGTAAGCAGAGGCACGTCGAGGCATGAGCATAACAATTCTATCGCCAAGTTCAACTTTGTTATCATGCAAAGCATGAGCTACCTTATTTGCGGCTTCATTAAACTCTTTATAAGTGTATTCGCCATCTTTACCTGCAACTGCAAGTTTATCTGGTTGTTTTTCCGCCATTTCTTCAACAAGTTTGTTGTATGTCTTATTAGTAGGCTCAACATAAGTTTGATTGAATACTTTTGTGTAGAGTTCTTTGTCCTTTTGAGGTAAACAGTTAATATCCTTAATTTGCTTTCTTAAAGTAACTTCTGAAAGGACAAGTTCAAATAATCTAGCGAATGATTCGATGGTGTCTTTATTATATAAAAATTCATCATATTCAAAATGTAATTTAAACTTACCATTTTCGATAAAGACATCAAGAGAGAATAATGATTTTGCATCGTCGGAGTCTAAAATAACAGCTTTTGCCTTCTTGTTTCCAATCTTATCAAACTCAAAGCTATCACCTTGATATGCGAACATTACATCACTTGTAACGTTAAACGCATTGGCGATTTCTTGAAATGAATAGATATCGTGTCTTTGAGAAAGCTCGAGTTGCTTTTTCATTGCCTCTAATAGCTCTAAGACTTTATCTTCCTCTTTATATTTCATATAAACAGGTAGAGTTTTAACCATCATAGAGACAGTATTCATGACTTTAGAACTATTACGACCGTTAAAAATGGTCACGAACAAAGCATCTTGTTTGTATAGATATTTTGAGAATGTAAATCCGAATGCAAAGTTAGTAATAGCATTTAAAGTTAGTCCGTTCTTATCTGAAAAGTTTTTTACTTTTGAGACATCAAGTTCAGTGAAAATATCTTCCACTGCAAGATGTGGTTTTTCTTTAGTTTTAAGGTCTTTCTTTAGAAGGTAACCATCTTCAGCATCTTTAAGTAAGCCTGCGTAGTAATCCTTGGCTTCTTCATATGCTTTTGATTCACGTTTATCATTTTCTTCAAGAGCCACTTCAAATCCTGTGAAAATTTCATTTTCAGGGTTTTCACCAGAGTATGCCTTATTAATATCTTCGAGAATTATATTCTCGCTAGTACCATCGCATACAATATGGTGAACATCAAAGAATAAGAAGTTTCCTTCTTTAGTTTCATAAATCTCAGCGCGGTAAAGTTCTCCGCCAACGATTTCAAATGGTCTAACAAGTTTTGACTTATCAAGTTTATCTTGTTTAATAACCTCAACATGTGGCTCAACTTCTTTTCTAAGAGCTTTAATGTTTCCGTCATCGTCCATCTTCAAAGTAAGCATTACATAACTATGTGCTTTAAGTGCTTTTAAGATGGCTTCTTTTAACTTTTTGGTGTCGATTGATTTATCAATCTCGAAAAGTAATGGAATGTTATAGTTTGTGCTTCCTGGTTTAGCTATTGATTCGATGAAAATACCTTCTTGGGTTTTGGTGATTGGGTATTCATCTAGCACTTCATAAACTTTGTCTTCTTCTTTATTTTCTAAGAATTTTGCAAGTTCACGAATTGTTGCGTGTTCGCTTAAATCCTGGGAATTAATTGGTTTATTAAAGGCTTTTGAAAGTCTTACAGTCAAAGTAATTGAGGAAATTGAAGTAATACCAGCTTCATAAATATCTGTGGTCACTCCAAAAGATTCATGACCAAGGATTTCTTTCATGATCTCATAAATCTTTTCTTCTGCCTCTCCTTTAGGAGGTTCTACTTCTTCAGCTTTAAGTTCTGGCACTGGTAAAGCTTTCTTATTAACCTTCTGGTTTTGGTTTAATGGAATTGCATCAATTTGAAGGATGAAAGGAGGCACCATATATGGTGGTTTCTTGCTCTTAATGAATCCTTTAAGGTCATCAATATCAATCTTTTCATCGCTTACTATGTAACCGACGATGTATTTAACACCTGCAGGGTCAGCAAAATCTTTAACTGTGGCATCTTTTATGCCTGGATATTGACGGATGATTTGCTCAACCTCTGAAAGTTCAACACGGAATCCGCGAATTTTAACTTGGAAGTCTTTACGACCAATATAGTCAATAACTCCATCAGGTAAAAATCTAACAATGTCGCCGGTCTTATAGAGTTTGGAAAAGCGAGGATCTTTATCAAATGGATTTGTTAAGAATGCTTTCCTATTTTCTTCATCTCTATTTAAATAGCCTCTAGCAACTTGAGGTCCTGAAATATAAAGTTCACCTTTTGCAAGGCATGGAAGCCTCTTTTTATTCCCATCTAAAACATAGAACTTATAGTCCGCAACAGCATGACCAATTGGGATACGGTGATAAAGTTTATCAACGTTATAACCTGAGCAATAAATTGAGCCTTCTGTTGGCCCATATAAGTTAAATAACTTATAGTTCTTTGGAGGATTTAATGGAACGAGCTTTTCACCACCGACTGAAATAGTTCTAATCGTTTCAAAAGTAAGTTCTGAGACGAGTTGTCTACCAACTTGAGTAGTGAAGAACGCATCAGTAATTTTGTTCTCATTAATATATTTATTAAGAGCGATTAAATCTAATCGCATATCCTCTGGAATAATGTAGATTGTGCCGCCTACATAAATTGTTGGGTATAAGTCAAGCATGTCTGCGTCAAATCCATATGATGCGTAGGCACTAACACGAGCATCATGTTGAAGATTACGGAATTTAGTGTCAATTCCACAGACCGCCATGATGTTACTGTGTTCTAACATGACGCCTTTTGGAACACCAGTTGAACCAGATGTATAAAGCATAATAAAGAGATTTTCTGGTTTTGGTCTATCAACTGGGTGAGATTCATCTTTAAGTTTATTTAACTCATCAAGATAAATGACTGGGCCTTTATATTCGTCAAGAAGATCTATATATTGTCTTTCAGCGATGACAACTTTACTTCCGGCATCTTTTACCATGAAGTTAAGTCTTTCTTTTGGATAAGAAACATCGAGTGGTTGATATGCTCCACAAGATTTAATGACGCCTAATGAAGCAATAACGATGTATTCACTTTTTGAAATAAGAATTGAAACTTTGTCCTCGGCCTTAACTCCAAGTTTAACAAGTTCGTTTGCAATTCTATTTGAGACGAGATCAACTTCTTTGTATGTGTAATGTTTGTCATTAAAGACAACTAGTTCTTTATCAGGTTGTTTTTCTAGCCAATAATCAAACTTATCTAAGATAGTTTTCTCGGGCTCAATTTGGTCCATTTCAACGTGATTAAAGCTATCTAATACCTTGACTTGTTTTTCATTTAAAAGTTCAAAATCATTGAGATTTCCTGGGGATTTTAATAATTTTTTAAGAACAATATCGTATAAATCGATGATTTGATTGATGGTTGTCTCTAAATATAAATCGCTTCTATATTCGAACCAAATTTCGAAATTTCCATCAATTCTATGAACCTCAATTGACATGGTTCCTTTTCCGTCTTTTGCATCGATTTGCTTAGCAACTGTCTTCTTACCAAGGAACCTAGTTTCAAACATGTAGTCACCTTGATATGCGAAAAGAATATCTGAGTTTGTTCCTAGATTTGTAACAACTTTTGAGAATGAATAAAGGTCATGCTCGACATTGGCGATTAATTCTTTATTAACCTTTTTAAGCATTTCATCGGTTTTTTTAATGTTCTCAAGATTTATATAAAGTGGGAAAGTTCTAACAAACATTCCGAATGTGTTTTTGGTCCTCTCGTTTCTTCCGTTATGGATTGTAGC
Source organism: uncultured Caryophanales bacterium (assembly GCA_946407815.1). Lineage (GTDB taxonomy): Bacteria > Bacillota_I > Bacilli_A > RFN20 > CAG-826 > Fiminaster. The sequence goes on along the minus strand of CAMJPB010000001.1, from coordinate 120,407 downwards.
AATCAAAACTTCTTTCTCCATGTTGATCTTACTTAGTAAGAACATGAAGCTAGAAATGAAATATGAAGATGTTTTTATATTTTGTTTCTTAACGAAAGCATGAATGTCTTCGTTTGAAACTGTTAATTGTCTCTTAATCGTGTTGTGAGAAACTTTTTCTTCCTTAATGTCTTCAACTATTGTTGATTCAACATCTAGAAAACTATATTTCTCTTTGAAGTACTCTTCGGCTTTCCTAAATTCGTCTGACTTAAGAAGTTTATTTTCTTCATTTCCGTATTCAAATGAGTTTTCTATTTCTTTTGGAGCATCTTTACCTTCATATAATGCCGAAATAGAGTCGATGAATAATTTCATCGCATTACCATCAGCGATAATATGATGAAAATCGAAGAATAGAAAATATTCTTTCTTATCTTTTAAAATTTCAAATCGGAATAAATTAGAATCAAAAATGTCAAATGGTTTTACTAAATCTTTTTCGTTAATCTGATCAACTACTTTTGTAGGAATTTCGACGGAAATCTTATGGTATTCCTTATAAAAATGACCTTCATCATCCTTCTTAATAACCGCAAAGATTCCTGGGTGAATTTCGCAAAAATCCTTAATAGCCTTCTTTAATTTTGCAACATCCACTTTGTCTCCAAGTGGCATAATAGATGGTAAATTATATTTTGTGGTAGGTTGAAGACACTCGAATAGAATGCCTTGTTCAGATTGACTTAGATAATACTTTTCCATCTTTATTCCTCCAAATCTGTTATTGGCTTAATATTGATATTAAATGGTTCATTACCCTTTAAAGTAACAGATAATGAATAGTTATTATAAATTTGTGATTTTGTGAAATATTCTGATTCGTTAAAAGTTCTAACGCCTTCCAAAGGAAGCCCTGAAACGATTTTAATATCTTGAACTCCTAGAGACAAACATTTTATTAAACTTTCCTTGTTTGACCACATTAAAAATAAAGAATTTATGTCAAAAACATCTTTTTCTTTACCTTGAAGGCTAAATTTAATCGCATCTAATTTAGATTCATCAACTCGTTCAATATCCACTCCAACTTCCCAATTTTTTCCAATGGCTAAAACGACATATTCGCCTGAATGAGAAATGTTAAAAAATGGACCGTTTTCTAAATATGGTTTCCCACTTTTACTTTCTTTTATCTTGGTGCTTGGAAGATACTTTTTAAGCAAGTAACCCGCTCCAAGGGATAAAAGTTGATCCTTTTCTTGAACAAATTTTAAAGCCTTACTTCTTCTAGTTGGTTCAATATAATTTGTAACAAAATTAAAACTATCTTTAACTAGCTCAATGTTTAAAATATAAACATCAACTTTGTCCATGATTATATACATAATAACACACAAGCATATAAAAGAAAACAGAAGTTAACTCCTGTTTACTTTTACACTCAAATTAATATTTAACTTTTTCTGCTGTAAGAACTTTTGTAAACCCAACCAAGTCTAATAGCTTATAAACATCATAACAAACTTTTGTAAGTTTCGTGTTATGAATTTTCTTCTCAACTTTTAAAATAACTCTAATACCAGCTGAGGATATATAAGAAAGTTTTTCACAATCAAAAACAAGTTGATTAAAACTTGATTTCGAAATAATCTCATCAACTTCTTGGTCAAATTTATATGAATTTGCTGAATTGATTTTGCCTTCTAAAAAGATTGTTAAAACTTCATTATCGACTTTATATTGCATTGAGTTTTGTTCAAAATATACGGTAATTCCCGAGGATTTTAAGATTTTTAATAATTTCTTTGTCCAATGATATCCGCAGTTTAGACAACGGAAATGATATTTTCCATCACCAGGAGTTGTTTCGATATATTCGCCTTCAACTTGTTGCCACAATCTGGGCAGGTTTCAAATACTGGTGCTTCGTCTTCACAAAGACCACCATTAACTGCTGCTAATTGTTCATCGTTAAGTTCAACGCCTTCTTGTTTAGCGAGTGCTAAAAGTTCTTTGGTGCTTTTGCAATGACTTACCTTTTTTAAGACACTTATAAGAAATTTCAACATTAAATTCTTTATTAAAGAATTTTTAGCGGTTTCTAAATTTTTAGGGTTAGATGAGACAAGAAACAAATTATTCCATCTTTTGCAAATAATTTCGCAAGCTCTAAGCCTAATCCACTTGCGCCACCTGTAATAAGAGTAAATTTTTTCATAAGCATTTTTAGTTTTTATAGCGTTTGAATTATCTTACATTTGTTTGAACTTTTCAAAGAAAACTTATCTATTAGATATAAATGTTATACAATTGAAAATATGAAAAAGCGTGGTTCGTTAAACATCCTTCTATTAATCTCAGGACTTATAATGTCCTCTTGCTCCTTAAATTTGGGGGATATTTTCCCTTTTATAAATAATGAGGCGGAGATCCCTCATAATGAGGACGAGACCCCAAACGATGAGCCTGGAGAAGAAGGAAAAGAAGACCCGCCTGTCACTCCAGTTGATCCACCTGTCACTCCTGTTGATCCTGTAGATCCTCCAGTGATACCTGTTGATCCACCAGTTGTTCCAGAAGAAGATGATTACAAAGTAATCGAAGACTTCTCTTTGAGAATGCCGGCAGAATTTGAACCAGTTGAAATGGTTAAAATGTGTTATCCAAATAACATGCCTTTATCAGCATATAAAACAATTTCAGAAGATAATAAAATACTCTTGCTTTGCAATCCTTCAAGTAATGGGTCATCAAGGATTAATGCTGCTAAAAGTGAACTTCAAAATGCTGGAGTTAATATGGATAATGTAACCTTTATCGACATGAACATTGATAATGATTATGCCTATTGGGTTAGAGATTTCTCTCCATTTTATGTTTTTAATAACTCTAATTTATCTGTGGTCGATTTTACATATAACCGCCCACAAAGAACTGAGCAAAATGCAGTGCCTAAAAAGATTGCAAACTACCTTGGTTTAGACTACTCAAAAATGAGCATTACTCATACAGGCGGCAATTTAATGCAAGATGGTCGTGGCACCTCTTTTAGCGATGATTTAGTTGTTTCTGAAAATAACAATGATGAAACATTTGTCAGAAATCAAATGAAGCAATTTACAGGCACTGATAACTATGTTATCACTATTGACCCTCAAGGTGACTATATCGCACATATTGATTGTTGGGCTAAGATAGTTGCACCAGATAAAATCATTGTTGCAAAACTACCTACTTCTAACTCTCGATACAAATATTATGAACAAGTTGCTAATGAACTTGCTAATACCAAATGTGCTTATGGTTATAACTACAAAATCTATCGAGTTGAAGAACCTGGAGGAAGCACTGTTGCACCTTACACTAACTCATTAATCGCGAATAAACATGTCTATATGCCTTTAGGAGATAATACAACTTATAACCAAAAAGCATTAGAGGTTTATAAACAAGCTTTACCAGGTTACACAGTTCATGGAATCCAAGGATTTTCATCTTCTGATTCATATGGAAGAGAGTTTTTAAATACAGACGCTCTACATTGTAGAACACACGAAATTCCTGATAAAAACATGCTTTTTATTGACTCTAGAGAGGTTTATAAAGGTGAAGTTGAATTTAAAGACAAATATTTAGTAAAAACAAATATTGTTTCTTACTCAAATTCAACTATTAATGAAAATGATGTTAAAATCCATTTTTCCATCAATGATCAACTCTATCAAGTAAGTTCAATGACTAGATACTTAGAAACCAACAATTTTACTTATACTTTTGAAGGTTTAACTCACGGAGATGACGTTAAATATTATATTGAAGCAAGTGATTCCTCAAGTCACTCTAATGTTGACCCTACATGTGGAAGTTTAGATCCACATCACTTTGTCGTTAGTTAAGAGTAAATATTATATATTTAAAAAAGAACGCCGAAGCGTTCTTTTTGTTATTGAATCTTCTTAACTGTACCACCAGTTAATAGAATCATTTTTACAGCTTGAATTGAGTAATCGTGTAAATCGACATTAAGTTTCTTATCAAGAGTTCCTCTTGCTAGAACTTTAACATATTTGGTATTAGAAGAAACAAGTTTCTTCTCGATTAAGGCTTCTAAGTTAACTAAGTCACCATCTTTAAAGTTCATTGATAAAGTATCAACATTAATAATGTCTTTCTTACCTTGAATCCGTCTTGTGACGTTATCTTCTTCAATTAAAGATTCAGCAGTTTCATCACTCATTAATTCATCAACTTTTTCCACTGCTACTGATTTTAGTAGTTCTTGCTTAACACTTTCTTTAACTTCTAAGTGTGTCGCAAGTTCCTTAATTAAACCTTTGGAAAGTAAAACTTCAGTAGTTTCGTAAGGAATTTTGTAATCTTCATTAGGGAGCTTACCTTGTTTTAGACCAAGCTCCTTCATTAAAAGTTTGATTAATTCTTTCGCATTTTCAAATTTCTTTTCAGATTTAATACGGAGTAAATTTCTAACTTTTTCAAATCTATTTCCTTTAGCTTCTTCAAGTTTAAATGAATCATCAATATTCTCTAATTTGCTTGAGTAATAAACGCATAATGTTTTACCACGAATAGCGAACTTAATGAGTTGTTCTTTTGAGGCATTAATAGAGTCATAATACCAAGACACTCTTGATGAAGTTCCTTCATAAGAAAGAACTAAGTTCTTTAATTCGTTATATCTTTCCTTAAGAGTATCGTTAGATTGCGATAATTTGGCAGTGAAAGATTTAATGTATCTAATTTGGAAAACATTACCTTTTTTATCAACAACAAGCTTAGATTCTTCTTCATCTTTCTTCACGCTTTCAAGTAAAGCATTTGCCTCAATTGCAGCTGAAGAAGGTTCTTCAGAAGGTGAAGCTAGTACTTCACTTTCCATACTTGTTGCTTCAGCAAGTTGAGACTTTTTAAATTTCTTAACAAGTACGTAAACTAAGTCGATACTCCAAATAATAACGGCTAATGCACATAAAACATAAAGAATAATAAATGGAGTATCAACATAATGAGAAGTGAATAAGATAATTGGTAATACGCCACCAAAAGACATTGCTTTTACTGGTTTACCTTTTGCATTGTTTTTGTCGTTATCGTCGTCATCTTTTCTTTTCTTTTTTAATAAGAAGAATAAGAACCAGATACCACCAATGATAGTTAAACAAACAACGATTAAGAGAATAATTACTAAGATGTTTGCGCTTTTTTCTAATCTAGCATATTCAGTTTCTGAATTGACTAAAGTCAATAATGACTTTTTGCCAAGTTGTGCTTTTTGATCTTCAGTTAAAGAATCATAATATTCTCTAGCCTCTTTAATTTTGTCTTGTGATTCAAAGTCGTAGCTTACTTCGCCAATAGAATCTATTTTTACAAATGCTTCATAGACGCGTTCGTCATCTACCAAAGTTTTATAAGTGTTATTATAGCCACTAACTAAAGCTTTTTCTTTTTCACTTAATGCATTATATGCATTTCTTGCAACAACTAATTGATTCTTGGTTTCCTCATCATGTTTCACTTCACCAATGTTTTCAATTAATTCAGCAACTACGTCAACTCTATCATAACTAGCTCTATCTTTAACTAAAGTATTGTGGTTAACACCATCAACAATGGCTTTTTGATCTTCAGTTAATAATTCATATAAACCTTCAGCAATTTCAATATCTTCTAAGGAGTCATTAGTTCCACCGTTATATGTAAGTTTGCCAATATTTTCAATAGCCTCGATAACGGGGCTTGCGGCTAAATTATCGGATAAGATTTTTCCAAAATCTTTTTCAACACTATTATCAAGAATCGCTTGTTCTTCTGGAGTTAAAGCATTATATGCTGCAGCAGCTTCTTCAACTGCATTATAGTAACTTTCTCCTTCAGCAGGAACAATAGCTGTTATTAAATCTGCGACATTGTCGACATGATTATAAATTTCACGGTCAGAAACTAAAGTATTGTGGTTAACACCATCAACAATAGCTTTTTGAGCATCGCTTAAAGCATTATATCCGGTCTCAGCGTATACAATAGCCTCTAAAGAATCATCTTCTCCACCGTAAACGAGAGAACCAATATCTTGAATTCTTTCAATCACGTCTCTAGCAGCAACATGATTAAATAAATATTGATAATATGTAATTCCAGTTTCTAGATCAAATATAGAAACTTTTAAAACATTTTGTTCTTCTCCACTTAATAAGTTGAATGCAGCAGTTGCTGCATCAACTGCATCATAATATTCTTCGCTTTCTGTAGCAGTAGGAATGGCTTTAATTAAAGCGGCCACTGCACTGACATTATCATAAACTTCACGGTCAAGAGTTAATGTGCTGTAGTTTGTAGCATTAACAATATCTTTTTGATCATCAGATAAATTACCATAATTAGTTTCACTAGAAGCAATTTTTGCTAATGAATCGTTAACTCCACCATCATAAGTAACATTACCAATATTCGCAATTTCTTCAATCACCGCTCTAGCAGCGACGTTATCACCTAATACTTTTTCATAATCAAATGCGGTTGCATCATTAATAATTGCAAGTTGATCTGTAGTTAATTGACCATAGCCAGTCGAGGCTAAATCAACAGCGTTATAGTAGTCGCTACTAGCTTTGGCTTCTGGAATTAATTCAATTAATGCTGCAACTGCGTCAACTGCGTCATAATCTGCTCTATCTTTAACTAAAGTATTGTGGTTAACACCATCAACAATAGCTTTTTGAGCGTTGCTCAAAGCATTATATCCTGTTTCAGCGTATACAATAGCCTCTAACGAATCATCTTCTCCGCCGTAAACGACTTGTCCAATATCTTGAATTCTTTCAATTACATCTCTGGCAGCAACATTATCGGCTAAATATTCAGCGTATGTAATACCAGTTTCGCTATCAAAGATAGCAGATTGTAGCAAAGCTTGTTCAGCTGCACTTAAACCAATATAAGCGCTTTGAGCAGTATCTACTGCATCATAATATGTGTCTGATTCACTTGGAACAGGGATTGCTTTGATTAATGTAGCAACTGCATCAGCGTTGTTATAATTAGAGTTATCATCCACCAAGGTTTGATAATTAACGATAAATTCAGCTGGATAGCCTGCAGCAATATATTCAGCATACAAAGCATTAGCGACATCTAATAAATCTTTACTTCCTGGATAAGAGAGATCACCAATATTATTAATTGCATCAATCACTAATAAAGCTTGTTCTCTGCTTACCAGCAATTCAAGTATATCTTCACCAATAAATCCTTTTTGGTCGTTTGTTAAACTGTTATAAGCTGCTCTAGTTTCATTAACTAAAACACGATATTCAGCGGTATCACTAACAGTTGGAAGAGCTTCAATATCGTCCGCAACATCATCTGCGGCTTGAGCGTCTTCTAATTTTTTTAAATTAGTTATAACTGATGCATCTTTGTCAGAACTATCTAAAGCATCAAATAAGCCTTGAGCTGTAGCAATTTGCTCTTCTCTACTATCATCAAATGGTTTAGAAATATCATCAATAGCATCAATAACATCTTGAACTCTATCTTCTCTTAAAGCGTTATAGTCGCTTCTAGCTTGGAGCAAATCGTTATAATTTGTCACTACAGTAGGAGTTTTTTCTTCTTCTGCTAATGCATCATATAAAGACTCAGTGTTTTCTAAAGAGGATTTACTATTTGGATATAAGATTTTCCCTTCACCATCTCTAGATATATTATCAATGCTTTCAATAACTTGCTCGACCGCTAAATCTCTTAAGTTATTATATGTATTTAAAGCATTATTATAATCACTTAAATTGGTAACAACGCTATCAACTCTATCTAATTCATCTAAATTAACAAGAGCGTCTCTAGCAGCAAAAACCTCATCTCTACTTCCTGGATAGGAAATAGGTTCGCTAATAAGATTAATCTTATTAATAGCATTATCAATTGCAGCACTTCTTAAAGAATCATATTGATTTCGATCTTCAATTAATTGATTGACTACATCGGCATAATCGCTATCTAAGACGGCTTTTAAATCAGGACTTAAAACACTATATAAGCTTTCAGCATTTTCTAAACCAGTTTTACTTCCAGGATAAGAGATATTAGTTGGTACACCAAGATCAATAATTGCATCAACAACAGCTTGAAGTTCTTCTACTAATGCCCAGTTTGCAGTATATTTTTTATTTCCATATGTTCCTTTTGTAACAGTAACAGTTTCCGCATATCCTGTTTTACCCTCTTCAGACCAACCTAAAAAGTTATATCCTTCTTTTGTTGGATTATTTAAAGTAAATGTATCACTTTCTATTGTATATGAAGTTGGATTGGCAGTTGCTACGCTACCACCATTAAGTTCGTAATCAATACTATAAGTTATTGTGGAAGCATTTAATGTACCGAAATTATATCCAGAGGATGAAACAGTTCCTGAACCAACAAGATATAATGCACCTTCAGTATCGGCAGTTCCTGCTTTTAAAGTCCACCCACTTTGTGCCTTGTACCCTTTTGATAGTTTGGCATAACCGTAAACAGTTGAACCTTGGGCAAAATTAGTGCCACTTGCTTTTAAATCTGATGACGAAGCATCAGTAACGTTACCATTAGAGGAAACATATACATTACTAAGACCGGTACCTTTAGTGATATTGACAGCTTTTTGAGCTAATGTCCAACGTGCATAAAGTTTAAGGGAATCGTCTTTGTTTGTGAAGGTTTTAGCAGAAGTTCCGTTGGCGTTATAGTACTTATTTCCACCAGTACTGGCACTTGTATCGTAATAGCCTTGAAATACGTAACCTTCTCTAGTCGGAAGATTAGATGAAGAAATGGTTGGCATAGCACGATTATAAGGATTTAGAACTGAGCTTAACCCGCCAGTACCACCATTAGAATTGAGAGTTATCTTATATTTCGTAAAAGTATAGGTAATTGTGAACGATTCAATTATATGACGTTCACCACTAGTAGTATCCTCAAGATAGACTTTATATGGCGGATTTTGATTGTAATAAGTGTCACCAATCGTCCAGCTGAAGCTATTTGAGTTAGTAGCAAGGGTCGTAGCAACCATTTCGATTCGTGGGACGACATAACCATCTTTAAAGGAGATGGAAAAATCGATTTTTGTCGCCCCATCAGAATAAGCTTTATTGTTTACAAAATAAGTATTATCACCAGCATAGATTTCACCATCCTTTTTTGGGACTTTCCACCACTGCCAATCGCCCCAGACAGTCTTTTTATAATCACTACGAGCGTTTGCTAATACATCACTATATGTCAAAGTGGCTGTCGTAGTAGTAGCGGCATCTACCTCTACTGGATTGCTTTGTTTATTATTAACAGCAAGGGCTGTAGTAAGCACACCACAGCCTAACAAACAAGCAAGTGATAACGATATACTTTTTATCCATGTTTTTTTCATATAATATCGACCTTTCATAAAAAATATAGATATAAAAATCTTCAGTATTATATACATACGTGTGCCACAAAAGTGCCACACTTTAAATAGATTTATTTACAAACCGATTCTAAACGAATCAAAAGATTAATTTAAAAGCTACTAAAAAAGAATAAAAATGATGATTTCTAATAAAATTAGAAGAATATTAAAAAAGAGGACTAATCTTGCTTTTAGTCCTCTTCATTATCTTTAGTTATTTTTAGAGTAATACTTATGATATTTTTTTACTAAATTTGATTTAGAATGTGAGCAACAAGCGCATTCACCTGTTGGTAAACCATGCTTTTTGCGGTACAAATATCTCCCAAAAAGTGCACCAAGAAAAATAGTAACAGCAATAACCACTATTATTTCAATCCAAAGTGTATTTGGGTTAGTAAACATATCTTTTATGCCTCCAAAGTTTTTCTTTTGTTAATTGATTTAATGACAAATATTGAAGCTATTCCACATCCAATTAAAGCAATAGTAACTGGAATTGCCCAGGCAAGTGTAGCCTTGTCAAACATTGATAAGAAGGCATAGACAAATCCTGCGCCAATAAAGGATGCAGCAATCCAGAACAATAATGTCCATTTAAATGTGCCTTGTTTAAGTTCTGCTTTAGCAGTTGCACAAGCAGCAAAGCATGGGATTGTAAGCATATTAAAGGCAATAAATGAAATACAACCTTGCCATGAAATACCTGTTGCACTAATCATTTGAGTAACAGCCGAGACACCTTCTTCATCAGCTTCAATTAAAGCGATGATTTCTGGATCGACAACACCACTATTTAAGTAGGCAACAGCAACTGCGCCTAATGTAATAAATGTGGCAATAACGTTTTCTTTTGCAATTAAACCCGTAATAGCAGCAACAGCAAAGATCCAACCGATGGATGTAAGTTGTGAACCAAATCCAAGAGGTGTAAATAGAGGCTGAATAAGCATACCAATTGAAGCAAGAATTGAGTCTTGCATTGAATCAACCATATGCCAGTTCCACCCAAAGTTAGATAAGAACCAAATAATAATTGTAGAAGCTAAAATGATTGTGAAAGCTTTCTTAACAAAGTGTTTGGCTTTATCCCATAAGTGGATCATTAATGACTTGAATTGTGGCCAGTGATATTGAGGTAGTTCCATTATAAATGGAGCAGCATCACCTTTTAAGGTTGTGTGTCTCATGTAAAGGACTGCACAGATAGCGACTAAAACGCCTAAAACATACATTGAATAGGTGATTATATCGACGCTCTTAAAGCCAAATACTTCACAAACACCGCCTGCAATAGCGACTAAAATAGGAAGTTTTGCACCACAAGAGAAGAATGGAATAACTCTAATTGTGGAAACTTTTTCGTTTTCGTCTGCTAAAGTACGAGTGTTAATCATCGCTGGAACGGAGCAACCAAAGCCCATAATCATTGGGATGAATGCACGTCCAGAAAGACCAAATTTACGGAATATTCTATCCAGAATAAAGGCAACACGGGCCATGTATCCTGTATCTTCCATAATTGAGAAGAATAAGAATAAGACCAGAATTTGTGGTAAGAATCCAAGGATTGAGAATAATCCAGAAAGGACACCATCGCAAACGAACCCGGTTAACCAATGACCTTCACCAAGACCACTAGTCATTGCTCCGGCAACAGCGTCTTTAATCGCGCCAAATGACATATCAAAGAAATTAAACAATATGACACCAGGTGAGTTTATACCTCCATCCGTCCAGAATAATCCTTCGTAAATACTTCCTTCAAAAGAAGGAGCGGTTTCTTTAAATAAGCCACCTAAGAAGAATAAATTCTCAGAGAATGTTAAGTGGAAGACCAAGAATAAAATGGCTGCAAAGATGAGTAAGCCCCAAACTTTATGGGTGAGAACTTTATCGATCTTGTCTGAACGATTTTCTTTGATTTTGTCTTTGCCTTCTACCTTATGTTTTGTGATGGCTTTAGCGAAGTTTTCAGAGATATATCTATATCTCTCATCAGCGATGATTGCTTCGATGTCATCTCCAAAGACTTCATCGTTAAGAGTTTTCTTGAATTCTTCAACCATTGGAAGAAGATCTTCATGCATTTTTGTTTCAATTTCATCATTCTCAACGAGTTTGATGGAATGGAACAAAGGATTGTCTACTTTCTTGCCTTTGAAAGCAATTTTGATATCTCCGATTAGATGAGTCAAATCTTTACCATAAAGGATAGATTTACCTTCTCTATAAGATTTACTTGCGTTGTACGCAACTTCCATTAATTTCTTGAGATTTGACTCCTCTAATGCGGAGATTTTTACGACTGGGACACCAAGCTTTTCTTCAAGTAATTTTTCGTTTAATGTGTCACCAGCTTTTTCAAGAACGTCCATCATGTTGATGGCGATTACTAATGGAACATCAATTTCGAGTAATTGAGTTGTTAAATAGAGATTTCTCTCTAAGTTTGTTGCATCGACAATGTTAATAACGCAGTCTGGTTTTTCATCTAGGATGTAATTTCTAGAAATTACTTCTTCTGATGTATATGGGGAGAGCGAATAAATACCTGGTAAGTCAATAATTGAGATTGGCTCATCAAGTTTTTTATAAACGCCATCTTTCTTCTCTACAGTTACGCCTGGCCAGTTACCAACGTGGGCTGTAGAACCTGTTAAATTGTTAAAAAGTGTGGTTTTACCACAGTTTGGGTTACCTGCTAATGCGAAACGTTTCATTTAAACACTTCCTCCTCTACTTCTAAAACCACTAATTCGGCTTCTGATTTGCGAAGAGTTAACTCGTAACCTCTAATTGTGACTTCAAGAGGATCTCCTAGAGGAGCTTTTTTACGTAGATAGACATTTGCCCCTGGAGTCACACCCATATCAAATAATCTTCTACGAAGGCGACCTTCACCTTCTACTTTCTTAATTAGGCCAGTCTCGCCTATTTTAAATTCATCTAGTCTTTTAAGCATAAATTCCTTCCTTTCTACGCAACTAGAATTTTGCTAGCAATAGAACGATCTAAAGCTAGTCTTCCATCTTTAATAGCGACAACTACGCCGCCATTTACCGATGAAACAATCGTAATCAAGGAGTTCACTAAAATGCCAAGACTCTCTAAATGTTTCTTTGTCTTTTCATCAGCGAGAATTTTAACAACTCGCATTTCAACATTTGTTGGAGCTAAACCGATTGGCATATAATTTGTTCTCCTTTACATTAGTTAGTCTTCACTAACCACAAATATTATATGCCTATGTTTTTAAAAGTAAATAAAAAAGTTAGCAATAACTAACTCTTCTTTCTTTATTTTATAAATTTTTATTATTTTCTTGTGGCGTCGTAATGAGCTTTGATAGCTTTCCAAGTCGCATCTGAGATGTCGTGTTCCATGCGACATGCGTCCTCAGCAGCTGTGGCTTCATCGACCCCTAAGAAAGTGAGCATTTTTGTCAAAATAGTATGTTTTTCCAGGGTTTTTTCAGCAATTTCACGTCCAGAAGGAGTTAAAGAAATCTCACCTTTTTCGTTGATTTCAATATAGTTTTCTTCCTTTAATTTGGACATTGCAACCGAAACAGAAGGCTTAGAAAAATTCATCTCTCTAGCAATGTCGATTGCGTGAACATTTTCTTTAACTTGAGAGATTTGAAGGATCTTTTCTAAGTAATCTTCTTGAGACTCTAAACGTTTCATAGCAATAAATATAAGTCGTTTTTTATTAAATAGCAATTATTTGAACTTTTTAGGACAAACTTTTACTCCATCTTCGTGCATAAGCCCTTTTTTATAAAGTTCTTCGCAGCGTTTTATATTAAGTTCGGTCCAATGTGAATTCTTCTTTCGTGGCGAAAATCTTTGAACTAAAACGCCATCAATATTTCTTAAAGTTGAATCAATCCAGCCGAAGCATAAAGCGGCTTTAACTGCGTCATAATAACTTAAAATTCCATTGCAAATTTCCGGCTTTTTCCTGGATATTTTTACGAAAATCTCCGGTTTTTCCCGAGAATTTTTCAAAAACCAGTCATAAATCTCATCAAAATTTTTAAACTCTAAAATCTCAAAATCTTTATTCATTTTTCTACTAAATAATTTTATGGGAATTAGCGATTTTCGCAACATAAAAAATACTGCAACGCGTGCAGTATTTTTCCATTTTTTTAATATTATATTAATGAAGAATTAAGGTAACAGCGACTGCAACGGCAGCAACTGATCCTGCGAATGCTGGGTGATAGAAAACTTGTTTAACTTTTGCAAAAGTCCAATTTTTTGCGGTCACAAGTTTAATAATTCCATAAATCACAAATCCTAATGCGAATGCGTATAAAATAGCAACACAGTTATATGTAAACATATACTTTTCAATATTTTCTAAGACGACTTGGCCTGTAACTTCTGTGGCAGATGCAAGTCTATAGAATGTTGAAAGTCCTAAATAAGATGTGGATGCTAAGATAAATGCGCCTAAACCTTTGAAAGAAATAATTTCTTTTGGTCTAATCACTAAAAGTGCGCCTGACATACATGCTGCTTCCATCATCATATATAAAGCTGGTTCAAATTTTGATGCAAAGATAGCAGCACTTATAACTTTAATAACGGCAGCAAATGCACCCATGTAGAGCACGCTTCTAATTGCACCTGTCTTTTTATAGCAAGCACCCATTAGGAAGTAAGCGATTGGAAGTAACACGGTTGTGCTGCTCCAAAAAATAAGTCTCATTCCGTGTGGGATAAGATGGAGTAATGTGCCTAATGTAGCTTCAACAATGCCCCAAAGTCCACCGAAAAGAAGGACTGCCAAGAAGATTTGTAAGTGTTTATTTTTGTTTTCCATAAGATTACCTCTGGACATATCTTAATATAATTAACTTAATATAAAAAGAGAATCTTTTAGCCTCGCACGCGCGGTCATTTACCTTGAATGACGCGTGCGTCAGAAAAAAATTTAACATTTAAAAGTTCTATGCCATAACCCATGATTTGAGAATTGATTAAATTCCTAAAATCTTAACTGCTGCCTCATTAATACAATTTTGGGGCGACTCTTTTGCAAATGGAGTTTCGCTATCTAAAGATACGCTTCACAAGCTAGATGCAAAAGAGGATATAAAGGCCACATAACCAGAAGGACGAAGCAATCCTACTCTGAACCAAAGAAAAAGACACCACAAGGTGTCTATTAATTTCATTGGTTGCAGAGGCAGGATTTGAACGCTGCGACCTTCAGGTTATGGGCCTGACGAGCTACCGGGCTGCTCTACTCTGCGATGTGGTTTATATAATAACACAATAGATTTATTTAGCAAACCAAATCTTTAAGTTAAGTAACTAAACAAAATTTTTATGCCTTTATTGTAAATAACATTTATAATATATATCAGCTGTCTGGAGATTACTTTTATGGATAAACAAAGATTAATTGATTTAGCAAACGAACTACTTCAAGAAGAAGATCTTTCTAAACGAAGCGAAGATTTACTTTTCTTAAAAAGAGAATACAAATACATCTCTCAAAGAGAAGAAGAAACCTTCTATGAAAGACAATTAAACGAAAAATTCATGTCTTTATATGAAGAACTCGCCAAAAAGGAACCAAAACTTAACCAATCCACTTATGACGAGAAAAAAGAAATCATCGCCCTCGCGAGAAAACTTCTCGATAGAAAAGACATTTTAAAAGCTAATAAAGAACTCGATAGTTTATCTGATTCCTTCCGTAAAGCCGGTCGCTGCTCCAAAGAACAAGACGAAGAACTTAACGCTGAATTTAAAGCTGTTAAAGATGAATTCTATGCCAAGAAAAGAGCGCACTTCGAAGAATTAGATAAATCTAATTCTGAAAAGAAAGCCAAAAAAGAAGACATCATCGCTAGAGCAAAAGAGCTTCTTAACATTAAAAACATTAAAGAATCTAACGAAAAAATGGATGCTTTAATGGAAGAATGGAAAGCAGTTGGCTATTCTGGCAAAGACGATGAAAAATTATGGCAAGAATTCTCTGCCGTTAGAAAAGAATTCAACGCCAAAAAGAAAGAAAGACACGCTGAAATGCAAAAACTCTTTGCAGATAGAGCAGCCAAAAAAGAAGAACTTATCTTACAAGCTAAAAAGTTACTCGCAGATTCCGACTTCTCTGAAGAAGAAAATAGAAAAGTTAGAAATCTTAAAGATGAATTCAATAAAGTTGGATTTGCTGGTAAAGAAAAAGATGATGACTTATATTCAAGATTCAATGAAGTCATCAAAAAGTACTACGAAGAAAAGAAATTCTACACTATCTAATTTAACAAATAAGGTCTCAGAAATGAGGCCTTTTATTTTTTTATAGTTATAAAAAAGTCAAAACGGAAATTTTTACAAAATTAAAACCCCGCTTTAGTAACGAGGTTAATTTGTCATCTGGCGGAGAGATAGGGATTCGAACCCTAGGTAGGGAAGCCCTACAACGGTTTTCAAGACCGCCGCTTTCGACCGCTCAGCCATCTCTCCATTTTTGGTGGACCCAGTAGATCCTGACACTACAACCAGTCGGTTATGAGCCGAATGCTCTTCCTTTGAGCTATGGGTCCTTAATGTCGTCCGGCAAATAGAATATCATAGTTTCTAATTTTCTGTTAGTTATTTTTAATAATTTTGCGCAAAACTCTTGTATAAATGTATATTCACGAGTGATATAATATGGTTTACAAACTTAAGTTAACTTAAAAAGGTAAACATAGATATATGCAAACAAAATTAAATCCAGGAAAGCTTTTAGATGCTAACGGTAATCTTACTCAAGCAGGCTACGCTAATTCTTTGGTAAAAGAATATAACCGTAACGACATCAAAGCTGGAAAGATGCGCATTAAAGAATGGGATTATTACTACGTTGGTAACCAAAAATATGGCGTTGCTTTAACAATTGCAGATAATTCCTACATGTCTTTGTGCTCACTTTCATATTTAAATTTCGAAAAGCCATTAGAAATAACAAAATCAGTGATGAAATGGTTTACTTTTGGTAAAACCAAACTTCCTTCTTCATCAGTTACTGGCGATGTCGCTTTTAAGAGCAAAAAAGTTGAAATGTCTTTCAAACACGAGAACAACAAAAGACACATCACTTGTACTTGGAAAGAATTCACAAAAGACAAGAAAGATGTTCGTTTAGACCTTTATCTAGAAGAGACAAACCAAGACTCAATTGTTGTCGCTACACCATTTAAGAAAAACGCCCATTTTTACTACAACCAAAAGATCAATTTGCTTAGATGTAACGGCTACGTAAAAATCGGCGAAGAAATCTTAGATTTCAATGATAACACCTTTGGTGTTCTTGACTGGGGTAGAGGCGTATGGACTTACAAAAATACTTGGTTCTGGTCCTCATTATCAGGTGAGTATGAAGGCCACAGACTTGGCTTTAATTTAGGCTATGGTTTTGGCGACACCTCCACTCACTCTGAGAACATTTTCTTCTTTGACGACAAGTCATATAAACTCGAAGATGTTCACTTTGACATCCCATTTGATAAACACGGAAAAGACTCATTTATGGAGCCATGGAGATTTAGAAGTCAAACAGGAGATATAAATCTCACCTTTACTCCAATTTTGAATAGACATGCTAACATGAATGTTGGTATCATTAAGTCACTTCAAAACCAAGTTTTTGGTAAATTCACTGGCTACATTGTTGTAGATGGCAAAGAATATTTCTTTGCGGACATGCTTGGGTTTGCCGAAAAAGTTACGAATAAATGGTAAAAATATGAAACAAGAACATTTTGAATTACTAAAAAAGGTTATCGGCGAAGACGCAGAAATCGTTTCTACTTTAGTAGGCGGAATGATGAATGAAGCCTACATTGTTAAATCAAGCAAAGGCGAATATGTATATTACATATCAACCGCTCAAGCTAATGAAATGGTCGACCGTAATCTCGAAAAAGAAACCCAAAACATCGCATTTAATTTAGGAATCACCTCCGAAAACGTTTATTTTGACCTTAAAAAAGGCATCAAAATTAACCGTTTTATTCGTGGTGAATCATTAAACAAAATTAAAAATTTTGATTACAAAAAAGTCGCGGAGCTTTTATATAAATTTCACTCATCAAATAAAAAAGCTTCAGTCTACTACGATCCTTTAGGAAGACTAGAAAACTACAAAAAAGAAGCATTAACTCACACTGATAAATTTGATGAGGAATTTTATGAACTTTGGGATTTAGTGCAAGCTCAAAAAGAATTTTTGCTTTCTCAACCACTCGCTTTAGCTCATAACGATGCCCAAAGGAGTAACATCGTTCGTTCTGATGATGATCAATATTATTTGATTGATTTTGAGTTCGCAGCTAACAACGATCCAATTTATGATATCGGTACCTTTGGTAACGGAGATGCTTTAGAGGGCAAACGCCTTTTGGAGGAATACGAGAAACTGACCCCAGTTAAAGACGGGCTCAAGCGCTACGCCTTATGGCGTATAGACATCTCGCTTCAATGGTATTTGGTCGCTCTAATTAAGCACTATAGAGGCGAAGGAAAGATTCATGGAATCGATTTCCTTGCGGTTGGAAAACATTTCTTGGGCGTCGCTAAAGAAGCTCAAAAGTTACTTAAGTAAGTATTAAAAACTTCCCGGTTTGGGAAGTTTTTTTATTATCCTCTTTTGAACCAAGATTTGATATGACGAATCAAATCTTTAATTGCATCTCTAAACGCATTTGCAAATATCATAAAGATATTTTTTGGAGTAATTGGATTAGACTGTTCAGATTCAGAAGGTTGTTCTGCTGGAGTTTCCTCTTGCTCTATAGGTTGTTCAGCAGGTTGTTCTTCTGGAGTTTCAGGAGTTTGTTCTGGAGTTTCGCTTTCACCTTCTGCTAAAACGATTTCAACAGGTTTATTTGCTTTAGCCTTTGCAAGCAAAGCACCAGTGCTTAAAGCCATTGTTAAAGCGAAGAATACACTAATTAGTCCTCTTACTTTTCTATTTTTCATAACTAATTCCCCCAGAAATTACCTTATAAACAATTATAGACATATAACGTTTTATATAAAAGCGTTATTTTAAGTTCTTATTTTGTTTTTTATTTATTCTTGCCACCACCGACTCTTTTGCGTCGACTTCTTCAACGTCTCCAACAAAAGGAGCAAAAATTTTGCCACTTGTATTCGGATGTTCTTTTGCATCCATGATCATCGCGTTTTTAAGCAATACCCACTTGCTAGCGAAAATATCTAAACAAATTTCCACCACTACTTTGATAATAAACATTATCATTGATAATGTTGCAAGAACAATTGAAAATGGTTTTACTTCACTTGCGGTGGCACTATAAAGTGAGTACAAGGAGCTCGTTAAGGCTGCTGCGTTTAAAATAATTTTTAACCAAGCATAAATAAGACGAACTTTTTTAGTTGGATTTACCATCTCTTTTTGTCGTAAAATAGCGTCCACAACTGTGTACACCACTAATAAACCTAATAAGAGACAATTAATAACTAAATTACCTGTGTCGGTGCAAATATTAAAAATAACTGTTCCAGCAGAAAATGCTAAGAAAACGTATTTTAAAATTAAAATATAACGCTTAAAATCAGCAATAATTAATTGAAATGCCGTTGTAGTATTACTAACTCTATCTTTTATAAAAGATGATGCAATGTGTTTAAAAAATGCCATAAAGTGATTATATCACTAAAGAAAATAAAAAGGCATTAGTTTGATAGCTAGTGCCTTCCTTTTTTACTTTGGTAGCTGAGGACAGGTTTGAACTGCCGATCTTGGAGGTATGAGCTCCCTGCTCTAACCAGCTGAGCTACTCAGCCATATAATTGCTCCCAAACATGATTTGCATTTGGGAGGTTGTAAACTAAATGGTGGATCTGAAGAGGATCGAACTCTCTACCTCCTGAATGCAAATCAGGCGCTCTCCCAGATGAGCTACAGACCCATAAACCGTAAGATTTGACTTACAGTTTGTATATTATATTTGATTAATTCAAATTTTCAAGAAAAATTTATGAGTTAACCACACTATTATTTTCTTTGTACTTTCTAATTGGTAAGTATTTAAATACTTGTTTTTGGTATTCAACGTATTCTGGATATTTTGCAACAGAGATCCCTTCAGCCATACGAGAACTGCCAACGAAGATGAGCACTAACAGTGCTGAGCCAACAATTGACCAGTTAAATACACCATAGTGGGCAACTTCTGCGCCGATAGTGAATAAATATAGTGAAATCCAAATCATTTGCTCGCCAATGTAGTTTGGATGTCTTGAGCGAGACCAAAGACCCGTAATATTGAATCCTCTGCTATAAGGTTCAGGAAGATCTTCAAGCTTCATTCCTTTGTTTAAATATTCATATTTTTTGACTTGGAATGCGTTTTGTTGTCTGTCTGCAATTACTTCGTAAAGGAGGGCGGACGCCATTAAAATACCAGCAATTAAGTCAATAATTGAGAACGGTGCATCAGAGGTCATTATTGCAACTGCAGGTAATGTAATTCCTAAAACTACTGCGTTTTGGAAAATGCTGATGAAGAATAAATCAAAGATTCCCCAAATAAACCTATTTGTGAATGGTTTTTGCTTACGAAGATAAACCCAGCGGTAATCTTCTTCACCAGACCAAAATTTGATTGAATACGCGCCTTTTTTTGCGAAATTATATGTAAGTCTTGCGCCCCAAAGAGTGACAATAATGGCAATGATAATTAATCTCCATCTGAATTCGCCCATAGCGGCAATAACCCAAACGTAAGCTATCGGAAGAACGCTCCATAATTTATCCATCTGGGAATTATTCCTAGATAATTCTCCAGCAACGAAACAATATAATGCACTCGCTCCTGCAATAATTGCGAGCACCACCATTGTTTCGTATTGTGTCGCATCAAGCTCCACACCTTTGGCTAATCCTAAAGCGATACATGCTAAAATTGTTACAACGGCTAATAAAATAGGGACAAACTTTTTCATATATGATTCCTCGAAAATACTGAAATATTTTACAAGATTTTTTTGTATATACAAATACTTTTTATTTTGGTCAACTTTTCAACAACGGGATTCAAGGTCAAATTCTTCGCCGACAAGAAAAAAACACCAACAGGTGTTTAATTCTTTTCATGGTCGGGGCGAAGAGATTTGAACTCTTGATCCCTTGATCCCAAATCAAGTGCGGTAACCAAGCTGCGCTACGCCCCGAATTTTCTTTTTTTGGTTTTGTTGGCTTATTTACTTTGGCGCGCCTAACAGGAATCGAACCTGTAACCCTCAGATTCGTAGTCTGATACTCTATCCAATTGAGCTATAGGCGCATTATGTTGAAGCGCTCAATTATCTTATCATTTTGTATTTGATTATCAAGCGCTTTTTTAATAAGTTGGAGGTTCCTGTCAGAGTTGAACCGACGCTCATTGAGTTGCAGTCAATTGCCTTACCACTTGGCTAAGGAACCAGCGTGGTAAATTATAGCACTCAATGAAACGTCTAACAAGTTAGATTTTACAAATAAATAATTTAAAGTCGCAAAAATTCTTAAAAATTTTTACTTAGTAAAAAATTTTAAAAAAAGTTTTTTAGCCAAAATGCCATTTTGACCCGTAATAGGTATATAGAGGGAGAAAAACAGCAATGCCCTCAGAAAGGAGGTGAAAATATGAATCCTGCATACCAAGCCGGATTAGAATTTGAAGATAAATTTGCCAAAGCAATTAACGACAAAAAAGTTGACGAATTGAATCCAAATCTAAAGCATTTTATCGCTTTCATTTTTCCGAATTTGGACAAAAATGAAAAAATCAAATGTGTAAAAACTGATAACATTTGCAAACCGGATGTCTGCATTTATCAAAAGAATGACTACCACTTTGCATCATTAAAATCAGGTTTATGCGAACATTTACACATGGAAAATATCTTTTCATTTCTTGAATTCTTAAGAGAACAAAAGATAGATGAAAGAATCATTCACAACTATCTTCTTTACCATTATGGCGATGGCACAACCGATGGAAGTGGTCAAAAAAGAATTTCTTCTGTTGAAATTAGATTCAAATTTAATGAAGAAATAAAACAAATCAACAATGCTTTTAACTCTAGCAAAGAATTTATCAAGGCATTCGCTGATAGAGTCATGTGGCAAGGTGTTGATAAAAACGCTGATCGCGCAGAAATCCTTTATCATGGCGATATCGATTATGGTTTCTTCATCACTCGAAGTGAATTTAGACGTCACATCGATAAGAAGAGCTGGGAATACATGGAAAAATGTGTTCACATCGGCCCATTTGTTATTCGACCAAAAGCAAGATACGTCAACAGCGAAGTCAAAAAAGAAGAAAGCAGAAAAATAGTCGCGGTTTCTTACCCACGACTAATCTTCGATATGGAATATATCTATAAGATATATAATAACTAAGGGTTATTAAGAACGATTCTTCTTATCTTTCTTGCGTTGTGACTTACGCACAATCGCACATGAAACGAAAGCGATAACAGCTGCACCTTCCACCGCTAGAACAATAATTCCCCATAATGGGAGTGCGTTTGTACGGACTTGTTCCCACATGTCTAACAAACGGGCATTATCTTCTGTTCCAAAATCCTTCATAACAGCAAGTCTATTTAAAATAGATTGCTCAGGATATTGGGCAGCAAGCTCCCTTTTAGCGGTGTCAGGGTCGGCTTTAAAGACAACTGTACTAATACCGTCTTTATAGCTTTCATAATCGAAGAAATATGTTAAATCATATTCAACATAATCTTCGCCTAACACTGGAGATTCTGGAAGATCATCACTAATGTCATAGCAATCAAGCATGTAATCAAGCATTGCGTCGCCTGCAACACCAGGAGTGTAGCCAACACAATAACAGTTTTGTGCAGCGATTTCAGGTGTGGACATAAACTTGATGAATTCTTCTGCTAATTCGTATTGAGCTTTTTCTTCTTCGCTTAAGTTATCCTCATGGTCAGTGTTTTTAGGCATACATAATCCATCAAACCAAATGTTTGATGCACCTTTGCCTTCAACTCCATTATAGGAGGTTGGAATTGAATAATATAAGTCTAAGTTATTGGACTCATCATCCTCATCCCTAGCCTCTGTAATTGCCCATGTGGCATCACCACTCCAGCACATATTTGCTCCGACTTTTTGATCAACCATATCGGTTTTTCCAGAGTCACATTCAAAACCAAATGCGCACTCTTTAAGTTTGAGCATATCTGCTTTAACAACAGCCATTTCTTCTGGAGCGTGTCTATTGAAAACCTCACCAAGAACACCATTTTTAACGTTTTCTTCAGTTAAATTTGCAATTTCGTCTCTATAAGCGTGAACTAAGGAAACAGCATAAGTATCACGAACAGAATCTTTGATTGAATAAGTTCCTTTAACGGCGTCGTTTGTGTACAGACTGTCCCAATCTTCAAATAATTTATGCACTTCTTCTTCAGTTAAATCTGAATTTTCAGTGTAATAAGATGGGTTGTACATTAAGCCAACTGTACCCCACATATAAGGAACTGAGAATTCGCTTAAAGCGTATTCTTTATGAACTGATTTGTCTTCGTTTTCATAGACAGCTTTGATATTATCAAACTCATCTTTCAAATAACCTGAAATGTTTGCCCATAAAGCATCTTTATTTTCGTCAGAAATCTTATGAAGCATATCATTTGAGATGAGCTTTTGAATCATGTAATCTGAAGGCACGATAACATCATAAGATGTTTTACCAGTTTTAAGCTCGTTAAACATGGTCTCATTTGTATCAAATGTGTCATAAACATAATCGATCTCTTCGCCATCATGAGTGTCAGCCCAATAATCGACAAATTGATCCATAACATCTTCTGTGTACCAGTTTTGACCTTCAACTTGGTAATCTATGTCTTCTTCAGCGTACTCGTAAATATAGTCTTCACAGTTTAAAACTCTTAAAACACGAACATCGCTCTTAGAGTCACATCCTCCGAGCAAGGCTGCGCTTCCCATCAAAAGTGGAAGGAAAAATATAGATTTAGATAATTTATGCATTTGCTCTACCCTTCCTTTCTTTTGTTTTGTTTGCATTTTTGTTACGTACAATAGACATAACAATCGCAAAAATAAGAACGACGAAGAAAATAATTGTGGTTAATGGTCTCATTTCAGGTGGAATAGCACCTTTTTTGAGTTTAGCCTGAATTAATGTTGATAAAGTTTCTATTGTCTTGTTGCCGCTTAATAAACCTGGACCACGGGTAAAGGCAGTAACAATGAAGTCATCTAGTGACAAAGTCACTGACAGTAAGAAACCTGAAACAATACCAGGCATAATTTGAGGGAAAACAACCTTTCCTAAAGCTTTGCTTGGCTTACATCCTAAGTCTAAAGCAGCTTCGTATAAACTTGGATCCATTTGAATAAGTTTTGGTCTAACTGATAAGTAAACAAATGGTAATCCAAGGACAACGTGACCAATAAGTAATGTCCAGAAATTGAACTTGATGCCAATAAAGACAAACATAACGACCAATGATAAAGCCATAACAATTTCTGGGTTAGAAACTGGAATTTGTGTTGAAATTTCAATACCCTTTTGGGCTCTCTTCTTTGAATAGAAGGCTCCAATCGCACCCATTGTACCTAAAATGGTTGCAACAACAGCAGAGCTAATGGCCACTAATAAGGTATTGCCAAGTGCTGTCCAAATTTCTTGGGAAATCTTGGTGCTTGGATCAAATAAATTAGCCCATAATTCTCCAGAGAACTTGTAACCTTCAACTATAGTTGTGTTTGATGAAAATGAGAATGCCATCAACACCAAAATAGGAAGATACATGAGTAGGAGAATGAAATAAATATATGTTTTGGCGAGGATCTTTTTTACCATAAGCCACCTCGCACTTCCTCTGACTTTCTGCCAGATGTGCCCCACATTGTAAGAAGCACCAAAACAAGTAATAAGAATGCGGTAAATGATCCGTTGTGCCATTGCGAGTTAGCAAAGCTCAAGTAGATCGAATTGCCGATTAATGTAATATTTCCTTCGGAAAGCGCATCGGATATAACATACGAGCTCATGACCGGCATGAGTGTCATAGTAATAGCTGAAATAATTCCAGGAAGGGATTGAGGAATAACGTTTTTGATAAAGACTTTGACTGGAGAAGCACCCAAATCAGCGGCTGCTTCCATTTGGCTTCTATCAAGCTTAATCATCGTGGAATAAAGTGGCAAAATAACGAATGGTAAATAGTTATAAACCATACCGATAAGTGTCGCTAAATAAGGATGAGATCCGCCTGTAAGTCCAATTGCGAATAAAATGTCTCTTGTGGCGGCTGTTCGTAATACGAAGTTAATCCACATAGGCATAATAAAGAGCATGACTAGTACAGCATTTTTGTTGTACTTTTTGCTCGCCAAGAAATAGGCAATTGGATAACCAATTAGTAAGCAAATCGCTGTTGTCTGAATCGCTATAAAGAACGAGACCAATAAAACATGGAATTTAGAGCCGTCGGAGAAGAAATTTCCGGCAGGACCAAAGAATCCACCAGGTCCGCTAAAAGCGTAGACAACAATCACAATCATTGGCACTATAACAAATAATGCCAATAAAATGACATAAGGGATTGATAAATATTTCCTTTGAAATCTAAATTTCATAGTCGGAAATATCTCCTTTTAGTCTAATTTTGATATCTTCTTTTGGAAGAATAATAGAAACTTTATCTTTAACGTTATATTCGTATTCTGTATCTAAAACGAAGGTTTCATCATCTTCAGTTTCAACAATAATGCCATAGTGGTCACCTTTATAAATGGATGTTGAAACAGTGCCTTCGATTTGACCAATTGTTGTGTCGTCAGAAATTTGGACTTTATCTCTATCAATTTCAAGAGTAAGCTTTGCTCCAGTTAAGTCGTATTTCTTTTCACCTTGGCATAAATAGCCATCATCGTCCATCTTACTTCCAGGGAGAAGTTGAGTTAAATCAACATCAACATAACCGGTTGAAAGTTCGACTGAATTATCTTTTTGAACCTCGCAATTAGTGAAGAGATTTTTCAAATCTGGTTTCTTCATAACGTGAATTCCATCAGGAGAAATTGAAACACCAACTTCAGTGTCATTAATGTCTTTTGTGGACTTCGCAAGAATTTCATTCTTGCCGATTTGAATTAAGTACTCGTAGTGAACACCTTTGAAGACTTTTGAGGTGACTACACCATTAACGTCGCCTTCACCTTTGAAACGAATTTTGCAATCTTCAGGTCTAACAACAACGTCAACACGTTCGTTAACTTCGAAGTCATCTAAACAGGTAAATTCATTACCTAAGAACTTAACAACTTTCTTGTTTGTCATGACACCATTGAAAAGATTGGATTCTCCAATAAAGTCTGCGACGAAGACGTTTGCTGGCTCATTATAGATTTGTTCTGGAGTGCCAACTTGTTGGACTACACCATGGTTCATAACAACAATGACATCTGACATTGTTAAAGCTTCTTCTTGGTCGTGAGTAACATATATAAATGTTATTCCTAACTTTTTGTGCATTGCCTTAAGTTCGATTTGCATATCTTTTCTCATCTTAAGATCAAGTGCGCCTAAAGGCTCATCAAGAAGGAGGATTTCTGGTTTATTTACAATACAACGAGCAATTGCGACTCTTTGTTGTTGACCGCCAGAAAGAGTTGTAATGTCACGATCTTCGAGTTCTTCAAGATCAACAACTCTTAATGCTTTAATAACTTGCTCATCAATTTCTTTATGAGTAAGTTTTCTAAATTTTGTAACTTTATTTCCTTTTTTATCTTCTGCTTCGTAAGGAATTTTCTTAAGTTTAAGACCGAATGCTACGTTATCATAAACGTCTAAATGTGGGAACAACGCATAGCGTTGAAACACAGTGTTAATTGGTCTTTTATAAGGTGGAAGTTTTGTAATGTCTTCACCATTTAAAAGAATTGTGCCATCTGAAGGAAGTTCAAAACCACCAATCATTCTTAACGTTGTGGTTTTACCACAGCCAGATGGACCTAAAATTGTAACAAACTGTCCCTTTTTAATGTCTAATGTAAAATGATCAACGGCAAAAAAATCACCGTATGATTTCACGACATTATTTAAAGAGATAATTACTTCATTGGATGCCATATAAGTACCCTCCATAACCATAACAATAAATAACGAATTACACTTAACAAAAAATTAAGTCGGAAAAATGATAAAGAAACACGCTACAATTTGCAATACTTTTTTTGATTAATTTTTATGGTCTAATATCTAGGGGGTAATCTTTGATTTCCCCCTCTATATTCTTATAATTTTCTAGGTTGAGAAAAATACGTAAAAAACGTATAATATTTTGCGATGAAAAAATGGATTAAATTTTTACTTCCTTTTATTGTAGGAACTACCCCTATTTTAAGCTCATGTAAAAGTGACACTCGAGCATACATCGAATATGGGGATCCTTTTGCCACTGAATCAAAAGAAATCGAGCTTTCCGAATTGCGCGCCAAAATCGACAATAAAGAAACATTTCTTTTTATCGTTAATAGCACCACTTGTGGTTGTTGGCTAGATTTCCGCGCTGTCATCGATGACTTTATTAGCACAAATAAAGTTCCATGCTACAGAGTTGAATACAATAACATCAAAGATGTTTATACTAATTTTGGCATTGAATATATCGACAAGAGCACCACTACTTTTGTGATTTATGAAAATGGAGAAGTTAAACAATCCATTAATTCAAATGACCATACAAACATCATGAAAGATAAGAAAGAATTCGCCAAATACATGAGCGAAACTGTTATCCTTCCTGGTTGCTATTTAATTAGCAAAGAACAATATCAAACAATCAAAAATTCTGATAAAAATGCAGTTATTTATTTCTTAAGAAGTGAATGTGGCGATTGCAAAGCAATCAATCCTGGAATTTTGAAGAAATATGTCGCTGCTCATCAAGGCGCCAATAAGATTTATTGCATAGATTGCCAACCTTATTGGAGAGCGCCAAATGCTGAGGATTATCAATCTTATTTAGACACCAAAGATGAGCTTGGTTTATCCACTAAAAATAATCCAACCTTTGGTTATGGCGCAGGCGTCTTTCCTTACTTCTCTTACATTGAAAGCGGAGCTTATAAATCAGGCGCAGTCATTTATAATGACACAATTACTCAAGAGGGCAATAAGTACGTAATCACTGAGTCTTATTACTCAAAAGAAAGGGTTGCAGAGCTTAGTTATACTAA
Organism: uncultured Caryophanales bacterium; assembly: GCA_946407815.1. Taxonomy (GTDB): domain Bacteria; phylum Bacillota_I; class Bacilli_A; order RFN20; family CAG-826; genus Fiminaster. The sequence goes on along the minus strand of CAMJPB010000001.1, from coordinate 92,698 downwards.
GACAGTTCTTCAAGGAAAAGCTTTGAGAGAATCTCAAGTTAATATTGGTTATGGCATCTCTTGGAAACACGAGGATGCAGATAAATATTACGAAGGAATCTTAAAATCGTTCCTTGATTACGCACTTCCGAAAGTCACTTATACTTTCTAAAGAAATTCGCTTGAAAAAGCGGATTTTTTATTTACTTATTTATATATGTACGGTATTATGTACATGCTAGGAGGTTTTATATGACAACTGTTAATATTACAAACGCAAGACAAGAGTTGTTTAAACTAGCAAGTTCGTGTATCAAGTTTAATGACCGTATTAGTGTCTCTACGAAAGACGGTAATTTCATTATGATTAGCGAGGAAGATTATAACAATCTTATGGAATCACTCTATTTAGCGAGCATTCCAGGTATGTACGAAAGCATTAAAGAAGGTGTTGAAACTACACTTTCTGAATGTGTCGAAGTTAAATGGAAATAGTTTTTACTAACCAAGCAGCTAAAGATTTTGAAAAGATTAAACAATTTCCTTCGTTATTAGCAAAAGTTACTGCATTATTAAATTTGATAAGCGAAAACCCATTCGAAAATCCTCCAGCATATGAGAAATTAATGGGTTTCGAGAATACTTATTCTAGAAGGATCAACATCCATCATCGTTTAGTCTACCAAGTATACAAAAACGAACAAACCATTAAAATTATCAGAATGTGGACACATTACGAATGATGAAAAGTCGGCCAATTGCCGACTTTTTCATTTGCATTTACCCTTATTTACCTAATAATTCTTGGCGTTTCTTATCTAAATCTTCTTTAGAAATTAGGTTCTTTTTGTATAAGTCTTCGTATTGTTCGTAGAGTTTTTCTTCTTTGCTCTTCGGAATGTCTTTAACATCAACAACTTTCACCACCACTTTGGATTTTTCATTCATTGGGAAAGGAGTTGCGTTTCTAGACATAATTACAAGTCTAGCGACTAATAATCCAATTGAAACAACACCAAGGATTGAAGAAATTGCTAAAAGCAAATCACTAATCTTTTGGTCCTTAATGAAAGCTGCTGCAAGAATTAGTAAGCAGCCAATAGTTACAGTAACTAGACCAATATAAAATAATATTTTATTTAATTTCATGCTTTCAAACGTTTAGTAACTTCGTTGGCCTTTTCAATGATTTCATTAATATCTTGGTCAACGTAGAACTTGTGATCAAAATATAAAATCTTTCCGTTTATCATTGTCATCTTAACGATGTCTTTTGAACCAGAATAGACGATATTTTTAGCAATATTATTAATTGGTTGCATAGCAGGATTCTTTAAATCAATCATAATGATGTCAGCGTATTTGCCTTCATCTAAAACATCAGATTCATTTAAATCAAGTGCTTTTGCCCCGTTAATTGTGGCCATTTTTAATACATCAAATCCATCCATAACGGTTGGATCTTTATTAACAACTTTTTGTAATGTTGAGACTAGATACATTTCTCTAAACATATCTAAAGCGTTATTTGAACCTGCCCCATCCGTACCAATAGCGATTGTTAAACCGGCTTTTTGATATCTATAAAGTGGAGCAATGCCTGATGCTAACTTTAGGTTAGAGCATGGGCAAGTAACGATATAACAGTTATGTTTCTTAAAGATTTCGACTTCTTCGTCAGTAAAATAGTTGCAATGGAATCCACCGCCACCATAATCAAAGAAGCCAAGAGAATCAAGGTAAGAAACAGGTGTTTTTCCGTGTCTTTCTACACAGCCATTAACTTCGGCTTCAGTTTCACCAACATGTAAAAAAATTGGGGCTTTAAGCTCGTGTCCTAAAGCTACGACTTCCTTGATACGTTCTTCGCTTGTTGTGTATTCAGCGTGAATGCCAAGTTTATACTTACAAAGTGAGTCTGGTTTATTAATTGTTTCAAATCTTTCTCTTAAAAGAGAAATAGGCTCCTGATTTGAGGTAGCAAGAATAACGCTTCTGAATCCTAATTCTTCACTAGCCTTAACAATTTCAGGAACATGGAAATACATGTCAAATGCAGCGGTAATTCCAGAGGTTAAATATTCTAAAATGCCTAGTTTAGTTAAATAATAGATGTCTCCATCTTCAAACTTTTCTTCCATAGGAAAAATAGTTGTGTAAAGCCAATCATGAAGCGATAAGTCATCTGAACAAGATCTTGCAAAAACCATCGCTGTATGGGCGTGGGCATTTTTAAAACCCGGCATTAAAAGGTTTCCTTCACAGTCAATGACTCGATCAGGAACTTCACCTTCGTAATGCTGGCCGATATAGGAAATTCTATTATCTTTAACTGCGAGTTCTCCAGAAATGATATCTGAAGATTTCATAGTTAAAATACGAGCATTTTTAAATAAAGTAATCATAGGACAATATTTCTATTGTTCCTCGTCTTCATCAATGTAAGGTTTAAGCATTTCTTTTGGTGCACCACAGATTGGGCAACTGCCATCTGGAAGAGGTGTGACGACTTGTCCACAAAGTGCGCAACGATATTTTTGTTCTGCCATAATTTTATTCTCCTTTGCGTTGATAGTATTAGTATGTGCTATCGCACGTATATTTGCAATTTCTTTTGTGAACAAACTATGTTTACCACTAAAAGTAAGACCAAAAGAAAAACCCACAATTTACAGTGAGTTTTTCCAAAAATATGCAGGATTTCCCGGGGATTTTGCTATTTTTTGAAGATTTCAACTCCAAGTTTTACAAGGAGTTCCATTTCTTCTAAAACTGCAAATTCGTACGGACCATGGTGATTATAAGAACCGGTTCCTAAGTTAGGACATGGCACACCTTTAAATGAGAATGTAGCACCATCAGTTCCGCCTCTAACTGGAACGTAAGTGCAGTCCATATTCATCTTCTTAAAGATGCCTTCAATGAATGTTTTGCACTCAGGCTGTTTGCTAATGATTTCAAGCATATTTGAGTAAGAATCACGAATGTTTAACTCAATCTTTGCACTTGGATATTTCTTCTGAAGTTTAGCAGCAATATCCTTAAACTGAACTTCTTGTTTAGCAAGTTTAGCCTTGTCATGATTTCGTAAAATATAATACATTTCAGCGTGGTCAACACCACCGGAAATGTCTGTTAAGTGGTTGAAACCTTGATAACCAGTAGTTTTTGACGGAACCATTTTCTTTGGAAGCATTGAAATAAACTCATTTAAAACCATCGCTGCATTCACCATGATGCCATATGCATAACCAGGGTGAATTGCTTTACCTGTAACTACAATATGGGCTGCTTTAGCGTTAAATGTTTCGATGTTAATAACATCAGGTTCACTTCCATCAAAAGTATAGGCAAATTTGGCTTTAAATTTATCTTTGTCTAACTCTTCTGCACCGCGTCCAACTTCTTCATCAGGTGTGAATAAAATGTACATTGGACGACGTTCTTTTTCATCTAACTTTAAGACTTGCTCCGCTACTTCCATGATAATAGCAACACCTGCTTTATCATCAGCGCCTAATAAAGTCTCGCCATCAGTGGTAATTAAAGTTTTGCCTTCTAAAGTTAATAAAACTCCATATTCTGCTGGATCAAGAACTCTACCTGACTTCCCTAAAGTGACTGGTTTTCTATCATAATTCTTAATAATTTGAGGATTAACGTTTTTACCAGAAAAATCTGGGGCTGTATCAACGTGAGCGCACACACCAATTGGATCTAACTCTGTGCTCCCAGGAATGAAAGCATATAAACGCCCTGTTCTAGTTAATTCATTTTGAATATGAAGATTATCTAATTCTTTCTTAAGAAGATTTAGTAAATCAAATTGTTTTCTAGTTGTAGGAGTGTCTTCAGAAAAATCATCTGATTGAGTATCTATTTTGACGTAGTTAAGAAATCTCTCTAATAACATATCTACTCTCCTTTTTGTCTAATCTATTATTCTAACAAAAAAGGACCTACAAAGTAAGTCCTTAGTTAAGATAAATATTGACTAAATCTTTTTGATAACGACTTTATCGTTAGAGTAGTCCACTAAATATTTGCTCTTTGTGTCAACCTCTTGAGAGATGATTTTATTCGCGATTTCAGTTTCAACTTTGTTTTGAATAAATCTCTTAATTGGACGTGCTCCATAAACTGGAGAATAGGAAGAATCTAAGATCCATTTCTTTAAGCTTTCGGAAAATCCGAAGCTGTAATAATTTTCCTCTAATCTCTTGCCTAAAAGGTTGAGCATTTTGTCCACGATTCTTTCTTGAGTTTCCTTTGAAAGAGGTGAGAAATAGACAATTTCATCAATACGATTTAAGAATTCTGGCTTAAATGTTTGATGAAGTAAGGCGTCTACTTTATCTCTTTCGTTATTAAGTAGATATTCAGAGCCAATATTTGAGGTCATGATGATAATTGTGTTTCTAAAGTCCACCACTCTTCCTTGGGAGTCAGTAAGACGACCATCATCAAGAACTTGAAGTAGTAAGTTAAATACTTCAGGATGAGCCTTTTCGATTTCATCGAACAAGACAATTGAATAAGGATTTCTTCTAACTTTTTCAGTTAATTGACCACCTTCTTCATAACCAACGTATCCTGGAGGGGCTCCAATAAGTCTTGAAGTAGAATACTTCTCCATGTATTCGCTCATATCAATACGAATAATATGGGATTCAGAATCAAAGAGAGATTCCGCTAAAGCTCTTGCTACTTCGGTTTTACCCACACCAGTTGGACCCAAAAACATGAACGATCCAATTGGTCGATTGGAATCTTTGATTCCTGCTCTTTGTCTTAAAATAGCGTCACTTACTAAAGTAAGAGCCTCATCTTGACCTATTACTCTTCTAGATAAAGTAGATTTAAGATCTAAGACTTTTTCTCTATCTCCTTTTTCAATCTTTGAAAGAGGAATGTTTGTCATTCGAGAGATAATTTTAGAAATTTGCTCTTCATCAACAATTTGAGAAAGCATCTTGTCTTTACCTGAAACATCACTTTCTGCGAGTTTCTTTTCAAGTTCTGGAATAGTTTTATATTGAAGCTCTCCGGCTTTGACGTACTCACCTTTAGAAATGGCTACACCTAAGTCGAACTTTGCTCTCTCAAGCTTTTCTTTGCTTTCTTTAATAGAGGCAATTTCTTCTTTCTCTTTTTGCCATTGTTCCTTAAGAACCTTGTCTTTTTCTTCTAAAGAAGAGAGTTCAGTGTTGAGGTCAGCTAAACGCTTTTTACTAGCTTGATCATTCTCTTTTGAGAGCGCCACTTTTTCAACTTGAAGTTGTCTAATTCTTCTTTCAAGTTCATCTAGTTCATGAGGCATGCTAGCGAGTTCAACTTTAATAGAAGCACAGGCTTCATCCACTAAGTCGATTGCCTTGTCTGGTAAAAATCTAGATGTTAAATATCTATTAGATAAAGAAGCTGCAGCAATTAAAGCATTGTCAGTGATTTTAACACCATGGAAAGATTCAAATCTGTTCTTTAATCCTCTAAGAATTGTGACAGTATCTTCTACAGATGGCTCATTAACCATGACTGGTTGGAATCTTCTTTCAAGCGCTCTATCTTTTTCAATATATTCTCTATATTCTTTTAAAGTTGTTGCGCCTATACAGTCAATTTCACCTCTTGCAAGCATTGGTTTTAACATGTTAGAAGCATCGAGTGCTCCATCAGTTCTACCAGCGCCTACAATTAAATGGATTTCATCGATGAAAAGAATGATTTTACCTTCACTTTCCTTAATTTTATTAAGGACTGCTTTTAGTCTTTCTTCAAATTCACCTCTATATTTAGCGCCTGCGACTAATGCGCCCATATCAAGTTCATAGATAGTTTTATCTTTTAATATTGAAGGCACATCATCCTTAACGATACGTTCTGCTAAACCTTCTAGGATAGCAGTTTTTCCTACGCCAGGTTCTCCTAGTAAAATAACGTTATTTTTAGATTTTCTCGCTAAAATCTCGATGATTTTACGAATTTCCTCATCACGTCCAATTACAGGATCAACCTTTCCTTTTTTAACCTCTTCGTTGATATTCCTTCCGAATTTTTGAAGGATATCTTTATCGTTTTCATAATCTGGTACTTGATTCATTTGCATAAGTTTATCCTCCTTTTTGCAACTACATTGTAGCACAAAATTAGCACTCTGCAAGTGAGAGTGCCAGAATTTTGCAATTTCGTTGATTCTTGTCTAAAAAATGCATATAAATTGTGAATAAATACCATTAATGGTAATATTAAAAAGTAAGGAGATTTTGACAATGATTAAAATTGCCATGTTTGATACTCATTCTTACGATAAAGAGTCGTTTGAGAAATACATTAATGAAGATTTATCCATCACATTTTTTGAGACTAAACTTAATCCAAAAACTGTTGAACTTGCTAAAGGACACAACGTTGTTTGCGTCTTTGTTAACGACACAGTTAATGGAGAAGTTATTGATAAACTCTATGAGTTAGGTGTTAAAGTAATTGCGTTAAGATGCGCAGGATACAATAACGTTGATGTTTCTAAAGCATTTGGAAAAATACATGTTGTTCACGTTCCAGCCTACTCGCCTTATGCTGTTGCAGAACATGCGATGGCGTTACTTTTAACTTCCATAAGAAGAATTCATAAAGCTTACATTAGAACTAAAGATTTTAATTTCTCCCTTGATGGATTGACTGGATTTAATTTATACGGGAAAACTGTTGGAGTTATCGGAACTGGTAAAATCGGGCGTATTTTCATCGATATTTGTAACGGTTTTGGCATGAACGTTTTAGCATTTGATAAATTCCCAAATCCTGAAGTAAAAGCAAAATATGTCACTTTAGATGAACTTTATAAACAAAGTGACATTATTTCATTACATTGTCCATTAACGGAAGAAACCCACCACTTAATTTCTAAGCCTTCTATTGAACAGATGAAAAAAGGTGTTGTTATAATCAACACCTCTAGAGGTGCACTCATTGATTCTGAAGCTCTTTTAGAAGGAATTAAGTCTAGAAAAGTTGGAGCGGCTTGTTTAGATGTTTATGAAGAAGAAAGTAACATTTTCTTTAAAGACTATTCTGGTCACATCGTTGATGATGAGATCCTAACAAGACTTATTTCAATGCCAAATGTTATTGTCACTTCTCACCAAGCATTCCTTACAAATGAGGCTTTAAATAACATTGCCGAGACAACAATTAGTAATGTTAGAAGTTACTACGAAAATAAGGGAATGTGTAATAACGAACTTTGTTATCACTGTGGTCACCAAGAGCAGTGCAAAAAACAAAGAAAAGAGAAATGTTTCTAAAGAAAATAGTCACATTTGTGACTACTTTTAATTATATTTTGAATTTAATTTTATAAAATTTAGAAGAGTCTGATTCTCAGTTTTCATACCTTAAAAAGACAAAATTAAAAGCACCCGTTATAGGTGCTTTTGCCAACAAGGAGAGCGAGTCCTTGAAACGCTGACACCCATCTAAACATAAGTTCAGATGCGCCGTGGTCGCACGCTCATTATTTCCACCCTTGGCAATACCATTATAATTGATTTTATTTGCTTTTTAAAGGCTTTATCGAATTTGTTGGAAAAACAGTAACAATTTCTTCTTTGCCATCACATTTTACTTTAGTAACAACTTTTAATAAAACACCCTTATTTCTATTATTTGCACCATGATTTCCTTTACGCGATATATACTAATTCTTTTTATATCGATTGTTAGGGTCAACACATACAAATTCAGGAGATTTTATTGCCTTTTTAATTAAGTTAACGTCTCGAACTTGTAACCCGTGTGTCATGACAGCAATGTGTTCTTTTCCTGTTTCATTTCTAGCTTCTGCTCTTATACTAACTTCCATATTTTGATTATTTCTCATTATTTTTGGAAGTTTTTCTAAGGCTTCAATGATATTTGGATCAATTGCTTGATTTCTAATATAAGGAGGCATATTTAAAACCACCTTTTAAAGAAATAGAAATGAAACAAAAATAAAAGAACATCATTTATGATAACCTTTAAAATTTTATCACAAATAAGAGGAAGCGATTCCCAGTTTTCATACCTTAAAAAGGCAAAACTAAAAGCACCCAATTATAGGTGCTTTTGCCAACAAGGAGAGCGAGTCCTTGAAACGCTGGGATCCATTTAAACAATTGAGTTTAAACGCGCCGTGGTCGAACGCTCGTTATTTCCACCCTTGGCATAATTATTATATTACGTTTATTAATCTTTTTTAAATAAATTAAATATAAATAAAAGGAAGCCCCTTCTTAGTCAATTTCCAAGGCTTCCTATTAGTTAAGGCTCTGTAACTTTCTATGGGGTCGATTTTTTCGATGACCCCATTAAATGTTAGAGTTTTAATCAGTATTTTCTATAAAAATTCTAATCTTTAATCCTTATCAAAATATTCAAATAATTATGTATTTAATAACTTAGTTATTATTCATAGAAATTTAAATATGATGATTATTGCTAAGTAGCAAGAAGACCCATTAATCAGATCGACTAACAGGTCTTCACTAACCCCAATAAATGTTTGAGTTTTTTAGATGTTATTTTGGCTCCAAACCCCATTAAACCCCAGGGAATGTTATAGAGCCTTAGTTAATTTAGTTTAGATTAGTTCTCTTTACGCTTACGTAAGAAGAAGTATCCTCCAATAGCGGTCATAGATACCATTGAAATGATAACGATGATTGCTACTGAGTTCGTGGTTTCATTACTAAAGAATTTAAGTAAAGCTGAACCAGATGTTGTCTTCAGCAATAAGGTTTCAGAGTCTAATACATCACCATTTGCTTTCGCCCAATCTTGAAGACGTAACCATTCATTTGTATATGCTGAATTTGTTGTAAAAAGAGCTTTTTGATGAGTGTTTAAGTGATTGAATGCATATTTAGCACCACTTTCACCATCTTTATCATAGAAATCAACACATGATCCATCGCCAGTTGTATCACCAGATATATGATCATTGTGGTATGAGTTCCATTTCAATTTATTTTCAACAAATGATTCAAGCCCAACTACATCAGCACTTCTGCCGATTTCAGTTGAACTTTGTTGAGAATAGAAAGTAATTGAATTAACAAAGCAACGAGCTGATGAGTCAGGAGTGCTAATTGTGATTGTATTTGTTGATAAATTTTCAGCAACAACCTCTACATATGAACTTTGACCAGCATTAACTGAAGGAGCTTCACCATTAATTTGGATTTCACCTTCTTCAGAATTAGTAGCCCATTTTTGAGCTGAAACAACAACCTTTGTAATTGTATGAGTGAAAGTAAAGCTTATTTCTCCACCAAATTTTGACTTACCAAATTTAAGCATTCCTCCGGTTGAAGGGTGAGCACCACCAGTGCCATTTCCTAAATAAACATAGTTTGTAGTTGAGTCATATGAAGGTAAAGATAAGGTTGGAGTGTCTAACGGATAAAGAGAATCTGCAGCATAATAATTTGTGTTCAAATCGCCTACCGTTTCATCAGTAATTCTTGTTCCGTTTTCTGTAACCGAAGAAAAATCATATGTTCCAGATAAAACAGCAGCTTCAGAAACACTTCTCGTTTTGGTGACATTAACTGTACAAGATGCAGAGGCCTTTTCTACTGAATTAACATAAGCAACAACAGTAATTAAAGCCTGTCCGCCAGCACCAACAAACTCAATGGAATTTGTTGATGTTGAAACATTTGAGACAGTTGCAACATTGGTGTTATTTGATGCCCATGAATAAGTGATAGTTCCCTCAGGGAAATTCTTAGGCGTAACGCTTAATGATTCAGCTGAATCGATCGAATAAGCTGTGATGCTGCTCTTATTGATCTCAAGTAATGGATCACCAGATATCTCGACTGTTACATATGAAGAAGCGTATCCATCAGAAGATGTGGCAACAACTCTTAATGTTCCTGGAGTATTACCTGCTGTAAATTCGCCAGTAGCTGAATCGATTGAACCTAAAGATGTAGCGTTTCCAGAAGTATCTGTTACAGACCACACGACACTATTTTCAGCGTTAGAAGGAGTAACTGTAGCAGTAAATGTTCCTTCATAACCTTTTGCAACAGAAATAGAAGAAGGACCTGAAATGTTTACACCGGTCGCATCTGCATATCCGACAGAAAGTGAATATGTATTTGATTTTGATGTGGTTCCATCATTATAAGTAACTGTAACGGTGTAGTCACCTCTAGTCATAGTTGTGTCAGAGGTTACTGCTTCTCCTCCAATCGAGAACGACAAACCACTTGTAATTCCGGTATGACCAGCTGTTCCTGTTTGTGAATAAGTTGCGGTAACAGAACCGCCGAAATTAAATTTTTGTCCATCCTTTAATGATGTAACTGGGTCAACGATAGCAATGCTTCTTAATGTGTCGACACCAACAGTCTTCTTATAATAAGAAACACCACTAGTACTAAAATATCTAAATCTCATTTGATCGCTGTTATTGTTATAACCAATTGTCTTACCGCCACTACCCGAAACAACCATGTTAGTTGAGAAGGAAATTGTATTATTGTAAATACGATCAGCGTTAGTATTTAAGCCGTTACCAGTACCATCATTTCCAATGAAAACTACGTTTTCTTTATTTATATTTGCAGCTATATCATAATGAGTTCCATTTTTCGAAATGTATACAGCGCTTTTATTTAATGTATCTGCTCTCGATGTTGAATTGTTTTCAATAGTATTGCCATCAACAATTGATACTGAAACACCATTATTAACTGCATCCAAAGTAGTTAGATCGCCATCAAAAGCAACTGAACCACTTTCATATACAATAAGATAATAACCACTATAATCATCCTGAGCAGATGTTACTTTGACATAATCCCCACTAGGCATATCTGGCAATACGAAAGGTGGATTTGTTACTGTAATACTTTCTGTTAAAACAGTGTATTCCTCACCCGTACTGTCCGTTGCATCAAGTTGCAATGTAGCAGAACCAGCTTGCGAGGCTTCAAAAGTACCATGTTCATTGTCAACAGTTATTGCAGCAGCTGATGATGACCAAACCGCTGATGTAATTGTTGCACTACTAGCTTCAGAATTTGGTGTCCAAGAATAAGTTAAATTTCCAATATCACCAACCACAAAAGTTGTATCACTAGGAGACGTTATAGAAATTGTGCCTCTTGGTTTAGTTGATGATGATTCAATACTGTAAGTAACACTTATAACTGTAATTCTTATTTGACCATTTGTGGCCGAGCCACTATTTCCTAAGGTAAATTCAGCAGAATTACCAGAGACTGTAACAGGAGTTCCTGATGTTAATGCTGACGAGTCGTAATTCAAAGTTCCGCCATTATTATTTGTAAAAGTAAAAGTTACAGAAGATAACGTTGCGTTATTTGAAGCTGTTATTGTAATCTTTCCAGTTTCATTTTGATAAATTCTCCACCCATCAGAGTAATATTTTCCTGAGTTAGTACCAGAATTACAAGAAGCGGTGATATTTTCGTCCATGGTAATGCTCTTTTGTCCAGAACTTGAACTGCTTACCCAACTGTGGGCTGTAGCATATTGACTAATATTAGTAGTAACTGTTGTTTCGCTCGGTTCTTCCGCACCACAAACTGTGCAAACATGATTTACATAGTTGTGACCAGTAGCAGCGACAACGTCGTCATGTTTTGAATCTCCACACATTGAACATTCATATTCTGTATACCCATCTTCAGTACAAGTGGCTGCATGTACGGTACCCGCAACATAATTATGAGCAATTTTCGCAACTTCACGAGTTTCAGTTGCAGAATCAGGACAATCTGGATCAGTACAGTGTCTTTCTTCTTCACCAACAGTAGTACAAGTTGGAGCAACGGTTTGTGCCCAATCACTCCAAGTGTGAGTGTGTGTTGGAGTACCACTATCCTCTTTCCAAAGTGTCATTTTCTCAATACATGTACAACTTGTAGCAGAACTAACTGTTAATGTAGTAGTTGGAGTTCCTAATACGAAAGATGGTTTCCATGATGAAGCAGCAGTAGAAGGACTTTGTGTAGCGCTTGAATTAACACTTAATGCAGTTGTAGTTTTCCAACCGTAAGCTTCAAATTCAACTTTAGCGACATTATCCGAACCTGAAATTGTAAAGGTAAATGAACCGGCGCCGCTTGCTTTTCCAACTTTAAAAACAGCTTGAGGAATTCCTGATCCACCACTTCCTTTGCCTTTATAAATATCTCCTGATTTTGCAGAAACAGTTACAGTAACATCGGATGTACATGCGTTAAGGTAGGTTGCAATATCAGTAGTGCTTGACAAAGCAGTTGATGTAGTTCCTGTAGGAGTGGCACTACCAGTAAAATCAAAAGTTGCAATTTTAACATAATCAGTAGCTTTTGCAGGTTCAGCTTTACTATTGCTTCCAACAGCTATACCAACACCGATTGCCATTGATAAACCTAAGAGGGCTTTGGCAATCTTTGTTAAAAATTTGTTCATATTGAGTTTTCTCCTTTCTTTTATTCCTCCCAAATAGTGCCTTTCGTTATTACTATTTAGTGAGGTTCATATGAACAACTTAATTGACTTTTGTAATTACATTAAAGAGTCTAGATTGAACTCATTAAAGTATTAAAAAGTCTAGTTGTGCGTCACTTTTATCAAAACTGTGGTTGGTCGACCACACTTTTAAAATAGAAAGTGACTTTTTGTGTTAAGGAGAAACTCTCTTTATAAGAGCAATGTGCACTTTTGTTCTACTAAATCAAATTTTCTTCTTAACGCTTCGGATAGATTAATAAAGAAAGATTTTTTGACCACTAAAACCTTTACTCTATCTAACTATCCTCGCTTTATATTCTATAAAGAAGAAGAAGAAGAAGCAAGCACTCTCCACTAGGGAGTGCCAAATAATAACAATAGTTATTAAATATACTTATTCTTTTTTTTATGTGTTTAATTGCACCCCCTAGAGTTTGTCAAGCAAAAATGTGTGATTTTTACTATTAGAAAAATCCCTGTGTGACACATATTTACGTATAAGTATGAGGGCTTATATTTTATGTATGGCGAAAGATAGAAACAGCGTTATTGCTTGTTATAAACTTAATGGGCAACTAGTGAAAACTTATCCTTCTGCAAGAGCGGCCTCTAGAAGTAGACATCTACATCCTAGAACTATTGATAAGGCGACAAGAGGAGATGTTTTAACAGCGAAAAATCTAATCTGGAGAAGGGTAGATAAAGATAATGTTCCTACCTTTATAGAGCCACTAAAGAAAGAAAAACACTCCAACAAAAGAAAAAGAGTCGCTAAAGTGGATGAAAATAACTCTGTTTTAGAGATATACGATTCGATAAGTGAAGCTGCAAAGAAAAATAAAATCGATCCCCACACTCTTAGAGATCGATTAAATGGTAAATATTCTTCAAATAACAAGACTAAGTATCAGTACGTTGATTAATTTTCTTTTTTAATGAAATCTATCATATATATTGGTAGCTGATAAATTTGATTATTTTCTTTGGTGACATTTGTTTCACCAAAAACATATGCAACTGGATAATTATAGAGTTTAAGCAAGTTATTTAAGGCTGTGCGATCATAAATTTGATCCTCTATTCTTTTTCCAGATTTAATTTCAATAGGCAAAACCTCATTATTAAATCGTCAGAATTTTCCAAGATTGAGAAAGTATCAATTAAATCTGTTCGATCAGAAAAATCAATGCTTATAACCTTTTTAAAATGGCTATTAACAAAATTCATGATAGAATGAGTTTTTCCTATTTGTCTTGCACCGACAATAAGCAATGCTTGTTTTCTATTCTCTAACCAAAATTTTAACTTCTTATCGATTTTTCTTTTTAACATTTTATAGCCTCCAAACGAATGGTTATGGGGTAAACTGCAAGTAAAATTAGTCTATTTTTGGGGAAAACTGCAAGTAATACGTTATATAGTTCAAGCGAGTTCTACACAAACTTGCACCAAATTTCAAGCGAGTTTTGTAGTGTTTTGCACCAAATTTCAAGCGAGTTTTGTAATACAACAAAAGATCAGATATATTTTTAACAAACTTTTCAAATATGTTGTGTGTTAAACCTAAAAGAAAATGTAAAACATTTTATATTACAATATATTTGGAAATCATCATTTTAAATCTCTTTGTTTTGTAAGTCTAAAAGACACTTGAACGGTATTAAGTACATATATACTCTTATAGAGCTTTTAAAATAAGGTGAACATATAAAACCATATGTAAGCTTAAAACATCGCTATATAAAGCTAAAATAATAGTTATTAGATTAATCTATAAATCTTTATTTAAAGATATTGCTCTTAATGATTGCATCAAGACTTTTAATCGCATCTTCATATTCAAAATCTTTAAAAAGCAAAAGTCTTGTGACATTTTCATAATCTCTTTTATAGAAGTTTGACGAGATTATTTCGTTTAATATTTTGTTAATCGAGACTCCTTCGAGCGATGATGGGCATCTATCGCTCTTCTGTCTTTCAACTCTAACTTCATGGATAAGTTCTTTTAAATCATCATTTGGTTCAACTTTAGTTAAGATTTGACAAATATCATAGATGTGACGGGAGTTTCTTTGGACTTCATTTCTAAGATAATAATCACAAATAGCGAAAACTTTATCCACCAATGTTCTACTTAATGATTGAACTTGTATCGCAAATGGTTCTAATTCGAATTCCATGATTAAATCCATTCTATTTATTGCCTTGAGGTATTCTCCAATATATGAACAAATCATTGATCTTTCAGAAGGATAGCATCTTGAAAGATACACCATTTCCATTTTAATGTTTTCTCTAATCCATGGGTTAATTTCAGAGTTTGGATACTTTATATCAAACATATTGTAATTAGCGTGAGTGTGTTTTGCCCTGACATCTTTGTTTGCTAGTGAAAAAGGTTCTTCATCACATAGTTGTATTAAAATTCTTAATGACTCTCTTTTAAATTTTTGCGTGCTATGACTTAAATCTAGTGTTAAATCAATATCTTCAGAAAAACGATGTATTACTTTTTGGCATTTAGATAATGATGTTCCGCCTTTAAATACTAAACCGGGAACAAATTGAAAAGCTCTTTTAAGCAACAACACTACAAAATAATCTTTTTCAATCTGTGTTTTATCAATTTGAAAAAACTCTGATGTTTTAGATAAATATTCTTCAAATTTTTCCTTATCTTCAAATAATTTCATAAATAATTCCTGTCTTCATAAAATTTTTGATAGCTTTTGAAGGAAAAACCTTTGCCATTTTTACTATATCCATGACACCTATTTTTTCGCCTTTAATAAAATAAAGGATTCTTTCTCTGGCATCTTTACAAATTGTTTCGTTTTTATCAATACAATTAAAAAGCTCTAAAAGAGTATATGCAGCATAGTTTTCGCTAGTAATTTTGCATCGTGACTTTTTTAAAATAAATCTTCTTCCATTTAAGGTAATCATTCTTTTCTTTGAAGATTCTCTATTGCTAACAACTGTTATTACACCTGCCATTTGTGTTGTTACTCCAAACATATTTAAAAGTTTAATGTTAGAGTAAACTCCATAAACTTTATCTTTGTTATTAATATATTTTTTCTCAATTATGTCATCAGTTAATAAAACCGATAAACCTAATTCAGTTTTCTTAGGCAAATAATAAACGCCAACGTTATCTTGAATAAGAGTTTCACTTTCTTTGGCTTCTTCAACATATCTAAATACTTGAGCTCTAGATTTATTTGAAAATAGTTTTAAAAGTTCTTCAGTGAATATAGGTTCATTGAATGAGAAGTTTTCTTTTAACTTGTTAGTGAACGCTTGAGATGTCATATACTATGTATCCTCAGCAAAATGATACTCTTTTTGACTTTTTTAGTCAATATCAATCTCAAGAATACTATAACGAAAAAGATCACATATATTTTTAATAAACTTTTTAAATATCCTTGTTTTGAGAGTCTAAAAGACACTTAAAATTTGTGAAACGATGCTTTTTTTATAGTAAGTAAATTTAAAAACCAAGTAGATAATCTACCTGGTCTAATTTGTTCAACTTTGAAGAAGATTTTTAAGGTCTTCTTTTAGTTTTGGAATGTTTTTATGAACCGTATCTAACAATATTTGTAAACTTACACTTTCATAATCATGGGCAACACGATTTCTAATTGATCTTAAATCATCAAAATGGATTTCGGGGTGCATTATTCTAAGTTCAATAGACAATCTTGTCATATCCTCATATAGTTTTTCAAATTCGTATTGAATAGCGTCACTATAGACATAATTAGATTCAATTGTCTTATCATTATAAGTATTACAAATATCGATTAGTCGATTACATTTTTCGATCATAAGATTTAATAATCTAATGTCGGTTTGACTAATCATAATATTCTTATACCCTCCTTGAGTATTTCCAATATAATTGGATTATCAACTTGCAAATCCTTTAGTCTTAGTAAATCAATCTTTTTGTGAAGCTTTGTCCTGATTTCCTCCATCAGAGAAAAGAATTCTAGACCAGTTATATCTGTATCAACCAAAAGATCTACATCACTACTTCCTTTAGCTGTTCCTTTTGCATAGCTACCAAACAAATAACAGCAAGAAATATTCTTAGCCACTAAAATTGGAAGGAGAGTATTTCTTATTTGTTCTACACTAAGAATTCCTTTTGACTCTGTTATCTCGTACTTTTCGTTTAATAGGTTTACAAAAGTATTTCTAAGCAAAGGATTACCGTACTTTTCGTCAGTTTCATATCGTCTTAACGTTCTAACAGGGACTTTTAAAGTATTTGCAGCGTCTATCTGCGAAACACCATATGATTCTCTAATCTCTTTTAGCGTCATATGAAACCCCTTGATATAAATATAACACCACTGTCCTCTTATGTAAATTAAAAAAGGACAAATTGTCCTCTAGTTACTAAATTAATAGGACAGTAATAATCTAAATTGTTATTTCAATCAGAATGTTAGTCAATATATAATTAGACTAATAACAAAGGGGACATGCTTATGAGTATTTATGAAGCAGTAAATGTAATGCGTAGGGCATTAAATGATTCAGCATATGAATTTGGTTCTACCTCTTACCAAGATAGATGTGAAGGTATATCTGTCTCAAGTAGAGGAGACACTTTAGTGGTTGTCATTAAAATGTATGTCGCGGATAACTATTACAGGAAAGAAGTCCAAGACAATATTGAAGGAATACTTAATTCAATTAGATATCAATATGACATTCCTTATGGAATTGACTACGAGATCCAATATTGTTAACTAACTTATTACTTATTAATTAGATTGCCTTGCTTGATATGTACCCAGTTTCCTGGACAAGTTAATTGGATTATATCATAAGGCTAACATGGATGCTTCCCTAAACTTAACTGGAGGCATCCATTTTGTTTTACCTTTAATCCTCCTATTGTTGTAATAATCGATGTAATCAGCAATCGCTTGATACAGTTGTTCAAATGTTTGAAATTCTTGTTCGTGGCCATAAAACATCTCTCATTTTAATGTACCGAAGAATGTTTCCATGATGCAGTTGTCTATGCAATTTCCCTTTCTAGACATTGATTGAATGATTCCTTTTTCTTTAAGGCGCTCCTGGTAATAGTTATGTTGATATTGCCAACCCATATCACTATGGAACACAAGGCCTTCTATATTTGGATTATTTCTGAAAGCTTCATCCAACATTCGTTTTGTTTGATCTAAATTAGGCGATAAAGAAAGATCCCATGCAACAATGTCGGTTCCATACATATCAAGAATTGGAGATAAATATGCCTTGCCGAACGGACAATTAAATTGAGAAACATCAGTTGTCCATTTTTCATTAGGTTTAGATGCTTCAAAATCTCTATTGATAATGTTATCTGCAATATGACCAACTTCACCAATGTATGAATGATATTTAATTTTTGCTTTAATTGCTTTTAATTCAAATTTGTTCATTATTCTTTGAACTTTTTTATGATTTACAAGAATGCCTTGATTATGAAGTTCTGCAGTTACTCGCCTGACACCATATCTCTTCTTATTTTCTAAGAAAATATCCTTAATCTTTTCGATTAATTCTTCATTTTTTATATCTACATCAGGTTTATTAATTTCAAAGTAATATGTTGATTTAGATAATGAAGCCGCTTTTAGCAAAGTTGATAGTCTAAAACCAAGTTTAGAATCTATTATTTCTTTGATGACTTTTGCTTTTTCGCCTTGGGATGCGCGACTTCCCTCTTTGTCACCAAGGCATCGAGTTTTTTTAAGTAGATATTCTCCGCTTCTAAATACTCATTTCTCGCTCTAAGAAGTTCTAATTCTTCTTTTTCAGATGGAGCTAATTCAACTTTCTTTTTCTTAGGCATAGTAGGTACCTCTGGCTTTCTTCCTTTATGTAAGTCTAAACCATCTATACCTTTTTCTCGATATCTTCTGACCCATCCAGTAAGTTGGCCATCATCAAGTCCGTTGTCTAATGCAACTTGTCGTATCGCTTTTCCAGCCAGAACTTCTGCAACTAGTTTAAAGCGATCATCTTTTGTCCATTCCTTGTTGAAATGTTTTCTTTTGAGACCTTCTTCTCCAAACCTATCATATAACGCCGCCCAGTTTCTAACTTTCTGAATAAAGATATCACGAGAAGATTTACATATATCTGGCCTTTCAATGCGCATCCCATTTTTATACTTGTTGACGCACTCAAGTTTAAATTCCAATGTGTATTTCATGAAAAATACCCCTCCTCCTGTTGTCCAGGATTTGGGGTACAGTTCATGCTTGGCAATCTTTTTTATTTGTTTTTCTCTAATATACATGAGAAAAAACCCGGACAAGACATAAGAAAAGGAAGCCCTTTGGTCAATCAGGCTTCCCATAAATTAAAGCCGTCAAGACACTAACTGTGAGGCTTTAACAAGCAATCAAGAGGATTATTGTTTCGGTATACATTTACTACCTGTGAGAAATAATCGGCGTAATTCTCTTGACCAAGGACATTATTTTATAATTGATCAATTCATTCAAGGTTTTTGCCATTAGTTTTTAAACTTTTCTATTAAAACTTGTGCAACTTCTTTTAACTCAATTTTGTTAATCGTAATGATTTTATTGCCCATGCTATTTAAAGATGTTCCTAAATCATAAACTTCAGTCGAGTCTAAAATAAGAAATCGATTATGCGATTCATTAAAGTCTTTAACAACCAATTCGCCATATTGTTTTTGGAACGCTTCAATTTCGTGTTCATTAGGTTCTGACTTTTTGCCTCTATAAAGAGTTGTTGATACGCCTTCTTTTCTATGGGACAAATAAATAAGCGCTTTATCATCTGCGTATGGATCCACTAAAACAATACTTTCTTTCGCTCTTTCAATAAGCTTAACAATAGCCTCATAGGCATCAAACCATTCACCATTAAGCAACAATACTTCTTTCTTAGGCTCTAATTTTTCAATCCTAGCAAACGCATCATCTAACTTCTTAATTGTATATTCTTTAAATTCAATTAATTCTCCATGTACTTGGCTAATCATTTTTAGAGGTTTGGCATAAGTAATTAATGCATTTTTCATTTTAATAAACACTCGAGCAATTTTAATACTCATTTGATCAGCAATATCGCTTTTCAATACTCCAGCAAGTGCTATGATACCTTCTTCCGTGTAGACAAACGGATAATATCTTCTTCCGCCAGATTTTGTGGTGACATTTTGGCACCTCAAAATTTTAAATTCATTAGAATTTAGTTGAAAACAGAAGTCTTCCGGAAACCTTTCTACGTTCCTTTTCATCTGCCGGTTCAGATGTTTTGTTTCAATATCAAAAAGCTCTGCAATATCACTATCTAACATAACGTCTTTTCCTCTAAAGTTATAAATGAGACTTTTAATTTCAGTTTCTTCTTTTGTTTCTAAAATTGAAACTAACTTATTTGTGTTATTTTCATCTTTCATAAAAATTTCCCCTATATATACCTAATACGGGTAAAAAGGAGGAATTGGCTAAAAATTTTTAAAATAGTTACTTTTTTGTTACTTAATTTATTCTACGTTATCAGAGTATTTATACATGGTTAAACAAAAAAGAAGGCCCTTTGGTCTAAGAGCCTTCCCTTTAATTAAGTCAATAATTAGATATTCTCTTTACGCTTACGTAAGAAGAAGTAACCTCCAATTGCGGTCATTGAGATCATTGAGATGATGACAATGATTGTGACTGTATTAGTGTTTTCGTTAAACACTGAATTTAGTAGCCTTGCACCACTTGAGAATGAAACAGTTACTGTTCTTCCAACAATAAAGTTGGTTAATTCGTATTTTGCTGTACACCAATCGTAACGGGCAAGAGCTGCTGCGATTGCATCTGAATCATTCATAGCCATAATACCTTGTTCAGTATTTGGTACTTCAATTGTGAAATCCGGAGTGCCACCAACAAGTGTTGATGCTTCACCAGCAGCTTGAACTTTAAGCCAATAATCAGCACCTGCTAAAGTGGTCCAAATACCTGTTAATACTGAACCGTTTCCTTCATCGCTTGCTGCACAAGTAGCTCTAGTTAATTTAAGTAAATCTCTTGCAAAATCAGCAGCATGATAGTTTGCCTCTGCTTCAACCACAGCCTCAAATAGGACTTCAAACGTTGCTTGATTGTTATTTTTGAAGTAGGTAGTAAAACCTTCAACAGTAATTGACTGCCCAACTACAATTTTGGCAGCTACCTCTGATGTAGCTTGTGCAGCTTTTACATAAAGTAAAACATTGGTTTCACCAACAGTGACATAAACAGAATTATTTGATCCTGATGTAGCTGTTGTATCTGCTGTTGTATCATCATTAATACTATAAACTGTTCCAGATAAACTTGTCTTTCTGCTTGCTAAGTATAAAGTATCTGCTGATTCTGTGCCATTAACAACATATGTGCTAGGAGCAGAGATATGTGATTTTCTAGTAGCATCATTAAGAACACTAACAGTTGCTTCAGTCATTTCATATAAATAGTTATAGTTCTTTAATGTCCCAGTAACTGTCAGATAAGTTTCCCCAACAGTATATGAAGATGGATTGCTGGTTGTTCCATAAATTTCCATTCCATAATTACCATTACCTATAAATAAATCATAATAAAGGTTACTGTTTTTATCTGTATGAGTGATATAGCCCATATAAATGCCATCGCAAGTTAAATCAGCTTGAGTGCCATTTAAAGCTAATTCAATATCGTATAAACGTGCAATTGAATATTGATCAACAAATGTTAATGTAGCAGTAATTGTTGCAGCTTTTGCAGTATATGTGACACCTTTAAATGTAGGTGTAACAGTAACTTCCATTGTTCCATTTTCATTAATTGTTGGGACAGATTCTGTAACAGCAAATGTTGTTAAAGATGTCACTTCAGTTTCTGATTCGCCTTCATAAGTAACGAAGAATTTAAACCCTGTGACTGTCCAAGTGCTGTCATTTGTTTTTGCAGAAACAGTACCATTGGTCATTCTAGTACTAGAGATAGTTTTTCCTTGAGCAATTATTGCAAACATATAAATGTTTGATTCATAAGTAGAACCGCCGTTTCGTAAATCGCCGGTGCTAGTATTGTATCTCCAGTATCTGTTTGATCTCGAATTACTAATAATATCAATAGTTGCATCGCCAGAAATAGTGAATTTTGTATCAGCGCTACTTGTTTCTGTAAAACTATCATTACCGTTGCTACCACCAGTGAATTGGAGATAAGTGTTTCCACGTTTAATTTCCCAATTATCAGTGTCACCAACCAATGTAAATATATCAGCTTCACTTGTTGTAAGTGTACTACCTTCATTTAATCCGTCAGAAATTGTGGTTGCAGAGGTAACAACATTCATTTTTTCATGACCACTATTTAGTCCATTTCCAATTCTATAAGTTGAAGCTGCATAGCCAACAATAACAAATGTTGTACCATCAGTTAGTTGAGAAGGGTCTGTAACTAAAGTATAAGTAGGAACAACTATATTTGTAATTGAAATGCTAACCGATGCAGATTTCTCGCTATTTTCAACAGCTGTTGATGTAATTGTGTAATTTCCAGTTTGAGTGAAAACTAAATCAAAACTACCAGCAGTAACATTATCGCCATATCCAGTAACACCTGCATTCGGACTAACAGTAATATTTACCTTATTAGATCCCGTATCACTTTCATAACTAATTGAAGTTGTAAAACCAACCGTGAAACTTGGATTGCCACCAGCGTTATAATTTGGACCGCCTGTAGTTGTTGCGCTTAAAGAAACACTTGTAATTGGGAATGCTTGAACAATGTTGAATTCATTTGAATCTGCATAAACTGATGTAAAACCTGTTGCAGCAGAAGAAGCTGTGATTTTAACATTGCTATTTGCTGTATTAACCGCAGTTACGGTAATTTCTTCACCCGAAGCAGATGGGTTTTTACTAAATGTAACGGCACCCGCTGGGCTAACTGTCCAATTTACATTTCTAGATAATGATTCACCATCATCATTAACAGCTGTAACTGTAGCTGTCATCTTAAAAGTGCTGCCTCCACCTATACTAGCCGATGTAGCTGGACTTCCTGTTAACGATACAGCAGTAATCTCAGGATCATTCGAAACAACTGGAAAATCAAGATCTGCATTTCTGTTTGATGTGGATCCAGCATTATAGATTCTCCAGTTTGGACCAGATTCATAACATGTCAAAATCTTCTGATTAGTAGTATGTGTAAGTGTCCAACTACCGGTAGTACCACTTGCAAGTGTTTTTTCAGTTAAAGTCCAAGTACAAGCTGTTGTGTTTAATCTAACATTTGCACCATTTGAAGTTGTACAATTTAAATACTTTGTTGAATCACTTGCATCAGTGATTTCATAAGTATCGTTTATTGAACTTAATGTAAATAAAAATGCCTTAGCATTAGCTGTTGTAGTAACACCAGAACCAGTAGCGCTGCTAGAAATATCATTACCTAAATAATAATTTCCGGCTTTTATGTAAACTGTTTTTCCATCTAAATCTTGGCCAAGGGTTTCTGATGCTGGAACAGGTGTTGAATCAGTAACAGTTACTGTACAAGTCTTAGATTTATTGCTATCCCAAGTTGAAGTTACTGTAATTGTTGCACTTCCAACCTTTTTTCCCGTAACAGTGAATGCTGTGCCGCTTACTGGACTTGCAGTACTAATTGTAGCAACTGAAGTATCGCTAGAAACAGCTGAGAGTCCAGACGTTGCACTACCTGTAGTTATAGCTGTTGCTGTAAGTTGAGCGGTCGTTGATGTATAAAGGTCAATGCTAAGAGAATTTGTACTTAAATTCAAAGTCACATTGTCTGACGGAGTGTCAGAATAAGCAGTGTAAGTTGCTGATGTAGAAAAAACTCTTGTACATGTGCCAGAAGTTGCGCTAGAACTAGAGTAAACACGTAAATAAACATATTCTGCTGTGCTCAATGGAGTCAACACAAAATTGTTGGTTGTTTTACTCCCGGCAGTAAATGTTTTTTCGTCAGAGACCAAAGTTCCGCTCGAATTGTAAAGACCGCCTTTTAAATCAAAACTAGTCCCAGATTTGCTTCCAAACGATTGCATTTGAACACTTATTGTAAATGATTCCTGATTGTCAATCCTAAGTAGGGTATCATATTGCAAATATGCACCACCCCACATTTTCAAATAACTATTATTTGCAGTTGAGAATTCATATTTTGTACTATCACTTACACTCCAACCACTTGGAACGGATTTATTGGTCCATGATGCGCTTGAAACACTGTCAGCATAAACAGAATTAACAATTTTATGACTGGAAACAGCTACACCGACACCGGCAGCCATCGCAAAACCTAGAAGGGTTGCGGCGAGCTTTTTTAATAATTTGTTCATATTTTGTTTTTCTCCTTTCTTTTCTTCCTCCCTAGTAATCCCTATTTATGATTAAAAGATGAGGTTAATATGAACAACCTTGTGACTAATCAATTGTCTATAAGAAGCTTCCTATATTTATCCGCTTCTAGATACAAAAGAAAAGTCGAGTTGTTTGTCACTTTTATCAAAACTGTGGTTGGTCGACCACACTTTTAAAATAGAAAGTGACTTTTCATATTAAGGAGAGATTACTTATTAAGAGTAATGTGCACTTTTATTCTTCTTTAGTAATAAGTCCTTAATACTTATTTTGAAGAGAATTACTTACTATTAAGAAGAGATTATTTGACCAGAATAACCTCACTTATAGTGACTAATATCTTCACCTATCATTTTATATATAAAAATATATTTCTCAACCACATTTATAGGGGGTGCTATAAAAGTAAAAATTATATTAACAAAGTTAATATGATTAAAATTTCTAGATTAGAAATATTTTATATTTTTATGCACCCCCTAGGGTTAAGAGGGAGTTTTTATTTAACTTAGATTTGAGATACTTTCTCTTTAGATAGATTAATAAGAGACTTATATATAATGTCGGTGATTTCTTTTTTTCTTCCCTTTTTAATTAGGTAGATAAAATCATGGGTTACCACCATGACTTCTAAAGTAGGAGAGTTTTTAAGGTAGTTAAAATCAACATTACTATCTAAATATGCTCCAGGGAAGAAAATAAGATATGTATGAGAGTCATATTTTTTATTTAGCTCATTTATACTCAGACAACATTTTTCACTTGCTAAGACCACTAATTTGAGGTCTTTGTTTTTCGAAATGAATAATTTACTACTTTTGTCATAGAGAAAGTCTTTTTCATTTATCGATGTATCAAAATAATTAGCGAAATATAAACCTAAGTAGTTTTTGAAATCTTCATTATTTTTTACATGTAAGTATATTGATGAATCTAAATATACACCTAAGTTAGTTACAAATAAGTTTTCCTTTACCCCGAATAATTTTGAGAGTTTATGTGTTGTATTAATGGATGCACCCTCTAGAAATTTGTCGTCTTGGCTATATTTATCGATTGTGTTTTTATTTATCAAAGTAAGTTTAGCAACATCTGAAAGTTTGATTTGTCTAGTTATACTTAATTTGCGAAGTAAAGATGTTTGTTTTACGTACTTTTTAAAATCTCTTTCTAAGTTTGAATAGTCCATTTCATGGTAAATACCATATTTCTCCACAAAATCGGAAATTGGCCAATATAAAAACAAGTATTCAAAACTTCTATTTAGATTAAGAAATAATTGGAAGTATGATTCAGCGAAGAATAACCCCATAAAAGACATTTCAAACTCTTTGCTGAGTTTTATTTTATAGGTTGACTCCACCACTTCATCTACTGTTTTTTCAATATCATATTCCCCATTTTCTAAAGCATTAATAAAAGATGAGGAAACAAGATGTTCCTCAATAGACTTATATGAATAGCCTTCATTAAGTCCATAGGTTATTAATGCTCCAAGATGATAAACAATATCATCGTAGTTATATACCTTAATCATTTTCTTCACTCATCAAGTCTTTAATACGATGACCTTTCTTATTTTTCTCAAGTACTTCTAATTTCTTATAAGTGTCATTTGCAGCGTCTAAACGACGATGATATCTTTCATAGAAAATAGGTTCAGCGTTAAGTGCTCCTACAAACTTGACTCTTTTGAATGCTTTTTCACTAATTAAGACATATTGCATTCCAAGGTTTCCTAAGAGATATATTTCTTCGAGTTTTTCAAAAGTTAAAGCGTTTTTGATGAACATTTTCGGAAATGTGAAGTAAGCATCGTCTGCACGATAGCCGATAACTACATCATATTCCTGAGTATTTATATAGTACTTTTCTAAGTAGGCAATCTCCTCAGCGAATTCTACCCTATCATTTTCTTGAAAATTTCGATTATGAGCGAGTATAGCAATCCAATTTAAAACGTTATATTTAGTTTTATCTGTCAAATCTAATATTTTGAGATCACGATCATCAAAGTAATACTTATTCACATAACCATTACGAGTTACCCTATTGGCCCACTCTTTGGCCATATCAAGATTTTTTGTGCAGTAAAACCCGAGGCCATAATCATTATGTTCATTAGACCCTTCAAAGTGATATTTTGGATGTTCAACTATCACATCACTAGCATGAAAAATCGTCTTATAACTCATACTAAAATTATAGGCGATTTGTCCTTATTTTCAATATTTATTTGTAATTTTTTACTAATATTTAATGTTTTTACGGACAAAAGTGCAAATCTACTATAAAGTGAAATTTTCACTAAAAAAGAACCATCTGAATGGTTCAATTTTACTATTTTTTCTTACTGTTTTATTCGAACATTGCTGTTGATAAATATCTTTCACCAGTGTCTGGGAATAAGACAACAATAGTTTTACCTTCGTTTTCTTCTCTTTGCGCAAGTTTGATAGCGGCAGCTAGTGCAGCACCAGAAGAAATACCAATCAACAAGCCTTCTTTTCTCGCGGATAATCTACCTTTTTCAAAAGCTTCTTCATTAGAAATTGTAATGATTTCATCATAGATAGAGGTGTCTAATGTTTCAGGAACAAAGCCGGCACCGATGCCTTGAATCTTGTGTGGACCAGGCGTTCCTTTAGAAAGAACTGGAGAAGTTTCTGGTTCAACCGCAACAACTTTCACAGAAGCTTTCTTTTCTTTTAAGAATTTACCTGTACCAGATAATGTTCCACCAGTGCCAACGCCGGCAACAAAGATATCAATAGTTCCTTCGCTGTCTTCAAAGATTTCTGGACCGGTTGTTAAATAATGCATTTTTGGGTTAGCCATATTGGTGAATTGAGATGGAATAAATGAATTAGGTGTTTCTTTAGCAATTTCTTCTGCTTTAGCAATTGCACCTTTCATCCCTTTTGCACCTTCGGTTAAAACTAATTCAGCACCATAGGCTTTTAATAAATTTCTTCTTTCAACAGACATGGTTTCTGGCATAGTAAGAATAATTCTTAAGCCTTTACTTGCTGCGACCATAGATAAACCGATACCGGTATTTCCAGATGTTGGTTCCACAATAACTGTATCTTTGTTAATTAAACCTTTCTCTTCAGCATCATTAATCATTGCAAAAGCAATACGATCTTTAACGCTTCCTGCAGGGTTAAATGATTCTACCTTAGCTACTAATTTAGCTTTTAAATTAAACTGTTTTTCAATATTCTTGAGTTCCACTAATGGAGTGTGTCCAATTGTATCTGTGATTCTTTCATAGATTTTCATATTATTTGCCTCTTTTTACTTTACCTATATGTTTAGTAGGTTTACAATATTTTAGCACTGTTGTATAATAACGTCAATGAGGTATAAATATGAAACTATCAAGTAAAAGCATCACTGCCATTAAAATGTTTATCGATTTAGGAGAACACTATAGTGAGAACTATATTTCCTTACTAGATATTTCAAAAAGAAAAGATATATCAAAGAAATTTTTGGAACAAATTGTTCCACTATATAAAAATGCTGGACTCATATTAGGAAATAGAGGAAATCAAGGTGGTTATCGTCTTGCAAAAACACCTAACCAAATAACTTTAAAAGATATTGTCTATATTACGGAGAACATTTTTGGCAAAATAAGTTCTGGTAGTCTTCCAATAGATGAAGCCTTTGACGATTTAGATAATTTAATGGATGAATATCTTACAAAAATAACATTAGAAAACTTAGTGGAAAAACAAATCATATCTTATTCCAATAGCTATTACATCTAAAAAAAAGAACCAGTGCTAAGCATTGGTTCTATCTTTTTTGTTTGTATTATATTTTTATCTCGATTACTTTATATACTTTATTACGCCAAATATTAATATTTATTACGCCATTATTACGCCATTAGATTATACACACATGTCCAAAATATCAAAAAAATCACTGATTTTAGATCAAGGATTGTAAATAATCTGTCTTGCTGTAACTGAGTTAATAGTCAATAAGCAATTTGCAACTGTGTTAATACTTTAAAGCATTTAACAGATTCCACCAAAATATTTAAGAGTAAAAACAGATATAACGTAATTCATTACATTATTATTTCTTCTTTATATTCGGTATTTCTTCAATAGAAGCATTTTCTATATATAGATCGTAGTCAGATGTAATTTGTCTTTCTTGGATAATTCGGTATTTTTCAAATTCGCTTAAAGCGAATCTTTCGGCCACTTCTCTTGAAACTTTACCAGGATTGTCTAAAACTTCTCGACCGTTAAATTGAAGCAATAAATCCAGTCTCTTTATGTAATCATTCATAGTTAAAGGGATATTCCTAGAAGCCATTTCTTCACCAAAATCAAGATACATTTCAACGAGTCTAGATAGTGAAGTCAATTCGTCTTTTTCTAGATAGTTTTTAGCAACAACTACATCACTTCTATGGATTCTACCATTTGGAGCATTATTCCATGTTTTTAAACCCATATTCTCTTTATTAGAGTCTGCTCTATTATAAATAATCTCTGGAACAGTGTTGCCTGAGACTGCATAGTGCAATTTATTCTGTACAGTTTTAAAAAACATTAAGGTTTGTTCCGCTTTAGAATCATAATCAATTGCTGTTACAAATAAATCGGTTACTTTTTGATAGAGTCTACGTTCGCTTAAGCGAATTAATCTAATTTCTTCAAGGAGTTCATCGTAATAATCTTTAGTTAAATAAGCGCCATTAGCTAGTCTAACGTTATCAAGAGCATATCCTTTAATTGTATATTTCTTTAAAATGTTTATAGCCCAATTACGGAACTCAGTTGCTTTAGAAGAATTCACTCTAAATCCAATCGCTATAATCATCTCTAAGGAATAAAATTTAACATCTCTTTCTACTTCCCTGTTACCCTCTTTTTGAACTATTCGAAAATTTCGAAAAGTTGACCTCTCATCCAATTAATTGGATGAAAACACTTCGTTAATATGATAATTAATTGTATTTACACCTGTTTCAAATAAATCCGCTATAGATTTTTGAGTAAGCCAAATGTTATTGTCTTCAATTACAGAAGCAACGGTATTTTCTTTCGATTGATACGTGAATATTAATGATTCCACTATTGCGATTTTGTTTTTCATGTTCTAGTTACCTTTTTGTATAGATATTATATAATAATATACACGAACTTTCAATAAATTAGAAAGTTAAATTCAAAGTTTTTGAATACATTATTACGAGTTTTAAAATAAAAAAATAGTTAATATTATATATTAACTACCTTAAAATCTATGGGGCGACTGACGCGATTCGAACACGTGGAATAATTCTTACTTAATAGATTCAAACAAATCATCAAATAGAATTTCTTTTCTTAGTTTCAAAATTCTTTTTAAAAACTCTTTTTGTAGTTCGCTCAACTGCTCAACTGAGTCAATTAATCCATTTATTACGTTCAAATCAATTCTTTGTAAAATTCTTTTAACTGCGTTGGTGCAATCCTCGTATTGTTTTGATGAAATTACTTTGTAATAATTTGCTCGTTTGCCATCTATTAAAATAGCCGACGTTGGAACATCATAAACACGAGCATTCATTTCTGCATTTGACGATATAACCTTCTTTATCAATTCGTCATCAATCTGTGGAAATAAGGCTGATCCGCAATCAAAGATTGGAGCAATTTCCATATGATCGGTTTCTTGATTATATAAAAATCCCCAGTTCCCATTATGTCTGTCCCAATTACCGATAAATGCATCGATTACAAACATATTCCAAAAATGCTCTTTTAGTTCTTTTGGGTCTACCGCAGTTTGTTTCTCAATAGTATCTAAAATATCGGATAATTCTGTTCCATATCCGTTAGATGCCGAATCTATTATTTGGTTTTTAATAGACGCAAAATCCATAATAACAACGCCAGGAGATGTAAAATCTTTGCAAGCAACAACTGTTCTAACTTTCCCGTGAAATTCATACTTTCCGAGAAATGTTTCTTGGGCTTTTACTCCCAACATATTAAAAATATGACAGCCAAGATATTCTGATGTGCAACTGTTTGTGTAGGAAAGATTTGGATTTTTCAAAGCATGCATAGGAAGTTTTAGCATATATAATTCGTTGTTATAAATAACTGAAAGTTTGCTTCCGTTTGCTCCACCATAGGCTTTTTTCTTTGTTGGTAAATATGTAAAATCAATCATCAGGCAAACCTCCTAAAATATCTAGAGCGCAATCTATCAGCTTGTTCTTTGGAAATAAGATGTTCAACTTCAGCCACATTAATTGAACTATTGAGTTGATCACTGTAGCAGTCAATAAGTGTGCTATCTTTTCTAATAGCTTTACGATAATCATTAATTGAGTCAGACAAAAATGCAGGCAAAACCGTCTTTGCCTCTTCCCTTTCTAATGAAAGCAAATACTCTATAGATACATTTAAACATTTAGAAATGGCTAAAAGTGTCTTTCCAGAACATTCAAAAATATCTGCTTTTCCAGATGCAATATCAGTCAAAGTAGTTTTTGGTACACCGCTATCAATAGACAACGAATACACAGTTGTTTTTTTCTCTGAAAGTAAATCTAAGAATGTCATATCCGTATTATATCGGTTAACCGACACTTTTTCAAGAGTCAATTTATAAAAAAGAACCAAAGGATTGGTTCTAATTTATTTTGTATGGGGCGACTGACGCGATTCGAACGCGCGAATGACCGGTTCACAGCCGGTAGTGTTAGGCCTCTTCACCACAATCGCCAGATGCGACAATAATGATATAAATTATTCTTTATTTTGTAAAGAAATATTTGTCGTCGTTATCCTTATCCTCGTAGATGTAATCCATCCAAGGGAAATTTGGCCATACGTTAAAATGGAATCTTGAGAATTCTTCCACCATTACAAGTAATTTACCAATAACTGGTTTTGGAGGAACTAAATCAAGATATTCACCATTTACGTAAATTCCAGTGAATGTACAGTCAGTAACAATAACTAAAGTCCAGAATTGGTCATATGTTAACTTAAAGTTAAATGGTTGGCCATCTCTAGTTCCATCAAAATAGAAACCAGAGTGGTTACAGGTGATTTTACCTTTACCACATGGCATTGATGTACGTTTTTTAGTGAGATATTTATATTTTGGAAGTTCTCCTAATACTACGTCTTCTACTACAAATTCGTAGTTAGGATCATTTTTGATACGTTGATGTTCAACGTGTCTTTCATAATCAACCCATTTTGAGAGTGATCTAGGCATTTTTGAGTCTTTATATGGATGGAACATATATGTATCATCTAAAGTTGCTCCATTGCCACAGTATTTACAATGAATTTCATTGTCATGAGTTTCAATACCGAATTCTTTACCACATTTTGGACAATGGTAGGCTAGATCTTCGTAGTGAGATGTAGCGTTTTCCATATGATTGAAGTGATACTTTTTCTCAAAGTTCCAATCATAGTCATCTTGCCATAAGTATTCATTGATTCTCTTATCAATTTCTTCTGCGGAAAGTTGTTGTAACTGTTCAGGTGAGAAAAGACAAACAAGTTCTGCTTCCATCATGCCTTGACGGTTATCAAGACAGACTTTGTGGTTAACTAAATATGCTCCTTGCGATTTCATCGCATAGACAGGAACTCCCATTCGTTTTAAGTATCGTCCAGTGCCTGGAGCGATTGGTTGAGAATGACCTGTAATTGAGCTCATTCCTTCAGGAGAGAAACAGACAATTCCACCATCTTTAATAATTTTAGTCATAGCCTTAATTGAGACTAAATCTTGGGTGAAATTCTTCTTTGGAATTGACTTAATTAACTTAAATATAAGTTTAAAATGAGATCTAAAGAACTCATTATAACCAATGACAAAGTTAATTCTTTGTTTCTTGGTCATTTTAACAATGTTAACCCAGTCAAAACGTGATTGGTGATTATAAATAATAAACTTTGCACCTGGATATTTATCAATATCGTCTTTAACTGTTGTAATTTGTTTACCATATTGTTTCATTACAATAGCTGCGATAAAGTGGGAAATTACCCACCAAACGAATTTATTTGGACGCTTATAATTTCTTGTAGCGACTTTTTGTTGTAATGTCTTTTTCATAATTTATCTATCATTTCCTTCGCGAGTTTGAGGATTGGGAGTTCTCTTTGTTTTACGATTTTGCCCACTAAAACATTTTGCATTTCTTCGTATAAACGAATTGCTTCATCAATTGGAACCCAAATGATTTTTTCGATTCTAATCTTTTCAGCAGGCTCGAGATGTTGTTCAACTTTTTCTTTTCTTCTTACTAAATAGAAGTAATTGTGATTTTTGCGACCAATAAGGTTGTAATAATCATGAACATCAGCGATGTGCGCGAGTACTTCACACTTATAGCCGACCTCTTCTTCGATTTCTCGATGCAGAGCATCGTCATGAGATTCATTAGCTTTTATTCCGCCACCAGGAGTTTCATAATAATCCCTTGGACCAAAGCCATCATCATCTTTTAATTTCTCAATACAAACGTTGTTATTTTCGTCTAACAAAATAGCGCGGACAATTTCTCTAGTGTGGGTCACACCTTTAAACATGTATTGGTCATCTTTGTACTTAAAGAGTTTCGACATGTGATATATTTTAGCAAAATTTATAAATTATGCTATAATCTCCCACGTGGAAAAGAAGAATTCGCTAAAAAACCTTATTATTTTGTTCCTAACTTTCTTCAAAATGGGGCTATTTTCCATTGGAGGAGGACCAACAATGCTTACTTTACTTCAAGGCGAGCTTGTTGAACGTAAAAAGTGGATTGATAACGATGAACTTATGGAGATCACTGCTATTGCAGAATCTACACCAGGTCCTATCGCAATTAACTTAGCGACTTATATCGGGTATAAACGTAACGGATTTTTAGGTGCGGTACTTGCAACACTTGGAGTCATTGTTACTCCATTTGTCCTAATGTACCTTATTTCTTTATTCTTAGAAAACGTGCTTCCTGTAGAGGCTGTTAAGTATGCATTTGCTGGAATTAAAGTAGGTGTTGTTTTCTTACTTGTGAGAGTTACTTTTACTTTAGTAAAAAATATCAAGAAAGACTGGTTTGGAGTTATCGTAATGAGTGTTGTCACCACCACAATGATTTTGTTTACTATCTTCTCCGTTAGTTTCTCCGCAATCTACTTTATCTTATTAGGCGCATTACTTGGCTTAGTCGTGTATGGAATCATTCCAAAGAAAAGAGGTAAAAAATAATGCTTTACCTAAAACTTTTCTTTGAATTCTTCAAAATTGGCTTATTCACCTTTGGAGGTGGATACGCGATGATTCCTCTTATTAGAGAAGTTGTTTTATCTCATGGTTGGATGGATGAAGCCCAATTCTTAAATATGATTGGTGTTTCTGAGGTTACTCCTGGTCCAATTGCCATAAATATGGCAACTTATGTAGGTTCTACACAGGCTGGATTTGTGGGATCACTACTTTGCACTCTTGGTGTTGTCCTTCCATCATTCCTTATTATTCTTTTAATTTCAGTACTTCTTAAGAAGTTTATGAAGAATAGATTCGTTCAAGCTAGTTTAGGTGGGGTTAAATTTGTTGCAATTGCCTTAATTGCATCAAGTGCTCTTACTTTATTAGCAGACCTATTATTCCCTTATAATTTAGGCGCGAACGCCTCAATAAATCCAAATATCACGAATATCAAAATGTTTGTCATTATTGTGGCCGGAACCTTACTCGCCAGAATCGTGCTAAAGAAAAAGCCCGGACCAGTCATTATTGTTATAATGTCTGCTATTGTCGGGCTTATGATTAACTATTTTTAGAAAAGTGTTTACAACACTTTTTTATTTACTCATTTGAGCGGAGTGCAACAACTGGGTCTTTATGGGCTGCACTTTGTGATGGAATTAAACCTGAAAGGACACTTAATCCAACAGAAATACCAATCATTAATAAGGCAGTTGGGATTGTTAAGTGGATGATTGCAATTCCAAATGCTGCGCTTAATATTACGTTGATTATGAGCTGTAATACATAAGTCATCGCAATACCAAACACACCAGAGAATAAACCAGTCATAAATGTTTCCATTATGAACAAGGCTGCAACGTCACCTTTTCTACCACCAAGTGAACGAATAACACCAATTTCTTTAATTCTTTCAACAACTGAGATGTAAGTAATAACTGCAATCATGAAGCAAGAAACAACTAAAGACAATGAGGTGAAGACGATTAATGCAACAGTAATTGCATCAATAAATGTATTAACAACTGAGGCAATAAGTGAAATTGTATCAGTATAACTGATATCATCACGATTTGCCTTGCTATATTCAACACCATTAAGAGTTAAAATCTCATCACTATTCCATCTATCAAGATACTTTGTAAGTCTATCTTTGGCTTCAAAAGTTTTTGGATAGAATGAAATTTCTCTTGGAAGTTTTTTGAATTCTGTATCTTCTGGGTTAAGACCATGAGAAACAGTTTTTAAACCACAAAGTGATCTAAAGTGTGTGTTGTTTGCTTCAGAAGCGCCACTATTCATAAAACTTGCAAAAATATCACTGAATGATGATTGTAAATCACCATTTAATGACGAGGCATAGCCTTCTGAAGGAGTTTCGCCACCACCAGCTCTATCTAAGAAGCTGAATGTTACGTAAGCTTTATATTCAGAAGTTGTGACACCAGTCTTAAGATAATTCTTAAAATCATTTGTAACGTCAGCTTTTGAATTGTTTGAATCTTCCATGAATTTTTCAGAGAATGCGTGTGAGTAATAAAGTCCACGTGATAATGAACCGAATCTCTTTCCTTCTTTCAATCTTAAGATTGAAGAAATACGCATTTTCGTACCTTTATTAGCGGAACTGTTGTAATTTTCAATCATCGCAGGTGAAGCATCGGCACGATATGAATAACCTTGAATCTGTTGAACTGATGATGTCCATTTGTGTTTATCGACATCACCATATGAAGTAGAAATGCCTCTAGCGAATTTAAACGTATCGTGATCTTCTAGTCTCAAATTAAAAACAACATGAGTCGTAAGTTCTGAATACAATTCAGCATAATTTCCTGTTGTCATCAAACTTAGTAAATAGCTGAAGTTTTCAAGTAAATAGTTTGATTCTAATGCGTACCAAGTGTCTCCGCATAAATCATCTTCAGATGTGATTTCTTTGCCTTTATAATTTGGATCCATCATCGATAAAGGAAGACAAATAACAGATTTAGAAACTAAATCAGAAGATTCTTCCATAATTACGGTTCCATATAATAAGTTATATAAACCCATTTTTTGATGTTGCATTGTGGCAAATGTATCAATATTTGTGCCATCTAACTTTGTAAAGTTAAATGAGTATGTTGTTTCATCGTCAGCAACATGGGAATTATATTTATAAAGAGTTTCTTGTGGGAAGTAATAGAAATCGCGGTTAATGATTTGGTCATAAGTAAATGATCTTGAATAAGGGTATTCATCTCTAACTGCTTGAATTGCAGCTTCTTTTTCTTCTTTTGTGAGTTTTTCGTAACCAGGTTCTTTTTTCTTCTCTTGTTCATGCATTGCACAAAGTGCAACATTTAAGAACGAATCGTGATCAAAAACGCCAAGTTGGGCTAAAAGAACATCAGTCAAAGTTGTGTTTTGGTCAACAACAAGAACAAGGTCATTTACGTTATCAGAATAGCCATTACCAGCAATAACATCATATTGATCCATGATGTAGTCATTATTGTCTGGAAGTTCATGCATGAATGATGTGAACAAGTCAACAAATGAGGCATAAGTGCCAAAATCTTCGAGAGTTTTCAACTCTGCAATGTAAGCTTGTGTTATACCATTAAATGAGTAATATTTACTTGTTTTTGTGTAGTCGCTCCAAGCACCAAATAGATTATTTGTAGGATCAATTCCATAGTTATACGTAATTGCACCAATGTCTTGTTTTGGAAGTTCATCACTTTCTAAGAAAGCCATCATTTTCTCATCAATTGTATTTGTTTTAACGTTTGTGATGTCTGAATAGGCTGACATTAAGTAGTTGATTAATGAATCAACACCGACTTTTGGATCCCTTGGATCGAACTCAAAGTGTTCTCTTGCGTCATTTTGGTTCATACCGCTCATAAGAGCTGTATAGTCGACAGATTCTTCAGCAATTTCAAGAGGGTATGAGGAAAGCATATCGTTTTGTAAATCTGCAATATAATCCTTCATGCCGCGACTCGCTGCTAGGACAGCCGAGACACCGATAATACCGATTGAGCCAGCAATTGTGACTAAAACGGTTCTCTTCATCTTGGAGAGAAGGTTTGAAGTTGAAAGTCCGATTGATGTCCATAAAGACATTGAAGTTTTCTTTTTCTTACCTTTTTCAGGATTTTCTTCTCCCTTCTTGGCTTCAGCTTTTTGTTCAGCTTTTATCTCGGCCTTTTCGCCTTTAGTGTCGAAAGGCATAGAGTCATGGACTAAAAGTCCATCTGACATATTAATGATACGAGTTGAGTATTTATTAGCGAGCTCTGGGTTATGGGTAACCATAATAACCAGACGATCAGAAGCGACTTCTTTAAGAAGATCCATAATTTGGACAGAAGTTTCACTATCTAAAGCTCCCGTAGGTTCATCTGCTAAAAGGATTTCAGGGTTATTAATTAAAGCACGAGCAATAGCAACTCTTTGACATTGTCCACCTGAAAGTTGGTTTGGTTTTTTCTTTTCCATACCTTCAAGGCCAACAGTTTTTAAAGCTTTATATGCTCTTTCTTTACGTTCTTCTTTAGAAACTCCAGAAATTGTTAATGCTAGTTCAACGTTTTTAAGGATGTTTTGGTGGGCGATTAAATTATAAGTTTGGAAAACAAAACCGATTGAGTGGTTACGGTAAGTATCCCAATCACGGTCTTTATATTCTTTGGTGGATTTACCTAAAATGAGTAAATCACCGCTGGTGTATCTATCAAGACCACCAATGATGTTAAGCAATGTGGTTTTTCCACAACCGGACGCGCCTAAAATCGAGACAAATTCATTCTTTCTAAAGGTGACTGAAATGCCTCTAAGTGCATGAGTGACGTTATTGCCACTCACATAGTCCTTCACAATATTCCGAAGTTCTAGCATACAATTTCTCCTTTTAACAAAATTGTTAACATAAATCATATAGACTAATTTTCAAATTACAACTAAAACACACATTATTTTTCAGAAACTTATTGAACAACATTGTTAAAAACAATAAAAAGCATATAATATTAGCGATAGAGGCGAGTAAATTATGAAACATCTACTATTTGTTGTCTTAGAAAATAAACCAGAGACTGAAGAAGTAATTCATGAACTTTCAAATAGAGGCTTTAACGGCACCATTTTAAGTTCAACATCAGTCCATAATTTTATGCTAGATGAAGAAGACGATGTTCCCTCATTCTTTTCACTCGCTCATATCTCAGAGAAAAAGTTCGTTCATAACACCACTTTGTACTTCATTTTGGATGATGAAAAAATTGATGAAGTTCGTCAAATTATCCGGGAAATCACGGGAAATTTTGAAAAAGTTAAGGGTGGAATGTTCGAAACTCCTATTGAAAAATTCGAAGGTAGCTTCTAGATAAAATGAATCAGATTCTTTGCATTGCGTTAGCTCTTTTTGTTGGTTTATTAAGCTCTCGTTTAATGAAACTTTTAAGACTACCTAATGTTACCGGTTATCTTATTTCAGGTATCATTTTTGGGCCTTATTTATTAGGAAAATACATCGGTGGATGGACAGTTGATAATCCTGAAACGAATATAAATGCGATTAAATGGATTAGCGAAATCGCTTTAGGTTTTATCGCGTTCACGATTGGTTGTTCTTTTAAAAAGCAAGCCATTCAAAGAGTCGGTAAAAAGATACTTGTTATAACAATTGCTGAAGCCTTAGGCGGCGCTATTTTGACTATAGGCGCACTTTTAATTGCTCATATTTTCTTAGGAAATGAACTTCCAATATCTTTGATATTAACATTCGGCGCAATCGCCTGTGCCACCGCTCCAGCTGCAACTTTGATGGTTGTCAAACAATACAAGGCCAAAGGCCCTGTTGTTGACACTTTAATTCCTGTCGTTGCATTTGATGATGCGGTTGCTCTTATTGCATTTGCAATTTTGTTTTCTATTTCAAAAGCTTTATCTGCAAAAACTGGCTTAAATGTGATGGATACTCTAGTGTGGCCTTTAGTCGAAATAGTCAGTTCACTTGCACTAGGCGCATTACTTGGTTTTGGTATTTCTTTAGGATTTAGATTTTTTAAATCTAGAGCAAATAGATCTATATTAATTATCTGCGCTATTTTTATAGTTATTGGTCTAGAAATGTTATTCGAAATTAAAGGTTGGAAAGTATCAATCTCTTCCCTTTTAGCATGCATGATGATAGGCGCAATATTTATTAATGTTAGAGCGGATGCCGGAAGAACAATTGAAAGAATTGATGGAATTACACCACCACTTTATATGCTTTTCTTTGTCATTTCTGGTGCAAGTTTAGACATTACAATCTTCGCTTCAAAAGAGGCTTTAACTTTAATCATCATCGCTTTAGTTTATGTCTTTGGTAGATGTGCTGGTAAGTGGCTTGGATCCTATTACTCAAGCAAAGCAACTCATGCTGAACCAACTGTTCAAAAATATCTAGGATTTACCTTATTCCCACAAGCAGGTGTTGCAATTGGTTTAGCCACAACTGCGAATAAAGTTTTCCCAGATCCACAACAAGCTTCCTTAGTTTTAGCTGTTATCTTAACTGCCACTATTATTTATGAATTAGCGGGTCCAGTTATCACTAAAATCGCTCTTAAAAAAGCTGGCGAAATTACCGAATAAATCTAGTAAATTTTACGAAAAAACCCAGGATTTCCTGGGAATTTCCTATTTTAATAACAATTCTTTTAACTCTTCAACTGACTCTACCAAATAGGTTGGTTTTTTGACCCAAGGTTGGTCATAAAATCCAAAGCCATATTTACAAATTACTGAGTCAATTCCAGCGTTATGAGCGGTCTTATAATCGTATTCAGAATCGCCAATATAAAGACAATCATCAGGCTCAACTTTACAAGCCTTCATGATCTCAAAAATAATAAATGGATCAGGTTTTTCAGGTTTATTTTTTCTTTGACCAAGGGCCACATCAAATTTAATGTTTGGGAAGAGTTGAGCGACAATTG
Organism: uncultured Caryophanales bacterium; assembly: GCA_946407815.1. Classification (GTDB taxonomy): domain Bacteria; phylum Bacillota_I; class Bacilli_A; order RFN20; family CAG-826; genus Fiminaster. Next base: position 53,566 of record CAMJPB010000001.1, on the reverse strand, counting down.
GCTCTAACAAAACTTGAGGTTTATTTGAGGCAATTGCAAGATAGTAGCCTGCTTTTTGTAGTTCCTCTAAAAGTTCAGGGATTCCTTTAAATGGTTTGGTGGCTTCTGATTGAATTCTACGATAATTCACTAAGAAGCGTTCCATTATTTCTCTTTCTTTTTCTAAAGGAATATTTGTCCCCTTCATTGCGCGTCTAGCAAACTCAATTGCACCTGCACCAATGAAGTGTTTTCCTTCTTCAAATGTTCTATGAACATTATAGCCCATTTCCTCAAAGGAAAGATTGGCTGCATCTAAAATGCCTTGAAGAGAATCAAGGAGTGTTCCATCTAAATCAAAAATCAAACACTTATATTTCATTTATTAGAATGCAATTACAACCATTAACACTAAGAATAAAGCGACAAGTGAGAAGGTCACTAAGAATAATGGCCAGCTCTTTTTAAGCCATGTGAAGTATGAAACTCCCATCATTGATAAACCAATTAATAAAACTGGAGATGTTGGGAATAAAACGTTTGTATAACCATCTGCGAGTGTATAAATAAGCACAAGGCTTTCTTTAGAAATACCAAGAGTTAAAACTCCAAGGATAGACATAACGAATACAGCTTTAGCTGTACTTGAGGAAATAAAGAACTCAAGACCAATAACAATTGCAAAGATGACAAAGACTAATGAGTAAACGTTTTTATCAACAACTGCAGCGTTAATGCTATTTACAATAGTTGGTAAGACTTTTCCTTCAACTAAAATGTATTTAATTGAAGAAGCCATTAATATGAATATTAAAGTTGGTAAAACTGAAACAACACCTTTACCAAATGATTTGAAAACTTTCTTAGCATTCCAATCAGCAGCATTTAAAGAAAGAAGTAAACCAGCGATTAAGAAGACTGCGATTAATGCCACAACAGTGTAGTCTCTAATAGCCTCCACTGCTGAGCAAACAATAATTGTCACTAAAGCTAAAGCAAAGAAAGCAACATAAGACCAGAAGATCTTCTTTTCGTGAGGAATCTCTTCTTTAACAACGACTTCATCTCTTAATTCTTTATCTCTTTCAAAGGTAAGTGAAGATTCTGGTTTTTTACTAATTCTTCTTGTATACAAGAAAATAGTTAAAACCATGACGCCATACATTACGATAAAGATGATGATTCTGAACCAAATTTTTGCGAATGGATCAGCACCAATTAAGTTAGATGCAAATAAGACTGTAAATGGGTTAGTAAGAGCACTTGAGAAACCAAATCCACAAGCAACAATGCAAACTAAGAAGCCTGTAAATGAGTCATAACCTAATGAAAGTGTAAGAATTGCGATAATTGGTAAAAGGGTAAGCATTTCTTCGAAAAGACCGAGGAATGCGCCAAATAACATGAAAACTAAAGCAATAACGCAAAGTAATAAGAACTTTCTGTTTTGGAACTTGTTAATAACGCGGTTAACAATAACTTTAATACCATTGTTATCGTTCATTGCTTGGAAAACACCAGCAATAACGCATAAGAAAACACAGAGCATTATAATGGTAATTCCGCCATCAGCTCCTAATAGGAGAAATGGAGAAAGAATGCCTTTCCAAATAGGAATTCCACCAGCTTTTCCTAAGTTTGTATATTGAGTGTAATCAACTACTCCACCAACTTCTTCGAATTTACCTTTTGGTAAAACATAGGTCATTACAATAGCTGCAACCATTAAAAGGAATAGCAATATTGCTACACCTATAAATGTTTTCTTGGAAATATTAATAAGTTTTTTATTTTTTGTTGTGGTTTCCATAAGCTCTCTCCCTTACTAATTCTTGGAATAAAGCAACTCTTGTGCAAATTTTTCTTTCCTTTTTAGCAGGATAGAAATAGTAAAGTTGCCCATTATAATAAGTTTCAAATTCTTCATTAACTGAATAGGCTAAGCCTTCGACTTCATCAGTTTTATATTCAAAGTATAAATCTGTTAATGATGACTTGTAAGACATAGTCTTACTATCGATGTGGAAGACACCATGATCTTTAGTTGTCTTTTTCATGTCTTCACTAAATATTTTAGTGTCTACTTCAATATCAAAGACTGTTTCATCTAAATGTTCTAATTCGATTTGCTTAATGCGTTCATAGTAATCATGAATGTTTGCAATATCTTCCTCTTCAAATTGATAATTTGGTTTGATGTGATAAGTCTTACCACAGTGAGGACAGGTGATTGTGTTTCCTTTGCTAACATTGGAATACATTGTTTTACAATGAGGACACATATAAAGGATGTTTTCAAGGCCTTTAGCTTTGTTTCCGCTCTTAATGTTAATGTCTTTATTATCGAACTCATTAAAGCATATTGCTTTAGTAATTCTTTCGTTAGTTTCTTCAAGAGATGCATTTAATAATTCATCTCTAGTAATAATGTCCATTACCTCAACTTCAACCTTTTGACGATAACGAGATGGTCTCCATTTTGGCTTACCAAAATAGGCATTTCTAATTTGGACTAATACGACTGGAACTTTGCAAAGTAAACAAAGTTTAGCAGTTGAAATTGGAACATGTGAAGGACCACCATGAGTTGAAAGTCTACCTTCTGGGAAGATTGGAACTGGATAGCCTTTTTTAAGTGCTTGGATAATTCCAAGAGAGCAAGTTACATCGTTAGTAAACATCTTCTTTGGAATAAATCCGCTTCTTTTTAAGAAGTTACCATAAATAGGTAAATGGAAATAATACTTGTTCATGCAGTAGCAGAAACGTCTTTCAGGGTTTAAGGCCATTAATGCGAAAGGATCCAAGAAGGAGTGATGATTTGCTAAGACTAAGCAAGGTCCTTCCAAAGCTTTATATTTCTCGTTATTAATAGGAATAAATTTGTTTTTAAGTCTTAAAATCTTGTAACCTGCAACTAAAGACCAGGTATAGAAGACTGATTCTGGAGTTCCATCATCTTGCTTGAAGAAGAACTTGTGGAGCACGAATGCGAGCAACACGAACAAGACTGCGGCTGCGCCAATAATTGCAAGTATAAGCGCCCAAATAGGAAGTGATTGTGAAATAAACAATTTCAGAGCAGTACCCATAAAGATGGATGTACAGATGGATGGAATAACGCCTGTAGCGCATGTAAAAACATATCTCCAATAGGAGACTTTCTTATTTGAGAACCAATAGCAAATCGCTCCAAAAGGAATGATTGGCATAATAAATAAAATATAAGTTAGTATAACAGCGTTTTTAGCTTTTGATTTCTTCTCGTATTTAGCGATTTTAGAACCTTTATTAAAAATATCGCCATCAAATTTAAAGATATGAACAAGGAAATAGATGATGCTACATCCTAAGATAACACCAAAATCACAAAGTAAGATTGCTTGCCACCATGGGTAACTCATTCCACTTGAAAGCTGAATAAATTCAGCAGGGATGAAAATAACAACCATTTGTAAAGCTTCGACTAAAGAAACAGTAATCCAACCAAGGAAACCTTTTTCTTGAAGAAGAGCTTTAGCACCATCAAAGTCTCTATTAATTTCAAGTTTAATAAATGGGAAAAATATATCTTTCAAGAAAAATACTAACAAAGTTAGTACAATTACAGCGACTGAGAGAATTACGATTCTTTCAGTTATTAATCTTTTCTTACTTTTCATTTGTTAATTTTTTGGCGCCCCAAGCAGGAGTCGAACCCACAACTTTCAGATTCGAAGTCTGACACTCTATCCAGTTGAGTTATTGGGGCGTGGCATATATTATAACCAAATAATTTTATTATTCTCAACAATATGATAAAATTTTTGTCGATGAAAATAGTTGTTATTGGGGCAGGCGCCTCTGGACTTGTGGCCGCAATTAATTACAAAAGAAATCACAAAAATGATGATGTTTTAGTAATTGAAAGACTAGAAAGCTCATTAAAGAAACTTCTAGCGAGCGGAAACGGAAAATGTAACCTCGGAAATTCTGAGATTGATTTTTCTGCTTACAATAATCCTGAATTTGCTAAATCCGTTATTGGCGACTATGACTACAAAAAATTCTTCAGTTCAGTTGGCATTGAAACTAAGTTAAATGGATCGCTTGCCTACCCTGTTTCAGAGTCCGCTGTCGCTGTTAAAGAAGCACTCTTAAATTCTGCAAAATCCCAGGGAATTTCCGTAAAAAATGCGGAAATTATGGTAGATTTTGAGGTAAAAGACAAAATTAAAATCATCACCGATAAAGGCGAATATTTTGCAGATAAACTCTACTTGGCAGGAGGCTTAAAATCGTCTCCAAAACTTGGTAGCAACGGCTCAGTTTTAGATATTTTGAAGAGGCACGGATACCAAATTAAAGAGCCTCAACCTGGTTTATCTCCACTTTATACAAAAGAAAAGACAAAATTGGTTGATGGAATCCGCGTAAAAGCTTCCGTTACTCTTTTTGAAGGCAAAAAACTTGTTCATAAGGAAGATGGCGAGGTTCTTTTTAAGGATCATGGCCTTTCTGGAATCGTTATTTTTAACACAATGTCTTTAATCGCAAGAGACATTACAAAACCTTATAAAATTTACTTAGATTTATTACCGGAATTTTCTTTAGATTATTTAAAAAACTATAGGAATTCCCGCAAATTTTCAGATTTCATGCTAGCTTTTTTAAATCCAAAAATCTCTGCTTATTTGAAGGATAGATATCATTCTGAAGACGAGATTTTTGATTCAATAAAGAACCTAGAGTTCACTTTTGATAGGTCATACGGATTCGATTTTTCTCAAGTTTCGGTTGGAGGTGTTTCAGTCACAGAAGTTGACGAAACATTAATGTCAAAACGTGAGAAAAATGTTTATATCATTGGGGAGCTACTTGATATTGATGGGCCATGCGGAGGATACAATCTAACTTGGGCATTTGCATCTGCGATTAAATCCACAAAATAATTTGTTGATTTATTAAATTAAGTTAGTATAATCATAACTCGTTATGACAAGAAGATTTAGATTAGCAACATTCGTTTATAGCATTATATGTGGCGTTCCAGTCTCATTCTTTTTGTGCATCACTTCTGCAATTGTTGCCCAATCAGATTTAGAAGGTGGCGTTTTAACTGTTAACTTCACCACTATTGATTGGATGAACTTCTTAACGAATTTCATTATTGCCTTATTCTTATCAATTATGATTTCTAACTTTATTCCATTAACCGCGATTGGTAGATGGTTTACAGGTTTATTCCATGTTCCAAATGAAACTTACACAGGAAATGTTAAATATAGATTACTTGCAACATTTAGTTCCACAGTCATCTTCTATTTAATTATTTCACCAACTTTAACTTTAGTTAACTGTGTTTTTTATCCACTTATTAAGCATGAGCCAATGCTTTCTGGCGGACAAATTTTACTTTCAATGCTCATAAATATGCCAATCCTTCTTTTAGTCGGATTTGTTTCGTCATTGATTAACGACTTAATGGCATATAGAGCAGCTCATCACATCGACCATAGTTTCTAATTATTTATGATTATTTACGGCATTATTATTCTTGTTGTTGGCGTTATCCTATTAACCCTAGGTATTTTTATTTTCCTTGGTCACATCAATCTTATTAGTGCCAGTCACACTGAAAATATCAAAAAAGAACACCAAAAAATCTTCTGTCGTGGCATCGGAGCTCAATTAATTATTGGCTCACTTGGAATGATTATTGCTGGTGTTCTATCATTGATTTTCAATGAAGAAGCATTTTATCTACCATCAGTTTTAATCGCATTTATTCCACTACTTGTGTCGATTGTTTCAATTTTTATATATATAAAAATGTTCAGCGGAAGAATAATGAGCTAAAAGAAAAGGCCTATGGCCTTTTTATTTTGCAAATGTAACCTTGATATCACCGGTTGAAGTTTCAATTGAACAAAGTCCACCACTTGTTGATTTAGGAACATCAACTTTTCCAGTGATTGATTTTGCATAAACAATCTTGCTTGTTAAGAATTCTGCGCTAACATCACCGGTAGATAATTTGATATCAATTTCAGCAGCATCACTTTGGCTTATTCTTACATCGCCTGTTGATGCTGTAATGGAAAGTTTAGAAGTAAGAGTCACCTTATCAAGTCTAGATGCACCAGTTGATGAATCAAGAGTTAAGTTTTGCGCTTTAACATTATCGAATTGTTTCTTGCCAGTGGTTGATTTCATGTTGATGTTTCCACTGCAATTAATATCCTTCAAATATGCATCTCCAGTTGAACTTTCAATATAAATTGAAGTTGGGTTCATATTTGAGACTGAAATCTTGCCAGTTGAGCAAGTAATATTAAGTGAATTTTTAACGTTAGAGGCAATAATATTGTCACCAGTGGCGCCTTTAACTTTTACGTTTGTGAAAGTGAAATCTGAGCCAATTCTGAAGTCACCAGTTGTGTGAACAGCGTCTAAATCATATTCATTAGTTGCAGGAATGTAGACTTGGACCTTGTAATCAGGAGAAACAAATCCAAAATGAATTAGATACTTCTGATCAAACTCGATTTTTAATGTATCATCTTCAATTTTTACAGTGTGTTTATGTTCCTTTGATTCTTTACAGATTACTTTTCCATAACCTTCATTAACTTTAATAAACTCAACGTCTGAAGTATCAACATCAACTTTAATTTTATTAAAAGACTTATCTAATTCGTAAGTTTCAGTTACTTGATTTACGTTTTTCGCGACGAGTGAAATAGTTACACTTATCGCGGTGAGAGCTAAAATTGCTCCGCCAATTATTAATCCAGTTTTCCAACCCTTTTTCATTTTAAATTACCTCTAAAAATCTAAAACCGAGTACTATTGTACTCTTATGAAGCAAAAAGACCTATTATTTTTAATGCTCTTAATAAAAATGTAAACGTTTTCATTGACACATGAATATATTCATATAAAATAAGTGATAGACGGTCTATCAAAATAAAGGACAAACTATCATGAGCTTCAAAGATTTAAAACGCGATTACATCGTTGACTCAGCCAAAAAGTTGTTTTTATCTAGATCAATATCTGAAATCACAATCAAAGATATTTCATCAGTCAGTGGTATTGGCGAGGCCACTATTTATCGTTATTTTAATAACAAAGAGAACCTAGTTATTGCGGTTTCTCTTTCAATTCAACATGACATTCTAAAAGTTCCATTTTCTGAAGAAAAGAGAGCTGGAATTGATAAAATTCAAGATTTCTTCAACCTTTTTAGAAACATTTTTGTTGAACATAAAGACTATTTTAAATTCATCGCTGAATTTGACACAGTTTATCTAAATAACATCAAAAATAAAGAGAACAAAGAATATTCTTTGGGTCTTGATGCTTTCTATGACATTTTCATGAGCGCATACGAGCTCGGGCTTAAAGATAAATCAATTAAAGAAGTTAAAAATATCAAACTTTATTACTACACATCCACTCACTCCTTACTTGAACTTTGTAAGAAACTTGCCTCAACTGAATCAGGTTTAAAACAAGACAAAGAAGTGAGCAAAGTTGATGAGATTGAATACTTAATCTCACTATTTATTTCAGTTTTAAAAGCATAGCTTTTCATATATAGGAGGTTATCAAATGAAAAGATTATCCAAAAAGCAAATGATCATCTTCGCGATTGGTCAACTTGGCTGGTCAATTTTAGGCGGCATCATCAACGCATGGCTTGTCACCTTCTATTTACCAACTCAAAATGACTTAAAGCCAATCGCAGAAGGTGGAAATGGAGCAACTCAATTTATTGTTCCAGGTCTTATTATTGGCGGTTTCTTAACAGTTTTAGGTTTAATTACTGCTCTTAGCCGTATTTTTGACGCTGTTACAGATCCACTTATCGCATCAATGAGTGATAGAAGCAAAAACCCACGTGGTAGAAGAATGCCATTTATGAAACTTGCAGCTATCCCATTTGCGGTTATTACAGTTTTATTATTCTGTGCACCAGTTAACGCTATTAGCGGATGGAACATCGCATGGATCGCAGTCTTCATCGTCTTATTCTACTTATTTATGACAATGTACTGCACACCTTACAATGCTTTAATTTCTGAATTTGGCAAAACCCAAGAAGACAGAATGTTCATCTCCACTGCTATTTCATTAACTTACTTTGGCGGCACTTTACTTGCTTATACACCATTTGTTTTCGCTGGTTTCTTAAGAGGAGCAGTCGGAAACTCATGGGCATATAGAATTTGTTTTATCGTCTTAGCAGTCATCGCATGTGTCTGTATGTTACTCCCAGCATTCCTTATCAAAGAGAAGGAATACACCGATGCAAAACCATCAAATGAGAACGTTTTCAAATCACTTACTGCTACATTCAAAAACAAAGATTTCAGAGTCTTCTCAGCATCTGACATTATGTACTGGGTTGGCTTAACATTATTCCAAACAGGTCTTCCATTCTTTGTTAAAGTCTCAATGGGATTTGACGAAGGAATGGTCATGTTATTCATGGGCGGAATGACCTTATTAAGTGCTGTTTTCTATCCATTTGTTACCAAGATGGTTATGAAATTTGGTAAGAAAAAACTCGTTATTGCTGGTTTCTTAGGACTTGCAATTTGTTATGCAATTACAGCAATTTCTTCCATTCCTGGAATACTTCCAGAAGAAGGACATGCTAACATCTTAAGCTGGGTCTTTGGTGTCGTAGTCATGCTTATTTCTGCTCTTCCAATGGCTTTACTTGGCATTATTCCACAATCAATCGTTGCAGACGTTGCTGAAGCTGAAGCAAAAGTTACAGGACAAAATAGAGAAGGTATGTTCTTTGCTGCCCGTACATTTGCTATGAAGTTTGGTCAATCTTTAGCCTTACTTCTCTTCACATCTTTAGCAATTATTGGCGCAACACAAAATATTGAGTCTAACGACATCACTGCAACTAAAATTGGCATGGTTATTGTTGCCATCGTCGCAGTTGTTTTCTGTGTCTTAGGCGCAGTTATCTTATTCTTCTATAACGAAAAGAAAGTTATGAAAACAATTGCTAAGGAAGAAGATAAAGCATTCCTTAAAGCAGTTGAAAATGATAAAGTCCCTAGCGAAAACAAATAATTATGCGTTTATATTATTATAAAAACGGTCATAAAAAGGTTGCGAAATTCACTAACCAAGATGTGAAATTCATTTTCAACATGGTTGATAATCGTACCACCGTTCGCATAAAAGCCTTAAATGATATTACGCTTTTAAAAGCAGATGATATCATTCCATTTAATGTCAATTTCCAAGACTTATATTTCCTTAATGGTTATCAGTCTTGGACTGACACAAAGGAATTTAAACTCGCAAAAAGACTTAAAAACATTAAAAAATCACCACATATCATTACAAAAATGTTTGCAATGGATAAATATGGTGATTCAAGTTTCTACAAGTATTCTATTAGAAAATCTCATGGTTATGACGTCTTCTATTCTAGAGGTGAGCATGAAATATTCATTTGTTCATATAACTCTAGTGTCGCTTATTTAATTATTGAGCTAGTTAAAGGTAGAAGATCAATTCACCTTATCTCAGATGTTAAAAACATCTCTTTGAAGAAAGGTGAAGAAGTTACAATCTTTGATTACGCCCTTGAATATGAACTTAAAGAAGGGATGGATCATTTCCGTCACGACTTCCCAGAGAAAGACTTAGAGAAAATCTTTGGTTACACTTCTTGGTATAACTACTATCAAAACATCAATGAAGAGATCATTTTAAGAGATTTAGACGCTCTTGATGATCGTTTCAACCTTTTCCAAATTGATGATGGTTATGAGACTTTTGTTGGTGACTGGTTAGACGTTGATGAAAAGAAATTCCCTAACGGACTTAAGCCAATCGTGGATAAAATCCACGCGAAAGGCTTAAAGGCTGGTATTTGGCTCGCTCCTTTCGTCGCTGAAGAGAAATCTAAATTATTCAGAGAACATCCTGAGCTTTTCAAGAAAAATAAGCACAATAAACCTGAAAAAGCAGGCGGAAACTGGTCTGGTCATTATGCGTTAGATTTAGATAATGAAGACGTCAAAGCCTACATCAAAAAGTGTTTAACTTACTACATGGATTTAGGGTTTGATTTCTTTAAACTCGACTTCCTTTATGCTTCAGGTGTTGGTGAATACGTAGGTAGAAGTAGAGCACAAGTTCAGAGCGAAGCTTATAGCTTCTTAAGATCAATTTTAAAAGATAAGATTATCTTAGGATGCGGAGCTCACGTCATGAACTCATTTAATAACTTTGATTATCTTCGTATTGGACCAGACGTCTCACTTGTGTTTGATGACGTTGCTTATATGAAGATGTTCCACCGCGAGAGAATCTCGACCAAAGTTACACTTCAAAACACAATTTATCGTTCATTTATGAACAAAAGATTATTTGGCAATGACCCAGATGTCTTCCTTCTTAGAGATGACAACATCTCATTAACAAAACAACAAAAAAGAGCACTTATCACAATTAACGCTTTATTTGGTTCAGTTCTTATGACAAGCGATAATATCGCTTCATATGATGATAAGAAGAAAGAGTTACTTAAGAAATCTCTTGAGTTATTTAAAGAAGGAAAGGTCCTGTCTTACGAGACTAGAGGGCATTTGATTCGTGTCAAATATGAGCTTAAAGGTGAGGAACACGCCTTTACTTACAATACAAATAAAGGAGAACTTTCAAATGAAAGATAGAACCTCTTTAATATTTAATAACCCAATGGACAAGAAAACCATTAAGGGAGCAGAAAAATCAAAAGCAGGCTATATTAAAAAGTTTGGTGATGATTCAGGAAAAGACTACAAGATTGGCTTTGCAGATATCAAAACCTTAGATTATTTAGGTGCAAAAAACATTATTTTTTCCGAGAAAAATGCTGAATTTGATAAAAAGCCACTTATTGTTGGAAATATTCGTATGGGTTTTGGCCATTACCGTATTTCTATTGCGATGGCATCTGCTGCTAGAGCACTTGGTTATACTCCTTATTGGTTAGATTTAGCATCTTTTGATGCAACTGGATCAAAGATGATCCGTCATCAAAATGATTTATATTCCACTGCTTCTAGAATTTCCCAAAAATCAAAGTTATTTAATAAACTTGTCTGGGAACCACTTAATTCTGAAGGTTTTAAGAAGATTACATATAATGCAAAAGACCAAAAGAATAGCGAACTTTTAGTGCCTATTTTTAGAAATATTCCAAAAGATATTCCTTATATCGCAACACACGTTTGGCCTGCTCAAGGAGCCCTTCATGCTGGTATGACACACGTTGTTAATGCTATTCCTGACAACTGGCCAATGGGTTTACACCTCTCAGAAGGGGCAATACACACCGTACAAACCCCATTTGCGTATCTTGGTTATAAAACCCTTGATGGCTTTGCAAAACAACGTTTAAACGGCCTTTCTAGCAAAGACTTAAAGATGGTTGGTTGTTATGTTGACCATGAATTACTCGTTGATTTAGAAAAAGACAACAAGGCTCGTAAAGAGAGAATCTCTTCTAATCGCCCAATTAGAGTTTTAATGACTGTTGGAGGTGCAGGAGCAGGTTATTCACTTTATAAAGCAATGATTGTCCACCTTCTTCCATACGTTAAAGAAGGAAAAGTCGCTATTTTCATTAACTTTGGTGATCATAAGACAGTTTATGAAAAACTTATGAAGGATCTTCCAGAGCTTAAATGTAATGAATACTTTAATAAGTATGATGATTTATTAAAACTTAAAGAAAAACTTTATAAAGTAGATTCTTTAGGTGTACACGCAATTTACAATTCAAACATTTTTGAAGCTGTTTACTCCACCAATTTACTTATGCCAGTTTGTGATTTATTAATCACTAAACCAAGTGAACTCGTCTACTATCCAATACCGAAGGTATTTATGAGACATATTGGTGGTCATGAAGTTTATGGCGGAATCTTTGGTAGAGAAATGGGCGATGCCACAAAAGAATGCCCAGATGTTAAGAGCATGAACGCAATGCTTGATAATCTCATTTTAGATAGAGAAATCATTCCTGCAATGTGCGACCGTATTGACCAACTTAAGAAGGCTGGTTTCTATGATGGCGCATACGAATGTGTTAAACTAGCAGTTAAAGGTTATGGGGAATAAATTAATTGAAGCTTACACCAAAACATTTCATAAAAGTCCTGAAAAGTTTTTTGCCTCTCCTTGTAGAATAAATCTCATTGGAGAGCACACTGACTACAACTATGGACTTGCTTTACCTGCGGCCATTTCCAAGTATATTGGCGCGGTTGTTGGCAAAAGAGATGATCGTAAACTTTACCTTAAATCTTTAAACAAAAACTACGATGTTGTGGTTGATTTAGATAATATATCTAACAATCCAAGAAATTCATGGGGAAATTACCCACTTGGAATCTTTGCAACATTAAAGAAAAATGGTCACAAACTTCCATTTGGACTTAATATCGTTTATGGCGCGAATATTCCAATTGCAAGTGGTTTATCTAGTTCTGCTGCACTTTTAAACTTAACAGCATTTATTGCTTCTACAATGTATGGCATTAAACTTACTGCTCCAGAGATTGCTTTATTAGCGCATCAAAGCGAGACTGAGTTTAACGGCTTACAATGTGGGGTCATGGATGAATTTGCAATCGCGTTAGGCAAGAAAGACAAATGTATCCTCCTTGATTGTCTTAATAACAAATTTAGTTATGAAGATATCGATTTTAAAGATTTGTCTTTAGTTGTTATTGTTTCTAATGTTAGAAGAAATCTCGTTTGTTCACCTTATAATCAAAGAGTTGAAGAGTGCAAAAAAGCTCTTGAGATACTTAAACAAAAATTTAATTTATTAAATTTGTCACAACTCAGAGTTTCTGACTTAGATGAATGCGAAAAACTTCTTAAAGATGATGTCTTATTTAGAAGAGTAAGACACGTTGTAACAGAAAATCAAAGAGTCTTAGATTTCGTTGAAGCATCTAAAAAAGGTGACATTGATAAAATGTGCAAACTCCTTAATGCTTCACATGAATCACTTAGAGATGATTATGAAGTTACAGGCGAATATCTTGATTATCTTCACGACATCTCCCTTAAGTATGGCGCTCTTGCAGAACGTATGACAGGCGCAGGGTTCGGCGGATCATCAATCGCATTAGTTAAGAAAAATGAGTTTGAATCGTTTAAAGCAAAAGTCGAAAAAGACTACAAAGAAAAATACGATTTAGATGCCACAATATTCCTTGCTGAAATATGTGATGGACTAATTGTTCAAGATTTGTAAAAACAAACAAAAAGTGCTTCTCAAACGGAAGCATTTTTTCTATCAAAATTTCTATCTAAGATTTCGTATAAATTCTTGTAAATATCCGGGATTTCCTGGGTTTTTTCGCCTAATTCCATTATAAATTCATTAGATTCTGTGTACTCATTCCACACAGGTAAATCTGCTCCATTTGGATCTCCTGTTTTTGCAAAATTTGCCCAGTAATTCACCATAATTTTCTCTAATTTATAGTCGCCTTCATTATATGCAAATGGTTGATTAGATAAGTGCAAATTTCCATACGCATAAATCATTTCACCGCTATGATAAGTGCCACGATAACCATTCTCTTTTGTAAATTGGTAACGATAAACCTTTACGTGGTGAGAAGATTTAATTGCCATATTTGACCAAACGTGATGAGGCATAATAAACCAAGCAACTGAGGTGATTTCACACATTGCATCTGTGCCATTCTTCTCAATTTTGTCTTTATAAAGATCATAAATCTCATTCACGCATGTTTCATCGTACCACTGCGCTAAACGAGATTTGATGTTGTTCTTGTTTGTTGGCGAAAGTAAATACATTGGGATAACAAATGCATCAGCTTCTTTAATGTTGTAGCCATTAAGCAAAGCTTCCTCATTATTTTCTCCATCCATGTAAACTTGATAAGGATTCTTTGTAAGAGCATAACCATCGAGCATCATTCCTTGATTTTTGTACTTAGTATTAACAAGTCTCTTGGCTGGAATTTTTCTTAATTCTTCTATAGAAGAACATCTAAACTCTTTTAAGATATTTGCACTTACTTCGTAGGCCTCTTCTTCAGTTCTATAAGTATGAGGCACATCCTTCATAACAAGTGATGAAGATTCACCAATTGCACGTTTAAATAAACCTGAGGCAAGCGGAGATGTGCATAATGCTGAAACACTGGAACTACCAGCACTTTCACCTGCGATTGTGATGTTATTTTTATCTCCGCCGAAGTTTGCGGCGTTATTGTTAATCCAATTTAAGGCAAAAATTTGATCTAATAAACCATAATTACCAGTTGTGTGGTTAGGCGATTCATTTCTTAAATCAGGGTGTGCAAAGTAACCAAATACGCCTAAACGATATTGAATTGTAATCATAATTACACCAAGTTTAGCCATTGCTTCACCATTGTAATCATTGCTCGCGCCTGAGCCATTAGTTAATGACCCACCATGGATGAAAACAAGGATAGGAAGATTAGTTTCGCTAATATTTGGTATCCAAATATTTAAGTAAAGTCCTTGTTCGTCGCGATCTTGTTGAGGTTTCATCTTCAAATTTGGATGCCAACCTTTTTCAGAATAGATGTCTAAAACACTATCAACGTAGGCATTTGAAGAAGGTTGCATCGATTTAGGACCAAAATGAGTTCCATCATGGATGCCTTCCCAGGTATGAGCTTGTGGTTCTTTCCATCTTTCGGCTTCGGCGTATTGAATACCAGCATAAATCTTCACGCTTTTATCTTCGTTATAAACGCCTTGAACTTTTCCTTCGTTTAAAGTTAGCGGTTCCTCAACAAGTTGAGGATTATCGTAATAATATGCCTTTTTCGAGACAACTGAAGGTTTACAAAAAACTAAACAGGAGATGACTAAAACTGAAAAGCCTCCCCATGTGGCTGCTCTAACCCAGAATTTCTTGTCTCTAAAGATAACCCTAAGGACAAAAAGGGCTACTAAAAGTAGTAGCTCAAGAATAAACCAAATAATTGGACCATTTGATAAATCAAATAAGAACACTAAAAGAAAAGCAATTATACTCCAAATGATTGGAAATAAAATCCAGAAGAGTAAATGCTTGTTCTTTTTCATAAATTAGTTACCTTTCAATGTGTTTTTAACAACACTTGGTTCAATAAATTGATATGTGACTGTATCAACGTAAGGAGCGTATTTTTTTAGCTTTTCTTCGTTATCAATTGTCCATACGTTTGTGAAATGTTTTTTAGCGTATCTAAGCACGCGTTTTTCTTCAAGTAACTTAAATTCAACGTCCACCGATTCTACTGTGTGTCTAAAGAACCAAGTGTATTCGTCAGACTTAGCGACTAAAAGGGAGCGGATAAATCCTTCGTGCTTAAGTGGCCATAAACTACGAGGGTCAAAAGAGATGATTAAGACATTACTTTTATCCCTTATTTTTCCTAGGTATTTTTTGAAAATCCCCGCGATTTCCTTATAATTTTTCCTAAAAACCTTAAGTTCTATGACCATTGGAACTCGCTCATTATTGAGGTCAATTACCTCTTGAAGTGTTGGGATTTCACCACCGTCAAGAAGGCGGTAATTTGCCTTAATTTCGCTTAAAGTTAAGTCTTCAATAATGCCTTCTTTTCCGGTAGTGCGAACAAGATTTTCATCATGACAAACGACAAGTTCATTGTCTTTAGTTAAATGAATATCGAATTCAAATGCTACCCCGTGATCAATAGCGTTTTGAAAAGCTTTTAAACCATTCTCAGTGAACTTGTTGTTATGAAGTCCACGGTGAGCAATTCCGTTTAATAAAGAAGGATTAAGTTTAGAAAGTAATACTTTTTTATTCATTAATCGTCACTTGCTTCTCCAATGCCTTCTAAACCTTTGGAGAAAGTTGTTTTCTTAGATTTAACGTTTTTAACAAAACAGAAGATTACGATTGAGATGGCGATACAAATGCCGGCATAAATTGGAAGTAAGTCCCAATCGAAGTTAGGAACCATTAATAATGAACCTAATGCGATAGGTGTAATTGATTGAGCCGCCATACTTGCGGCGTAATAGTAACCAGTGAATGCACCGATCTTCTTGGAATTACAAAGTTCGACAACCATTGGGAATGAGTTAACGTGGACCAAAGACATACCAAAGCCTTTAATAAACCAGATAACAAATAACCAAACTGGGAGTGAGCCTGTTGGTAAACCAACAGCGAATGTTAAAATAATCCAAATAAGGTAGCTAACAAATGTTAAAACTAAGCCACCTAAAAGTGTATATTTTCTACCAATCTTAGAAGCGATGATTCCACCAAAGGCGAAACCGATAACACTACCAACACCACCTAAGATTGTTAAAATACCGGTACCAACTGAAGATGATTGTGTTCCGTAAATAACATAGTTATTTAAGAAAGTACCAATACCATTATCTGCCATAAACCAGAAGAATTCTGCACCTAAGATTAAGAAGAGCATAATCTTGTTGGCTTTCGACATTGGTTTATCATCATCAACTTTATCAACTGTTTCGCTCATTGCGTCGGCACGAGCCATTTCATCTTTCATTTCATCAGCAATCTTATTTTCTTTAACTAAGATAAATAAAACGATTGCAGAAATTAACATAAGTAAGGAAGCAACTAAGAATGGTCCTTCAACTGCCCAGATATTGTTATAAGCCCAGGTATGAGGTTTTGGTAACCCATCTTTTGTAACAGCGGTTCCTAAATAATCTGATAAGACAAAGAAGAAACCAACAACGGTTGCAAAGGCACCACCAAGGTAGCCCATAATGTTAATAATACCATTTGCTTTACTACGTAAAGGTTTTGGTGTCATATCAGGCATTAAAGCAACAGCTGGGTTACGATACATCATTGCAAATAAAACAACAATGGCCATCATAATAATGACGCCAACGGCCTTTGAATAATGGAATAAAACAGGAATAAATGGGAAAGCTACTGCACAGACAAAAGTACCTACTAAGATGTAAGGCATTCTTTTACCAAATCTAGTGTGAGTTTTATCTGAGAGCTTACCAAATATTGGTAATAAGATTAAGGCTGCTAAGTTATCGATAGCCATCATGATACCAACAAGGTATTGGACTTGCTTTTCATCAGTAACTTTAAATGAGTTCTTGAAAAGTTCGGTCAAGAATGTTGGACACCAGGTGTCGTAGACTTGCCATAATAGCAAGATGCCAAAAAAGGCAAAGCCAATCGTAAAGGTTCTCTTGTAATTGAGTTTAAAACCTTGATCAGCAGTTTTACTTTGTCCCATTGTTTTACCTCCAAAATGAACAAAATGATTTATTTTTCAAGTAGACCAGGAAGGTCTTTAATTGAATCCAAAATATAGGTTGGTTGATGTTCATATGAATGAACATCTTCAAGGGATGATTCTCCGCTTAAAACACATAAGGAGTCAACCCCAGCGTTGACACCAACTAAGATATCGGTGTAAAGGCGGTCGCCTATGACCATAACCTCTTCTTTTTTAACTCCGAATTGGTTTGCTAAATAGTCAATAATTTCAGGGTTTGGTTTACCCATAACTGTTGCTTTTTTACCAGTGCATTTATAAATCCATTCGCACATTCCACCGCAATCTGGAATATAAAGTCCATCTTCGATTGGGCATCGCCAGTCTCCGTTTGTAGCGATAAATGGAATGTCCTTTGTTTGTAGATACAAACATGCACCTTTAAGTTCGTCATAAACGAGCTCTGTAGAAAAGCCCGCTACTACAGCTTCAACTAGGAAGTTTTCATCGTAGCGATCAATAACGTTAAAGAATTTTTTAAGTTTATCTTTTAGACATTTATTACCGATACAATAGATATTTTTAACACCTATTTTTTGTAGGTGAGAAATTGTTACTTCGGTTGATGAATAGAAATTATGTTCTAAAGAACATTTAATACCGAAATTAGAAACTTTTTTGTGATAAGACTCTAAATCATGGGATGAATTATTTGTGAAGAAAACATAATCAATATTATGCTTATTTAAATACTCAAAAGTTTCTAATGTGCCTGGAATCAAATCTTTGCCAAGATAGATTGTTCCATCCATATCAAATATAAGTAGTTTCTTATTCATGAGTTTTAATCTTTAAGACTCTATTATTATACTTCATATTTTATGAAGAGAGGAGAATAAAAAGAAAAAGGCTTTGAATCTAATCAAAACCTTTATCTCTTTATTTAATTATTAATCGTTTTTGCTCATTGAATTTGAGTGTTGTGCATTTGCGACAATTTCAAGAACTTTAAGAATCATTTCTAAGAATTCGAGGATGATGTTGTTAACATATTCAATGTTATATAACTTGAATAATGATTTCATCATTTCTCTTTCTTCTTGATCTGCTAAATGTTCTTTTTCTAATATCTCAAGAGCTCTATTTTGAGCTTTAACCTCTGTTTTAAGCACCATGATTGACATGACAAACGATAAAACATAGAAGGATAAACCAATAACTGCTGCAACTACTGTGACAGCACCACTAAATCCAAATAACAGGATGTCAAGCAAGACACCAATAATAACAATTGGAACAAACATAATTGGGCCAAAGAAGATAATTGGAGTTAATTTAACTCTGGTTCTCATATCTTTATCGCCTTCTTTATCTAAGATAGCTAAAGCTGATTTTTGAGCACCCATTGCTAAAGAAGAAATAGAATTCTTCTTAACAGTTAATCTTCTTAGTCTAATTTTCTTAAAATAATGTGAATAGCTATTACCAAACATCATTGAGCCACCGACTGAAACTCTAATGTGTTGTAAACCATTATCATCAAGAATTTTTCTTGCGGCATCTTTACCATTAATGCCAGCTTTGTTCATTGTGCGGTTATATTTAACGTATTTAATGGCAAGGTAAATGCTAACGCCAACAGCAAACACTGCAACTACTGCAATTACGATTGCAACAATAAAAATTGCAAGTTGTAATCCCGGGGCAACACCAGAAAATTGTTCAGCTAATCCTAATTTTTCTAAAATTCCCATAATTCTCTCCTTATTATTAAGACGTGTTTATTTTATAGTAATAAAATTAAAAGTGTTAGGATAAAAAGAAAAGCCACTATGTGGCTTATTCCTTTTCTTCATCATCTTCGTCGTCTTTTTTACCAAGAGCTTTGTTAATTGATCCACAGATTGAGTGATAGACAGGGATTGCTAAGAAAACAACCCACATTGGATGCCATAAGCAAGCTTCTGTACCAGGGATAACCATACAAACGAAGAAGAATGCAAAGCATGCTGCGAATGCCATATTGAATTTATTAGCGTTCTTTTTAGAAATAGCGCGTACAATTGAGCAAATAATTTCTGGAACAAAGAATACAACCCATGCGTTCCACCACATTCCAAGTAATGCACCAAGTAGAATGTATGTAATTAAAGCGACACCACCAAGGACTGAGCTGAGAACAATATTTACTTTATCTCCTTTAGAAAGGATTTTATCCTTTTTGACCCAATGTCCATTCTTATCTTTGAACATTACTCCGTCATCAGAGATATGGACTTTTTGACCATTAGAGTCTTCCATATGAATTCCGCCTTCTCCAATATGAACTGAATTACCTTCGTCATCTTGTAAGTTAATTCCATCTTTCTTTTCTTCTTTCTTAACTTGCTCTTCAACGATTGTTTCGACGTCATCATCAGTAGAAAGAAGTTCATCAAGAGAAACTCCATATAATTTCGCGAGGCAGATCAAGTTGTCTGTATCAGGTGAAGCTTCTGCTCTTTCCCATTTTGAGACTGCTTGGCGGGAGAGTCCGAGTTTATCAGCAAGTTCTTCTTGCGAGTACCCGTATTTCTTTCTTAATTTAATAAGTCTATCAGCGATTTCGATTGTCATTTTCGTGTCCTCCTAATTTGAACGACTATAATCTAGCACGAACACTTTTGGTTGCTCTACCAACTCTAGTTAGAAAATGCGCAACTTTTGGTTGCAATTAGTAGATATATAGTAGTTTTTTAAATAACAATTTTCAACAAAATTTTTGGCATTATTTTATAAAATTTGCAGGAAATCCCGTATATTTTATAGAAAAAAGGTCCTAAGCGAACCTAGAACCTTTGTTCATGATAGTAAAATTAATTAATCTCGTAAATATGAACTGTTCCACCATCATTTGGGACAGCCATAATAGCTACGATAAGGTCTTGTCCTTCGTATCTTTCGTAGGCTTCATTCATGAATTCATAGTATGAACGGAGATCATATCCGACATACCACCACATAAGACCGTATCCCTCAATATCTTCATAATATTGATCAAAATATAATGGTCTTTCACACGAGGTATAATCTACGAATTCTCCGTTATCATTTAGATAACCTGCTACAAGATAGAATTGATAATATTCCCTAATTTTATACATTTCATAGGATTCATATGCAGGGGCAAACATCGAAAACTTAATGTAATCTTCATCTGATTCAAAATTTTCAAATATGAATTGAGGAATGAAATTATTCTCAAATGTCTCTCCGCAATGTTCACAATAATACAATCCTGTTTCTTCGTCGTAAACTAAATCGCCAGTACTATCGTGGGTACAACCATGATTACATGGATATTCCGTTTTAAAGTACTGAACCCATTGTTCATGACATAATGGGCATTCATAAAGATCATAAGAGTAACCTGGTCTAGTTAAAGTCATTTCTCTTTCATAATGACCAACTAATTCAGCTTCGCCGGAATGGTGTACAGAAATAGATGAATAAACTCCAAGTTCTTTTCCACAAACGGAACAAGACTCAGCGTAACTATATTGGGTATGGCATGCATCAATTTCTACACTGCCTAAGTTTTTGTTTGTTGTCCATTGTCCAGGTTCAAAATGATATGTATAACTACTTGAAGAAATAATCTGACTATCAACATAGATTTTCCATGAAATTTTTCTTGTACACTTCAAAGAAGTGTGTTTATTCTCATAGACTATTTTTGTATTTCCATATTGAACTGTCTTAGTTTGATCCTTATTGTAGTTAGCCTCTGGATAGTTCCAGAATTCGTCTTTCTCATAATTGTAAGATGAATCAAAACTAAAATCTGGAGCTTTTACATCATCTGCGTAATAAACATCATAACGTTTTCCATTACGGAATTTGTGTTCAATAGCGAAATCTTTATAATGTTCTAAAGCAGTTTGTGACATATTTCTTGAGAAAGCATATTCTGTAACTGAACCATATGAATAATCATAATAGACATTAGTAGGATTAACCTTACTAACGACCTTAAAGAAAATCATTTGATCACTATCTTTTTCAATTTCACGTCCGGTTTGTTCTACATATTCTTCGCGAGTAACGAAAGTGTATGAATAGAATTCTTGATCTAAATAATCATAAGAACCACCATTTGATGTGTAATGATATGAATAATCATCAAAATCAAATAAAATGCCAAATTTTGGTGCACGTGAGACATAAATTTCAGAATTAGCCTCACCCTCATTTGTGTATTCAAGATTAAATGAACTGTTCATTAATTCACCTGTATTAAGGATTAAAGAACGCTCATTTTTCTCAGTAAGAGTTCCTAAACCATATCTATTAGTAACTATTCTACCTCTGGACCAGCCATACTCATTATAGTAAGAACTGAATTTAAATACTGGAATTCCGGTGTAAGTTCTAGTCTCTCCGTAAGGAATTTCATAATAATCGCGATGAGTCAATGTCAAAGTAATTTCTTTATTACCAACAAGCGCATCTCTTCCTTGGTTATGATAATCACGGACAAATTCAAACTCAAAGCTTTCATCAAGTCCATATTTACTTCT
Source organism: uncultured Caryophanales bacterium (assembly GCA_946407815.1). Classification (GTDB taxonomy): domain Bacteria; phylum Bacillota_I; class Bacilli_A; order RFN20; family CAG-826; genus Fiminaster. The sequence goes on along the minus strand of CAMJPB010000001.1, from coordinate 31,755 downwards.
GAAGTATTCATTATATGGTTTACTAAACCATTCATAATTTGTAGCGTCTAACTTGAATGCATTTTCTCTAGCTTCACATTTTTCAGCCATTTCTTGAATTCTGGAAACAATAGTGGCTTTATCAAATGCTTTAGAAATTGTGACATGGGCAACACTGCCATTTCCATTTTCTGTTGGCTCAGTAGCATTCATATTTAATGAAACAAATTGACCAGATGTTGTTGTAATTAAAGATAAATCAATAATTTGATCTAATCCTAATACATAAGCATCTGCCATTTGAATTAGAGACTCTTTAGCTTCTTGCGGGGAGCCTGTAATCATACAAACAACATCAATGATGTTAGCTTCTAAGAATTGGTCGATAACAGCTTTAAATTCAACATATGTTTCAGGAATTAAAGTTGGAATTTCTGGCTGTTCTTCGCCACCTTCTTGTCCTTCTCCTTCGCTAGGATCTCTATCAAGTAAACGTTTTGGCTCTTCAGTATGTTCTGGTTTACCTTCATAACCTTCTTCAGGTTTAACTTCTTGACCAGAACCACTACTACCATTCATGGATTCCATAATTTGTGGAACTACAACATTGACAATGTCAACAACTCTCATTCCTCTAAGTTCTTCTGTAACAATAGCGTCAAAATCTGGAAGCATTTCTTCAGACATACCATGAGCAATAAGAACTTCTTTAACTGAAGCATAGATGGCTGCAATGTCAAAGCCTAGACCCGCTAAATCGGTAAGAAGTTTATCTAATGTGCCTTCGTAGTGTTCTTCAATAAAGGTAAATATTGCGTCATATGCGTCTTGACCAATTAAGGCAATAAGACCTTCAGTAAGAGTTCCTTCTTTGAAGGCGTTATAAATTTCGTTAATCCTTGCATAATTGATGGTGAATTTATAACCTTCATCGACTTCTTCTCTAACAAATAATGTTTCAACTAACCAGTTACATAAATCTTCAACTTTTTCAGTTGTGGATTCTGGTAAGTGAGTTAAAACATCTTTAACAATATCAAATATAAAGAGGTTTCTATTTTCACTATGATCTTCATATCTATAGAAATCGCTTGAGTAATAATAACCTTTATAAGTTGCGTTTTCTTGATTGAAAGAAGAGGAAACATTGTACTCAAAATAGTAACCTTCTTCATCATAACCTTCGTATTGAGTATATTTGTAGGTCATTCCTTGAGATTCAGATGATGTTTCAATCATGTATTCTGGAGTCATAACTGACTTAGCAAAATTCATGTAGAAACCAGACTCAACTTCTTCTTTAAGTGGAAGATAAACGAAATGTTCGTCTCCACAGTCTTTACAGACGTATTTAATAAATCCTTGAGTTGTTGTAGTAGATTCAACTTTTTGGACAAATTGATAATCGTGTTCTGCAAGTGGTAAAGTTTCTGATTCAGTCATCTTACATCTACGACAAATCATATCGTCGTGGCCATGTGCTGTACATGTTGATGCAACGATTGAACCTTTAACCATTTCATGTCCAAATCTATCACAAATTTCACTTGGATTAAGATGGATAACTGCGTAGTATGAGAAGTGAGATGTTTCAAATGAAACATTGCCGTTTGTGAAATCAGCTTTAATTACATCAGTTGAATTTCCATCAATATACCAAATAGCAATACCTTCTGCTTCTTCGCCTTGTTGTAATTGATAAGGAATTGAAATTTCAACTTTTCCATCAAATTCACTGATTTTTTCGTTGCTATCTGTATTTGTAACTGAAAAATCAAGAATTGGTTTGCCTTCAAGCATTTCTTTTGATTCGTCATCAAGTTCAGTAAGTTCTTCTACTTGAACAGGTTCTGCTGCAACTGTAACTTCTGAATCAAATTGAGCTAATGTTTCTTCATCAAATCCAATTGAAGCATTTGAAAGTTCAATTTCACCTGCGCTTGATAAATCTTCAGTATTAACAGATGCTGATTGGTGATCAGAATAATCAAGAGTGGTCTTTTCGAAGCCACAATTTAAACAATGATAAGTGGTAACGCCTTCTGACACTACTCCCTCACCAAATCTATGAGCTGCTCTATTGGTAATTGGTTGAGTGAATGTATCGTTACAAACTGTACATCTAAAAGTAATTTCACCATCTTCTTGGCATGTTGCTTCTTTAGTAACTTGTGATTCATAATGGTGTTCACCAATTTCAGTACCATTTGTTATTCTTTCATAATCACAAACTTCACATTTCTCAACTTTCTTTGAAGCGTGTTCACAAGTTTGTTCTAATGAAGAAACTTCATGGAAAATATGTTCTTCTCTTCCGCTAATATCGCCTGTTACATCATCAACATACCAGTGCTCATTGGCATCAGATTGCATTGTATAAGTATGTGGTTGTTCTTCTTCTTGAATAGTAACAGCGTAAGTTTCTGAGGCTTCTTTTCCCTCATAAGTTGCTTTAACAGTGATAAATTTATCATCTTTTGAAGCTTTAGCAGGTTCTGATGTTAATGTAGCCTTTGCAGTTACATCTTCATCATCGCCAAAATTATATTTTGCAAAAACTTTTAAACCATCTAAAACATAGTCATCACCAACTTCATAATGAGTCTTATCTAGTTCGCCTTGGATAGCAATACTTTCAAGTACTTGTACTGGAGTTGGATCATTGACTGTAACTGTAAAAGTTTTACTTGTTTCTTTTCCGCTATAAGTTGCACTAACTGTGATTGAAGTGTCACCTAATTTAGCTTTTGAAGGATTTGCTACTAATGTAGCAGAGCTAGTAACATCTTCATCGCTACCAACATTATAGTGAGCGTAAACTCTTAAACCTGCCAAAGAATAAGTTTCATCAACATCATAGGTTGTTTTATTGAGATTACCTGTGATAGCAATACTTTGAAGTGTTTTTGTTTCTTGCCCTTGTGAGCCTCCACCTTCTTCATGATGATGTTCACCTTCTTCGGAGTGTTCATGTTCATGCTGTTCTTCTTCGCCAGAGTTAAGTCCTAATAAGTTCTTAACTGGATCAACAATATTTGTGCCGAGCCAATCAGTAACGTCATTAAAACTACATCCAGATAAGGCCAAGGAAAAAACAGCCAAAACTGTAAACATACGTTTTTTCATATAATTGTTTCCTTTCATCTCTTAAATTATATAGGCAAACTTCATTAAACGAAAAGCACTATTTTATTGAGTTTCATTAAAATGAAGTTTATAGTTAAAAATTATGAAAAGTTTATAAAAAAGAAGGACACTATGTGTCCTTCCTTATTGTTTGAGCTTAACTTATTTTGCTGTGTATTTTGAAAGATCTGGATAAGAGACTTTTGCCTTACCTGCAACTTTTTGACTATTTAAGATACTGATTGATCCGGTTTCGTCATCTTTCTTACCTGACCAGTCAAATTTAATTGTTGCTTCATTAATGAGATTTTTGTCCCATGAAAGTAAAACGCTACTCTTTGCTTTTCCTTCAATACCAGCAAATCTGTCTAATGATAATGAACCTTTAATGATTAAGCTGCCTTCGCCACTGCTATAAGGTGTTAATGTGCCTTTTGCTTTAACGCCTTCATAAAGTTCAATTTCAGCTTCACCGTTTTCACTTAATGCATCAACGATATCTAATGAATCTTTGCTTGCATAAGCCATGCCTGATTTAATTTCAGAAACCATTTCTTTTAATGAATTAGAGAATGCTGCAACAGCTGCGTCATTACCTTCAACTTTGGTGTATTGAGCAGTTTCGGTTTCGCCCTTCACTTGTCTACTAACGTTATAAAAGACGTTGTCTTTAACATAGAACCAAGTTTCATATTCTCCAGCTGAACTTCCATACATTGCACCTTCGGATTTTGTGTGGGTGTGGATAAAGTTCTTTTCAGCAGAAACTTCATAAAGTGCATTACTTGTATTTGTCGTATCAAGTGTTAAGAAAGAAGTTTTTGCCTTCAATGTCATTGTGGATGCTGAAGTAATCTTGATTTCTTTTACTTCTTCATCAGCAATCTCGTGTTGACGAATTTCGCTTGCTCTTGTTTTAGCGTCAGCAACAGAGATTTTGGATGCGCATCCTGTTAATGCAAATAAGGATACGAATACTAAACAATAATTTCTTTTCATAAATTCCTCCCAAGATGATTTATGTAGTAAATATATTTTACTTACAATAAATTCCGTTAGTCAAGGAATAACGAATTAGGAAGATATTTATATCTTATATTATAGTTTTAATCTTTTGAAATGACCTTTTTATTCCAAGATCTTTTGTGACAATGAGGGCATTTCATGTATCTAGTTCTACTCAAATGCATCGCAAAGAAAACTTGCCCATACGTTGGAGTGTATCTATGCCCACATTCTTTACATTCATAATAGCCAGCTTTTTGCTCAATTCTTAATGCAAAAAATGCCATTGTTAGGAATTCAACTACTCCTACTGAAACCATAATAATTCCGAGCCATAAAAGAGAGCTTTCTTCTTTAATTAGATATAAACCCGCAAGTAATAAAGCAAAAAATAAGACTACTCCAATAATTCCAAAGATTATTTCTGCTTTTAGAAGTCTTTTATCTGATTCTTCTTTTTCTTTTGTAATTTGAATTAAATTTAATTCTGCTTGTTTATTGTATTCTTTCATTTCTAGTTCCTCCCCGGTTAATAACTCATTGACACTTATTTTAAGTGCGTCACAAAGTTCAAGCATGATAGCTGAATCTGGCATTGATCTACCACATTCCCATTTTGAAATAGCTCTATCAGTGACATGTAAAAGTTCTGCTAACTGCATTTGTGTGAGATTACTCTGTTTTCTTTTTGTAGCAATGAACTTTCCGATTTTGATGAGATCCATAACTTTCTCCTCCTTCGCTAACAATTTAAAATAAGTGCAATAGTTTTGTTACATACCAATGGTTGAGTTAGGGAAGATTAGGTAATTCAACTCGTAGTTGGAATGTAAATTTTCTACACTACTATAATAGAATTTATCAAAACATGATGAAAAATTAATGAATAAATTAGTAGAAGAAAAACTTCTTTAACCAAACAAAAGGGACTAGGCATTATGTCTAGTCCCTTTTCATAAACCTTTAATCCATCCTAATGGATTGATGTATGACCACTCTGGGGTTTATCATGTGTGCAAATAAATAGGACTTGCACTTAATCAAAGAGGGGTTCATCCTCAATTGAACAATTTTCTGGCAGGGGCGACAGGAATCGAACCCGCATTAGCGGTTTTGGAGACCGTTGTACTGCCATTGTACGACGCCCCTATTGCCCTAAAATTATATTAAATCAAAGTTATTTTAACAAGTTAAATTTTAATCTTTCTTTCTTGCCTTCAATTTTTTGGCAAGGATTAAAATTATAACTACATATAAAACCGCTAATGCAGCGAATATTCCCATCAAAATTAGTGGGTGTAAATTTCCTTTTTTAACTGCCCCGAGTAAAAGTAAGATAGGAGCAACTGCCAGCATAGCTGGGAACTGAGAAATAACAAAGATATCAGTTGATCTAGTTTCGAAAGATGAGTCGACTTCACGGAGTAAAATCATACCGTTACTAGCTGTTCCAGTTAATGTGCCAAAGTTAACTAAGAACATATGATGCTCTAAACCTTTGAAACAGTGCTTTGTCATAATCTTTACAAATAAGAATGTAACGATTGTTCCAACAACTGTTAAGGCAACGATCACCCAAAGATAATCCTTGATATTATTAATATCGATTGCAGCAACACCAGCAATAATCATTAAGTCAAAGGCAAAGCCTGAGATCCTATCCATTTGATAATTGTTAATGTATTTGTGTTTAATGATTTTCTTTTTCCTTGCAAAGACCAAGACACCTTTAACTAAAGTTGCAGAGATAACACCAAAGATGAAGTTAAATCCCCAAGCAATTGATTTGGTGAATTGAGTGAATGATAACGCACACATAATGCCAAATGTAATCGCATAACATATAGCAACAATACCAACCTGAATTGACATTTTATCAACTGAATCCGAGTCTTCAATTTCGTGATCTTCAACAAATTCTTCAACTCTTCTTAAAGCTAAAGCTTCATTTTTAACAATTTCGCCTTTTCTCTTGTAAATGTTAAGGTAGATAACACCAACAACAGAAGCAACGATAAATCCAATAGATGCAAGAGCTAATCCGAAGCTTCCTTCAGCAATACCAAAGTTAATGTCCCAAGTCATGGCATTACCAGGACCTTGACCGAATGCTAAAGGTAAAATAATGCCAGATTTATCGGAGATTTTTGCGCCTAACCACACAAAAATAAAAACTGTAATAATTCCAAAAACAGCTTGGAGCATGTAAGTTGCACCAGTAATTAAACCGTTTTGAATTGATAAACTACCAATGCCACTTTTCTTTTCCTTACTCGAGACCTTTAAGGTCATTGCAATAAATCCGATTGCAAGGGCGTGGTAAGTAACGATTTTCATTATGCCTTTGTCGACAAGTTCATAGTCAATAGGAGAAACCCACTTAACGAACAAAGCAACAAGGGCTAATAAAACACCACCAATTAATGCTGAAGGAATAAAGGACTTTCTTAAGAAAGGAATGCTTCTTCTAAGCATATTTCCTAAAACTAAAAATCCTAATAAGAGCATTATTTGGACTAAAAACGCCCAAACTCCGCCATATTGATCTAATGAAAATTCAACAATTGGGTTATCCATATACTAACTCCTCTCTATGAGATTGTAGTAAATATCGGCTTTACTATTTCTCATCTTTGTATCAAGTTTATTAAACATTAAAACGAATTTTAACGGATTAAATCTTTCGCTTCCCATAACTAAATAATCTTCGTCTTTTGTGGAGAAGTTAAAGTTAGTTCCGTTAATAGGAGAAGCGATCTCAATTTCATGAATATCTATGGTTTTTCCCGGGAATTTTAAGGAATTTTCGGTTAAAACGACGTTTCCTTCAGCGATTAATTTGCGCTTCTCTCCAGGATGGGAAATATAAAGTTTTGCATCGCCTTCCTTAAAGATTTCGCCAGTGAATTCATGTTCATTAAGGTATCTAATTTGGAAATTGTACCAATCAACAAGTCTTTCAAATTTAAACTCTGGATCATCACTCTTAAAGTGAAGGTCTTCTGTGTATTCAACTTTTAGCCCACAGTTTTTGCAATAGAAGTAATTGCCTTTAGAATAAAGGGTTTCAAGCTTTCCGCACTTTGGACAGATAAAGAACATTCTTTCTAAATATTCTGCTCTTTCCTTCGATTTATATTTATTTCCAGAGCTTGAATCAAATACTCTTAAGTTTTCAGAAATTACTTTGTAAAGTTCATCGTCAGACCAACTTTCATATTCTTCAGGTTGTAAAATACGCTTGATTTCTCCATAAAATGGACCTTTTCTTCTTTTCTTACCAAAGCGAGGATCAACACCTGCACCACCATGAAGGTTAAAAAGAATAATTGGCTTTTTGAAGAATCTGATAAACTTGGCAAATCCATCAGTAAGTGAGAATTGGAATTCAGCGTAAGATCTATTTCCTTCAGGGAAAATAAGCAAAGTTCCACCTTCACGGATGACTCTCATCATTTCCATATTGGCAGAAACATCCACTGCTCCTTTTTTCTTACCAATAATACCAAGTTGATGTTTAAACATTTTAGCGACCCATCCTTTAGAAAGGAATGAATCGGTTAAAACGCCATACATGTGTCTATTAAAAGAAAGTGGTAAAAATAAACCATCTACACCACCTTGATGGTTTGACAAAATAATATAACTTTGGCCTTTTTCCATCTTAAAATGAGACTTAACTTTGTAGCCTTGGAAAAGAGCCATTAAGTGGACGATTGGTCGGTAAAAATAGTTCCAAAATAGATGTCTTTTAAACACTACTTGGTTTTTCTTTTTACCCATCTATTTCTCCTAACTTAATAATGTAATTATTACTTTATTGCTGTCTTGCGATTTTTGAGACAAGTGACATGTCTACTTTGCCATCATAATTTATTTTGAAATGTTTCATAACTGATGGCATTGATTTATCTTCTAAAGAAGCAATAATTTTTCTAATCTCTTCTTCGGACATTAATTTTAGTAAATATTTTTCAATTAAAGATTTTTGAACTGAGATACCCTCAGCTTGTTCTTTTCTTCCTGCTTTTTCGTAGGATTCTTTTTCTTCATCAAGTTCCTTGATTGTCTTGGTAATGATTTTTACTAAATCAGCGTCAGTAATTTCTTTACCAGCGGCCTTGAGTTCAATCTCGGTTGCTTTATATTTTGATAAAATAACCGAATAAATTGCTCGAGCAACTTGATCCCTAGCTTTTAAAGCTTCAATATTAGCTCTACTAATTTCATCTATTAACATATTAAACTGTTTCCTTTCTCAAAATGTCTCTGAAAATTCTTAAGGTTGCTAAGTGAATAACAATAATTTCAAGACGTCCTGCAAACATACCAACAATCATTGTCCATTTTGCGCCTAAAGTAGACACTTGGGTTACGCCAATAGATAAGCCTGTACAGGCAAGAGCATTTGAGAACTCAAAAATTGAGTCGCCAAAACTGTTATAGCCAACAATATTTCGATTAAATATTGCGACTAATAAACCACCTACGAACAGTACGGTTATATAAAGAAGAATAAATCCGAATGCGTTAGTAATTTCATTACTAGAAACTTCTTTTTCTTGTCCACATCTATAGACGAAGTGCGGATAAATCTTGTTTGGAGAAGACGAAGCTTCTCTAACGTTCCAATAGAAAGCTTTTCCTGCTAAAACGAAACGGTACTGTTTAACACCACCAGATGTAGAACCCATGCCGCCACCAATGATATTCATGAGAGTAACAAGAAGAAGCGTTCCTTCACCAAGTGTTTTTAAGTCTGCTACGTTAGCAAAACCAGTTGTGGTAATTGCAGAAATATAAGTAAACGTAGAATGAGCAAATGTTTGACCTACACCAATGTCTTTTCCAATTCTAGCAACTAAACCAGTAATGAAGAATGTTGGAATAAAGACCAAACAAAGTATTGCAAAAAACTTAGTTTCAGAGTCTTTTAAGAATTTCTTAAATCTACCTGTGATGATAAAAAGAACCAAAACAAAGTTTGTCGCACCAAGAAGCATCAAGAAAATTGAAACAACTTGGATTGCCCAATAATTTGGTAAGCTTGCAAAGTGGACTAAACCTTCTGGGTAGGATGAGAATCCGGCTGTAGCAAACGCACTGACAGAGTGTACGATTGCGTCGTATCCGCTCATACCGGCGAGCATGTAAAGAAGAACACCTAAAACCATGAAGCCTGAGTACATTGCTAAAATGACTCTAGCACTTCGTGCTAAGTTAGGCATTAATTTATCAGTGTGACCTTCTGCTAAGTAAAGTTTAAGTCCATATCTATCAGAGATAGCGGTTGTAATAATAAGAACAAGTCCGATACCGCCTAAGAAACATAAAACTGAACGATATAAGACAAATAAGTGGAATTTATAATGAGCTTCTTTAAAGACAGAAAGACCGACTGTTGCATAGCAAGAAGTAGTCTCAAAAATGGCGTCAGTAAAGCTTAAGAAGCCTTTAATTAAGAAAGGCACAGCAGATATAAATATTGCTGAAAGCCAAATAAGAACTAAAAGAATTGCATCTTGGTGTTTACCAAGTTGAGACTTGGTTCTACCAGCAATTAGTAAGCCAAACATTGAAGAGCCTAAAACAATTGCAGATGCACCAGGAATGACAAAACAATACCAATCTTTAGCTTCTTCAGGGAAGGCGAAAATGCCAAACAAAGGTAAAAGAATTGCGACTCCAACGAGGGCAATAAATAAACCTAAATAGCCAAAAATCAGCCTATATCCTGAAGCAGTTTTTTTCATTATTTCTTATCTTTTTGTACAAATTCAATCAGCATCTTTTGATCAGCAGGTGTTGAAAGAATAAATAATTTATCCTTAGGGAGAATTAAAGTTGAACCATTAGGAATAATGACCCTAGGTCTACGGTAGACACAGGCGATTGAGCCCTCTCTAGGGAAATCGATGTCCATAATGTGTTTATGAGCGATTAAGTAAGTTGCCTTAACAACAATTTCAGACATAACAATCTTGTTATCCTCAAATGACATTGATTTAACAATGGACTCTAAGGATGACTCTGCAAGAACAGAAGAAACTAGAGTTTCTGTAGAGCAAATAACTGAGTCTAAACCTAAACGTTTAAAGATTTCAACGTTCTTTGGGTCTTGAACGATACAAATACATTTTTTAACGCCAAATTGACGGCGAGCATGCATACAGCCAACAAAGTTGTCTGGATCTTTGTGACCTAAAGCGATAAATAAATCAGCATTTTCAACGTTTGCTTCCTTTAAAGTAGCGACTTTGGTGAAATCACCAAGAACGACTGGGAGCTTACTTGAACGAGCAAGTTTATTGGCAACTTCCTTATCATCATTAATGATTGTGAGTTGGTGAGAACGACCTTTGAAGTTCTTAATAATGTAGTCAGCACTATTATTACCGTTAGCAATAACAATTCTCATTATTTGCGGCCTCCTCTAAGTAAGTTGAATTTATCATAAGATAACTCAAGTGGGTAAATGGCTTTTACATCCATTCCCTTGAGTAAAACTTCGTTATTTGGCTCTGCCAAACGAATGTAAATATTTGGAACATCGTAAAGCTTACGAGCGATGTGAGCAACGAAAACGTTAAGATTGTCATCGTTAGTAACGATAACGATTTCATTACATGATGCAATACCAGCTTCTTCTAAAACGTCGATATCGGTGACATCTCCAGCGATTGTATAACCGCTGAACCTGTCAGATAGACGTTCAAAATTCTTTGGGTTTTTATCAATTACCATTAAGTTTTTGCCTTCGCTTGAAAACTTATTCGTAATTGTAGCACCTAAAGATGAGCAACCAACGATTAATGTTTTGTTTTTAAGGACACTACTTTTTGCCATATAGTACTTTCCTTTCGTTCGCGCATATTATACGCACTAGCATAGCTAAATTCAAGCACCCAGAAAGATAAGGTTGATGAAATCTAATATATTTTGAATATTGTAACTAGTAAAACTAAGAGCACTATTAAGTTAGATATTCTTAATGAGCAAAAATAAAACACCTTTTATAAGGTGTCTCATTTTATTATTTATGTTGTTCGTGATGAAGTTTCTTTTCCTTGTACATCGCCTTATCCATCGCTCTAAAGAACTCATCATCTGGCTTCTCTAGATCATAGATGGCGTGACCAATTGAGAAGGATAAAGTGTACGGTAATTGTTCTTTTTTACAGAATTCATTCGCTTTAATGCGAACGTTCTCTTCTAGTTCAATCATCTTTGCGGTGAGCTCATCTTTCTTATCTTGAGGCATTCTGAGCAAGACGATAAACTCGTCTCCAGCAAAACGACAAACTAAAGAGTTTCTACAAGAAGCATCCATAATAATGCTGGCAGCTTTTCTAAGAGCCTCATCACCAACTGAGTGACCAAAAGTATCATTGATTTCTTTGAAGCGATCAATATCTAACATAATTCCTCCATAAACATGGGAAGAATTATGACGATAAACTATTAGTTTATGCTCGATGAAAGCACGGTTATAAATGTGCGTTAAATCGTCCACTAAGGAGTAACGACTTTGGATGTCTAAGTAAATACTTGTTAAGCCAATTGCACATCCTAACCAGGCTGCGGCAATGCCATACCATAATGCTTGAATTATACAGGCAGCAATAACTGGTAACAAGAACATCCAAATTGGGAAGAATTGGTTTCTTCCGTGTTCTACACGGTTCTTGATGAAAATGATGATTGAAACAATAAAGGAAATAAACAAGAAGGCGTAATAAATGTAACCCAAAGGTTTTCTGCCATATATGTTATTTTCGTCAATTATGAACAAGAACCCTGTGAAAATATTCACAACAACCATCACAATTAAGATGCCCCAGACAATGACAAATGGAAGGAAGACAGTTTTAATTCTTCTTGGGTTATGATTCAAATATGAATCAACGTACCAAACCCAAATGACTGAAATGGAAGCTGTACAGCAATAAATTAAAGCATTTGAGAAAATATTGAGCCCTTTAGTGAGCACGCCAGGTTGCCCGTCGATCAAAAAAGCTATTAACTCAAATAGAGTTGCGCCTATTCCAATACAGGCTAGAACGGTAAAGAACTTATCTTCTGTACGTCTACGACGGCGATTTATAAAACGACTAATGAGCAAGATCCCCATTAGCAGAATCGCAGTGCAATCGGCCATAATAATTTCTTGAAGATTCATAAATCAACGACCAAAGAATTATTATAAATATTCTTTCACAATAATTTCGTAAATACAAAGTAAATATTCCAATACATAGTATTGAAAACAAGCAAAAAACTATCCGAGGAGTCTTTCGAGTAAGCCCTTGAGACCGTACTCTTGATAAATAGCGCGGTAATAATTGAGTTCTTCTTGAATGAGCTCATCAAGTGACCAAATACTTCTGATCTCAACATCGGCAGTATCGTCAAACAAACGAATGCCACTGTCTTCGTGAGATTTAATGGAGTTTTTGACAACGTTGAAGCAATGTTGAAGTTTAGCGTTTTCAACGTTGACGTCTTTAACTTTTGAAATTAAATCAACGCTACTATCTTTAGTGGCAAAAGCCTCTGCACCGCTTTCGCCAGTGTAGCGGAATTTATAGAGATTTCCAAAAACTCCATAAGCAGTGTCACATAAAGCGGCACTTAAAGAGCCTGGTTTATCAGAGTGCATGTTGATATTCATGATCATAAGACCATCATCATTCAAGTGGTCTTTTACTAAAGTAAAGAACTCTGTAGTGGTCATATGAAATGGAGGCGAGATTGATGAATAGGCATCAACCAAAATAATGTCGTATTTGTTATTATCTCGAGCGATAAAATTCCTTCCATCGTCACAGACGGCATTGATATCATTGCTCATATGAAAGTATTCATAGGAGATATCAATAATGCTTTGGTCAATTTCAATTCCGGTGACGTTGCAAGGAATTTTTAAATATTCTTTGAGCATGGTGCCGTAAGTTCCTGCACCATTGCCCAAAATGAGGACATTAGGGTTTTCCTTTACTAAGTAAGGAGCGATTAGAACGTAATCATAGTACATTCCAGTGAGCGAGAAATCATCGTTAATGCACGATTGAACTCCATAAAGAGCGTTCGTGGAGAAATATGTTGTCTTGCCAACCTTGTCAACTTTGATGTAGTTATACATGGATTCACGTTCATTTATCATGTTTGACTCGTTCCAGAAAATGAACGATGAGTTTGTGGAAATACAAATACCAAAGATCCAAATTGAGGCACACACACTTGCTAAAATTGTGCGTTTTATGTCTTTGCGTTTTTGCTTCTTTTTTGGCTCGTTTTCTTCTAAAATCCCCGGTTTTTCCTCATTATTTTTGAATTTATCAATGTAATAAGTAACCACGAAAACGAGGCCTAAAGAAGCAATCATTGAGCCGAATAAAACGAACGAATTTGATGTACCAATAAATGGGATTGTAAGGAATGTTGGAAGGAATGTGCCAACGATTGAACCAACTGTATTGAGAGCTTCAAGTAAACCAATGACTTTTCCTGAAACTTTTTCTCCAAGTGAGTACTTAATTAAAGAAGGAGTTACTTTTCCCAAGAATAATAAAGGTGGCACGAACAAGATCAAGCAAGAGAACAATGCTGACCAAATAACTAAGCCTTTTGTAACAAACAAGGCGAAGAATACCGAGACACCTGCGATAACAAAGCGGCCGAGGAACGGAATAAGCACTACCCAAGCACCTGCGAATAATAACTCAGCGTACAATCTTAGATAGGACGGCTTTTTATCAGCCTGACGACCGCCCCAGTAGTTACCACTTGCCATTGCGATCATAATAACGCCAATAATGATTGTCCAGACAATTTGGGAAGAAGAAAAATAAACCGAGATTAATCGAGAAGCGGACATTTCAATACCCATTAAGGCGATACCAACAAATAATTCAGTTATAAAGTAAAAATACTTTTGGTTAATAAACAGTTTCTTCTTTTCCATAATTATGCCCTCAATTCGATTTTATATATTATAAATCAAACAAAAGAAAAAGCACCTCAATAGAGATGCTATTCCGTCAATCAGGGCGCTGCATCCTGAATCGCTAGCCATCCATTTCCGAAGAAATGCGTCGTGGTCGCACAGCGACTTTCCACCTTTGACAAAGATATTTTATCACATTAATTAGTTAGCGCCATCACTTATTTTTGATTTATTCTAGAGCCTTAATAATCTTCTGGTCATGAGTAAGTTTTATCTTTTTTGCCATGTCTATATCTTATCATAAGACATAGTCTTATTCTATCTTATAATACATAATTCAAACGAAATCAAATAGATTTGTTTAAAATGAAAACTTTCATCAAGTTTCCATTAACTTTTGCTTATTATTTAATTGCTTTTAAACTTCTTGTTTTATTTTATATTTTCAGAAAAAAAGGACTGACTTTTAACATCAATCCTTGTTATTTGCGTTGGTGACCTGTACGGGATTCGAACCCATGAATGTATGCGTGAAAGGCATATGAGTTAAGCCGCTTCTCCAACAGGCCAGGTGATGGCGCCCACTTACGGATTCGAACCGCAGACCGATCGGTTAACAGCCGATAGCTCTACCGCTGAGCTAAGTGGGCGACGCCTTAAATAGTATCACACGCTAAAATTCTTAACAATAATTTTTAAAACTTATTTTAATTGTTTTGAAATTGCGTCTAATAAATCTTGGACTGTAACAAGTGCTGACATATCCATGTCATCAAAATGTACGCCATAGTCTTCTTCTAATTGAAGAAGTAATTCGACGATATCAAGCGAATCGATACCGAGTTCTCTTAATTTTAATGAACCATCAATGCTGTCTTTGTGAGCAACTGCAGCAAGACGACCTTTAATTTCTTCTATTTTGTCCATAAGTATTACCTCATTTCGTTTTGGTATTTTACCACATCTTTTTTAAAAAGAAACTCTCTTCTTAAAAATAGACTAACTTAATCTGCTTTTGAGAAGAGGCTATCTATTTATAGCCCCTTTTCTTTTTTTAGTCGCCGATAGTATAAACTACACTATCATATTGGACAGGTGTGATATCTGGTTCTACTTCAACAGAATCTTTCATTCTTCCAGCAATTGTGTTGGAACTACGGTTAACTGAAATAGTGATGATTCCGAATACGATAGCAAAAACAGAAACTGCTAAGACGATACCTAACAATGTACCTTTTACTTCAGACATAGTTTTACCTCCTTTCTTTAGTTGTAATAACCAATTACGACACTGCGCACCACGGAGATTTCGTTTTGTGTGATGAATTTATTCATGGGACAGTATTCTCTCGACACTTTAAACGTAAATATTGAGCCAAACATGGGTGTTTCATCTCCGACCGCCTCTATTTCACCACCAGTTTGCTCTTTCACATATGACTTGAGTTCATCTGTGATTACTCCCTTAGATGAAATAACGTTTCCAGCTGTTATGCTTACAGCGTCTAAATTGGTATATATGATTTGGGCAGTGAAAATATCACCAGCCAAAACAAACAATTGAATGACAAGTAATAATGACAATAAAAATCCGACTTTATATCCCATTTACTACTTCTCCTATTACTCCAAGAATTCCAATAGTTAAAACAACAATTAGAAAACTTGATCCTATTAATGGGGCACTAGATAATGTCCCAAGTTTCTTATCTTTAGACCTTAAGTAGTTTTCGTACAAAAGGTCAGAGAATTTATCAAAAATTAACTCAAATTGGACTAGATAATCTGATGTTTCACCATCATCGATTAATTGGTAAATTGAAATCATCATTTCTTCAACAATAATCTCGTTAAATTTCTTGCCAAATTTGACAAATGGTTGAACGCTCTTATCTTCATCAATTTCATTAACTAAATCTTCCAGCATTTTCTTTAAGTCGGGATTTGCAAAGTTAACTAACTCTTTAAGAGCTGAATAGACGGAAAATCCGTTATGTATGTAAATCCTAAAATAACCAAATAAAGTTGCAAATTCCTGGAGATTTTGCGCATTTTTTGCATTTATTAACTTCGAATATCGAGACAAGAATAAGAGATCAAAAATGAATGCTGCACCGACGCAAACCGCAACGTAAATAATCTCTTTGAGGATTAGATAAAGCACCGCTGCCACCGCAATTAAAACCAAATTCGAAATGAGAATTATCAAAAACTCTTTCTTTGGGTTTAGTCCTAAAAATAGCATCTTTTCTTTTAGTTTTTTCATTTCTTCTCTTCCTCCTTTATCGTCAAATTAGTGAACGCATTCACAAATAAATTGATTGAAGCGATACAGATTAAGAAAAACACAAAGAGCATGAACACAACCAATGATGTGTTAAGCATTGATTGATAAAATTCGACCAGACTGAATCTCATAAACAATAGAATTCCAAATGACATAATCCAAAGGATTATAAATTCACTTAAGTGTTTGTAGCCAATTGCTAAAGTGTCACTTAATACTTTCTCAGTTCTAGTGCATTCTCTAATGAGATTGTCTGACATGTTTAAGATATTTCCTCCTTGATCTTGATATAAATCCAAGACATTTAAGAACATCTTATAAATCGAAAGATTGAAATAACCTTTTAAATATCTAACTCGATCAATAACAGGCATTTCTGTTAGTTCCTTCGTCTCAGCATTTAATGTTGCATTGTTAATCCTAATTCCGTTTTGATATGCATCCTCTAAAGAGTCTTTAACTGACATCGAAACAACAAACGAATTAATAAAGTGATAGCTTGTATGAACTCTTTCAATTAACGAGAAACAATTATTAAACTTCTTTCGCATCAATAGGAAATAATCGATTACTAAAATCAAGAAAGTTGAAATAGAGAAAATATAATTGTTTGTAGCGAGATAACAAACAACACCAAGCATGAATCCAATTAATATAAATATTAAATCAGTCTTTTTCATTCTCTTTTCTCCTATAAATTACTTTCATGGTTCCGTCTTTTTGGAGCTCCCCAATCGATTCAACAAATCTCAAAACTTTCTCGTTACTTGAAAACTTTCTATTAAGATAAACGTAGTATTTAATGTGATCATAAACATCGTCATAAATGTCGTCATATTTCTGTGTTGTATCAGCCTTCATAATCATTCGACATATTCTTTTCGGAATTGCTTCTAAAGATTCAGCGTGAACCGTCGTAATAATTGGGTGACCAGTCATAACGCTAGTTAAAACTTCATTCATCTCCTTACCACGAGCTTCTGCTACAACAAGCCAATCAGGATTACTTCGCAAAGCATTTTTAATTAATTCCTCCATCGATGCATTCGGATTATTTGCAGATACTTGCCAGCTTGTTAAATCCAAATCTTCAAACTGTCGTAAGTTTTCTAACTCTTGAATATTGTCAATGACAATTACACGAGAATTCTTACGTAATTTTGATAATAAATACTTTTGTAGCTCGGTTTTACCGCTCCCGGTTGGACCCGCAATTACAAGGGATCTACCTTTGTCTAAGCAGTCCACTAAAAACTCTTCACATTCTTTTGAAATAAACTCAGAATTCGGCTTAATTCTTGTTTCTTTTGAACCGATTCTCATAGAGAAAGAACAGGATTTGTCATTCTCTACTCTTACGATTGATGGATGCATGGCGTTAATTCTGTATTTGCCAACCGAAACGTCTAATGTAGGAATCGTATAGGAAAACTGCTTCTCTGTGAAATTAGCAATCTGCCTAATAAAATTAACGACATCTTCACTCGAAACATTTAATTTAAATTTCAACCTTCCTTTGTCGTTATGAACATAGAAGAACGAAACTCCATTGTATGAAATATCAGTGACATTCTTGTCCTTTAAAAGAGGTGAAATGAATGAATTTTCAATAAACTCTAATGCTCTTTGGTTCATAATTCCTCCTCACTTCTAACAACGAATGTTTGATCCTTCTGGTAATCTAAGAAGGCATTAATTCTTGCTTTTAAACTGATTTTTAAAACTGTGCATTTATTGCTACAAATCATCGTGTCTGAATTCTTTACTAAATACGTTGTTTTCACTTCATAATCACGGGAATATCTTGATATGTTTTTGTCTAAATAATTCACTACATAATCATTAATCTGGGTATTATCAAAATAAGGGAAGACAGGCTCTCCACCGGTATTTACTGTGATTAAACAAGCCTCTAGCATTCCTTTATAAATTGACATGAAATTTCTGTTTATTTGAGAATATCTCAAAGAACCGAAACTTAAGTTGAGAAACAAGGTGAAAAACATCGTATAAAATAAACAATTCGTCATTTATATAATTTCTGAACACAATATTTTGAATTGTGACAGTCTCCTACAATATTTCTTAAAGCTCTAATGCTGAAATAATGGTAAACAAGATCTTTATCAAGTCCGAACTTTGAAAAGGCAAAATAGCAGTAATAATCTTCCTGATTTTGCATGCTGTTTCGTGGGAAATAGATGTGTCTTGTTTGAACGTATCCGCTTAGTTTATCGGACGACACTGCTAAAGTAATCGGATCAACATATATGTTCTTTTCTAAACTAAAGTAAAATTTTCCATTTGTAAGTCTACGTTTTAATGGCAGCTCAACGAATCCATTTTCAGCGCCTGCCAAGTTATCAAATACTCCATTTTTGTAAGTGATTACCAATTTTGCATTACATCCAAAGAAGCTTCTTTGTTCTTCTGGGACTGAAATATAAAAATTACCGAAATCAAACTTTTGAAAATAATCTGGAATGTAATAATCCTCAAAGTTATTAAAAGTATAGGTTGCCTTTTTCTTTTCCCAATTAAAATCATCATTTAAAACAGCTAAGTAGTTATCAGAAGTAATTTCTTGATGAGTGTTAACGACATCATAACCAGACGAAGTTATATTCATGTCGATTCGCTCAGAATATGTAGTGACATTATTGTAAGTTAATGCTACATAAAGTTGATTTTTAATGCGTGTATAACTATTGTTATAAGTAAAGCTAAAGTTTCCAGACCCGTTTATCGTAGTGTTTACGATTTGTCTTCCGTTGTATCTGTCATTATTTAAATAAACGGTAATTCTAAAATTACTCGCCCTACTTTTCACGACTATTGTGGAGTTTTCTCCGTACGCGTAAAGAGGCGTAATAGTTATTGATTCAAAAGGGTTATTGTTTGATCTAGTAACCCTAGAGAATACTGATAGAACACTAATTGGTACTAATAATAAATTTTTCATATTTCATTTCAAATAAATTCACAAACGCGTTTTCAGCTTTTCTTATCTTCCTGTAAAAAGCACTTTTTGAATATTCGTCAATCCACCAGAATTTGAAAAGATCATCGAATTCTAAATAAGATTTTTTAATTATTCTTTGATATTCATAGCTGAGTGCGTTGTAACAATAGTCAATAACCTCCTGATATTTTTTATATGCTTGGGAATTATTGGTTTCAAAAAGCCTATCTCGTTCACCAAGGATGGCCATCAATTTTGTTCGGTTTTCTAATTTGTCCATTTTTCCCCCTCTATATACCTATTACGGTCTAAAATCGCATTTTGGCTAAAAAACTTTTTTTAAAATATTTTTATTATATAAAAATTTTTTAACTTTTTTTGCGATTTTCCCATCTCTGTTTTATAATTGTCGTATGATTATTTTAACCGGAGCTTCTGCAAGCGGGAAAACTGTTACCGCCCTAGACCTACAAAAAAGACACGGTTTAGTTAAAGCAATTACCACCACCACAAGAGAAAAAAGAGTAGGCGAAACCGATGGCGTCGAATACTTTTTTGTCACCAAAGAAGAGTTCCAAAGACACTTAAATGACAACAAGTTTGTCGAACACTCTTTATATAACGGTAATTACTATGGATGCGGAATAGACCAAGTAAGTGACAATAAAATTGTTGTTTTAGATCCAAATGGTCTTCACTCCTTCTTAAAACTTAAAAATAAGAACATTGTTTCATTTCTTCTTATCGCAGATGAAAAAACACGTAAAGAAAGAATGGTCTCACGTGGTGATAAAATGGAAAACGTTGAACAAAGAATTAAAAACGATGTAAACGACTTCTCATTAGATAACATCGGTAAAGTTGATTTTGTGATTAATACAGAGAATCAATCGATTGAAGAAACAAGCGATTTGATATTCAAATTGTATAAGGAAAAATTAGGTAACTAAAAAGGAGCTAGTTAGCTCCTTTCATTTTTGCGCTTTTCCAATGACTTTTATTTCTTGTTTTAGGACTTGAATTTCAACAGTTTTCTTGTCCCCTCTTTCGCCATCATAGCACCAATAATCATCATTCTTTAAGGTGATTTTTATGTAATCAACTTTCATCTTGATTGTTCTTACTTTGAAGAAGGCATAATGAAGTAAACCGTTAAATATTCCAGGTTTTGTAATGTAAACTTCCGCCAGTCCATCTTTGACAGAGTAATCGAAATTAACTGGGAAACCGCCAACGTTTCTACTGTTCATAATCATTATAAATGGAGCTTTAACGCTAAATTTGTTGTCTTTAGTTTCAATTTCTGCCTCAATCACTCTTTTCTTAAATACTTGTGATAAAGCATAGAAATAATAAGCTAAGCGGCCAATTACCTTTTTATAACCTCTTTTGACAACGTAAGAAATATCAGAGAAAGCTCCAGCAGCACAAACAAAGGTAAAGTATTCATTATTAACTTTACAAATATCAACTGTATCGACAGCGCCAGCCTTTAAAACTTTAAGAGCTTGGCGAATAGATCCTTTATAGCCAGCTGCTTTTCCAGCATCATTTACTGTGCCTGTTGGAATGTAACCAACAATTGGTCTTTTCTCTTTCGGAATGCTCATTAAAACTCCGACAGTATACTTGACTGTACCATCACCACCGGCGACGATCAAAATATCAAAAATTCCCGCAGAATCCCGTATATTTTTATCAAAATCCTCGAGATTTTCCGTCTTTTTTATTGTTATGTCACTGTAAATACTTCGTAGTGAATTATTCAATTTTTCGACTTTTCTTTTAGATTTAGAAATGCCTGTTTTATCTGAATAAAGATATAAAACTTTCATAGATTTTTGCTATTTGTTATTTAAATAATCTTCTTTAGTTAATGACACGACAACTAAGTCATGAACAATGTTATTTGAGTCTAAGATTGCCTGACGAAGCGTTCCTTCATTTTTCCATCCGGTTTTTTCGCTGACTCTAATTGAGGCTTTGTTGTCTGCGAAAATGTAACCTGTTAAGATGTCATACTTTTTAAAAAGTTCATCATAAACATTACTTAATGCTTCAGACATATATCCTTTAGAAGAATATTCTTCCTTCATAATAATTAGGACATGTCTTGCTTTAGGATTATATCTATAATAATCTTCTTTGACTCTGATCAATCCGATTATCTCGTTGTTATCTTTTAAAATTAATTTATACATTTCGGAGTCACTAATTTCCTTGTGTATATCATCAATTTTTAGAGATGGGAAAAGATTATATCTTTTAGCATAATGGGTTTCCTGTATTTTTAAAATGTCACTAGCATCTTCTTGAGTGACATTTAAAATAAATAATCTTTCAGTTTCTATTCTCATAAAGATATTTCTTTATCGACAATTAATGCGGCTTTCAAAATACGAACTTTACTTGATACATCAAGATCATCAAGGCGACCTTTCTCAAATAATTTTGAGACAAAGTAGGCTAATGATTTAAATTGAATCTTGAATAAGCGGCATAACGACATATCTCGTTTATTAATATCCCCTGTCATGGAGAAATTTTCTCCATAACAAGTTGGACAAACATTTTTCATTTTACAGTTTCGACATTCCTCAGAGAATGAATCAATGTCTGTCGCTGAGTTTTTAAAATCAATTTTTAATGAATCGAAAGCTTTCTCTTGACCAATTGATAATGGTAAGAAATGCTGACATGGATAGAATGTTCCATCATAGTCATAAGCTTTCATATAAACACCCGCTCCGCAATGTCTGCTTGCTTCATTAAGTTCACTTGTCAATGACTGTAAACGATTAATGTCAAGAATAGAGCAAGGTGTAATTTCAGGATGTTCTAAATAATAATCAACTAAGTTTATTAGTTCACGTTCATAAATCTTTTCATTTTCTTTGTCTGTCCAGTCAATGCCATAAGCTAAATTAGCATTAACATCATCAAAGCCTAATGAGTGAGCGTGAATAATTCCTTCCGCTAAAAATGGTAGGGTTTCTTTAGAAATGGTCATCTTAATGCCCTGATTTTTATAGGTTTTTACAAAGAATGGAATGTCGATTTTGTCATATGAATTATTACGATTCATATCGTGCATCTTTTTAGTGCCATCCAAAGATAAACCTAGTTGCAAATATTCAGCATTTTCAGCAAGCCATTTCTTACGTGTCTCATTTAAAAGAACACCGTTTGTGGTAATAAAAAAGACATATTCTTTTGGATATTTCCTACTTTTGACGTATTCAACGATCTTTTGAACAAGAGGGAATTCTAAAAGTGGTTCTCCACCGAATAAGTCTATTTCAACAAAGTTGGTTCCGTCATCTAGCATCAACTCTTTGTCTACAATATTTTTAGCAACATCAAAAGACATTCTTTGATTGTCTTTGTGTTTCTCATAGCAATAAGTGCATGCTAAATTACACTGATGAGTTAAAACTAGTGTAATACTTTTTGTTTTAATGTTAGACGACATGAAAATTAGTGATTCTTAACGTTGTGTTTGCAGTTTCTTGAGCAGTTTTCTGCGCAGGAATTTGTGCAATCCATACAACCAAAGGATTCACATTCGTATTCTTTAACGTTAGCGTTATTTGCTTCAACGTAAGAATTCATTTCGTTAGCTAAATTGTCTGTAATTTTAAACATTTTAGTTCTCCTTTACCGATTTTTAATATTTTATCACATTATAAATGTCCTTAACATCACATTTTAGCAAGGGCATTAAAATCAACCTTCCCAATTGGTGTTTTTGGAAAATCTTCCAAGAAAATAATTTCTTCAGGAATCGACCATTTATCAAGATTTTTCTTAGCAGTATCTAAGATATTTTTTCGAAGCTCATTTTCGTCAGTGTTATCTTTAATAACAAATAACTTAATTTTTGCGCCTTTTCTTTCATCTTTGATCCCAACTGCGCAGGCTCTTTTAACACCTGCAATGTGCTCCACCAATTCTTCAATTTCTTGAGGAAACACCATCGCTCCTTGAACTTTAACGACTCTCTTTTTTCTACCTTTAAAGTATAAATGACCGTCTTCATCTAGGTAGCCGAGGTCACCAGTTATGAGCAAATCTTTATAAAAAGTCTTTTTGGTTGCTTCTTCGTCTTTTAGATAACCGTTCATCATACATTTTGATCTAATGCAGACATCGCCAATTTCGTATGGTTTGAGGATGTTATGATTTTCATCCATAATAATGAATTCAGCGTATGAAAATGCTCTTCCAACACCTTCAATTTTGTAGTGTTCATAAGTGTTAAGAGCAATTCCGGTAACTGTTTCAGTTAAGCCATAACCTTCGCAAAGGAGGCAACTACTTCCTCCGTCTTTCATCGCCTTATTCCATCTCTCTTTTAAACTTCTGGAAGTTCCGTCCCCTCCGCACATAGTCATATAAATGTCTTTAATATTTTTACTAATGTAAAAATTTGGATTCGCTAAAAGTGCTTCGTAAATTGTGGGAACTCCATTAATCACATGGATCTTATATTTGTTCATCGCATCTATAAAGTCTTGAGTTCTAAATTTAGAAAAAAGAATCAGTGTATTTCCAAACGAAAGAGCAGCATGCATGCACATACAAAGACCGAAACCGTGATGAAGCGGCAATACGGAAGCATAATTTAAGTGCTTGTCTGTATTTAAAAGTTTCGGAAACTCATCAACAAGAATGTCGAAAGAATAAGAATTTAAACAAATACTTTTTGATTTTCCTGTTGTCGATCCAGATTGAAGATAAAATGATGTCTTTTTATCATCGTGGCATTCTCTTGTTTCTTTATAAGTTAGACTTAAGTCTAATAAATAATTAAAACCCGGAATTCTCTCTTCGTCATCACTTTGGAATAGGTAAATCTTATCTTTGTATTTTTTATAATCTTCAACGTAGTCTTTGACTACCTTATCTGAAAGAAGAAGGTATTTTGCTTCAGTAAATATGGCGTTATTAATAATCATATTAAACGGGCAAATGTGATGCATCATATCACATATTGCACCGATTTTATTTACGCCATAGATGCTTGTCACAGCTTCAATTGTATTTGGTATTGCGATTAAAATAACATCGTTTTCTTTCACGCCTAAAGTGTGCTCTAAACGATCACTTATCTCGTTAATAAGCTTACCTAAATCCTTATAAGAAACTTGCCTATCTTTGTAGATTAAAGCAACCTCATTTGCGTGTTCTAAAAAATGTTTTTTAATCTTTTGATACATGTTTAATTATTAAATAATTATTGGCCAAGAATGGCTTCAATCATCTTAATCTCGTCAACTTTTAATACGTTGTCGCAGCTTAATAAAGCAACACCATAAATGACAATGGCTCTTCTTTGCTCAAATGTCATAGAATCGAGATATTCACCAGCGCTTTGTAAGAAATCAGTATCTCTTCCGTGGTTGGTTAAATCATAGAAATCAGATTCTGAAATGTATTGACCAGTAACTGCTTTGAAGAACTCATATTCTTCTCTTCCACAATCGTAATCAGCGGAAACGAATAATCTGGTGAAACCAACAATAGAAGCACCAATTTCATTGTCTGAAAGTCCATAATCAGCTAATGCGTGAGTGAACTCAGCAAGTGCGCTTTTGCCTAATCCAACCTTTTCTTCGAAGCTCATCTCAAGGATGCTTTGCAAAAATTCTTTTAATTCTGCGTTCATATTTTTCTCCTAATATTAAATATTAATCATTTAACTCCTTAACGATTGGGGAGTCAGATGTCAATAACTGATCAGCAACTTGGATTGCTTCTTCACGAAGTGTTTTGCATTCCTCATCGTGTCCAAGTTTCTTGCTTGAGCGATATGCTGTCATAAGCTGCTCAAATCTTAAATAGTTCATCTTTCCGAAATATTTATCGTACAAAATAAGGTTCTTCTTAGATAAATCTAAGGCTTCCTCATATCGGTCTAAGTTATATAAAATCAAAGCTTTTCTACTACAAACATTTAATGTATCTGAATCTTCTTCTCCAAATAAGGAGACGATGATGTCATAAGAGTGATTAATGTAGTCTAAAGCCTTATCGTATTCTTTGTTTGTAACATACGCCTCAGATAACTGCATGTAGGCAACAGCTTGTCTAGAATAGAATGGGGAATTTGTATCAAAATGCTTTAAAGCATTATCGAGTGCTTCTTCACCATATTTTAATGCGAGATTAAATAAAGAAGCATCTCCACTATTTGTGTATTTAATTAAATTAATGCGGCATAAATGAGTTAACAAATGGCCATAGAAAGCAAACTCATCTTCTTTGGTAAGTGAGAGTTTTCTAAATGTATCAAATGAAACATTGAACCATTTATCAGCATTAGAAATGGCGTCGGTAAGTTGCATATTAAATAAATATGTCCAGCCAATTTGGAATGAATAATAGGCACATTCATAGCAATCTGCACCATCTTTAGTTTCAAAATATTTGAAAAGTCTAGTGCCGAGTTCCACTGCCTGAGTTGGTCTAACACCAAATGAGAATAAGAGTTCTGCATTCTTATATAATTGAAGCGTTTTATCGTTAATATCCTTAAGGATTTTGATAATTTCGGCAGTAATTTCAGCGTAATAATTTCTAACATCCATGACATAATGCCATGATTTTTCTTCTTTAATTGTTTCGTTAAAAGCACTTAGGAATGACTCAATGTCAGCTTCACTTACCTTAAGTTCATGTCTAACGACTTCTCTAATAATTGGGTGTAAAGCAATACCGTTAGAAGTGTTAGTTACCCAGCTTCTATTTTCTAAGTTTTTAACAGTCTTAAGTCCTTCAGTTCCAATCCAATTCTTTAAATCTTTAACATTAACTCCACCTAAAGGCATTAAAGATAAGATCTTTAGAACGTATTTATCATCGCTAGATAAATCGAAGACTTTGAACATTTTAAGTAAGTTTTCATATGCAACTTGAGTTGAGTCAGATGTTGATCTAACTTTTTCATCAAGTGAGACAATGCCACGGTCTTTTAACACTTCAATCATTTCTTGAACTGTTTGGCAGCTATTCTCCATATGTTGAGCTAAAAGCTCAATTGTATAAGTGTGACGATTAACAAGAGTAATTAATTGCTCTAAATCTGGGTCGTCCGCATCAACAATGTAGCCTTGATAATTATCTAAAAATACTTGCTTTAGTTGAGCAATATCATAAAGTGCTTCGACTTTAATAACAGGATAGAAACGAGAATAATCACATCTAGTTGTGATAATCATTTTATAGCGGCCGTCCACCAGCAACTTAAAGTATTCATCATCCATAACATCAAAGTTATCAATGATAATCAAAGTGCGGTCAGTGGCGAAATTTTTAATTTCTTCTAATTTTCTCTTGAAATAATCAATATCGCTTTCTTGACTGCCGTCTTTTAAGACAAGTCTTGGGAAGTTTGGACTTAATTTAAAATAGTTTTGTGATGAAACAAGTTCAACAACTGAATTTGTATATGTTGCATAGATAATTGTGTCGAAATCAGCTTTATTTCTTTTAGCGTATTGCTTTGCAATCTCGGTCTTTCCGATGCCTCCAATACCTTGTAAGAAAATAATGCGATCACCATTATCAAATAATTCTCTAATGCGTCTAAGTTCTTCTTCTCTACCGCAGAAAACTGGCTTAGGAGTTACTGAAGGAGTTGATTCAAGTTTGTAAACAATATCTTTATTAACTTTTAACTTAATAAGCCCTTGATCATCTAATTCAGAAACGACTTTTTCAACGATTTCATCTTTTAAATTTGAAGTGAAATTAATTGCTGGTGAACCAATAATTCTATCAGCACCTGCTTCACCATAAAGTTTAACTAAAATGTCTTTATTAACTATTCCATCAGTCTTGTCATTCCATGAAAAATCAGCAAATTGAATAGGAATAAATCTTAAATTTTTATTCTTAAGAGCTTCTTCAAGTTCGATTCTTGTGACTGAGTTAGGATTAGGTTCTCCATTAATTAAAAACGCATCAAGGAAACCTTTAGTAAGAATCATGATGAAATTCCTAATTTCACCTAAGTGCTGTTTTGGATCATTTAGGAAATTTCTAATCTCTTCGCTATTTTCTTTATACAAAGAAAAATATGTTTTACCAACAATATCTTCTACTTTCTTAGCAGCTAAATAAATTTCTTCACCAAAAAAAGAACCCGCAGAACTGCCACCACGATAACAAATAAAATTGCGATACATAGATTGTTTCCTATTTCCTAGTAGTTAAATGATATTCTAACATAAATTTTAAATATTTTTATTAATAAAAGTTATAAAGTCAAAGTCATTGAAAACTCTTAAATCATTACTTTTATCTTTTTGGAACAAAAGCCATGCAAATTCTTTGCAATCTTCAGGCTTTTTAATAATGAATTCATTTTCAAAACCAAAAGATGATTCAACAAGCATCACTTTAGGATATTTGATTTTGCTCCAGTTCTTTATATCTTTCTCTTTTAGAGAATCTACTTCAGTAGAGTAACAACAAGAATTTACTACAAGAATTTTGTTGTAATTTATTCTTTTCTTTCGCTCTTCCCATTTTTCTTTTGCATTCTCAAATGTCGGATAATGCATGAAATCCACTCTTAGAGGTTTTAACTTTCTAAAGAAAGATTTAGGGACTAATAAGCCAACCGGATAATCAACATTATCATCCTTAAATACTTTAAGATCTGCTTTTATGTAAGTTTTTAAATATTTACAAAAATAGTTAAAATCTTCAATCGTGAAAAATAGATTAATTGTTGGACTTAAAAATTTCTTTCCAAGTTGGTGGTATAAAATTCCGCCAATGCAATCTCGTGAAATTATCGAGAAATCGTCACTTTTTAACTTTGCTGCGTCCATTTTTACCATTGAAAGATAATCAAGTTGCTCTACAAAATGAGTAATAACTTTTTATGATTCATGAAATAGTATAAAATACTAGTAGACGAATAGAAATAGCTTAAGGAAAAAAATATGGAAACAATAATTATTTTACTGCTCGTATTTATGGGCGTTGTGTTTACTTTGATAGGTCTTAATTTTTTTATAAAAATTAATAAATATAAAATTGTTGGTAGTACAATTATTCCTATCTTGGCAGCATACGTTGTATGTTTAGTGTTTTCAATATTCGCAAACCTTAATCCAGCTGTTCCACCAGAGGTAAAAATTAACCCATTTATTGCAATCGCAGGTTCGTTCTTTGATGCATTAAAGATGTTTGCGATTTCATTTGATGAAGCCACAATTTCAGCATACGTAAATCTTGGCCCATATTACGCAGCCTTTGGAATCGGTTATGTTATTACATCAATTTTTGCCTTAACCACCGCATCTATTTCGGTCATTTTATTCACAGTCTCAGCATTTAAAGCAAAGGTTATTTCAGTTTGCAAATTTATCTTCACAAAAAGTGATGTTTATTATATTTTTTCAGACCCAAAATCAGAAGTCGCAGTAAAGTTTGCAGAAAATCTTCAAAAAGATGATAACAACGTGGTCATTCTATATGTCACTCGCGCCTCACAAAAAACACAAGAAGGAACCGAGTATAAAGACATGTTGTTAGGAAAAGGTTTCCATCTTAAAGTTGAAAACTTTACTGACGGATTATTCAAGGCATTATTTAGAAAATTTGGAAGCAAGCATAGGGTTTTCTTCTATGGACTTTTCTCAGATGATTCACTCTCTTTAAAGTTCGCTGAAAACTTTTCTCAAGCTATTATAGAAAGCAATAAATTTAAGAAGCTCAAGGATAAAAATCCTTTAAGTGAAGCTGAATTAACAATGTTAGACAAATTTAAAGTTTTAATTAACTACAATGAATCTGACATTGATTTCAATAACAATTTCTCTAATAGAACTCTTCATATAATCAACACCTTATCTCAATATGACATCGTATCCACCGATTTCATTATGAATAACACAATTGATAAGTTCGTAGAATACGAAAAAATCACAGATGTTGATAATGAAGGCTTCAATGTTTCGTTCCTTGGGTTTGGAAAAGTTAACAAAAACATTTTTAATAAAATGATCCAATCCTATCAACTTTGGGGAGACTCAATTAATAAAGTTCATTATCACATTTTAGATGAAAACGCTGATAACTTCAGTGCGGAGAATAACAATATTTACACTAAAAAAGATGGAAATATCCCATTCTTATATAGTGTAGATTCATATTGCAACGGCTTAAATATTTTAGAGTACGAGATCTTAAATAAGCACATCCAAGAAATAAAAACCAAAGAAAATCGCTTCTCAGAAAATGGATTTGAATCTTTTGTTATTTCCTTAGGAAATATAAATTCAAATATTCAGGCAGCATTATATTTAAGAAAGGCTATTCTAAACAACGTTGAAAAAAAGCGTCTTTCTAAATGCGTAATTTTCGTTAGAATTCATGATAAAGAAACAGGCTCTTTCTTTAAAGAAAACAATACTGAAAAAAATCAATCTGGTGCTTCTAAATCGTTTGTTTTAACCCAGCAAGAATTTAATAGCATTAAATTTTCAAACGCAGGTAACACTCTTGTTCCAATTGTTATGTTTGGAGAAGATAACCTTATTTCAACATTTATTCCTAACCACTATCGCGTTTTAGATTTACTAGGATTAATGGCAATGAAGTCGTACTATGGCATTGCAGATTTTAATGAAGCAAAAACAAAATGGTTCCATCTTAATAAAAAAGAGACTTTAGCAAATATAGAGACCAACTATTCGCTTAAAGCGAAACTCAAACTTCTTGGTTATGAAATTGATGAGAATTATCAAATAATTAACAACTATTCTAACAAAGACATTAAAAAAGAGCTTCAAGACAAAATTGCTAATTGTGGTTATCCAAATATTGACCCAAATAATCCAGTTTTGAAAATATCTAACCTCGAACATAATCGATGGCTTGCAAACTCATATTTTGTTTACAAGTATGAACCACTTCCTTTTGATAAATTTGTGGAAATTAATACTGTTAATAACAAGTTTGTCAAAAGAGAATATAACTGGACCAAAGAAAACGACATTCAACATGTCTGTATGATTACAAATGCTGACTTAGTTAAGCTAAGAGACTTAATTATTAAGTCAAATCCTGATTTAAAACAAAAGGCTGATAATTTAACTTTCTACACAGATATCAATGCAACCTGCGAAGTTTTTTCAGCCTTAAATATGATCCAAAAGTAATTAGGATTTAATGCATTATTACTTTTAAGGAGCTAAACAGCTCCTTTTTTACTTTATGAGAGATCACCAGTTAATAAAGATTTATTTTAACTAATAAAAGCGTATTCAATTTCAGAGCTAGTAATCAGAATGGCGTCTGTATTAACTTTCTTTTTTAGCCAGTTTCCTAGCTCGGTGACTTCATTTAAATTTGCTCCGATAAGAACAATGCGCAGACTTGTCTCTGTTGTATAGCCTTTATTATGTTTATAACCACCTAATTGGGTAATTAAGGAGAAATTAATTTCTTTTTCTTTGCAGATAAAAGTTAAGGCTTTTTCAAAATCTTTAATATTAAAGATTTCTTGATAACTATCTTTATCTTTTAAACCAATAAATATTTCGTATTTGGTCGCTTCATTAAATTTATTACCCATATTTAGCAAATTATAGACTTAATTCTGTTTCTCACTAGCAAAACGCTTTCTTGGTTCATAAACATCGAAACCGCTTTTGCTAAATGAAACATGTTGCTTTCACTAACTCCGATTATGTTAATACAAAGAGCGTTTTCAAGAACATAGTTCTTGTCACCATATAAATATCCGCCTTCACATTTAAAAATAGTAAAATCAACTTTTTGCTTTTCGAAAAAGCCGATAATCATCTTTTCGAGTTCCGCTTCCTTAACAAGCTCATCATTAATCATTGTGTCATGAAGACCAACAAATAATTGATACTCTTCAGAGTGAGTAAAGTCCACTATTATTCTCCTTGGAAGGATTATATCATAACTTTTATTAAAATTAGATAACTTCAAGTTAGCTTTATTAATCAATAGCAGGTTTTCAGTGTTTTGATACAACGTTACTAACGCTACACCAACCGACCACTACTTTTTAAGAAGTTCTTTCAGTTCTTTTTTACACTTTTCTAAATCACCGGTGAGTAATGGAATAAGTTTTTTGATCTCTTCTATATCTTTGTCCCACCACTTAAGTTCTAATAGAAGATCAATGGTTTCTTGATCAAATCTATATTTCTTAATGACTGCTGGATTGCCCACAACTACGGCATATGGAGGAACATCTTTTGTCACAACTGCGTTGGCACCAATAATTGCTCCATCACCGATATGAACTCCTGGCAATATTGTAGCGTGTTGACCAATCCAGACATCGTTACCCACTATTGTGTCTCCTCGATTGCCTCTATCTCCAAAAGGTCTAGAGAAACCTTTGAATTCATCAATAATTTCAAAAGGATATGTGGTTAAACAATCAAGCATATGGTT